>DAINCX010000048.1:0-16673 GCA_036732165.1 Candidatus Dormiibacterota bacterium | reverse complement strand
GCGCGCAAGTCGCACGGCTGTGCGGGGGTCGGCGCGCGCAAGTCGCACGGCAATGCGGGGTCAGCGCGCGCAAGTCTGGCGACTATTGCGTGGGGAATGGCACCTGCCACCACGACGGGAACTGCTCCGCACTGATGGTCACCACCCATTTGACCCACCAGAAGCCGCGCCGGTTGGGGGCAACCAGCCGGACCGGAAATCCATGGCCGGGGTCGAGCGGCACCCCACCTAATCGGGTAGCCACGAGCAGCCTGGGAGCTTCATCAATTGGGAATCGTCGGGTGTAGCCGGTCGACGAGCGGACCAGGAGGCTCAAGGCTTCGGGCGTCGCCGGCAGCAGCCGGTGCAGCCAGACACCGGACCATATCTGTTCAGAGTAAAAGCCGCCGGTGCAATCGAGCGTGGCCCGTATCTGGTCGTTGAACGCGAGCAGCTGGTCATACGTCCAATACCTGGTGGCAGCGCCCGTGTCGATCGCCAGGCGCCAGGACGACACGTTAGTTATCTTCACCGGGTCGAACATCCATTGGGTAACTGGCAGTTGCTCTGGCTGCAGCGAGCCAAGTTCGTATGACCCGGTAAATCGCCGTTGGGCCCCCGGCAGGTTGGTCACGCGTGCAAGAATTTCCGTCGCGGCGTAGCCGAGGCCGGCGGCCCCGAGCAGCACCCCGCCTCGCAAAAGGCTGCGTCTCGAGAGATCTGTCCCACGCAGGGGAATCCGCCGGGCGATCACGTGCCAAACAGCAAGTGGCAACGCGATTAACGCCGCGCCAACGTGGACTTCCATGGCACTGATCCAGCCCACCTGACGCAGCAGGCCGCTCGAATGCAGCAGGCCGGCCAGGACAGACACCAGCACGAGCAACGTGAACACTAGGGACATGGTCCAGCCGGGGCGACGGCGCTTGATGCCGTGCGCCGCGATCACGGACTTCCACGGGGTCAGCGCCACGATGGCAAAGCCGCTGGACGCATGAATGATCAATGACCAGCGCGACGGCGCCGTGCCGTAGAAGAACGCCACCCAGCCCGTCGTAAACGCCGAGCCGAGCAATACGAACAGCGCCAGGTTGGTCCAGCGCTTCACAGGCTCATTGCTCCTTGCCGCTCAGGCTGTTGGCTCCTTGCCGGGCAGGCTCATGGGCTCCTCGTCGCTCAGTATGCTCCGGTACTCTTGACCAGATGCCTGCCAAAAAGAAAAGCGCGCCGGCGGCTCGGCACACGCCCAAGCCGGCCCAGGCTCGGCGCTCGCGCAAGCCGGCCGAGGCGCGAGGCCCGGAACCAAAAGACAGTCGCCTGGACATCAGTGACGAGTTGATCGCGACGCTGGTCGCGCGCGTCGAGCAGCAGGCTGGCACGGTCCTCGGCGCGTATCGGGACCCATTTGCGGGGCAGCCGCTTGTCTTTGCCTCGCTGCCACTGAAGCGCGTCGTGCCGACGCCGTTCCAGCGGGATCTCTCCAAGACCCATGCCGATCGCCTCGCCGCGGCCATCGGGGCGGCCGGGCTCTTTCTTGACCCGGTGATTGCCGTCGCGGCACCCGACGGCTTCTGGTCACCCAACGGGCGGCACCGGTTGGAAGCCGCCCGCCGGCTCGGTATGCGCGCGGTAACGGTCCTGCTGGTGCCCGACGACCAGCTGGCATTTCGAATTTTGGCGCTGAACACGGAGAAGGCGCACAACCTCCGCGATCGAAGCATGGAGGTCATCCGGATGGCACGGCAACTCGCGAAAGAGCAGCCGCGCACCAAAGAGATTGACCACGCCGTGACGTTCGATGCGCCGCTGTTCTTGACTTTGGGTTGTGTTTACGCGCAGCGCACGCGATTTGCGGGCTCGTCCTATCAGCCAGTGCTCAGGAAAGTCGATCGCTTTCTGGACAGCACCGTTCCGGCAGCGCTGCGGCAGCGCGATCAATGGGCGGTACGCCTGATGGATATCGATGACCGGGTGGCTCAGCACGTGAAGACCATGCAGGAGCTGGGCATGAAGAGTCCCTATCTTCGAGCCGTCGTCGTTGCGCGGATCAACCCGGTGCGTTTCACGCCAACACGAAAGTCTGACGCGGCGCCACCCATGACGATGGCCGAGGCGCTGACGAAGATGGCGGCGAACGTTCGCAAGTTCAATCCGAAGTCTGTCCGGCCGAGCGACCTGGCCCTGGTCGCGGCGATTGCGCCGGGCTCTAGCGACGAATAGTCTTAACCAGCTCTTCGAGCGGCATCTCATCAAGTGAACCAAGTCGTAAATCGGCCTGGCTCAGGTCCATCGAGCTGGTCATTGTGTTCGGCACGGCGATGCAGAGCAGTCCAGCGGCCTTGGCCGCGCGGATGCCATTGGTTGAGTCTTCAAGGGCGATCGCCTCAGGGACCTGCACCCCAAGCCGGTGGACCGCCGTCAGGTAGAGCTCTGGATCGGGCTTGATCGCGGTGACGTCATCCCGACAGACAATGGCATCGAATCGCTCGGCAATCCCCATGCGCTCGAGGTGCTCGTCGATCCACTGGCGTCCTGAGCTCGAGGCGATCGCCGTCTTGAGGCCCAGCCGCCGCGCCTCGTCCAGGTAGCGCCGGACTCCCGGCAACAAATCCTGCATCGCCGTCGCCTCGCGGTAGTACAGCCGCACCAGCGCGTCCAGGTCTCGCTTGTTGATCTCTTCGCTCGTGCGCTCGCCGAGATCCCGCCGGGGATCAAAAGCCGCCGAGTTGCCGCCGATGATTTTCAGCCATTGTTCGAGCGGCAGCTCCTGGCCGTGCTCTTGATAGATCCGCTGCCAGACGCGGAAGATTGGCTCCTCCGTGTCGACGATCAGCCCATCGAAATCGAAGATGACCGCCCGGATCCTGGGGGCCGCCTGGCTGGGCTCAGCCGGGCTGGGCGCTGCCGGGACGGGCTCAGCCAGGTTCCCGCATCCAGGGCGTCATGGTCACGCCGACGAGCAGGCCTTCCGGGCTCAGGACGCGGGTCACGACCTGGCCCCAGGGCTCGGTCCGCGCCTTGACCAGCACGCGGTAGCCGCGGTTCTCCAATTCGCCCGTGGCGCCCGCGACGTCGTCGACGTCGAACTCCAGCCAGGCCTGCGGCACGGGAATCTCCGCCGGCCAATCGGGACGACCGAAGCAGGACTCGGCCGCCTGGGTCAGCGGCCAGATCGCAAAGGCCTTGACGCCAGGGATTTTATCCGTGTGCAGGTACTGGCCTTCTTCTTCCTCGAACGCGAGACCGAGCGCGTCCTGGTACAGCCGGCGCGAACTGGTGACATCTGCCGTAATCGGCCCGAAGCCGGCGACGAACAGGATCTTCACAGATTTTGCTCGAAGTATTCGAGGATGCGGCGCTCCATGTCGGTCCGGTCGCGTTCCGAGCGCGGCATGTGGCGCTCGTTGGGATACAGCAACGTGTCGAAAGGCTTCCCGGCATCGATCAAGGCCTGCATCAGGCGTGCCGTGTGGCGGAAGTGCACATTCTCGTCGATCATCCCGTGGATCACCAACAGTTTGCCCTGCAGCTGGTCGACGTGCGTGAGGGCGGACGAGTCTTGATAGCCGTCTGGATTCCCGGCGGGCGTGCCCATAAATTTTTCCGTGTAGGCGGTGTCGTAGCCGGCCAGGTCGGTCACCGGCGCGCCGGCGATGCCGACCTTGAATAGTTCAGGCGCTCGCAGCATGGACATCAGGGTCATGTAGCCACCGTAGCTCCAGCCATAGATCCCGACCCGCGAGAGATCAGCAAACCCGAGGGTCTCGAGCCAGCGCACCCCCTCGACCTGGTCGCGGACTTCGATGCCCCCCATACGGTGCGCGATTGGCGCCTCGAAGTCCAGGCCACGACGGGCCGACCCGCGGTTGTCCACCTTGAGCACAACGAAGCCCCGCTCGGCCAGCATCTGCGCCCGGAGATCGACCGTCTGCGACCAGCTGTCGGTCACCATCTGGGCATGGGGCCCGCCGTAGACGGAGACGATCACCGGCGCCTTGCCGGATCGTCCCGGGCGATAGACCATGGCGTTCAACTCGGCACCATCGGACGTTCGAAATTTATGCAGGTCCGGCGGGACGAGATCCAGGGTGACCTCGGCCGGCTTATGGAGCGTGTGCCGAACCGCGCCGCTGATCTCGCGAACCGTTACCCGCGGTGGGCTGTTGCGGTCGTCGGCCAGGTCAACGAAGGTCTGGAAGTCGGGCGCGATGACGGCGCTGTGCATGCCGGACTCCGGCGTCAGCCGCTCGGGTTCGCCGCCATCGAGCGACACCCGGAACAGTTGCCGCTCCACCGGCGAGTCCTGCCAGGCGAGAAAATATAAATTCCTTCGCTGCTGGTCGAGCGCGACCGTCCCGTCGACGACCCCCTCGCCGCTGGTCAGCTGGCGAATCAGCGTGCCGTCAGAACGATATAAATAAATATGCCGGAAGCCGCTGCGCTCGGATGACCAGGTGAACTCCCCGGTGGCCTCGATAAACCGTAGATCATCGTGCAGGTTCACCCAGGGATGAGCATCGTCGACCAGGATGCCTTTACCGGCGCCGCTGGCCACGTCGTAGGCGAGGAGCTCCAGCTGGTGCCAGTCGCGGGAGAGCCATTGCACGAGCAGGCGGCCGTCCGGATGCCAGTGCACGCGGGCGATGTAGCCGTCCTCGATCCCGAGATCCATGAACGTCGCGCGCCCGCCGTCGGCCGAGACAACACCGAGCTTGACGCGGGCGTTGGCCATGCCTGCAAACGGATATCGATGCTCTTCGATCTCGAGCACCGGCTTGCCCTGGTGGACAATCGGATAGATCGGGATGTGCCGCTCGTCGATCTGCTCGAAGGCGAGGCGATCCCCATCGGGGGACGGCCAGTAGCCCTCGGCCCGATCGAGCTCCTCCTGGGCCACGAACTCCGCCAGCCCGTTGGTCACCCCGGGGGACGACGCGGTCGTCAGTTTTCGCTCGCCACCGTCGTCGACGCACCAGACCTCGCCGTCGCGCACGAAGAACACCCGGGTACCGTCACCAGTAATTTGCGGGTCGATGATCCCGCCACCAGCCATTTTTTCGGTGGACCCATCCTTCCAGCGGTACAGATCGCCGCGCAGTGGCACCAGCATGACGTTGGCCTTCTCCGCCCAGATGTAGTCCGTGATCCCGGTCTCGCGTAGTCGCAAACGCTCGCGACGAAGGACTTCCTCACGGGAGATATTGGCTTCGGTGACGGCTTCGCCCGGCGGCGAGAGCCAGTGCGCCTTCTGGCCGCTGGCGAGGTCCAGGCGCCACAGCTCGCGAGCCAGGTCTCCTCGCGAACTAAAGAGATAGCTAAGAAATTTGGCATCGGGCGAGAACCGGATCTTGCCCGGGATCGCCATCCCCGGGCGGGGAAATTTCGCGACCAGCTCCGGCGTCAGCTGGCTCTTTTCGGCCGTCTTCATGATCTCTATCGTCCTATATCGTCCTAAAATTCCGTAGGTGCTGATCAAGGCGGCGCTCAATGGCTCTCGCCTCCGCAGCGAGCACGAGGCCATTCCCCTCTCCCCCGCCTCGCTGGCGAGCGACGCGGCGGCGGCCCAATCGGCCGGGGCCGGCGCTGTTCACGTGCACGCTCGCGATCGGTTTGGACGCGAGACGCTCGAGGCAGAACACTGCGCCGACACGATCAACGCCGTCCGCGCCAGCTGCCCAGGCTTGCCGATCGGCCTGACGACCGGTCTGTGGATCGTCAAGGACGCCGATAAGCGCTTCGCTCAGATCGACGCGTGGACACGCATCCCGGATTTCTGCTCGGTCAACTTTTCCGAAGATGGGACGGATCAGCTCTGCCAGCTCCTGCTGCGCAAAGGCATCGGGATCGAAGCCGGTCTGCGATCGGTCGCGGATGCGCGCGTCTTCGCCACCAGCGCCTTCGTCGATCGCTGCCTGCGGATTCTGATCGAAGTCGAGGATTCGGGGATTGCCGACCCGGTCGGGGCCGCCGCGGCGATCGGCCGGGTGCTCGAGGGGAGCGGCATCCACCGCCCGATCGTGCAGCACGGGACCGGTCCCGCCGCCTGGCCTGTCCTTCAGGACGCCATTGCCCGTGGGTATGATCTCCGGATCGGACTGGAGGACACGCTGGTGATGCCGGACGGATCCCGCGCCCCGAACAATGCCGCGCTGGTCGCAGCCGCCGTCACCCTGGTGGGCGCCCATGCGTGACGTGGCGCCCGTGACGGTCGGCACGGGCGACTTGCAATACGAATGGATCGACGACTGGGCCCGGCTGCCAAAGAAAAATGGCACCGCCGCGGCAGCCTGGCCGCATCACGGCATTGCCGTGCTGCCCAGCGGCGAGATCGCGACGTCTCACCCGTCAGAGCCGACGCTGCTGCTGTTCGAGGCGGATGGCTCACTTCGACGGTCAGTGGACGCTGAGATCCACGACGCGCACGGGATCACAACGGTCCGGGAGGGCGACGCCGCCTATCTCTGGATCGCGGATGCGGCCATGAAACAGACCGCGGCCTCGGGCTACGAGCCGCCCGCCACCAGCGAGGGCTCAGCGGTCGTCAAGCTGGCTCTGAGCGGCCGGATCCTGACCCGTCTCCCGAAGCCCGAGCTGGCCGTCTATCAGCAGGGTGAGTACCGGCCGACCTGCGTCGCGGTCAATGAGACGCGGATCGGCGGCAATGGCGACATCTGGGTCGCGGACGGCTACGGCGAAAGCTACGTCCATCGTTTTGACGCCGGCGGCCGCTATGTACGCAGCCTTTCGGGCGAGGAAGGCGCGGGACGGTTCAAGGGGCCGCACGCCGTCTACATCGATCGACGGCGGGGGACGCCCGAGCTCTACATCGCGGACCGCAACAACGCACGCATCCAGGTCTACGACCTGGAAGGCCGCTTCCAGCGCGTCGTCGGCGCCGACGTGCTGTCACGACCCACATGGTTGGCCGCCTACGGGGATCGCCTCCTGGTGCTGGAGTTCCGGCCCCCACGCCTCACAGTCCTGGATGCCGCCGACCGGCTGGTCGGCTACCTGGCCGAAGATGCCGAGGCCCCATCCCGCGAAGGCTGGCCCAACGAGCTCAACGCGGCGGGCGTCTCACAGCGGGTCAGCTCGCTGCAGCCCGGCAAGCTGAACAGCCCACACAGCCTGGCCCTTGACCGCGAGGGGAACATCTATATCACGGAGTGGCTGATCGGCGGCCGCTTGATCAAGCTCAAAAAGCTCTCGGGCTGATCGGCACGAGACCAACGGTTAGTTTTTCGGCCCGCGGGCCGCGAGCGCCGCCTCATATTCCTCGAGCGATTCGAACTCTTCGGCGTCGAGCAGGACGCGCTTCTGCGTTGCCTCCCAGTCCCGCGGGATGTTGCCCACCAGCGGGAGCCGCCGCTTGCGCCGGTGCAACAGGTAGAGCAGGACCGCCAGGATGATCCACCCCGGCCCGGCGATCCGGCCCACGTCGTGGGTCAAGATGACTTCAAACAGAATTGTCGACACGCCCAGCATCCCGACGATGCCGAGCAGCGGGAACTCCACCGTACGATCGCCAAATTTGATCGGCACGTTGAACGGCATCTTGTAGGGCCGGGGCGTGAACGGGTCGCGGAAGCGAAGCACGATCAGCGCGGTGAAGACCAGCAGATAGCCGCTGGTCGCCCCGAACGCATACAAGTTCGTCAGTAAATCGATGGCCGCGTTGCTCCCCGGCTTTCCCGGCGTAAAGAACGCGAACAGGGTCTGCACGATGGCCACGCCGCTGAACACAATGATCGTCCGCATCGGCGTATGCCGGGTCGGGTGGACTTTATTGAACCACTGGGGCAGCAGCTGGAACTGGCTCATCGAGTAGGTCAGCC
Organism: Candidatus Dormiibacterota bacterium; assembly: GCA_036732165.1. Lineage (GTDB taxonomy): Bacteria > Chloroflexota > Dormibacteria > CF-121 > CF-121 > JALYYC01. Next base: position 8,859 of record DAINCX010000048.1, on the reverse strand, counting down.
GCGAGGCGCTGACCACGCCGGAGTTCGCCGAGATGAAGACGATCAACCCGCCGATCAGCGCGGTCACCGGCGCCGCCACGATGCCAATCACCGGGATATGCCCCGCGATCAACGCCACCGGGTCGCCCTCGTGTCCGCGAAAGCCCTGGGCCGGGATCATCCCCATGGCGAGGACGGCGAACGCCATGGCGAAGATCAGCACCGACAGGATCAGGCCGATCGACGTCCTCGGAATAATCGTGGCCGGACGGCGTGTCTCCTGGGCGACCTGCGAGATCGACTCCAACCCGACGAACGAGATTATCGCCAGCGACGACCCGAAGGCGAACTGCCCCAGCGTTGGCCGGTTGGTCATGAACTGCTGCGCCACCAGGCTCGGCTGCCAGACGAGGACAAACCCCGCCACCACGATGATCGACTGCCCGAGGATGGCGATGACCCCGAGGATTTCGTTGAATGCGGACGAGAGCCGGATCCCGCGCACGTTGAGCCAGATCAGCACCACGATGCCAGCCAGCGTCTCAACCAGCCAGAGCCAGGCCAGGTGGATCGGCCCCAGGCTGATCGTGTAGTCACCGATGTGATGGCCGAAGGTCAGATAGGGCAAAAAGAAATTGAAATAGCCAAACGAGACGACCATGAACAGGGAGATATCGATCGTGTAGTCGAGCAGGAGCGCCGCCCCGGCGATGAAGCCGGCCAGGTCGCCGATGCCGCGGAGCGTGTAATACTGGCCGCCGCCGGCCACCGGGTAGGCCGAGGCCAGCTCGGCGTAGCCAAGCCCGACCAGCGCATAGACCAGCCCGGCGAACAGAAAGGCCAGTGGCGTAAAGCCGAGCGCCGCCAGCGCCACGATGCCAAGCGCCGTATAGATATCGGCGCCGACGTCCGCGTACCCCCACATGTACGAGCCCCAGACGCTGACGTCGCGCCGAAGCTCGCTCGGTGCAATGCCCGAATCTTGAGCCATGGTTTCCCGTCCGAGCATGGCCGCCCGGCCATCAACAACGCATAAACAGGATTTGCGCGACGGGCGCAGTACGATTCGGGCGTATGAGCGCCCCGGCCGGCAGCCAGTGGAGGGAGCTCGCCGGGTACGCCGCGGCGCTGCTCGGGCCCGCCGCCATGACCGCCATCCTGCAGCTGGTTGGAGCCGGGCAGCAACGCGACTACGTGTTCCTGTACATCGGCCTGGTGGCCGTGATCGCGGTGCTCCGTGGCCTCCTTCCGGCTCTGCTGGCAGCGGCCGTCAGCTTCGTGCTTGTCGATTACTTTTTTGTTCCGCCTCTGCACACGCTGAGGATCGACGGGTCCGACCTGGTCAACCTGGCGGTATTCTTTGGAACCGCCGGGGTGGTCGGCACGCTGACGTCCAATCGTCGACACGCCTTCCTCCAGTCTCAGAATCTCGCGCGCCAGCTTCAGCAAGTCAACGCTGAGCTGACCCGGCTCAACCGCGAGCAGGCAGAGGCGGCTCAGTCGGCGATCCGGCTGTCGCGTGCCGAGCAGCAGGTCCAGGTCCTGCAGCAGCTCGACCGCGACCGACGCGACCTGCTCGCCAACGTGTCCCACGACCTGCGCACGCCGATCGGCACCATCCTCACCGACAGCACCAACATGCTCCGGACGCAGCAGATGAACGCCTCGGTCCGCAACCGCCTGGAAGCGATCACGACGGAAGCGCGACGGCTGAATCGTCTCGTGACCGACATGCTCGATATGGCGCGCATCGAGGGTGGGGCCTTGCAGCTCACGCTCGAGCCTGTCCAGGTCCACGATGCGATCACCGCCGCCGCCGAACGAATGAAAAACTCTTCTCCCGAGCGGCCCATTCATTGGGACGAGAGCAAAGCCCGGGTCAGCGTCCTGGCCGACTGGAACCGTCTCGGAGAGATCTTCGACAACCTGCTCGCCAATGCCGATCACGCGGCGCCCCCCGGCACGGCCATCGTTATTCAGGTTGAGGCGGCTGACCATGAGTTCGTGACCATCCGGGTCGTCGACGCCGGGCCGGGGATCCCGCCCGAGCTGCGGGACCGGCTGTTTACCCGCTTCGCGAAGGGCGGGAAGGACGCCCAGGGCGGCGGGACGGGGCTCGGCCTGGCGATCACGAAAGGACTGGTGGAGGCGCATGCTGGGAGCATCGCGCTCGAGGACCGCCCGGAGGGCGGCGCGAGCTTTCGGTTTACGCTGCCGGAGGCCGAGTCCCCCTCAGGGGCCCGACCGCCGAAGGATGTGGACGTCGACGTCCGTCAGCAGGCGAATTAGGCGGGCGGTCGTGTCCCAGGGGCGCCACGGTTTACGACGGCGGCCGAGGACGAGCTCGGTGGTCAGTCCCTCGCGGACGTATTTGGCAATTGACCGCGCGATGTCGCGCCCGTAGAGACTGACGAACTCGCCGCCGCGCTGGTGGACGAGGGCCGCGTACTCGCCGAGCGTGCGGCGCTGCGCCTCGGTGAGCTTAGGGGGCCGGACGCTGATCACGGTGAGCTGCGCATCGTGACGCGCGGCGTGCGCCGCGACGTTCTGAATGCGTGTCTCCATGCCCGCACGTGGCGGTATGACGGCGACCACCCGCGGGCGCGCCTCCCAGGGGACATCGATATGGCGTTCGTGCATGTAGCGCAGCAGCCGCTGGTCGGTGTGCTCGGCGATCATGCGAAAGGACATCTCCCGTAGCGAACGCAGCACCGGCACCCGGAACTCGGCCTGCAAGGCACGAGCGGCCTGGGGAGGGGGCATGATCTCGCCGCGTCGAAGCCGCTCCAGCAGCACCTCTGGCGTGAGGTCCACGAGCTCGAGTTCGTCGACCTGGGCCAGCACGTCCTCGCCGAGTGGGACGCGGGCTTGCACCTGCAGGAGCGGCTTGAACGACTCGCGGACGCTCACCAGGTCGAGGAGGTGCACTGTCCCGAGCACCGTGATCCCCGCCCGCACGATTCGACCGATCGACTCGGCGCGTGGCCGATCACCAATGTCCAGGCCGTTGAGCTCGTCGATGACCGCGACCTCCGGGTTGCGCACCAGCAGCGCCTCCGTATCGAGGCGATTGTGGGCGGCCGGCCCCTCCGGCCCACCCAGCAGCTCGAGGTCGCCCCGCATGCCGGACGCGTTTCCATTAAGGGCGGCAACCACGACGTCAGTGCCACGTGCGTGGCGCCGCCGGGCCTCATCCAGCATCACCGACGTCGTCCCGACACCCTGGGCGTACCCGAGGTAGACGCGGACGCCGGCATCGCGATGGCCCGCCTGCGGCTCCGAGCCGAGCAGCGCGTCGGGCGACGGCCGCTCGGGCAGCGCCGGCCGCGGGGCGTCATCCGGCGTCCGGCCGATCACGTGCAGGTCGACATCGGGAAGGGCGTCGATCAGCTCGTCCGCCAGGGTCTTCTGGTAGCGGGCGCGCCCTCCCCTCGAGGCGCTCGCACCGATAAAGACGTGACGGATGTTTGCCTGCTGGGTGGCCGCGATGACGGCCTGGGCCACGCGGTCACCACCGAGCGCGCTGAAGGAGCAGCCCAGCTGCCGGGCCAGCTCGCGATCGTGGCTGGTGTCCACGCGGCCGGCCCCGACGACGGTGACGACCATACAGAGTCCGCCACGGCGCCGGGCGAGGCGCACCCCACGGCGAATCAGCGCCTCGGAGTTCGCGGCCCCGGAGATGGCGACCAGCACGTCCTCGCCCTCGGCCAGTACCTGGCGGGATGCCGCCATCGACTGAGCCACCAGTCGCAGGCCGATCTCGCGGAGCGCGGCGAGGTTCCCGGGCCGAAAGAAGTTCGCCAGCGCGGTGTCAATTTGGTCCGCCTTGTAAATATTGCCGTGACGCATCCGCTTGCGCAGGGCCTCGGGCGAGATATCGATGAACTGCATCTCGTCGGCGGTATCCAGGACCCGATCCGGGATCGTCTCCCGGACGACGATGCCCGTGATCCGCTCGACGACGTCGTTGTAGGACTCGACGTGCTGCACATTAAGCGTGGAAATCACATCGATCCCGGCGTCACGCAGGTCCTCGACATCCTGCCAGCGCTTCTCGTGATTCAGGCCTGGGGTGTTCGTGTGAGCGAGCTCATCCACGAGCGCCACTTTCGGGTGGCGCGTAAGCACCGCCGCGAGATCCATCTCCTCCAGCACGGTGCCGCGGTACGCCACCTTTTGGCGGGGGATGACCTCGAAGCCGGCCACGAGCTCGTCGGTGCGCGGCCGGCCGTAGGTCTCGACGTAGGCAACCACGACGTCTTCGCCGCGCTGGCGCCGCTCGCGTCCTTCCCGGAGCATCGCGAAGGTCTTGCCCGCACCCGCGGTGGAGGCAAGGTAGACCTTGAGGTGGCCCCGCGTCCTAGCCGGCGGAACCTCCATCGAGAGCCATGTTAAGCAGGAGCACGTTGGCGTGCGGCTCGCCGAACACGAGTAGCACGCGGCCCTGCACCTGCTGCTCGACCAGCGTTTTGACCCTGGCCGGGTCCAAGCCCCGAGCCGCGGCCACCCGATTCACCTGGATAAGGGCGGCCGCCTCGGTGATGTCGGGGTCGAAGCCACTGAAGTCTGGGGTCACCAGGTCGACCGGCACCGGCGCGTTCGCAGGAAGATTGTTCGCTTTCCGGATGGCCGCGACCGACTTCTTCAGGCGATCGATTAGCGCCCTGTTCGAGGGGCGAGGTTGCTGCCTGCCGAGTTCTCGGCATTGTAGGGCTGCGGCCTGCTCCCGTCGTTACTCAGCAGGCGAGGATGTAGCCCGCCATTTAGGGAAGCTTCTTCAGGATCGCGACATAGAGGACGCTGACCACGGTGAGCAGCAGCGTGAGCCCCACCATCCAGATGTCCAGTGCCATGACGTCAGACTAGGGCGAGGTCGGTCAACGACCCATAAATAACGTGACCCTCGCGGCCGAGTCGTTTATGCACTGTTGACGCTCGCGACCATACCGTGGACATCATGGACTGGACCATCCTGGTCGCCGTCGAAGCCGTCCCGCAGTCGCGCGGCGTCATCGCCGCGGCGGTCCGTATGGCGTTAACGCTGCGGGCGGAGGTCGTGGTCCTTTCGGTTCGCGAGCGCGAGTACACGCGTGGGCTCGTCTGGGATCGCCGGCCGTCGGGGGAAATCGCCGAGCTCATCAACCGCACCATCTTCGAGTTCCAGCGTGTCGGACTTCACGCCACGGGCGTCATGCGGACAGCTCGGTCGGGACAGGTCGCGGAGGAGATTGTCGACGCGGCGCACCGCCATCGGGCCGGGACCATCGTGCTGGGTTCGTCAGGCCGATCCTGGGTTGGAGCATTGCTTTCCAGCTCCGTGAGTCCCCGAGTCGTGCGTTTGTCGGACCTGCCGGTCGTAGTGGTCCCGACGCGCGGGCCCAGGGCTGCCGGTCAGCCCGCGGCATCGCCCTCCCGCTCGACCGCGGCGCCGAAGCGGTAACCGCGCCCGGGGATCGTCAGGATCACTTCCGGATGGGCCGGGTCCCGCTCGAGCTTGATCCGCAGGCGCTGGATGAAGACCCGGAGGTAATGCCGTTCATCGGCGTAGGTCGGACCCCAGACGCGCTGCAGCAGCGTACGAAAGTCCATCACCTCGTGGGCGTGCCGGGCCAGCTCCGCAAGAAGCAAGTACTCCGTCGGCGAGAGACGGACTTCATGCCCATTGCGGGTGACTGATCGGGCTCCTAGGTCCACCAGCATCTCGCCGGCCCGGACAACGCCGGGTGGATGCTGGGGCGGCTGTGCCCGCCGAAGCACGGCGCGGATGCGCGCGAGCAGCTCCTCGGTGCCGAACGGTTTGGCCAGGTAATCGTCGGCGCCCATGTCGAGCGCGCGGACCTTGTCCTGCTCGTCGCCGCGGGCGGTGATCATGATCACCGGCGGCTGCCGGCCATGCTGCATCTCGGCGAGCACGCGCCAGCCGTCGACAAACGGCAGGCCGATGTCGAGGAGCACCACGTCAGCCGGGGGCGCCGACTGCAGGGCCTGGATCGCGGCTACGCCATCGCGCGCCTCGGTGACAGCGAAGTCGGCGGCCTTGAGCGCGCTGGCGACCGCCTCCCGTAACGGCCGGTCATCCTCGACAAGAAGGATGTGCCTGGCCATCTCGACCGGATGATACGGGTTGCGCGGCCGAAATCTCGATCAATAGGTGATAGAGTCGGGCGATGAGTCAGCCGAATCCCTCGCTCAGCCCACCGGCGAAGCGCCCGAATCCCGCCATGCAGTGGGCGATGGTGCGGGGCGTCCGCCTCCATGGCTTCCTCTACAAGCGCGGCATCGGCCGGAAGATGGGGTCGTCAACTGCCATCCTGGTTACGGTCAAGGGACGCAAATCAGGCAAGCCGTACACGGTCCCGCTGGGCACATTGCGTGACGGCGACGACTATGTCGTCATCGGCTCGATGGGTGGGGCGGATTACGACCCGCAGTGGTGGCTCAACATGCTGGCCAACCCCGAGGTCACGGTGCAGGATGGCGACACGGTGAGCAAAGGACGCGTCGAGTGGGTCTCGGACCCGACCGCACGGGACGCGCTCTGGAAGAGAGTCACCACCGCGATGCCGAACTACGGCGCCTACGAGAAGAAAACGACGCGTGTCATCCCCTTGGGACGCATCAAGCCGATCCGTTAGGGCGGCATGACGGCGCGGGCGGCTGACGCCTGTCCGGCCGGGGCTCCCAGCCCGAAGCTGGCCGATACACTGCCTTCGTGCAAGGCCGATGACCCAGCCGCGCCACGATGAGGAAGGCCACCGCCGCGAGGCCAACCGAGCCGTCGGCGTGTCCGCCGTTGGGCTTGCCCTCACCGGCGGACTCGAGCTGGTTCTTGCGGTCTTCACCGGGTCCGTGGCCCTGTTGGGTGATGCCCTCCATAATCTGTCCGATGTCTCGACGTCCGCAGTCGTCTTCCTCGGCTTCCGCATCTCCAAGCGAGGGCCGACCGCCGCCTACCCGTACGGCTACGAGCGCGCCGAGGACCTCGCCGGGCTCGGCGTTGCCCTTGTCATCTGGCTCAGCGCGGCCTTCGCCGGCTTCGAGAGTTACCTCAAGTTCGTGCGAAACGGGCCAACCGACCACCTGGCCATCGGCATGGCCGGCGCGGTCCTCGGAATCATCGGCAACCAGGCGGTGGCGCGCTACAAGGCGCACGTCGGTCGCCGCATCCAGTCGGCCACGCTCGAAGCCGATGCCAAGCACTCCTGGCTCGACGCCCTCTCCTCGCTAGGGGCGCTCGTCGGGCTTGCGATCGTGGCGACCGGGCACCGCTGGGGCGACCCGATCGCCGGGTTCGCGGTGACGCTCTTCATCATTCATGTCGGGTATACGGTGACCCGCGAGATCCTGCATCACCTGATGGACGGCGTGGATCCGGCCGAGATGGAAGCGGCGCGTGCGGCCGCCGCGGGGGTTGACGGCATCAGCCAGGTCGCCGTCCGCGGCCGGTGGATGGGTCGCTCCCTGGTGATCGAGGTGGAAGCGGCGCTGTCGGCCGAAACGACCCTCGCGGACGCCGAGGCCGCCGGGCGACGAGTCGAAACCGCGATCCTCGGCGCGGTGCCCGCGGTCCGCCGAGTCGACTGGATCCCGCGGCCGGCTGGCGTTTCCCGAGCCTGATCTGGTGCCTACAATGAGCTCACGGATCAGCGCCTGAATTGATGGGAGGGATCGTCATGCGCCGTCTGCTGATGTCGTTTGCCGCGCTGACCGCGTTGCTGGTTCCGCAGGCCGCATCCGCCGGGCCGAACGAGACCGGCGTGGTGACGAATTTCGGACCGAACCTGGCGGCTGTCTGCCACATGCCGGAAGGCATCGCCGTCGATCCGAACGGCAACCTGTATGCCTCGTCCTTCGCCTTTGCACCGGTGGCCAATATCTGTGTCGAAAATCGCAATGGCCAGCTGGTCGACGTCATCCCGGTCCCGGCCGGGAAGGCCGGCATCGCCTCGTTGCTCGGCGAGCTGTTCGAGCCGAGCCAGGGGCTGTACGTGCTCGACTTCGCCAATGGCGCGCCGACCAACGGCCGGCTGCTCCGGGTCAACGTCAAAACCCATGCAGTGACAGTCGTCGCCACCGGCTTCCAGGCCCCCAACGGCCTGGCGCAGGATCGGCATCGCAACCTCTATGTCTCCGACTCCTTCCAGGGCGCCATCTACAAGGTCACGCCCGACGGCTCGACCAGTGTCTGGACGCAGGACCCACGCCTGATGCCCCAGCCAGGCGGAAGCCCGCCCTTTGGCGCGAACGGGGTCGCCTTCGACCGTAACCAGCATTTCCTTTACGTCGCCACGACCTCGGATGACAAGATCTACCGCATCCCGGTCCTTAAAGACGGCAGCGCCGGCGCGTTGGAGCTGTTCGCTTCGGGCACCGTGATCGACGCCACGCAGCACACGACGGAGGCCCTGCGCGGCGCCGACGGAATCATGTTCGACGTCAAGGGCAACCTCTACGTCTGCGCCAACTCGGCCCAGCATCCGACACCCGGAGTGCCGACCGGCGAGATCCAGGTGCTGAACCCCGACGCCCAGCTGATCGCCCGCTACGACGGGGTTGGAGTCAACGACCTGGACTTCGCGGCCAGCCTGGTCTTCAAGGGACGCAACCTGTTCGTGTCTAACCTCGCGCTGGACACCGGCGGGGCCAATTCGAAGCTGTCGGTGCTCGGCGTGCCCTACCCTGGCGAACCGTTGCGACCGTAGAGCCGGAAGGCCGTAACCGGGTGCTCGAGGCCCTTCAGGGGTAGCGCCTCTTCGTGCGGAATCTGTCGCTGGCTGCTCAGCCAGTCGCGGGTCCGGCGATAGGCCTCCTCGCTCAAGAGCACTTCGCCGGCGGCCGCCTGACCCTGCAGGCGCGAGGCCAGGTTGGTCACCTCGCCAT
>DAINCX010000047.1:0-16758 GCA_036732165.1 Candidatus Dormiibacterota bacterium | reverse complement strand
ACCTTGCATTTCACGCATATCTTCTTGACCGACGACCGCACTTTCATTCTTCAATCTGCCTTCTTGACGATTCGACCACGGCCCGGATCCAGCGGTGACACCTCGACGCGGACACGGTCACCCGGGATCACCCGGAGAAACCGGAGCCGCGCGGCGGGTGCCACGTGAGCCACGATCCTGTGGCCGGTTTCGAGTTCAACGCGGTAGAGTGCGTTGGGCATCGGCTCTACCACCCGTCCGACGACATCATCCGGCATCAGCAAATGCCCATGCCAATGTCGCCGGATTTCCGGCGCACGAAGGAAAAGCATACCACATTACGTTCGTGCTCGATTGCGTCGCGCTCAAACACCGGGTGCGGGGGCCCCAGCCTGCGCCGACATCCCATCCGGCATGACCGTCAGCACTTGTGGACCGTCCGTGGTGATGGCAACGGAATGTTCGAAATAGGCGGAAAGACTGTGGTCGGTGGTGACGACGGTCCATCCGTCCCCCAGCAGGGCGACGTCCGGACTCCCGGCGTTGACCATCGGCTCGATCGCCAGCACCATGCCCGGCTTCAGCAATGGCCCCCGGCCCGCGATCCCGAAGTTCGGCACCTGGGGATCCTCGTGCATGTCGCGGCCGATGCCGTGACCGACGAACTGGCGGACAACCGAAAAGCCGGCCTGCTCGACGTGCTGCTGGATTGCCGCGCTGATATCGCCGATGCGGTTGCCGGCCTGGGCCTGGCTGATCCCGATGGCGAGCGATTCCCGGGTGACCTCGAGCAGGCGCTGGGCGGCGGCTGAAACCTTGCCGATGGCCACAGTGAGCCCGGAATCGGCCCAAAAGCCACGGTGGATCAGTCCCGCGTCCAGGCTCAGCAGATCGCCTTCCCGCAATTTCCGGTTGGTCGGGATGCCATGCACCACCTGGTCGTTGACCGAGGTGCAGATGCTGTTCTGGTAGCCCTGGTAGCCGACGAAGCCGGGGATGCATCCCCGTTCCCGGATGAAGCGGCCCGCCTCACGGTCGAGGTCCAGCAGGGTGACCCCCGGCCGGGCCATCGCCTGCAGCCGGCCGAGCGTTTCGGCAAGGATCGCGCCCGCCTCGCGCATCAGGTCGATCTCCGCCGGCGACTTGTAGATGATCATCGGCGCACCCCATTCAGGCGCTCCGCCAGTCGCCGCATGATGTCGGCACGCACCTCGGCCACCGACATCTGGCCATCGATGTTCTCCAGCTTGTCCTGCGCCGTGTAGTAGTCGATCAGGGGCGCCGTGTGGGTCAGGAACACGTCGATCCGGTGGGCCACGATCTCGGGCTTGTCGTCGGTCCGCTGGTACAGCTCGCCGCCATCGATCGAACACCGCGGCAGGTTGCGCGCCTGCTCCGGCGTGAAGTTGTAGACGGCGTCGCAGGTCCGGCAGCTGTAGCGGTGGGAGAGCCGGTCGAGGAGCACCTGCCGGCTGACCCGGAGGTAGATCACGGCGTCGATCTGCCGCTGGATCTCGGTCAGCGTGGCGTCGAGCGCTTCCGCCTGGGCGACGTTGCGCGGAAAGCCATCAAGGATGAAGCCCTGGCGGGCGTCGGGTTTCTCCAGGCGGTCACGGATGATGTCCACCATGACCGCATCGGGCACCAGCTCGCCGCGATCCATGTAGGCCTTCGCCTGATCGCCGAGCGGCGTGCCGGCGCGCCGCTGCGCGCGCAACATATCGCCCGTCGCGATGGCGGGGATGTGGTATTCCTCGATCAGATAGGCACTCTGGGTGCCCTTGCCAGCGCCTGGCGCGCCGAACAGAATCAGGTTCATGGGATCAGGGTGCGAGGAAGCCTCGCTACTTGATGAACCCCTTGTACTGACGCATGATCAGCTGCGTCTCGATCTGTTTCATGGTGTCGAGGGCGACGCCCACCACGATCAGGATCGCGGTGCCTCCGAGGTACATGTTTTGCGTGGGGATTCGGGTGAGCGCGGTGGCCAGCAACGGGATCAGGACGGTGACCCCGCCGAGGAAGAGGGCACCCGCAAAGGTGATCCGGGTCATGGTGCGATCGAGGTACTGGGCGGTCGCGACCCCGGGCCGGATCCCCGGGATGAAGGCGGCGTGCTTCTTCAGGTAGTCGGCGGTATCCACCGGGTCGAAGGTGACCGCCGTATAGAAGTAGGTGAACCCGAAGATCAAGATGAAATACACGACGTTGTACAGGATGTCGGTGGGCACGTTGGGGCCGGCGGGCACCCAGTAGGTGCGCAGGGCGCGCGAGATATCGCCCCAGGGCGACGCCGCCGTCGCCAGGAAGTTGCCGATGATGACGGGGAAGAACATGATCGAGATGGCGAAGATGATCGGGATAACGCCCGCCTGGTTCACCCGGAGGGGAAGGTGCGAGCTGCGGCCCTGGTAGACCTTGCGGCCGACCACCCGCTGCGCCGACTGGATGGGGATCTTCCGCTGGGCCTGCTGGACCTCGATGATGAACGCGGTCACCACGATCGCCAGCGCGGCGAAGAGGATCAACGGCGCCAGGTTTGACTGGCCGCCGCCGGTCAGCAGGTTATAGATCGTGTTCGGAATCCGGCCGACGATGCCGGCGAAGATGACCAGCGAGATCCCGTTGCCGATGCCGTACTCGGTGATCAGCTCCCCGAACCACATCAGCATCACGGTGCCGGCGGTCAGGGTGACCATGATGCCGATGATGCCGAACCAGCTGAGGCTGTTGCTCAGCACGCCCTGCCGGCTGAAGACGAGGGTCAGGCCCCAGGCTTGCAACAGGCCGAGGGCGACGGTGAGCCAGCGGGTCCAGCGGGTGATCTTCCGCCGGCCGAACTCACCTTCCTTGCTGAGCTCCTTCATGCGGGTGGAGACGACCGTCATGAGCTGCATGATGATCGAGGCGTTGATGTACGGATTGACACCCATCGCGATGATGGAGAAGCTCGACAGGCCACCGCCGGAGAACAGGTCGAGCAGGCCGAGGAAGGCGTTGGTGTTGAAGAGCTTGTCCAGCGCGGCCTTGTCGGCGCCGGGGACCGCAATGTGGGCGAAGATCCGGAAGACCAGGAAGAGGCCCAGCGTGAAGAGGATCTTCCGGCGAAGTTCCGGGATTCGGAGGGCGTTGCCGATCGCCTCTAACATGGCCTAGCTCTTCTTACCCTTTTCCGGCCTGGATGGCTTTTCCGAACTCGTGTCCTCCTCGCTCGCCTCCGCCTTCGGCACCCTGGGGGCCTTCTGGGCCTTTTCGCCCTTCTCGCCCTTCTCGCCCTTCTCGCCCTTCTCGGTCTTTCCGGACTTCTCGGCCTTGGGCGCTTTGGCCGACTTGTCACCCTTTGCGGGCTTCGCCTTGCCTCCGCCCTTGGACTCGTCCTCGGACGACTCCTCCGGCTTGGCCGGAATGACTCGCTTCGGCTGGTTCTTGGCGCGCTTCGTCTTTTCGCGGATCGGCGGCGGCACGGCGATCACCGCGGCGGTGCCGCCGGCGGCTTCGATTTTCTTCTTCGCCTCGGCAGAGAAGCGGTGGGCATGGATGGTCAGCTTGCGCTTCAGATCCCCGCTGCCGAGCACCTTGATGCCGGCGCCAACGTCCTTGATGACCCCGGTCTCGAGCAACTGCTCGGGCGTCACCTCGGTGCCTTCCTCGAACCGGTTCAACCGGGTCAGGTTGACCACTGCGAACGTCTTCTTCCACTTGTTCTTGAAACCCCGCCATTTGGGGATCCGCATCGTGAGGCGGGTCTGCCCGCCTTCGAAGGCCTTCGGGACGTTGACCGAGGTCCGGGCCCGCTGGCCTTTCTGGCCACGGGTCGACGTCTTGCCGTGACCGGATCCGGGACCGCGACCCACGCGCTTGCGGGGGCGATGGGATCCCGGTGACGGCTCCAGCTCGTGAAGCTTCATTCGGACTCCTCCACCCGGACCAGGTGGCGCACCTTGTGGACCATGCCGCGCAGCTGCGGGCTGTCCTTGAGCTCGACGGTCTGGTGAAGCCGCCGTAGACCGAGCGCCTGGATCGTTTTCTGGGCGGCCGGCTTCTGCCCGATGGTGCTCCGCACGTAGGTCACCTTCAGCGTCGCCATGCGACTACGCCACCGGCTCCGCTTCCGGTTCCACCACGGGTGCCTCGGCCGGGACGACCTCCGGCTTCGGGCCACGCCGGCTCAGCCGCGCCATCTCTTCCGTCGAGCGGCCCCGGTTGAGGCCGATCGATTCGGCGGTTTGGAGCGCCTGCAGCGCGGCGAGCGTCGCGCGCACGGTGTTGACCGGGTTGTTGGTCCCGAGCGACTTCGTGATCATGTCCTTGACCCCGGAGAGCTCGACCACGGCGCGCATGGCACCGCCCGATCGGATCCCGGTGCCCGGCGCCGCCGGCTTCAACATGACCTTTGCCGCGCCCTTCTTCATGCGGATCTCGTGTGGGATCGTGCTGCCGACCATCGGCACTGTGACGAGGTGCTTCTTGGCCGACTCCACCGCCTTGCGAATCGCCTCCGGGACCTCGCCGGCCTTGCCGAGCCCGGCGCCCACCCGACCGTTGTTGTCCCCAACCACCACGAGGGCGCTGAAGGAGAAGCGGCGGCCACCCTTGACGACCTTCGAGACGCGGTTCAGGTGCACCACCTTCTCGCTGAACTCCGAGCGCTGATCCCGATACTGGTAACCCATAGGCTCCTTATTAGAACTTCAATCCGGCGTTACGGGCGGCTTCGGCCAGGGCCTTCACCCGGCCGTGATAGGGAAACCCGCCCCGGTCGAACACGACCGTCTCGACGCCCACCTGGCGGGCTCGCTCCGCGATCACCTTGCCGACCGCGGCGGCCCCCTCCGCGCCTGACCCGGATTTGAGCGTCTTGCGCAGGTCGGCGTCGGTGCTGGCCGCGGCTGCCAGGGTGCGACCCGCGACGTCGTCGATCACCTGAGCGTAGACATGATGCAGGCTGCGGAACACGCTGAGGCGAGGTCGCTGCGGACCGCCCTCGATCTTGGTTCGAAGCCGGACGTGACGCTTCAACCGCAGCGTGCGACGTTCCTGTTGTTTGTACATGCTTACTTGGCTCCTGTGGTCTTGCCGGTCTTGCCGGCCTTGCGGCGGACCCGCTCGCCGCGGTAAAGGATGCCCTTGCCCTTGTAAGGTTCGGGTGGGCGGACCTTGCGGACCTCGGCGGCAACCTGGCCGACGACCTCCTTGTTGGCGCCCTTGATGGTGATCTTCGTCGGTTCCGGGACATCGATCGTGATCCCGGTCGGGACCGGGTAACGAACCGGGTGCGAGAAGCCAACGTTCAACACCAGCGCGTCGCCCTGCTTGGAGGCGCGGTAGCCCACGCCCACCAGCTCGAGCTGCTTCTCGTAGCCCTTGCTGACACCCTCGATCATGTTCCAGACGATGGTCCGGGTCAGGCCATGGAGCGACCGGTGGAGCTTGGACTCGCTTGGGCGCTCGACCAGCACCGTCCCGTCGTTGACGGAAACCTTCATGTCGGGGTTGATCTGGCGGGTGAGCTCTGCCTTCCCGCTCTTGACCACCAGCGTGTGATCGTGGACGGCCACGGTCACGCCACCGGGGATCTTGACGGGAAGCTTGCCAATTCTGCTCATGGGATCACCAAACGTAGCACACGACCTCGCCGCCGAGGCCGGCCCTGGTCGCCTCCTGTCCGGACATCACGCCGTGGGAGGTCGAGAGGATGACGATGCCCAGACCGCCGAGCACCCGCGGGATCTCCGTCTTGCGAGCGTAGACCCGAAGGCCGGGCTTGCTGATACGCCGGACCCCGCCGAGGGACTTGCCTCGCGTGGTCTTCGGCTTGAAGGTGATGTCGAGCTTCTGACCCTGTTCGGCAGCCGCGACGTCGTAGGTGGCGATGTACCCCTGCTCCTTCAGCACGCGGGCGATCTCCACCCCCACGCGGGAGGCGGGCATCGCCACCTTGGCATGCCCGGCCGTATTCGCGTTCCGGATCCTGGTCAGCATGTCGGCGATGGTATCGGTACTCATCCGTTCACTCCCCTCCTCACCACGACGACTTCTTCACGCCCGGGACCTGGCCCTGCGATGACAGCGTGCGGAAGCAGATGCGACAGATACCGAATTTCCGCATGTAGGCGCGCGGGCGACCGCACAGGTTGCAGCGGTTGTGCTGCGACACGGCATGCTTGTGCGCCCGTAGCCCGCGGTTGATGGTCGATTTCTTAGCCAACCTTGATCCTCACTTCCTGAATGGGAACCCGAGTTCCGTCAACAGCGCGCGCGCCTCTTCATCGGTGCGCGCCGTGGTGACGAACGTCACCTCGAGTCCCCGGACTTTGTCGATCTTGTCGTACTCGATCTCGGGGAAAATCAATTGTTCGCGAAGTCCCAGCGTGTAGTTGCCTTTACCGTCGAAGCCGCTCGGCGAGATGCCGCGAAAGTCCCGGATCCGGGGCAACCCGACGGAAAGCAGCTTGTCCATGAACTGGTACATCCGGGCGCCGCGCAGCGTCACCTTGACCCCGATGGGCAGGCCGGCGCGCAGCTTGAAGTTCGCGATCGCCTTGCGGGACTTGGTGACGATCGGCTGCTGGCCCGTGATCTTCTTGAGGTCCGCGATGGCGGCATCCAGCGCCTTCCCGTTCTGGATGGACTCGCCCATCCCGATGTTGGCCACCACCTTGACCAGCCGGGGCACCTGCAGCGCGTTCGTGTAGGCGAACCGCTGAATGAGGGCCGGCATGATCTTGTCCTGGTAGCGCTGCTTGAGCCGCAGCGCCACTTTTTCCGGGCTGGCCACGCTCATACCTTGTTCCTCGCTCGTTCGTAGACTTCGCCGCATTTCACGCAGACGATGGCTTTCTTCCCATTGGGCAACTCGGTCTTCCGGATCCGTGTCGGCTTGTCGCACTTGTTGCACACCAGCATCACATTGGAGTAGGACAGCGGCGACTCGAAGTCCACGATCCCACCCTGCATCACGTTGGCGCCGCCCTTTTGCTGGCCGGCTTTCTGGTGCCGCTTCAAGACGTTGACCCCTTTGACGACGATCTTGCTCTGTTGCGGCAGGGTGCGAACGACCACACCGCGCTTGCCGCGGTCTTTGCCGGCGACGACCTGGACCGTGTCGTCACGATGGATGTCGAGATGGAGTCGGGACATGTTCAGAGGACCTCCGGGGCCAGGGAAACGATCTTCATGAAGTTCTTGTCGCGGAGCTCACGGGCCACCGGGCCGAAGATGCGCGTCCCGCGCGGGTTGTTCTGCGGACCCAGGATGACCGCCGCATTCTCATCGAAGCGAATCGTCGAGCCGTCCTGCCGGCGAAACTCACGAGACGTCCGGACGACGACCGCCTTGACGATCTCGCTCTTCTTCACCTGGCCGCCCGGGGTGGCGACCGTGACCGCGGCCGTGATCACGTCCCCGATCGACGCGTACTTGCGGTAGTGGCCACCCATGACCCGGATGCACAGGACCTCGCGCGCTCCCGTGTTGTCCGCTACTTTCAGCCGCGTCTCTTGTTGGACCATCAGTTATTTGGCCTTCTCCACGATGGCGACCACGCGCCAGCGCTTGTCGTGGGACAGCGGGCGCGTCTCCATGATTCGGACCCGGTCCCCCACCTTGCACTGGTTCTGCTCGTCGTGTGCCTTGAAGCGCGTCGACTGACGGATCACCTTGTGGTACTTGCGGTGTTCCTTGAGGACCTGCACCTGGACCACGACCGTCTTGTCCATCTTGTCGCTGATGACGGTCCCGGTTCGGGTTTTCCGCATCGCGCGCTCGGTTGCCTCGCTGCTAACTTCTTCTTCGCTCACTTCTCCTCCTCGGCCGCGGCGCGCCGACGGCGCGGCTTGGGTGCCTCAGCCACGGCGACAGCCGCCTGACCCTCGCCCGAATCCCGTTCCTTCATGTGGATCTCGGTCAGGATCTGCGCCAGGCTGTTCCGGACGGATCGAATCTGCCGGTGATTTGCCAGCTGGCCGGTGGCCATCTGGAAGCGCAGGTTGAACAGCTCCTGCCGGGAGTTCTTCAACTGCTTCTGCAGATCGGGCATCGACATGGCGTGGAGATCCTTCACTTTCATTTCTTGCCACCACCCTTGGCCGGCTTGGCCGGGGCTGCGGCTGCCGCGGCTGTGCCCCCCTTGCCGGCGGCACCCTTGGCCGCCGGTGCGGCTCCGGGCGCGGGCTTGGCGGTCGGCGCCGCGCCCGGCGCGGCCTTCGGACCCCTGACCGCGGCGGCCGGGGCAGCGGCGGCGGCGCCGGCGAGTGCCTCGGCGCCTTCACCCGGCTTGGCTTCCGCGGTTCCCTTGATCTTCACGTCGGTGGCGGCCTTGACGCCCGACTTGATGCCGAGCGTGCGCGTCTTCATCGGCAGCTTGTAGGCGGCCAGCTGGAAGGCCCGCTTCGCCATCTCCGGCGTCACGCCGCCCATCTCGAAGAGCACCCGGCCGGGCTTGATCACGGCGACCCACCCTTCCGGGGTCCCCTTGCCGCTTCCCATCCGGGTCTCGGCCGGCTTCTTGGTGATGCCCTTGTCCGGGAAGATCCGGATGAACACCTGGCCACCACGGCGAACGAAGCGGGTCATCACGCGGCGGGCAGCCTCGATCTGGCGGTTGGTCATCCAGGCGGCCTCCGCGGATTGCAGGCCGAACTCACCAAAAGCGAGATCGTTGCCCTGGGTGGCCACGCCGCTGCGGCGGCCCCGATGCGGCTTGCGCCATTTGACGCGAGCGGGTAACAGCATCCTTTCCTATTCCTTCTTCCTGGTGGTGCGGGGTTTCGGCGTCTTCACGGCCTCCCCGCTCTCGGCTGCCGCGGGCTCGGCCTTGGCCCGGGTCGCGCGCTTCGGCGCCGGCTTGTCAGCGCCCGCGGTGGTCGCGGTCGCCGCCTTGGTGGCCCGGGGTGCGCGCTTGGGCTTGGTCGGCGCCTCCGCGGTTGAGGCGGGGGCCGTCGCGACTGGTGATGTAGTGGCTTCGGCGGGCGCCGTGGCCACGGTCGCCGCCACGGCCTCGACCGGCATCAACTCGGCGATAGGGGCAGGGATCTGCGGAAGGCTCGCGGCCACGGGCACGCCGCCGTCGACCGGTTCCTCGACCGCGGACGGGACGACCCGCGCCGGCGTCTCGGTCGGGAAGTTCCCGGTGTAGACCCAGGCCGACACCCCGATCCGCCCGAAGGTGGTCTTGGCCTCGGTCTGGCCAAAGTCGATATCGGCCTTGAGGGTGTGCAGCGGCACCCGCCCTTCGCGGTTCCACTCGATGCGGCCCATCTCCGAGCCGCCCAGCCGTCCCTTGACACGGATCTTGACGCCCTGGGCGCCCGCCCGCATGGTCTTCATCAGGGATTGCTTGATCGCGCGGCGGAAGGCGATGCGCTTCTCGAGCTGCGCCGCGACGTTCTCGGCGACCAGCTGGGCGCTGAGCTCTGGCTTCTTGATCTCCTGGATCGTGACCCGGACGCGCTTGCCGGTTCGCTTCTCCAGCTCGTCGCGCAGCTGGTCGACGCTGGTCCCGCCCTTGCCGATCACGATGCCGGGCTTGGCGGTGTGCAGCGTGACCGTCAGGGCGCTGGAGGACCGCTCGGTTTCGATCCGGGCGACGCCGGCATTCTTCAGCCGGGCGAGCAGCATCCGCCGGAGGCGAACGTCTTCCAGCAGGAGGGCCTTGTACTCCTTATCCGGGGCGAACCATTTCGCTTCCCAGTTTCGGTAGACGCCCAGCCGGAATCCGTTCGGGTGAACCTTGTGTCCCACTACTTGCCCTTTTTCTCCTTCGTATCCTTCTTGGGTTCGTCCTTTTTCTTGCTTTCGACTTTCGTTACCTCGGTCTTCCTGGACTCGGTCTTCTTACCCTCGGCCGGCGCCTTTGACGCCTCCCGTTTGGGCTCCGCCTTTGCCCTCCTCGGCCGCGTGGGCGTCTCCGCCTCGCTCGACTCGGTGGTGGCGGGCTGGCTCGCGGCAGCGGCCCGCGCCGCGGCGGCGGCGGCCGGGGTCGGCGCTGTACGGGTGGTCGGCTGCGGGGCGCGCGGCAAGGTGGCACGCCGCCTGGCCACGCCCGGACGGTCTTCGATCACCGCCGTGATATGGCTGGTGCGCTTGAAGATGCTGAAGAGGCGTCCCATGGCGCGTGGCTGCCCACGCTTGAGCATCGGGCCCGCCTCCACCCGGATCTCCTTCACGACCAGGTCGTCACGGACCAGGTTGAAGTTGTTCTCGGCATTGGCCTGGGCGGACCGGATCACCTTCGCCACGTCCCGCGCGGCCGCGCGCGGCATGAACTGGCATGCCGTCAGGGCCTCGCCGACCGGGAGGTTTCGCAGGCCCTGCGCCACCAGCCGCACCTTGCGCGGTGACGTCCGGACCCACTTCGCCTTCGCCTGGACTTCCACCCTACTTCACCGCCGTGGATTTCTCGGTGTGGTGCCCGTGGGCGCGAAAGCGCCGGGTCGGAGCGAACTCGCCGAGGAGGTGACCGACCATGTTCTCCGTGATGAAGATGGGCACGTGCTTCTTCCCGTCATGGATTGCGATCGTGTGCCCCAGCATCTCGGGGAACACGCTGGAGTCACGCGACCAGGTCTTGATGACCTTCTTTTCCTTCAGCTGATTCATGGCGACGACCTTCTTCATCAGCGACGGATGGATGTAGGGGCCTTTCTTGGTTGACCGACTCATTTCTTATCCCTTGCTCTTCCGCTTTGGTGGCCGGCGGCGAACGATCATGTTCTTGGTCTTCTTGTTGCGGCGGGTGCGATAGCCCAGGGTCGGCTTGCCCCAGGGCGTCTGCGGATGGCCGCCGGCACCGGAGCGGCCTTCACCGCCACCGTGCGGGTGGTCGAACGGGTTCATGCTCATGCCGCGAACGGCGGGGCGTTTCCCGCGCCAGCGGCTCTTGCCGGCCTTGCCGACGTTCTCGTTCTCGTGGTCGACGTTGCCGACCTGGCCGATCGTGGCATAGCACTCGACCGGCACGCGCCGCATCTCACCCGACGGCATCCGGATCTGCGCGTGGACCCCTTCGCGGGCCAGCAGCTGGGCCGTCATCCCCGCCGAGCGCACGATCTGCCCACCACGGCCGGGCTGGAGCTCGATGTTGTGGACCATGGTGCCCACCGGGATGTTCGTGAGCGGCAGGGCATTGCCCGGCTTGATGTCCGCGTCTGGCCCGCAGGCGACCTTCTCACCCACGCTGAGCCCGACGGGCGCCAGGATGTACCGCTTCTCGCCATCCGCGTACGTCAGCAACGCGATCCGCGCACTGCGGTTCGGGTCGTACTCCACCGCGGTGACGGTCGCGGGGATGCCGCGCTTGCTGCGCTTGAAGTCGATCAGGCGGTATAGCTTGCGGTGACCGCCACCCTGGTGGCGTACGGTGAGCTTGCCCTGCGCGTTGCGCCCGGCATTCTTCTTGAGCGACACCTGCAACGACTTCTCCGCTTTCTTGCCACGCGTCAGGTCCTCGAAGGCGCTGACCGACATGAAACGGCGGCCCGGTGAGGTCGGCTTGTACTTCTTGACTGGCATTTAGCTAGACACCCTGGAACATGCTTTCAATCTTCTGACCTTCGGCAAGCGTCACGATGGCCTTCTTCCAGTTCGACTGAAACCCATGCGTGCGGCCCCGACGGCGTTCCTTGCCACGGACGTGCATCGTGTTGACCGCGACCACGTCCACCTTGAAGGCTTCGGTGATCGCCAGCGCGATCTCCGTCTTGGTGGCGCGGGGATGGACCCGAAACAGGTACTTCCCGGTCGCCATCGCGGCATAGCTCTTTTCACTGATGAGGGGCCGCTGGACCACCTCGACCGCTTCCCTCATGCGAGCCACTCCTCGACCAGCGTCACGGCGGCGCGGGTCAACACGATCGTGTCCGCGGTCAGCACGTCCTCGATGTTCAGGTTGGCGCCGAGGATCGTCTTGACGGCGGCCAGGTTGCGGGTGGACTTCTCCAGCATCAGGTCGTGCTCCGGGAGCACGAACAGGATCCGCAGCCCGGCGTCCATCTGGGCGAAGAGGTCCGCCATCGTGCTCGTCTTTGGCGCGTCGAGGGCGATCTCGTCGACCACCCGCACCGCCCCGTCCTGGTACTTGGCGGAGAGCGCTGACCGGAGCGCCAGCCGGCGCTGCTTGCGGGGCATCTTCTGCTCGTAGCTGTGCGGGTGCGGCCCGAAGACCACACCACCGTGGCGCCACTGCGGCGCCCGGGTGCTGCCCTGGCGCGCGCGGCCGGTGCCCTTCTGCTTCCAGGGCTTCCTGCCACCGCCGGAGACATCCCCGCGGGTCTTGGTCTCGTGGGTTCCCTGCCGTTCGTTGGCCTGCTGGCGCCGCAGCGCCTGGTGCAGCAGCGCCTCGTTCACCGGCACGCCAAAGATCGAGGCCGGCAACTCCACCTGGCCACTCTCCTTGCCGTCGCGGTCGAACACGGCCACGGATTGCTTCGCGCTCTCGGCCATCTACTTACCCTTTGGCTGGCGGAGCGAGTCCTTGACCAGCACGACACTGTTCTTGTGGCCGGGCACGTCACCATTGACCAGAAGCAGGTTGCGGTCCACATCGACCCGGACCACTTTCAGGCGCAGCGTTGTCCGCTGGGTGTTCCCCAGCTGCCCCGCCATCCGCATGCCCTTGTAGACCCGGGACGGCGTCGACGAGGAGCCGATCGAGCCCGGCTGCTTGATGTTGTGCGAGCCGTGGGTCACCGGGCCGCGGCCGAAATGGTGCCGCTTGTGCTGGCCCGAGAATCCCTTGCCCTTGGTGGTGCCGGTCACGTCGACGAGCTCGCCCGCCTTGAAGAGGTCGGCCTTGAGGGCCTGGCCCACTTCGTAGCTGACATCCTTGAGCCGGATCTCGCGAAGGTGCTTGTGGTTGGCGACGCCGGCCTTCTTGAAGTGGCCGAGCGCCGGCTTCGTCATCTTCTTCTCACGCGCCTCGCCAAAGCCGAGTTGCACGCCGCCATAGCCATGCTTCTGAACGGCGCGAAGCCCGACCACGACGCAGGGGCCCGCCTCGAGGACAGTGACGGGCAGGAGCTCACCGTTGTCGGTGAACACCTGCGTCATCCCGATCTTCCGGGCGAGCAATCCCTTGGTGGCCATGGCTTAGAGCTTGATCTCGATGTTGACGCCCGACGGCAGGTTGAGCCGCATCAGCGCGTCGACGACTTTTGGATTGGGGTCGAGGATGTCGATGATCCGCTTGTGGGTCCGCATCTCGAACTGCTCGCGTGAGTCCTTGTCGATGAACGGCGACCGGATGACCGTCCACTTGTTGATCTCGGTCGGCAGCGGGATCGGTCCGGCCGTTGACGCGTTCGTTCGCCGCGCGGTATCCACGATCTTTTCCGCGGCCTGGTCCAGGACGCGGTGATCGTATGCCTTCAGCCGGATGCGGATTTTTTGAGCCAAGGTCTTACTTGATCACCTTGGTGGCCACGCCCGAACCGACCGTGCGGCCGCCCTCGCGGATGGCAAAGCGCATCTTCTCTTCGACGGCGATCGGCGTGATCAGCTTGATCTTCATGTTGAGGTTGTCGCCGGGCATCACCATCTCGGTGCCCTCCGGCAGTTCCACCTCGCCGGTCACGTCCGTGGTGCGGACATAGAACTGCGGCCGGTATCCCTTGAAGAACGGCGTATGGCGGCCACCCTCCTCCTTCGTCAGGACGTAGACCTGCGAGTCGAACTCGGTATGCGGCTTGATGCTGCCCGGCTTGGCGAGCACCTGCCCGCGCTGGATCTCTTCACGCTTGATCCCGCGAAGGAGGCAGCCGACGTTGTCACCGGCCTGGCCGGAATCCAGCAGCTTGTGGAACATCTCGACGCCGGTCACGACCGTCTTGCGGGTGTCGTGGATGCCGACCATCTCGACCTCCTCGTTCACCTTGACCTGGCCGCGCTCGATCCGGCCGGTCACGACGGTGCCACGACCTTCGATCGAGAACACGTCCTCGATCGGCATCAGGAACGGCAGGTCGAGCGGACGCTCGGGGACGGGGATGTAGCTGTCGACCGCGTCCATCAGCTTGATGATCGAGTCTTCCCACTGCGCGTCGCCCTCCAGCGCCTTGAGCGCGGAGACCTTCACCACCGGGATGTCGTCACCGGGGAACTCGTACTTGGAGAGCAACTCGCGAACCTCGAGCTCGACGAGCTCCAGAATCTCGGGATCGTCGACGGCGTCGACCTTGTTCAGGGCGACGACGATCCGCGGCACGCCGACCTGGCGGGCCAGCAGGATGTGCTCGCGCGTCTGGGGCATCGGGCCGTCAGTCGCCGCGACGACCAGGATGGCGCCGTCCATCTGGGCCGCGCCGGTAATCATGTTCTTGATGTAGTCCGCGTGACCGGGGCAGTCCACGTGCGCGTAGTGGCGCTTCTCGGTCTCGTACTCGACGTGCGCGGTGGCAATCGTGATCCCGCGCGCCTTCTCCTCGGGGGCGTTATCGATCGAGTCGAAGGAGCGGAATTCAGCGAATCCCTTCTTGGACAGGACCTTGGTAATGGCCGCGGTCAGCGTGGTCTTGCCATGGTCGATGTGACCGATGGTCCCAACGTTGACGTGTGGCTTCGTGCGCTCGTACTTTTTCTTCGCCATTCTTACTCCTTGTTCGAATCCTCGCTAGGCTCGGGACTTGGCAACAATTTCTTCGGCAATCGACTTCGGAACTTCTTGATAGTGGTGGAACTCCATGCTGTAGACGGCGCGCCCCTGGGTCTTGGACCGCAGGTCGGTCGCGTAGCCGAACATGTTTCCCAGCGGAACGTTGGCCCGGACGACCTGCATCGTGGTGCGGCCTTCCATGCCAAGGATCTGCCCGCGGCGCGAGCTCAGGTCACCCAGGATCTCGCCCATGAATTCCTCGGGCATCACGACCTCGACCTTCATGACGGGTTCGAGCAGCGCCGGCTGACCCTTCTGCATGCCGTCCTTGGCGGCCATCGAGCCCGCGATCGTGAAGGCCATCTCGTTGGAGTCGACTTCGTGGTAGGAGCCGTCCAGCAGGGTCGCCTTGACGTCGACCACGGGGAAGCCGGCCATCACGCCGCTATTCAGCGCCTGGATGATGCCCTTCTCAACCGCCGAATGGTATTCCTTGGGGATCGAGCCACCCACGATCTTGTTGACGAACTCGAAACCCTTGCCGGTCTCATTCGGCTCGATATCGATCTCGGCATGCCCGTACTGGCCGCGGCCACCCGACTGGCGGATGAAGCGGCCGACGCCGTGGGCCTTGCGCTTGATGGTCTCGCGGTACGCCACCTGCGGCTTGCCGACGTTGGCATCCACCGAAAACTCCCGCAGCATGCGGTCGACGATGATCTCCAGGTGGAGCTCGCCCATGCCGGCAATGATCGTTTGGGCGGTTTCCTCGTCAGTGTGTACCTTGAAGGTCGGATCCTCTTCGGCGAGCTTGGCGAGCGCCTGGCCCATCTTCTCCTGGTCGGCCTTGGTGCGGGGCTCGATGGCGACGCTGATGACCGGCTCGGGGAAGACGATCGACTCCAGCAGGATCGGGTTGTCCTCGTCGGACAGCGTGTCCCCGGTGGTGGTCGACTTGAGGCCGATGGCGGCGGCGATGTCGCCGGCGTAGACCTCGGGGATCTCCTCGCGGTGGTTGGCGTGCATCTGCAGGATGCGGCCGACCCGCTCCTTCGTCCCGCGGGTCGCGTTCCAGACGTAGGAACCGGACTTGAGCGTGCCAGCGTAGACCCGGAAGAAGGTCAGCTTGCCGACGTAGGGGTCGGTCGCGATCTTGAAGGCCAGGCCGGCGAACGGCTGGTTATCGGAAGGCTTGCGCCGCTCCGGCTCGCTGTTTTTCGGGTTGATCCCCTCCACCCCCAGCTTGTCGAGCGGGGACGGCAGGAAGTCGACGATCGCGTCCAGCATCGGCTGGACCCCGCGGTTCCGAAGCGCGGCGCCACAGAGGACCGGCACGAACCGGCCGGCCACCGTGCCCTTGCGGATGGCGGCCACGATCTCCTTGCCGGTGATCGGCTCGTCCTCCAGGTACTTGTGGAGGAGCGCGTCGTCGAACTCGGCGACGGCCTCGACCAACTGCTTGTGGTAGAGCTCGACCTGCTCGCGCATCGCGGCTGGGACCTCCTCGCTCTCCATCGTCGTGCCGAGGTCGTCGGTGTAGGTGATGGCGACCTTGTTGATCAGGTCGACCATGCCCTCAAAGGTGTCCTCGTTCCCGATCGGGAGCTGGATCGGCACCGCGTTGGCGCCCAGCCGGCTGCGGATCGACTTGTAGGCAGCGAAGAAGTCCGCGCCCATCCGATCCATCTT
Source organism: Candidatus Dormiibacterota bacterium (assembly GCA_036732165.1). Classification (GTDB taxonomy): domain Bacteria; phylum Chloroflexota; class Dormibacteria; order CF-121; family CF-121; genus JALYYC01. The sequence continues at coordinate 503 of DAINCX010000047.1, read as the reverse complement.
GTTGATGAAGGCGATCCGGGGAACCTCGTACTTGTCCGCCTGCCGCCAGACGGTCTCCGACTGCGGCTCGACCCCGGCCACGGCGTCGAAGACGGCGACCGCACCGTCCAGCACGCGCAGGCTCCGCTCGACCTCGACGGTGAAGTCTACGTGCCCGGGTGTGTCGATGATGTTGATGTGGTAGCCCCGCCACGTGGCCGCTGTGGCCGCGGAGGTGATGGTGATGCCGCGCTCCTGCTCCTGGACCATCCAGTCCATCGTGGCCGCCCCCTCGTGCACCTCGCCCATCTTGTGGATGCGGCCGGTGTAATAGAGGATGCGTTCGGTCGTCGTCGTCTTTCCGGCATCGATGTGCGCCATGATGCCGATGTTCCGGACGGTTTCCAGGGGATAGCTGCGGGTCGAGATCTTGGGCTCAGCCATGGCTAATACCGGAAGTGGCTGAAGGCCTTGTTGCTCTCAGCCATCTTGTGGGTTTCCTCGCGCCGCTTGATGGTGGCGCC
>DAINCX010000046.1:0-16799 GCA_036732165.1 Candidatus Dormiibacterota bacterium | reverse complement strand
GCCCAGTGGGCCCGCGACCTCGAACAATGGGCGATCCCGGCCGCGATTCTTGCCCAGGCTTCCGCCTCACCCTGGGACTTTCCACCGGGCGTGTTCGAGCGGCGTGCCGACCGGGCGATCACTCGAAGCACGCCGTCGACGGTTGCGGCGATGGAAGCGCTTCCCGAAGCTGGGAGTGTCCTCGATGTCGGATGTGGCGCCGGGGCAGCCTCGCTGCCGCTGGCGGACCTTGCCGCCAGGCTGGTCGGCGTCGATACCGACGCGCGCTCTCTCAACGAGTTTCGAATCCGGGCCGAAGGCCGTGGTGTGCTGGTCAGCACCATCCAGGGCCGCTGGCCCGACGTCGCCGATCAGGCGCCGACCGTCGACGTTGTCGTCTGCAACCACGTGGCTTATAACGTCCCCGACCTTGTGGCATTCGCTCATGGCCTCACCAAAAAGGCCTGCTCGCGCGTGGTCGTGGAACTGACCCTGGTTCATCCGCGGGCATACCTGAATAACCTCTGGATGCGATTTCACCAGCTCCAACGGCCCACCCGACCGACCGCCGATGATGCCGAGGTGGTACTTCGTGAGGCGGGCCTTGCGATTCATCGCGAGGACTGGACGCCATCCGAGCCGGGCACCTGGTTCGAGTCGGTCGAGGAGGCTGTCGCCTGGACCGGGCGCGCCGTCTGCCTCACCGACAACCGCCTGGATGAACTCAGGTCGATCATCGAGCCTGGTCTCCTCCGGGTCGACGGCATGGTCGCGCATCCGCCGCGGCCGCGGGCAACCATCTGGTGGCCGGGCGCAGCCTCGGGTAGCCTCGGCTAGCAGACTTTTATCGGGGCGTCTCGGCGGTCGGAGCGAAGGGTGCTCCGTGCCCCGGCACGATGAGTTGTGCCAGCTCCAACACTCGCGCCCGGTTGCGGTGCAGTAGGTCTGGATCCACGGCATAGGGATCGTCGGCCGGGCCTTGCGCGGACCACCAGAGATGCGTGAAGGCCACCACGCCTTCGGCGGTCGTCACCAGGGTGGTGATGTCCTGCGGGGTGTGGCCCGGTGTTTCGATCAGGCGGATCGATGGGCTGATCGCAAAGCCCTCCGCGGGCCGGCTGTCCCAGACGTCGCCCTTGTAGATGGCCCAAAGGTCATGAAAGCGAGCTCGCGGGAACAGCGCGGCATTGAGCGTGTGGTCCGGATGATGGTGCGAGAACACGACATCGGTGATATCGGCAGGGGTGTCGACGAACCCTCGCAGCGGGTCAAGGATCGAGCCCGGCCCCGGCACCAGCCCAGGGTCGATGACCACCCGGACGTCCCCATCGCGCACGAAGCTCACCGTGCTGGCCACCCGGGCTCCAACGTAGCCGGTGAACAGGACGTGGAAATCGGCAGCCATCGGTGATCGATTCTATTCTCGAGGATCCCGGGCGCACGCCCGTATCATGTGGATATGTCTGAGACGAAAACAATGGCGGCACTCGAGCGCGCCGGTCAACGACTAACCCCCCAACGGCTCGCCATCGCGGAGGCGCTCGCGCGCACCGGAAAGGAGGCGACCGTCCAGGAATTGTATGACCAGGTTCGTCGCAAGCACCCGTACATCGGCCGCGCCACGATCTTCCGCTCGGTCGACATGCTGGTCGAGGCAGGGCTGGCCCAGCGACTCGAGCGTCCGGGCCACGTGTCGGCCTATATCTGGTGCGAGCCCGGGCACCACCATCACCTGATCTGCACCAGCTGTCGAGCGGTGGAGGACCTTGGCGAGACCCTCGTCGCACCGCTCGCCAAATCGATCGCCCGAGAACGCGGCTTCCGCGTGGATCACGCCACGCTCGATTTCTACGGCTTATGCCGTGCCTGTGCCGCGAAGCGTGGCAAGCCAGCCGCGAGCTAAGGCCCTGTGGCCAGGCTGATCTATTCGGCGATCACCTCGCTCGATGGCTACGTCGCAGATGAGGCCGGCAACTTCGACTGGGCCGCGCCGGACGAGGAGGTGCACCGCTTCGTCAACGACCTGGAGCGACCGGTCGGCACGTACCTGTATGGGCGCCGGATGTATGAGGTCATGGTCGCATGGGAGGCCGCGGAGAAATTCGCCGAGCAGACCACAGTGGTGACCGATTTCGCCCGGGTTTGGCAGGCGGCTGAAAAGCTCGTGTATTCAAGGACATTGAAGGCGGTGTCCAGCGCGAGGACGCGTATGGAGCGGGACTTTGAGCCTGAAGCGATCCGGCAGCTTAAAGCCGCCGCCGGACGGGACATCAGCGTAGGCGGTCCCGAGCTCGCCGCCCAGGCGATCAGGGCCGGGCTGGTCGATGAGCTTCACCTCTTCGTCACGCCCGTGGTGGTGGGCGGCGGCACACCGACTCTCCCTGGCCATGTCAACGTCAAGCTCGACCTGCTGGACGAACGCCGTTTCGGCAGCGGCGTGGTTCACCTCCACTACCGCACCCGGAGCTGACCTCCGCCGACTGGACAACCTCCCGCACCACTCGACAAGTGCCAACGATACTCAGTATCATGTGCGTGTGGATATCAAACGGTCCAGCGTCTCGGTATGCATCTGGACGGTCCTGGCGATGATCGGGGGTCTCGCCACTGCCTGTGGCTCCCTCCAGGCAAGCCAGCCCTCGACCCGTCTGACCATCGTGGCCGGAGAGAACTTCTGGGGCAGCATCGCCGCGCAGCTCGGCGGCAGCGCCGTCGCGGTCACCAGTATCGTGACGAACCCGAATACCGATCCGCACGAGTACGAAAGCAACACGCGCGACGCCCGCGCCTTTGCCGATGCGAAGTACGTCATTCTCAATGGCGCCGGCTACGACGATTGGGGCAAGAAGCTCCTGGCGGCCAACCCGGCCGACGGGCGCCGGGTCCTGGTGGTCGCCGATCTCCTGGGGAAGAAGCCAGGAGACAATCCACACTTCTGGTACAGCCCTGATTTCGTGGAGCGGGTCGCCAACCGCATCACGGCCGACCTGAAGTCGGTGGACCCAGGCCACGCCGCGACCTTCGATCGACAGCGGGCTGCCCTGACCACGGCCTTGCAGCCCTATCACGATCGGATCGCGGCCATCCGCGGCCAATCCGCCGGTCGGAAGGTTGGGGCAACCGAAAACATCTTCGTCTACCTGGCGGATGCTCTCGGCCTCGACCTGATCTCACCACCCGAGTTCATGCAAGCGGTCGCCGAGGGTACTGATCCCCCAGCCAGCACGGTTGCCGAGTTTCAACAGCAGGTCAGCGAGAAACAGATCGGCGTGCTGGTGGTCAACACCCAGACCACCACGGCCGTCACCACGAACCTCAAGCAACTCGCCGTGGGCGCGGGCATCCCCGTCGTCGGGATTTCCGAGACGCTCCAGCCGGTTGGCGCCAGCTTCCAGGCGTGGCAGAACCAGCAGCTGCACGCCCTCCAGGCCGCCCTGACCGGGGCCCGTTGACGGAACCGGTCGTCCGATTTCAGGAGGCCGGCGTCAGGGTCGGGCAGGGACTGCTGTGGCGGGGCACCACCTTCGACCTGGCCGCCGGGGAGTTCATCGTGGTCCTTGGCCCCAATGGAGCCGGCAAGACGACGCTCTTACGCATGATGCTGGGTCTGGTCAGCCCCAGTGAAGGCGGGGTGACCGCTCTCGGGGGACCCGCCCGGCAGGCTCGCCACGTGATTGGGTACCTACCCCAGCGGCGAAGCGTTGATCCGGATCTTTCGGTGCGGGGACGCGACCTGGTCACGATGGGCCTGGAGGGGCATCGCTGGGGCTTCCCCCTGCCAGTTCGGGACCGCCGTCAGGTTCACGACCGGGTCGAGGAAGCCATCGCCGCGGTCGGGGCCGAGACCTACGCCGACCGGCCCCTCGGGCGCCTGTCCGGTGGCGAGCAGCAGCGATTGTGGCTGGCCCAGGCGCTGGTGTCGCAACCTCGACTCCTCTTGCTTGACGAGCCCCTCGCAAACCTCGATCTCCGCAGCCAGAGCACCATTGCCTCGCTGGTTGCCGGGATCGCCACCCGTGGGGGCATGACGGTGGTCCTCGTCGCCCACGACGTCAACCCTGTCCTCCCCTTCCTCAACCGGGTGATCTACGTGGCGGGTGGCCGCGTCGTGATCGGGACGCCGGCGGACATCATCACGAGCGCCGTCCTGACCCGCCTGTACCAGTTTCCGGTCGAGGTGGTCAAAGACAGCCGCGGCCGGGTGCTGGTGGTCGGCGCCGGGACCGAGGACCCCCACCATCAACACGCGGAGGGTCGAAGCTCCTGAGCATCTTTCATTACGAATTCATGCGCAACGCGTTCGAGGCCGGCACCATTGTGGCGATTGTCGCCGCGCTGGTCGGCTATTTCGTGGTCCTCCGCGGCCTGTCTTTTGCCGGCCACGCCCTGGCGCACATCGGCTTTGCCGGCGCCACCGGCGCCGTCTTGATTGGCATCGCGCCAATCGCCGGACTGCTCACCTTTACGGTGTCGGCGGCGACCACCATGGGCATCCTCGGCAAACGCATTCACGGCCGTGACGTGGTCATCGGCACCGTGCTGGCCTGGATGCTCGGGCTGGGCGTGCTCTTTCTTTCCCTCTACACGGGATCCGCCACCTCAGCCTTCGCCATCCTGTTCGGTGAAATCCTCGGCATCACACGGCGGGACGTGCTGGTCACGATGGCCACCGGGCTCCTCACCGTGGCCGCTATCGGCGTCATGTACCGCCCCCTGCTCTTTGCCTCGCTCGACGAAGAGGTGGCGGAAGCGCGCGGCGTCCCCGTACGGATCCTTGGCGTGGTCTTCATGATTGCGCTGGCCTTCGCGGTCTCCGAGGCGGTGCAGGTCGTGGGCGTTCTGCTGATCTTCGCCCTGCTGGTGACGCCGGCGGCGATCGCCGAGCGGCTGACCGCCCGCCCACCGCTCGCCCTGCTGCTGGCGATCGGATTTTCGCTGGCGTTCACGTGGGGCGGCCTGACAATCGCCTACTACGCGCCCTACCCCGTCAGTTTCTTCATCACCAGCCTGGCGTTCGGGACCTACGTACTGGTTCGGGTCAGTCGATCACTTCAGTCGAGGACGGCGATCGCCTCGACCTCGATCAAGTAGCCAGGCTGCGCGAGCGACTGAACCCCGACCAGCGTGGACGCCGGGAGGTCGGCGGTGCTGAAGACGGCCGTGCGGGCCGCGCCCAGCACGGGCAGAAGTTCCGGCTGGTAGCCCACCACGTAGGTGGTCAGCTTGGTGACGTCGGAAGGGCTCGCGCCCGCCGCGGCGAGGGCGCCGCGCAGATTGCCATAGACCTGCCTGGCCTGGCCGGCGAAATCGCCATCCGCGACAAGGTTGCCGTTGGCATCCATCGAGACCTGGCCTGAGACGAAGACCATCCGGCTTCCCGTCGCCACGACGACCTGGCTGAAGGCGGCCGGTTTGAAGAGTCCGTCGGGCGTCAAATGCTCAAGTGACACAACGCTAGGGTAAGCCGAGGCGATCAGCCGGTGTTTTGCAGTCCGGCGGCGATTCCATTGATGGTGCGCAGGACCGCCTCCAGGCGTGCCCCGCGGCGAGGATCCCCGCTGGGCAGGGCGCGCAACTCACGAAGCAGCCGCACCTGGAGATAGCTCATGGGGTCGATATAGGGGTCGCGCAGCCGCAGACTGGTCAACAACTGCGGCTGGCGCTCGAGGATCGACCGCTGATCGGTGATCCGCAGCACGGCCGCCGCCGTCCGGTCGAACTCGGCTTCGATCGCCGAGAACAGGCGGCGCCGCTCGCTCGCGTCGACGACGAGCCCCGTGTAGTGCCTGGCGATCCGCATGTCGGCCTTGACCAGGACCATCTGGAGGTTGTCGACGAGCGAGCGGAAAAAGAGCCAGTGCTCATACATCTCCCGCAAGACCTCGCCCCCACCTGCCCGGCCGGCGAAACCATCGAAGGCCGATCCGACCCCGTACCAGGCCGGAAGGAGGTGGCGGTTCTGCATCCAGGCAAACACCCAGGGAATCGCGCGAAGGTCCTGGACCCGGAGTGTTCCGTCGCGACTCACGGGCCGTGAGCCGGTGTTGAGCTGTGCGATCTCGGCGATCGGCGAGGCCTGTTCGAAGTACGCCTGAAACCCGGCGTCGCCGTAGACCAGATCTTGATAACCGCGCCGGCTCTGCTGCGCCATGATCTCGAGCGCGTCACGCCAGGCCGGCCGCGGCTCGCGATCGGGCGAGGGCTGCAGCGCATGTTCAAGGGTTGCCCCCATCACGAGCGCGAGGTTCTGGCGGGCCGTCTCCACTCGCGCGTACTTCCGGTGGATCACCTCGCCCTGCTCGGTGATCTTGATCTTGGGATCGCGGGCATTTGGCGGTTGCGCCAGGATCGCTTCGTGGGTCGGGCCACCGCCCCGACCGACAGTTCCCCCTCGCCCGTGAAAGACGCGAAGCGTTCGTCCATGCCTGGCGGCCACATCGGCAATGGATTCATGCGCGCGATAGAGCGCCCAGGCAGCACAGAGATAGCCGACCTCCTTGTTGCTATCGGAGTATCCGAGCATGACCTCCTGGATCCCGGCTCGGGCGTCGAGGTGTCGAGCGTAGGCCGGGTCGCTGAACAGCGTATCCATCAGGTTGGGTGCGTCCTCGAGCGAGGCCAGGCGCTCGAAGAGGGGCACGATATCGATGTCGCTCCGGGGCGGATTGGCATGGAGGTCGTGGAGCCCGGCGAGCCCGGTGAGGAAGAGTGCCGCCCGGATGTCCTCTGCTGATTCGGTCATGCTCACAATGAAGGTCTGCGCTGCGCCGCGCGCGTCCTTTTGGGCAACCCCCATGGCCGCAAAGGTCGCGAGCAACCCGCCGGTTTCCTTCGACCACCGGGACGCGTCCAGGGCCACGGGCGGCGGATCGAGGATGCCGTTCCTCATCTGCTGCGGCCCGCCACCGAGGCGCGCCATGACCTCCTGAGCCGCGGACTGGACCACGCTGCGGTGCTGGCGCACGTCGAGGTGCGCCCCGACGAATCCGAAGACGCGGACCTGGCGGCGCAGGCGCAGGAGATCACCATCAGCGACCCCGGTGCCCTGGTGAGCTCGCAGGCTCGCGTCCACCAGATCGAGGTCGGTGCTCAGATCCTCGGCGGATCGGTAGCCTCGGCTCTCCCCCTCCAGGGTGCCGCCCAATCGGCGCCAGATAAAGGAGAGTTTGCGCCGGTACGGTTCTTCCGTCGTCCCGGCGGAAAGCGTGGCCGCGTAGTCGGCAAGCTCGGTCTCGTCGGCCGAGATGGAGGCCTTGAGATCGGCATTGACGGTGGTCATCCGCACGGACTGGCTGAGGTCGCGAGCCAGCGCCCGCACGCGATCGCGATAGAGCCCGAGCATCCGGCGACGCTGGAGCAGCAGCGTTTGGGTGAGCATGCTCGCATCCGCATGCGGATTCCCGTCCTGGTCGCTGCCCACCCAGGAGCCGAGCCGGACCAACGGCCGCGCCGGCAGCGGGACCGACGGGTATTGCCGGCCGAGGGCCGCCTCCAGGTCTTCGATCAGGTCGGGCATCGCCTCAAAGAAGGTCCGCTCCAGGTAAAAGATCGCGTTGGCCACCTCGTCGAGGACACGAGGCCGCACCGAGCGCACTTCGTCGGTGTGCCAGAGCACCTGAACGTGCGTCGCCATCCGGCGTTGGGCGCGCTCCCGGTCTCGAGTTGTGAGGGGGACGCGAAGACGCGCGAGCTCGTGCCCGAGCGCGTCCTGGTGGTCCAGGATGCTCCGGCGGACCGCTTCGGTGGGATGGGCGGTCAGGACCGGGACGATCTCGAGCTGCTGCAGCGTCGCGATCACCCGCTCCGGCGAGACCCGGCGCGCGGCGCAGCGAGCCAGCACCTTGTCCAACTCACCGGCATCGTCGCTGACCTCGGCGGCTGCCCGCGCCTGGCGCTCGAGCTCGGCAAGGTTGATCAGCTGAAAATAGGTCGCGAAAGCGCGGACCAGGCGGGCCGCGTCGGGCAGAGCGAGCCGGTCCAAGTCCTCGACCAGGCTGGTTTCCTCGGCCGGGTCATACCGCTGGCGAAGCGCCTTGGTGCGCAACCGAATCGACTCCTCCAGCGCATAGAGCGCCTCGCCCTCGTGCTCGCGGAGAGTCTCACCGAGGAGCTGCCCGAGCAGGCGGATCTCGGCACGCAGGTCGGCTTCGGGAAGCACCGTGGTTGTCGGGCTGGCGCTCATGAGGCCGACGGTTGTGAGGCGGCGCGGCGTCGAGCCAGGACCTGGAGGACGTCGGCCGGACCGAGCCCGCGATCGGCGAGCAGGACCAGGCTGTGGAACCAGAGGTCAGCCACCTCACGTACCAGCGCCACATCACTCTCGGCGGAACCCGCAAGCAGAACCTCGACCGCCTCCTCCCCGACCTTTCGCAGGATTGCCTCTCGACCCCTGGTGAACAGCTCGGCGGTGTACGAGCCTGCCGGGCGTGTCGCCTTGCGCGTGCGCAGCGTGGTGTCCAGGCCGTCCAGAACCGTGCCAGGCTCGGCAAAGCAGGCCCGGCTGCCGGTGTGGCAGGCGGGGCCCGAGGGATGGACCGCCAGCAGGAGCGCATCGCCGTCACAGTCGGCTTGAACCCGCTCCACGTGCAGCACGTTGCCTGAGGTCTCGCCTTTTTGCCAGAGCGCATTTCGGCGGCGGCTCCAGAAATGCGCCTCGCTGGTGGCCGCCGTGCGGGCCAGGGCCTCGTGGTTCATGTACGCCACCATCAGCACCGTACCGGTTGCCACGTCCTGGGCGATCGCGACAATCAGACCCTGGTCGTCGAAGGTCAGGCTTGCCGGGTCGGGGGTATTCATCGGCGCACCGGGATGCCCTGCTCCGCCAAATACCGCTTGGTCTCCGGGACGGGGAAGGCCCCGCTGTGAAAGATCGAGGCAGCCAGGGCCGCATCAGCGCCACCCGTGGTCAGGACGGCTGCCAGATCTCGGGGATGGCCGGCTCCGCCGGACGCGATGACGGGAATCCGCACCGCGTCCACGACGCGGCGGGTCAGCTCCAGGTCATAGCCGCCCTGCGTGCCATCGGCGTCGATGCTCGTCAGGAGAATCTCCCCCGCGCCGCGTCGCTCTGACTCTCTGGCCCACGCAATCGCATCGAGGTCGGTCGGGGTGCGACCGCCATGGGTACGGACCACCCAGGTGTCCGCCGACGTGCGCGTCGCATCGACGGCGACCACGATGCACTGCGAGCCGAACGCGCGCGCCCCTTCGGTGATCAGGGCCGGCCGCTCCACGGCGGCGGTCTGGATCGAAACCTTGTCCGCGCCGGCGCGCAGCAAGGTGCGGATCTCGTCGATACTGCGGATCCCGCCGCCAACCGTCAATGGAATGAAGACTTCGCGAGCGGTCCGTTCCACCAGATCGACGAGGGTGCCGCGCCCATCCGGCGTGGCCCGGATGTCCAGGAACGCCAGCTCGTCCGCGCCGTCATCCGAGTACCGTTTGGCCAGGGCGACCGGGTTGCCCTGATCGCGCAGCGCTTTGAAGTGCGTCCCCTTGACGACCCGTCCACCGGCAACGTCAAGGCAAGGGATGATGCGTTTGAGCAGCATGGAGCTCCGCAGCGGCCTGGGTGGCCGTATATCGGACGAAGTTCCCGAGCAGGCGCAGGCCGGCGGCACCACTTCGCTCGGGATGGAACTGCACGCCGACCAGACGCCGGCGGGCGACTGCACTGACGAAAGGGACACCGTGGGAGGTCTGCGCCGCAACCATTTCGGTCCGAGTGGGCACGACGACATAGGAATGCACGAAGTAGAAGGCCTCGCCTTCGGCGCCCCGGAGGACCGGATGCGGGCGGACCGCGGTCACGGTGTTCCAGCCGACATGTGGCAGCTTCTCGTCGGTGTCAAGCCGTTCCACCGTCCCGGGAAAGATCCCCAGGCAGGCCGCGCCATCCTCGGCACTCGATTCGAAGAGCAGTTGCATGCCGAGGCAGATCCCGAGGAACGGCACACCCCGGCGGACCGCCGTGGTGACCGCGAGGTCGAGGCCTCGATCGCGCAACGCGGCCATCGCCGGCCCGGCAGCCCCAACGCCTGGAAAGATGATGGCACCCGCGGCGTCCACCTCCTCCGGTTTCGACGCGATCACGCACGTTGCGCCGAGCCGTCCCAGGGCATTCTCGACACTGCGCAGGTTGCCGGCGCCATAGTCGATGAGCGCGATCATTTGATGCTCGCGACCTCGCCATGAAGCGCCGGATCCAACGCGCACGCCTGGCGCAAGGCGCGGGCCAGCGCCTTGACCGTAGCTTCGGCCAGGTGGTGGTCGTCGCGCCCGATTGCCGTCACGTGCAGCGTCAGCCCCCCGCGTTGGGCGAAGGTTTCCAGGAAGTGCGGCACCAGCGTGGCCGGGAGCGACCCGATGGTGGGGCCCTGCAGCGGAAGCTCGAGCAGCGCATAGGACCGGCCGCCACAGTCCAGGGCGACCGTCGCGCGACTCTCATCGAGGGGCACGCTGGCATCGCCAAAGCGAGCAATCCCCGCTCGGTCACCGAGCGCCTCGGCCAACGCCTCGCCCATCAGCAGGGCCACGTCTTCGACGGTGTGATGGGCGTCCACCTCGAGGTCGCCGCGGGCCTTCACCTCCAGGTCGAAGCGGGCATGGAGGGCCAGCGCGCGCAGTAGATGATCGAGGAACGGGACGCCCGTGGCGATATCACCGCTTCCCCGGCCATCGAGCCCGAGCCGCACGGAAACCTCGGTCTCTTTCGTGCGTCGGATCTTTTGGGCGGACCGCGCAGCCATTACGGGATCAGCTTCTCGATTGGCATCACGAGGATCGAGGTGGCGCCCACCGCCTTCAACCGGCCCAGCAACGACCAGACCGAATCCGCGTCCACGACCGCGTGAACAGCGATCATGGCGGGGTCGGCGAGGGGCATGACGGTGGGCGATTGCATCCCGGGAATGACGTCCTTGATGCGGTGGAGGACGTCCGCAGGCGCATTCATCATCACGTACTTCTTGCGCCGGGCCGCAATGACACTGGCCAGCATGGTCTCGAGCTGGCGCCGGCAGTCCGCCTTCTCAGGCGTGAGCTGTCGATGGCTGATCAGCTCCGCCTGGGACTCGGCGATGGTGTCGATCGGGCGCAACCCGTTGACGGCGAGGGTACTCCCGGTGGAGACCAGGTCCACGATGGCGTCCGCCACCCCGAGGAGCGGCGTGATCTCCACCGCGCCGCTGATCTCGATCAGCTCAACCGCGACCTTCCGCTCCTCAAAGAACCGGGCGGTGGTCCGCGGGTGCGAGGTGGCCACCGGGCGACCCTGCAGGTCGTCCACGTGATGAAACGGGCGGTCGTCGGGCACGGCCACCTGCAAGGCACAATGGCCGAAGTCCAGCAACATGCACTCGTCCACCGGGCTCGAGCGCTCCGCGACCAGGTTCGAGCCCGTGATGCCAAGATCGACGACGCCATCGCCGGTGTACTCAGAGATGTCCTCGGCCCGGACGAAGAGCAGATCGAGCGGAAAATTCTCGCAGGGCGCGAAGAGGCGTCGGTCGTCGGACTCGAAGCGATACCCGGCCTCGCGGAGCAGGGTGACGGCAGGTCCGGCCAGGCGTCCTTTGTTCGGGACGGCCAGGCGGAGGCGCCCGTCAATGAGGCGCGAACGGATGCTCACCGAGGATGCGCCTTTCGCCGGTCAAGCAGGAGCTGGTATCCACCCGTGCCGTAGCGCCGCCAGGTGTTGATGCGCGTGATGGTGGCGGTGCTGGCGCCCGTCCGCGCCGCGATCTCGGTATAGGGCACCCCCAGGTCGAGCAGCTTGGCCACCTCCCAGCGGTGCGCCAGCGTCTGCAGCTCGGGAATGGTACAGAGGTCACGAAAGAAGCGCTCCGCCTCTTCCAGCGTTTTGAGCCCGACGATCGTCCGGAAGAGATCGATGGTCGGGGGGTTGATCCACGCAGCGGCGGGCGGAGCCGAGGCGGCCCGGGACGGCCTCGGAGGCGCCACCCGGGGACGGGATTTTAGCATGTTAGCATGTTAGCATGTTGAAGCAAGGCGGTTCTGTCGGCCCGTGCTGATCATCCCGGCCATCGACCTGATTGACGGACGTGCGGTCCGGTTGGAGCAGGGGGACTTCGGCCGGGTCACCGAGTTCAGCCCCGACCCGGTCGATCTCGCCCGGCGGTACGCCGCGGCGGGCGCCACCTGGCTGCACGTCGTGGATCTCGACGGCGCGAAGGCCGGACGATGGCAGCACCTGGAGGTCATTACGCGGATCGCGGCCGCGGTTTCGGTCCCGGTGCAGGCGGGCGGGGGAGCGCGGACGCCGGCGCTCGTCAAGGCCGCCCTCGATCGCGGCGTCGCTCGGGTGATCGTCGGTTCCGCCGCCGCCGCGGGGTCCGTCGAGGACCTGGGCGATTTCATCAACCGGTTTGGCCGGCAGCTGGTGTTCAGCCTGGATACGCGCAACGGCAAGGTTCTGACTGACGGGTGGCAAACGGCGTCAGCGACTGACCTGCCGACGCTCGCGCGGCGCCTCGCGGATGCAGGAGCCACCCGCTTTATCCATACGGAGACCTCGCGAGACGGCATGCTCCGGGGCGTCGATCTCCTCGGGCTGTCGGCGCTTCTCCCACTGGGCGTGCCGGTCCTGGTCGCGGGCGGGGTCGCAACCTACCGCGATCTGGAGCAGATCCGGGACGCCGGGGCGGAGGGGGCGATCGTGGGGCGGGCGTTCCTCGACGGGACGATCGACTTCCACCACGCCCTGACCATCGCCGCAGCCAGGGAGCCGAGGACGCCTGCGCAGTGAGTCGCCGGATCAGCCATGCGCCTGGCGCCACGAGCGCGCCTCGGTCAAGAAATTGCCGAGCAATTGGTGACCGTGCTCGGTCAGGATCGCCTCGGGATGGAACTGAACCCCGGCCAGCGGATGCCGCCGGTGGCGTAGCCCCATCACCGTGCCATCCTCGGTCCAGGCCGTGACCTCGAGATCGGCCGGTAGGCTTTGACGATCGACCACAAGCGAGTGGTAGCGTGTTGCCAGAAACGGGCGAGGAATGCCTCGGAAGATCGACTGCTCCTCGTGGAAGACCCGCGACACCTTCCCGTGCATGACCTGTTTGGCGCGCACCACCTGCGCCCCGTAGGCAGCCCCGAGACACTGGTGCCCGAGGCAGACACCCAGCGTGGGAAGCGTCGGGCCGAGCTCCACCAGGAGGTCGTTACAGATCCCGGCCTCGCGAGGAGTTTTCGGACCGGGTGAGAGGACGGCGGCCATCGGCTTGAGTTGCGTGACCTCGGACAGGGTGATCTCGTCGTTCCGTCGGACGACGGTCTGCTCGCCCAGCTCACCGAGGTACTGGACCAGGTTATAGGTGAACGAGTCGTAGTTGTCGATCACCAGGACAGTCTCCGACGGGCTCACGGCTGCTCCGCCCGCGCCAGGGCCTGCAGCAGGGCAGAGGCTTTGTTCCGGGTCTCCAGGTATTCCTCCGCCGGGATGGAATCCGCGACGATCCCCGCGGCAGCCTGGACGGTCGCGAAGCCGTCCTTGACCACCATGGTTCGAATCGCGATGCACGTGTCCAGGTCACCGGTGAAGCTCAGATACCCGATCGCCCCCGCATACACACCGCGACGCTCCCCCTCCAGCTCGGCGATGATTTCCATGGCCCGGATCTTGGGCGCCCCGGTCACGGTGCCCGCTGGAAAACAGGCACGAAGCGCATCCATCGCGGTGCAGTCCGGTCGCAACGTCCCGGTGATGTTCGAGACCAGGTGCATGACGTGGGAATAGCGCTCCACGGTCATCAGCTCGGTGACCTTCACGCTCCCCGTCTCGCAGACGCGCCCGAGGTCATTGCGTCCCAGGTCAACCAGCATCACGTGCTCGGCCCGTTCCTTCTCGCTGCCTCGAAGCTCCTCCTCCATCCGCGCATCGGATGCGGCATCCCGTCCGCGACGCCGCGTCCCCGCGATCGGCCGGTACCGGAGCTCACGCCCATCGACCGTCACCAGGATTTCCGGCGAAGTCCCCACGATGGTCAAGCCAGGAAGCTCCAGGTAGTACATGTAGGGCGAGGGGTTCAGCGCCCGGAGCAGCCGGTAGATATCGAACGGCCTGGCTCGGAGGGGCTCGGTAAACCGCTGGGCGATCTGGACCTGGTACACGTCGCCGGCCAGGATGTATTCTTTCGCCTTCTCAACCGCGGAGCTGTAGTCGGCCTTCGACAGACGCCCCTGCGGGTCCAGTCCCGGAACGGCGTCCGGGGGCGCCAGCGCCGGAAGGCGGACCGGCTCACTCAGCCGGCGCTCGAGGACATCGATCCGGGCGAGCGCTTCGGCATACCGCTGCTCGACCGGCCCATCCTGCGCGTGCACATGGCTGACCAGTTTCAGGCGATGCTGGACATGATCGAAGCAGGCCAGCGTGTCACTGATGAGGAAAATCGCGTCCGGTACCTGGAGCGGGTCGGCCTCCGGGACTGGCAGGCGCTCGAGGTGTCGGGCGGCTTCGTAGGCAAAGTATCCGACCGCGCCGCCGCAAAACCGCTCCGGCAACCCCTCGGCCGGCTCGGCCCTCAAGGCCGCCAGATAGGTCTGCAGCGCGACCAGGGGATCGGCCCCGGGTAGGGGCCGGTCGCCCGAGGCGTCACGGACGCGCGCGACGCCATCGACGATCGAGACGATCGCCATCGGATCCGCACCGACGAAGGAGTAGCGCCCCAGGCGCTCGCCTCCCTCGACACTCTCCAGCAGAAAGGCCGGTCCCTCGCGGGCGAGCGCCGCGTAGGCGGTGACCGGCGTCAGCGCGTCGGAGAGCATATCCCGAAAGATCGGGACCATCGGCGCCCGGCGCGCCCGATCCCGGACCTCGTTGAGGGTTAGGGAGATCGCCACGCCAGCGCCCTCTTCATGAGGCAGCAGGATACGGGGTCGCACCGCCCCGACGGTTCAGGGGGTCGGGCTAACTGGCCAGACTTGCGCCGGCGCCGCCCGTCGCCGAGGCCCCGCCCCTGGCGCGATCAATCCGGAACACCGGATGGCGCGGCGCCTCGCGGACGAAGTCCTCGACCGGGGCGCTCGGCGCCACGTCAAAGTACGGAACGGTGGTGCCGGCGGTCATCCGCGAGGCGGCCGCGGCGGTCAGGGCCGCTTTCAGGATCGGCCCAGCCTCCTCGGCGGGCAACACCGTCGCCGAGACGCGTTCGGACCGACGCCGCCGCGTGATCACGGCCTCCCCGGCGGAACGCAGGTTCTGTACCCAGTTGACCTCGCCGAACGTCCCCAGGAGCAGGCGCTCGCCGTTGCGCTCGAACATGACCACCGGCGTCGTGCGCGGCTGACCGCTCTTGCGACCTCGCACGGTCAGGAGGACCATCGGAAAGGCCTTCGTGCCCATCGGCAGGCCAGCACGGAGAAGCCTCTCGACCATCCAGTTGCTAACCCGGACGAAAGTCGTAACTCGGTAACCCTTAGCCATGGATTATATTTAACCACAAATATATTTGGAGCGTCAACTCTATTTGGTGACAGATACAATTTGATGGTGGACGGCAGATGAATAGCAATCGTCGATGAGGAGAGTCCATTCCGCTCGGGCGGCAAAGCCAACCGGCTCCAGGAATCGGACGGCCCCCGCCCCTGTCACGGACGCCGAGCTCGCGACCATCGGCCCGCTCATCCCCGCGTTCCTGCGCGCCGGGTGGCAAGCGGCACCCGCGGTTCCGGAAATCCTCAAGGCGATGTCGCTGGGCCGGCGCCACCTCAATGTCCTGGTCATTCTCAGCCTCAGCGGCCCCATTAACGTCGGCGAGTTGAGCCGGCGCCTCGGCGTCGCGCATGCCACCGCCAGCCTGCTCGTGGGTGAGTTGAGCCGCGCCGGCGTGGTACAGCGAGCCGAGGACGAGGCCGATCGGCGGCGAACCATCGTCTCACTCGCCGAGAAGCATCGACGCGAGATCATGGAATTTCTGACGCGGCGCACGGGCTTCGCACGTCAAGCCCTCTCGGCTCTGACGCCCTCGGAGCGTGCGGCGTTCGTCAAAGGGATGCGGGCGATGATATCCGCCCTGGAGGCAACCCGGCGCGCTGAGGGACTGTAGATCTTTCAGGGCGCTGGCGCGGGTCCGCCACGGACATGTGTCTCGAAGAAAGCCAGTACCCGCTGCCAGGAGTCGGTCGCCGCCGCTGAATTGAATGCGCGGCCCCGCTCATTGAAAAATGAGTGCCGGGCGCCCGGGTAGATTTTGATGTCGTGCGGGATTCCGTGCTGGTTCAATGCCTGATCCAGCTTCCTGCCACTCCGAGCCGTAAAGTCCGCTCCCGGATAGGAGCCGACGACCGGGCACAGTCGCGCGAGAGCCGTCGACGGCCGCGGGTTGGTGCCATAGAAGGGGGCGATCGCCTGCAGCCGATCGTCGGTGCTGGCCCAGGCAATGGCGAGACCGCCACCCATGCAGAAGCCGATCGCCCCGATGCGGCGGTTGTCAACTCCCGGTGAGCGGGCAAGAAAGTCGAGGGCAGCCCGCAGATCACGAATGCCGAACCGATCAGGCGCCACGCGAAGCATCCCGCTCATCAACCGCGCCATGCAGACCACACGGTTTCGGCCCGAAAAGAGGTCGACCGCCAGTGCGGCATAGCCTTCGCCCGCGAGGCGGGCGGTGACGGACTTGATTTGATCCGTAAGCCCGAAGGCCTCGTGGATGACCACCACGCCCGGGTGCGGCCCGGCGCCGTCCGGCAGCAGCAGGTAGCCGCCGATCGTGGACTCCCCGGAGTGAATCGTCACCGTCTCTTCTTGCATCCGGCCCAGTGTAGACAAGCACGGATCCGGTTGCTCTTTCTTCGGCGACGATTTA
>DAINCX010000045.1:5749-17268 GCA_036732165.1 Candidatus Dormiibacterota bacterium | reverse complement strand
TGCTCCACCGCGTTCTTCAGGGTCTGGGCGATCGCATCCTGCCCGACCAGGTCGCCAAAATGCTGCGACCGGTACTTGAGATAAAGCGTCTGGTATGCCATCAGGGGTGCCCCGACAATTCTAGGGGCTGAGGGGCATCTTGACCTCCTGAGAATTTTTCTCCCTCCACCGTGCGGGGAGGGTTGGGGAGGGGGTTCTAAATGACCCTGTTACGGCACCGGCGCGACGAGGCAGGTCGGCCCACCGTCTGCCCGCACGAAATCTTCGAGGTCGATTTCGACCACCGCCTCCCCCGCGCGCCGCATCGCCGCCACGGCGGCCTTGTGTCCGCGAACGACAAAACAATGACCGGCGGCAACCAGCACATTCGCCGCAGCCAGGTCCCGGTCCGGGATGATCAAGCGCTCGATCTCACCTTGCGGGGCGACCTCGGCGCCCGCACTGTCCAGTGATCGGTAACCGGCGACCGTGCCGATCATCCGGGTGGGTCCCAGCGGGCTCACCGCCGACGCGAGATGCAACCGATCCTCCACCGGGCAGAGGAACGCGCGATACCCGTAGCGCTCCACGGCGCGGGCGAGTTGATTGGCCCCGTGCTCGTTCGTCCGTGCCGACACGCCGATCGCCACACGGCTGCCATACGTGATCACGTCTCCCCCATCGAGCGTCCCGGGCTCGCGGATCTCGATCAACTCCGCGTCCGCCGCAAGGCCTCGCGCGCATTCGACGACCGATTCGACCTCCGGCCGTCGGGAAGGCTCACCCGGCCGGGCGGCGACCAGCAACGCGGTGGGCTCGACCGTGCCTGCCCGCGGAAACGCGAGCATCGTGTCCCAGGTGAAGCACGCGTCCGGCAGATCCGGCTCGGGGGCGAGCAGCACGACGGAGACCCCGGCGCGCTCGAGCGCGCGCACATACGCGGCATGCTGGTGCGCAGCCCGGTCGGGGTCGATGCGGTCGCGCTCCTGGTGCACCGAGAGCGCCCGCCGCATGGCGGCACTCGGCGGCCGCATGATGACGCGCGCTACCGCGATTGCGCCCCCACACCCGCGGCCATCGAGACCCAGAAACGGCGCCCCACACCCAAACGCTACCGCAACGCGTCTCGTGGGTCCAGCGCTTGCATGTCCGATTCCCGCTAGCGCCTAGCCCCGAAAAGCCTCACCATGAAGCCCGTGAGCGCCATGGCCCTCGACTTCGAGCGCTGCTACCGGGCAGTTGAAAGCCGCGATGCCCGCTTCGACGGCTGGTTCATCACCGCCGTCGTCACGACCGGCATCTACTGCCGTCCGAGCTGCCCCACTCCCATCCGCCCGAAGCGCGCCAACGTGCGCTTCTATCCGACCGCGGCCGCCGCGCAGCTCGCCGGCTTCCGGGCCTGCAAGCGCTGCCGGCCCGATGCCTCGCCCGGGTCGCCCGAGTGGAACGTGCGCGGTGACCTCGTGGGGCGCGCGATGCGCCTGATCGCGGACGGCGTGATCGACCGGGACGGCGTCGCGGGCGTCGCCCGGCGGCTGGCGGTCAGCGAGCGCCACCTCCATCGACTCCTGCTTGCCGAGCTCGGCGCCGGTCCGCTCGCGATCGCCCGGGCCCAGCGCACGCAAACCGCGCGCACGCTGATCGAGACCACGAACCTGTCGTTCACCGACGTTGCGTTCGCGGCCGGCTTCGACAGCATCCGGCAATTCAACGACACCGTCCGCGAGGTCTTCGCGCTGACGCCCACCGAGCTCCGCACCGCCGGCCGTCGTCGAGGTGACCACCAGAGCGGCTCCCTCGTCTTGCGCCTGCCATTCCGCCCGCCGTTCGACTGGGCCGGGCTGCTCGCATGGCTTGGCACCCGCGCGATCCCCGGGGTCGCCGAGGTCGAGGGCACCATCTATCGCCGCACCCTGCGGCTTCCCGGTGGGGCCGCGATCGTGCAGCTCGAGCCGGCCGACGCCTACGTCCGCTGCATGCTGCAGCTCGAATCGATGGCCGACCTCGCGAGCGCCGTCCTGCGCTGCCGGCGACTGCTCGACCTGGACGCCGACCCGATCAGCGTGGCGGAGGTGCTCGGCTCCGATGCGCTCCTGGCCCCGCTCGTCCGGCGGAACAAGGGCCTCCGCGCGGCCGGGGCAGTGGACGGCGCCGAGCTCGCCATCCAGGCCGTGATGGGCCAGCAGGTTTCGCTGGCGGCAGCCCGGACCTTGACGACGCGTCTCGTGACGGCCCACGGTGACGCGATCAAGATCGCGCATCCCTCGCTCACGCATCTCTTCCCCACCGCCGCCTCGATCGCGGATGCCGACCTCTCCCGGCTCGGCGTGCCCGCGAGCCGCCGCGCAACCTTGACCCACCTTGCCGGCGCGATCGCCGAGGGCGACCTTCCGCTCGACCCGGGCGTCGACCGCACCGAGGTCTTTCAGCGGCTGACGGCGCTTCCGGGCATCGGCGAGTGGACCGCCGGCTACATCGTCATGCGCGCGCTCGGCGATCCCGATACCTTTCTCGGAACTGACCTCGGCATCCGCAAGGCGGGCACTCGTCTGGGCCTCGACCCGAAAGCGATCGCGACACACGCCGCCGCCTGGCGCCCCTGGCGGACCTACGCGACCCACCAACTCTGGGCGAGCCTCGCCTCCCCCATCATGGAAGGAGCAGCCTGAATGATCACGACCAAGCACGGCCTCCACAGCACGACGCACGTCACACCGGTCGGCGAGCTCGTCCTCGTCGCGTCGGATCGCGGACTCCGCGCCGTCACCTGGCCATCGGACAACGGCCGGATCCGGCTGACGGGCCGGCCTCGTCGCAATCCTGAGCATCCCTGGCTCCGGACTGCGATCCGGCAACTCGATGAGTACTTTGCGGGCGCGCGCACGAGTTTTGATGTGCCGCTCGACGTCGAGGGCACCCGCTTCCAGTTGGCGGCCTGGCGCGCGCTGTCGGCAATCCCGTTTGGCACGACCGTGAGCTACGGGCACCAGGCCAGGCAGCTCGGCATCCCCACGGCGGCGCGGGCGCTGGGCGCGGCGAACCGCGCGAACCCGGTGTGCGTGATCGTGCCCTGCCATCGCGTGATCGGCGCCGACGGCTCGCTGACTGGCTTTGCTGGCGGGCTGGAGCGGAAGCGGTACCTGATCGACCACGAGGTCGCCGTGCTGGCCCGTGCCGGCGGCAACCCCGGCCAGGCTGATGGCCGCGCGCTCCAGCTGACCGCCGTCATCTAATTTTCTCCCTCCCCCTTTTTGGGACCGCCGTCATCTAATTTTCTCCCTCCCCGCTCGCAACTTTCCTGTTTCTCCCTCCCCGCTCGCGGGGAGGGTCGGGGAGGGGGCTCGATAGTATCGTCGGGCAGCCCCCATGCCCACATCCGAGACCTCGCTGATCCACGCCCGCGGCCTGACCAAACGATTCGGCGCGTTCCTCGCGGTCGACGCCATCGACTTCGACGTCGCGCCCGGCGAAGCGTTCGGGTTCCTCGGGCCAAACGGTGCCGGCAAGACCTCGACCATGCGCATGATCGGCTGTGTGTCGCCCCTATCCGGCGGCACGCTGCGGATCCTCGGGATGGACCCGGCGGTCGACGGTCCGGCCATTCGTGCCCGTCTTGGCGTCGTGCCGCAATCGGACACCCTGGACGCCGAGCTGCGGGTCCGGGAAAACCTCGAAACCTACGCGCGCTACTTCGGCATCTCCCATGAGATCGCCCGCAAGCGAACGGCGGAGCTCCTTGAGTTTGTCCAGCTCAAAGAGCGCGGCGATGATCAGGTCGAACCGCTCTCCGGTGGCATGAAGCGTCGCCTCACGATCGCTCGGGCGCTCATCAACGAGCCGGACCTCCTGCTGCTCGACGAGCCGACCACCGGCCTCGATCCCCAGGCCCGCCATCTCGTCTGGGATCGCCTCTACCGGCTCAAGCAGCGTGGCGTCACGCTCGTACTGACGACCCACTACATGGATGAGGCTGAGCAATTGTGCGACCGCCTCGTGGTCATGGACAAGGCGAAGATCGTTGCTGACGGCTCGCCCCGCCAGCTCATCGACCGCTACTCCACGAAGGAGGTGCTCGAGCTCCGCTTCCCGGTGGATGCGACGCCGGCGCTCGACGGCACGCTTGGCGGCGTCGCCGACCGCATCGAGGCCCTGCCCGATCGTGTCCTGCTCTATACGAATGATGGCGACGCCGCGGCGGCCGCGATCCAGGCGCGCGGCTTGCGCCCCGAGAGTGTCCTCGTGCGCCGCAGCTCACTCGAGGATGTCTTCTTGCGGCTGACGGGCCGCAGCCTGGTGGAGTGAGCGCGGCGCGATGATCGGCACCCTCCGGGTTCTCGAACACAATGCGCTCGTGTACCGCCGGACCTGGCGCGCCTCAATCTTCGTCTCCTTCATCTCGCCGGTCCTCTTCCTGGCCGCGATCGGCGTGGGCCTCGGCACGCTCGTCGGCCGCGGCTCGCCCCAGGGCGTTGGTGGCGTGTCGTACCTGGACTTCCTGGCACCCGGATTGCTCGCCACGGCAACGATGCAGACCGGGTTCTCGGAGACGGCCTGGCGACTGCTGGCGCGAATCAAATGGGTGCGTACGTATGACGCGATGCTCGCCACGCCGCTCGGTGTCGCCGATATCGTCGCCGGTGAGGTGGGGTGGCTCGCCTTCCGGCTGCTGACAGTGGCCGTGCTCTTCTTCGCGGCGATGCTCCTCTTCGGGACGGTGCATTCCGCCGCCGCGGCACTCGCCATTCCGATTGCGGCGTTGAGCGGCCTCGCCTTCGCGGCACCCATGATGGCGTTCACCGCGACCCAGCAGACCGATACCGGCTTCGCGGTGATCGGCCGGTTCGTCGTCACGCCGCTATTCCTGCTGGGCGGCGCGTTCTTTCCCATCGAGCGGCTGCCCCAGGCCATCCAGGCGGTCGCGTGGCTGACACCGCTGGCGCATGGCGTTGCCCTCACGCGCGGCATGACGCTCGGCACCCTCTCGGTTTCGTCGACCTTGCTCCACCTGGCGGTCCTCGTCGCCTACACGACGGCCGGCGTCATTGCCGCCCAGATCATGCTCCAGCGGCGGCTGGCCCGATGATCGCCCTCGGACGTCGCGTGATGCCGGGTCCCTCGATCGGACGAGCGATCCCGCTCGTCGAGCGCAACGCCATCCTCTACCGGCGCGGCTGGATCATCATCGTGTCCGGCTTCGTCGAGCCCCTGGTCTACCTGCTCGGCATCGGTTTCGGCGTGGGCTCGCTGGTCGGGTCCGCGCTCACCCTGAACGGCCACCCCATCCGCTATGCGATCTTCGTCGCGCCGGCGCTGATGGCCTCGTCGGCGATGAACGGCGCTGTCTACGAGACCTCCTTCAACTTCTTTTTCAAGCTGCGCTACGTCAAGCTCTACGACGCCATTCTGTCGACCCCGCTGGGGGTGGTCGACATTGCGCTCGGCGAGGTCGCCTGGGCGCTGATCCGGGGCACGCTCTACGCCATCGGCTTCATCGTGGTCATGGTCGCGCTCGGCCTGGCACCATCCCGGTGGACCATCCTCGCGCTACCGGCGGCCATGTTACTCAGCTTCGCGTTCGGCGCTGCGGGCGCGGCGCTGACAACCTTCCTCCGCAGCTGGCAGGACATCGAGCTGGTCCTGGTCGTGTTGATTCCGCTCTTTCTCTTTTCCGCCACGTTCTATCCGCTGTCCTTCTATCCGGTACCGCTCCAGGTGCTGATGGAGCTGACCCCCCTCTACCACGGTGTCAACTTGCTGCGCAGCCTGACCACCGGCGCCATCGGTCCGGGCCTCCTGCTTGACGTGGCCTATCTGGTCGCGCTCGCGGCCGCCGGGCTCTGGGTTGCCAGCATCCGGCTGCACCGCCTCCTCCTCAAATGATTACTCCCTCCCCGTTGGCGGGGAGGGAAACTTCGTTACTCCTTCGCCCGTGCGGGGAGGAAGGCTTCGTTAATCCCTCCCCCTTGCCGGAAGGAAGGCTTCGTTCATCCCTCCCCCGTGCGGGGAAAGCTTCGTCACTCCTTCGCCCGTGCGGGGAGGAAGGCTTCGTTAATCCCTCCCCCTTGCCGGAAGGAAGGCTTCGTTCATCCCTCCCCCGTGCGGGGAAAGCTTCGTGACTCCCTCCCCGTTGGCGGGGAGGGAAAGCTTCGTCACTCCCTCCCCCTTTGGGGGAGGGTTGGGGAGGGGGTACTAATCGTCCGCCGCGCCGTGACCGTCGCCCCAACGCTCGCCACCGTCACCAGGACGATCGCCAGCAGATCGCGAAGGGCGAGCCGCTGCGCGAGGAAGACGAACCCGGCCGCCGCGCCCATTGCTGGCTCGAGACTCATCAAAATGCCGAACACCTGGCTTGACAGGCGACGAAGGGCCGCGAACTCGAGCGAGAACGGGATCGCCGACGACAGGATCGCGACCACCAGGCCCAGCAGCAAATTGCGCGGCTCGAGCAACCGCGCGCCGGCCCCCGCCACACCGAAGGGCGCGAGCGCCATCCCACCGACCGTCAGCGCGAAGGCCAGGCCGTTCGGTCCGGGTACCGACCGTCCGACCCGCTGGCTGAGCAGGATGTAGCAGGCCCACCCGGCGGCCGCGGCGAGTGCGAAGACGACCCCGAGCGGCGTCACCGCTCCGCCCGCAAACGACAGGATGGCGACCCCAACCGCCGCCATGGCAACCCACGCAAAGTCGAGGAGTCTCCGCGAGCCGATGATCGCGACCGCCAGCGGTCCAAGGAACTCGATGGTCACGGCAATCCCGAGAGGGATCCGGGCGATTGCCTGGTAGAAGCACAGATTCATCCCGGCGATGATCAATCCGAACACCACGATGGCACGCCACTGCGCCGCCGCCAGGCGTGGCCGTCGCGGGCGCGCGATCGCGAGCAGGATCAGCGCACCGAAGGCGACCCGCAGAAAGACGGTCCCGCTGGGGCCGAGCGAATCGAACGCGCGCCTCGCCACCGTCGCGCCGATCTGGACCGATGCGATCGCACCGAGCGCGTAGAGCGGGGCCGGGAGGGCGGGTCGGTTCGCCAGGGTTCGCCTAACGGCCGTTAGCGGCGGGTCTTGCTTTTAGTGCCCTTCAAGAAATCGAGCACGATTCGATTGAACGCCTCGGGCTGCTCCATGTTCGGGACGTGCGCGGTCCCCTCCATCACGACGCGTTGCGCGCCTGCGATGCCGGATTCCAGGCGATCGGCAGCATCGAAAACGTCGGCCACGTCCCGATCCCCAACGACGATGAGCGTGGGCACCGCGACCTCACCCAGGCGGCCAATCGCCGGCGGATCGAGCGGGCGGGCCTTCAAGTCATCCGGAAATCGGGCGCTGTTATAGCGATCCATCTTGAAGACGGCGGCGCGCACCTTTGCATCGACGTCGGCGGCGACGCGGCCCTTCCCGTACAACCAGATCTCCATTTCGCGCTCGATGGTGGCGTCCAGCCCCTTGTGTTCGAAGATGCGGTCGACCTCGTCCATCAGCGTCTTAAACGCCTCCGAGCGATCGCGGCCGCTGATTCCCGGCCCAACCATCACCAGCGCGCCCACCCGCTCGGGGTGCTCGAGCGCAAAATCCAGAGCCAGCGAGCTCCCCATCGATACGCCGACCAGCGCGGCGCGCTCGATCCCGGCAGCCACCATCACCGCCTCGAGATCGGCCCGTGCCGAGTATTCGCCATGCGAGACGTCCGATTGGCCGAAGCCGCGCATGTCGTAGCGGACGACCCGGAACCGTCGGGCGAATTCGGCGAACTGCGGGTCCCAGGAGCGACTATCGGTGATCCCCGAATGGATCAGGACGACGGCCTCGCCGTCCCCCGCCACCTCGTAGGACAGGCGTGCCCCGTCGACCTCTGCGTGGCCACGCTGGGTTCGGGGCGGCGCAGTCATCCCCATGTCACCCGCTACATTACTAGGGTGCACCCGGCCAACAACCTCACTCGCGACGAGGCGCGCGCGCGCGCGGAACTCATTCGCAGCCCCATTTACGAGATCTCGTTGGACTTCACGGGCGGGACCGAGACGTTCACCTGCGATGCCACCATCCATTTCCTCTGCGAGACGCCGGGGGCAACCTCCTTCATCGACTTCCTGGCGACCTCCCTCGACAGCTGCGAGCTGAACGGTGAGGAGGTTCCCAAGGAGGCGTTCGACGGGGCTCGCATCACCCTCACCAACCTGAAGGAGGCGAACGAGCTCCACGTGCTCGGCGCCTGCGCCTACGAGATCGTCGGTGCCGGCCTTTGCCGCTTCGTGGACCCGGTTGACCAGAAGGTCTACCTCCACACCCAGTTCGAGCCGTTCGATGCCCACCGGATGTTCCCCTGTTTCGATCAGCCCGATCTGAAGGCCACCTTTGCCTTCACGGTCTTCGCCCCCTCCGACTGGGTCGTGATCTCCAACACCACAGGCCAGTCCCAGGCGGTGACCGGCCGGGACAACGTCAAGCGCTGGGCGTTCGGGACGTCGCCAAAGATGTCGTCGTACCTCACGGCCATCGTGGCGGGGCCGTACCATTGCGTCCGCGACCGGCACGGCGATATCGACCTGGGCATCTTTTGCCGTCAGTCCCTGGCCCAGTACCTCGACGCCGAAGAAATCTTCACCATCACCAAGCAAGGCCTCGATTTCTACGCGGAGGCCTACCAGTACCCCTATCCATTTCACAAGTACGACCAGCTCTTCGTGCCCGAGTTCAGCAGCGGGGCGATGGAGAACATCGCCTGCGTCACCTTTCTCGAGGTCTTCATTTTCCGGTCGAAGGTGACCGAGTCGGCCCGCGAGGATCGGGCGAACGTGATCCTCCATGAGATGGCGCACATGTGGTTTGGCGACCTGGTCACGATGCGCTGGTGGGACGACCTCTGGCTCAACGAGACGTTCGCCACCTTCATGTCGGTGCTGGCGCAGGTCGAGGCGACGCGCTTCAAGAACGGATGGGTCACCTTCGCCAACCAGTACAAGGCTGGGGCGAGACGCCAGGATCAACTCCCGACGACGCATCCAATTTCGGCCAACGTCCCCGATGTCGCGTCGGTCCGACTGAATTTCGACGCCATCACCTATGACAAAGGCGCCTGCGTGCTGCGCCAGCTGGTCGCGTACGTCGGCCAGGACACCTTCCTCCGGGGCGTGCAGCGCTATGTCAAGGAACGGCAGTACGCGAATGCCTCGCTCGAAGAGTTCCTCGGCGACGTCCAGGCCGGCTCCGGTCGCAACCTGGGAGCCTGGTCCGAGGAATGGCTGGAAACGGCCGGCCTCAACACGCTGCGACCCCTGATCACGCCGCGGGGCGACACGATCGGCTCGCTGATCATCGAGCAAACCGCGCCGGCCGATCACCCAACGATTCGATCGCATCGGCTGGCGGTGGGACTCTACGACCTGGGCGACGACGGACTCACGTTACGGCGGAGCGTTGAGCTCGACGTCACCGGTGAGAATACCCCGGTCAAGGATCTCGCCGGTGAGAAGCAGCCCGATTTCCTGCTGGTCAATGACCGCGACCTGACCTACGCCAAGATCCGGCTCGACGAGCGCTCCCTGCAAACCGCAACCCAGCATCTCGCTCAACTCGGCGATCCCCTGGCGCGCGCCATCACCTGGGCGGCCCTGTGGGACATGCTTCGCGATGCCGAACTGCCGGCACGCCGCTTCCTGGACGTCATTCTCAACAACATCCATGGCGAAACGGATGTGGGCGTCGTGCAGGACCTGATTGGTGAGTGCGTCTCCGCCATTAATGTCTATGGGGACCCCGCCAACGCCCCCGCGTCGACGGAGCGGCTGGCCGCTTTTGCGTTGCGCGCCCTCGATAACGCCGCGCCAGGACGTGATTTCCAACTCACGTGGGCGCACGCCTTGATCGGCGCGGCCAGGACTGACGAACAGTTCGCCATCCTGACCGGGTTACTCGATGACATCAAGGTCTTCCCCGGCCTCAAGGTCGACACCGACCTCCGCTGGTCGATCGTGGGTGCGCTCGCGGGCGCCGGCCGCGAGGAGGGGCGCATCGACGCGGAATTGACGCGGGACCCGACCGACCAGGGCCAACGTTACGCGGCTGCCGCCCGGGCCGCCCGCCCGACGTCGGAGGCGAAAGTCGAAGCCTGGGACCTGATCGTCAAGGACTCGTCAGTCCCGCTCGCAACGCAGCGTGCGATCATGCGTGGTTTCAGTCGCCATGACCAGGAGGCGCTGCTCAAGCCCTATGTGGCCCGGTATTTCTCGTCCCTCGGCCAGATGTGGAATGACCGTGACATCGAGATCGGGCTGGCCTTCGCGCGGATGATGTTCCCGGCCGTGGTGATCGGCGTACAGACGGTCGCCGAGACGGATCGATACCTCAACGGCAGCGAACCCGTGGCCGGCCCCGTGCGCCGGGTCCTGATCGAAGGGAAGGACAACATGCTGCGGGCGATGCGTGGCCGTGCGGTCGACGCCGCCGCGGAGAAAGTCCCCGCCCAGCGCTAGCTCTTTCGAACGCTCTCCCTCCCCCTCAGAGAATCCATCTCCCTCCCCCGCGTGCGGGTCGTTGGTCCGGTAAACCCACGCCGTTTGAATCTCCCTCCCCCGCGCGCGGCTCGTTGATCCACCCTCAGGCGGTTGAATCTCCCTCCCCCGCTCGCGGCTCGTTGATCCACCCTCAGGCGGTTGAATCTCCTTCCCCCGCTCGCGGGGGAGGGTGGGGGTGGGGGGTCCGAATGGGGGGTCCAAAATGACCGTGACGTGACCGAAGACATCTGGGCGCGCTGGCTCTCCTTCCGCCGGCAGGGCTCGGCGACGCTGTCCCCCGACACGGAACGAGACCTTCACGGGCTGCGTGACCGCGTGCTCAGCATGGCCGAGATCAAGCCCGGCAATACGGTGCTGGACGTCGGCTGCGGCGACGGCTTAATCGGGTTCGGGGCGCTGGAGCTCGTTGGACCGATGGGACAGGTGATCTTCAGCGATATCTCCGCTGACCTGATCGCCCGCTGTCGCCAGACCGCGGAGCAGATCCACGCGCTCGACCGCTGCCGCTTTCTGATCGCTTCCGCCGATGACCTCCAAGAAATCTCGGACAACTCCGTCGATGTCGTCACCACCCGGTCCGTGCTGATCTACGCCGCCGCGAAGGATCGGGCGATCCGCGAGTTCTACCGGGTCCTGCGGCCTGGCAGCCGCGCGGTGATCGCCGAGCCGATCAATCGATATAGCTACCCCGAGCCACCCGATATCTTTCTCGGCTACAACGTCGCCCCCATCGCCGACATTGCCGCCAAGCTCGTCGCGCTCTTCAGCCGCGTGGAAACAGCGCGGATCGCTCCAATGCTCGATTTCGACGAGCGGGACCTCGTGACGATGGCCCAGCGGGCCGGCTTTAACGAAGTTCACCTCGACCTCCGCATCGACGTCGAGGCGACGGCGAAAGCCGAGTGGGCCACCTTCGTCAAGCGATCAGGCAACCCACTCTCCCCCACGCTCGAGGAAGCGATGAACGAGGCCCTGACCTCGAAGGAGCGAGAACAGTTGACGGCCCACCTGCGTCCGCTCGTCGAGC
>DAINCX010000045.1:2601-5649 GCA_036732165.1 Candidatus Dormiibacterota bacterium | reverse complement strand
GGAGCACCCTCGTCAGCTGGCCAGAACTCGAGGCCGGCCCCATTGAGGTCGCGCCCGATACAGGCCACCAGCCAGCCGTCGCCCCGCCGGATGGGCCAGCAATCGAAAGAAAACAGGCCGCGCGCGGACCGGGTTTTCAAATTGACCTCCCAGCCGCGCCGTTGCTGGAGCGGCGCGCGATAGATCTTCGCGGCCTTCGCGCGGTCGTGCGGCTCAACCAGCTCCACAAAGCGCACGCCCTGCAGTTCTCGGCGGAGTCGGCCGACCGCCCGTGCCACCGGGATGTTGGCATCGACAATCCGACCGCGTGAATCGAGCAGCACCATCAGGTAGGGCAACAGATCAGCCACCGCGCGCCAGGTCCCGCCGGGGCCGTCGCCAGCCGCAGGCTCGTCGTCGGATGCGTCGGTCACCGTTTCGGACACGGGCATCACCCCGCGGGCCTCCATGACCGCCAGCTTGAGCGACAACCCGCGGGCGCGCGTGAGCTGCTTCACACGAATCAGGAAGTCGACGTCCTCCGCCGAGTACTGCCGCTGCCCGGTGCTCGACCGGGTGGGCTGCAGCGCGTCGTGACGGCGCTCCCAGGCGCGGATCGTGTGCGGCGACAGGCCGGTCATCGACCCGACTTCGCCCACCGAGTAGGTCGGCGTGCTGCTCATGCCGCGGCAATCCGGGCCAGCGCCACCGCGACCCGCACGTCCGCGCCGTGGCCGTCTGCGCCCACCTTGGTCCACAAGGAGAGGTTCCGGTTGAACGCGGGGCCGCCGACCAGCACCCGAACACGCAGCCGCTTCAACTCGCCGATTGTTGTCTTGATGGAGTCCGAGCGAGGCAGGTAAGCTGCCGATAGGCCGACGAATTTCGGTCGACGTTTGCGCACCATCTCCACCAGCTCGGCGCCCGGCGTTCGGCCACCCAGCATCGTGACCGTCCACCCGTCGTCCTCCAGCGCCGCGGCCACCAGCCGCAGTCCAACCACATGCTGCTCAGCCCCGACGGCAGCCAGGATGCACCGGCCACGCGGTAATCGTCCCTGGGCCGGCGTCGGTGGCAACGCGGATGTGATCTCTTCGACGATCGCCGTGGCCCGGTGTTCGTCGGCGATCCCGATCTCGCCCCGGTACCAGAGATCGCCGATCTCGTATTGGGCGGGATGGATCAGGTCGGCAAAGAGCGCGACCCTCGACCCAGTCTGCGCGAAGACCTCCTGGACAAAGGCTGCCGCCTGCCCCTTGTCCCCTTTCCGCAGGATGTGCACAAAGTCCCGAACCCGAACCCCACCGGTTCGGGTAACTGCCCTGCCCATGGTCCCCCGTATTCGCCCTATTCCGGCTGTCGAAGAACTTGTCTAAAGGATAGGGCGGCAAGCCCTCTGCGGGCAAGCCCGCGCGTCCAGAGTGGACTCATGAAGTCCGTCGCGACCGCCACCATCGTCATCCTCTCGGCTGACGCCGTGCTCCGTGCCTCCCTCACCGCCTTGTTCGAGGCACGAGGGCACCACGTTTCGACAACCCTTGAGGTCGCGACACCCGCGACCCTCGAGGCCGATTGCGTCGTCGTCGACCTGGATCGGCCGCCGGTGGCCCTCTCCTGCGACTGGCTCGAGGCCCAATATCCAGGCGTCCCCAGCGTGATCCTCTCCGGATCGCCATGGTCTGGACCGCATGCTACCGCCGGCATGACCTGCGGCTACTTTCTGCACAAGCCCGTCGCCGCGCTGGAGCTTACCGCCATGGTGGAGGGCCTTCTGCATGACCAGCCGCTGGGATGATCGCGCCCTCGCGCTGGTGCGCGACATCGCCGGCAACCTCACCTCGCTCGATGCGGCCATCGAGGTCCTCAAGACCACCCCGCCCCAGGATCGACAGCTCACCACGGTCGATGACCTGGTCAAGCAATGTCTTCGCCGTCAACTCGACCTCCTCACGCACTTAAAGGGGTAACGCGTCATGGGCACTGCCTGTCTGCAACCCGACGCCGATGTGATCTCGCTGCTCGTGGCGGGCAACACACGCGCGATCGAGTCCCTCTATGACCGGTATGCGCGTCTGGCCTTCGGCCTCGCCTACAAAATCCTGAACGATCGGATGGCGGCCGAGGACGTTGTCCAGGACGCCTTTATCGCGCTCTGGCGACATGCCGCAACGTTCGATCCCGACCGTGGTCAGGTCCGGAACTGGTTGCTGCGCATCGTCCGCAACCGCGCCATCGACCGGCTGCGCGGCAACGCGACCCACCGCGAGATTGGCAACATCGATGACGCCCACCTGGCCGTCGAGGACACCGCGTGGGACCATGTCGCGGCCGACGCGGACCGAACCCAGGTCCGCGACCTGCTGCAGGATCTGCCCTCGGGTCAGCGGCGGGCGATCGAGCTCAGCTATTTCGGCGGTCTCAGCCAGCCCGAGGTCGCGGTGACCATGCGGCTGCCGCTCGGCACCGTCAAGAGCCGTCAGCGGCTGGGGTTGGAGAAGATGCGCCACGCGCTCCAGGCCGCCGAGGTGCGCTGAGTGGTGCGCTGGTTCAAACTGTGGCTGATCCGTCGCGGCTACCGCCAGGCGGAGACGCAACGGTGCTGGCAGGACATTTCCGCGCTAACCCGCCAGCTCGCGCCAACGCTTGCCATCAACGATCCGGCTCGGTCTACAGTGGAGGGGTGAACCCCGTCCGAACCCTTGCCCGCCCGTTGCTGGCGGGCGCCTTTATCGCCGGTGGCCTGGCCGTTCTGGCGAATCCCGAACCGCGCGCCAGGGTGGCGAAACCGGTCGTCGACTGGGTGGCTGCCCGCGTGCCGGTCGCGCCGCAGGATCCAGTCGCCGCTGTCAACTTGAACGCGCTGGTCCAACTCGGCGCCGGCGCCCTGCTGGCGGTCGGCGTGTTGCCCCGGCTGGCGGCGCTGGCGTTGAGCACCTCACTCGTGCCGACCACGCTGGCCGCCCACCGATTCTGGGAGTTTCCCGACCCGATGCAGCGGGCCCAACACCGCACCCAGCTCCTGAAAAACACGGCGATCCTCGGCGGCCTCCTGATCACCGCCCTGGACTA
>DAINCX010000045.1:0-2501 GCA_036732165.1 Candidatus Dormiibacterota bacterium | reverse complement strand
CACCGGCGTGCCATCGGGCTTTCGTTGGATCATCGGGTACGCGTTGGTGATGGGCTGGCCGTCAGCGCCGTTCGGATAGCTGGTGGACAATCCTGTCGCGCTCCCATCAACGGTGAGCGGCCGTCCGTCCTGGTCGTAGAGCAGCACATCGGTGAGGGGCGTTCCGTTTTTCGAATACGCGTAGATGTTCGTCACCGGGCCGTTGGCGTAGACACCCGGCGCGCCGGTCAGCTGCTGCGAGACCGCATCGCCGACCATTGACGATGGATACGTTCCCATCGAGGCCAGCGTGAAGAAGGCAAACAAGGCGATCGCCCCGTTCAATCCGCGCGCGAGTATCCGGACGCCTCGATCTCGAGAGAGTCCCGTCTGGCCGAGTCGGACCGACACGACGATCGCGACCACCGTCGCGATCACCTGCAACAGGCCGCGGCTCGAGAACGGGTTGGGAATCGGACGCAGGTCGGTTCCACGGCTGAACCACGACGCAAGCACCAGCACCGCGAGGTACGCCCGCAGCACCCACCAGGCTGGTCGGAGACTCGGGAGAAAAGCCCGGAACTCTCGATACCAGCTCGAGCGGCTCACCCACACACTCGCGGCGCGCAAATCCTGGAGGCCCACGCGTCGCTTGGCCGCTCGCGGGTGGGCCGCGCCGTACGCGGTCCGCAGCTCTGCTGCATATTGCTCCGGCGCACCGAGTCGCTGGTTGAGGGGTCCCTCCGATTCCGCCGCGATCTCGGACAGGTGCTCTTCGAGATCTTCGAGCAGCGCCGTCTTCTCATCGGCCGGGAGATCGCCCAGGGCGGTGCGAACAGCGGTAGCGTAGGCAGCGACGTCGTTCGCACGCGGATCAGTGGCCATTCTCGTGACTCCTTCCATTCAGCAGCTGGTTCAGCGCCCCGCTCAGCGAGGCCCACGCCTTGGCAGACTGATCGAGAGTTTTTCGACCGCGGTCATTGAGGCCGTAGTACTTGCGATGGGGGCCCTCGTCGGAGGGAACGACGTACGAATTCAGCGCGCCGGCCTGGTAGAGCCGCCGGAGCGTCCCGTACACGGAGGCGTCGCCGACCGAGTCGAGCCCCCGTTCCCGCAGCCGCCGGACGACGTCATATCCATAGCTGTCTTTTTCGCCGAGCACCGCGAGCACGGCCAGGTCCAGCACGCCCTTCAGGAACTGGGAGTTGTCGACCTCAACCCGCTGCATCTCCGCATTGGATGGTACTACGGATTGCGTACTAGCGCAAGCAGTATCTAGCGCTCCGCTTCTGAGCCGACCTCCCCTTTGGCCAGGTCGCCATCGCGCGAGGAGCCGTTGACCGGGAGGGCCGGCGCGATGATCGGTCGGGCCGACGGCGAGCGGCTGAGCCCGGTCGCGGCGTAGATCTCGTCCTGGTCCAACGTGTCCTTCTTCAACACGGCCTCCGCAAGACGATCCATCCGGTCGCGGTTTTCTGTCAGCAGCCGCACGGCCTCGCGATGGCACTCGTCCACGATCCGGCGGACTTCCTCGTCCAGGAGCCGCGCGGTCTCCTCGCTGAAGTGCTCACCCGCCGCGCCGTCGCCGGGTTGCGTCAGGTTGATCGGCCCCAGCTTCGGGGACATGCCCCAGCGCACCACCATCGAGCGGGCCACCTGGTTCACCTGCTGGAGATCGCTCTCGGCGCCCGTTGTGATCGCGCCGTAGGCGACCTCCTCCGCCGCCCGCCCACCCAACGCCAGCATGATCCGGCCGCGCAGATAGCTTTCCGGGTAGTTGTACCGATCGTCGATCGGCTGGCTGTAGGTCGAACCGAGCGAGAGACCGCGTGGCACGATCGTGAGCT
This sequence comes from Candidatus Dormiibacterota bacterium, assembly GCA_036732165.1. Classification (GTDB taxonomy): domain Bacteria; phylum Chloroflexota; class Dormibacteria; order CF-121; family CF-121; genus JALYYC01. The sequence goes on along the minus strand of DAINCX010000045.1, from coordinate 675 downwards.
TCTTCACCGGGTCCGCCCCTGGAATCAGCAAGCCCATCAGGGCATGGCCCGACTCGTGGTAGGCAATCAGGCGCTTCTCTTCCGGACCGAGCACGATCGGCCGGCGCAGTCCCAGCACCGATCGCTCGATGGCGTCCTCGAAATCGGCGCGGGTGACCGCATCCTCCCCCTTTCGCGCGGCGATCAGCGCCGCCTCGTTGACGATATTTCGCAGGTCGGCGCCGACGAAGCCCGCGGTAGCGCCCGCGATATCGCCCAGGTCGACGCCCGGCGCGAGCTTCACCTTGCGGGTGTGGATCCGAAGGATCGCCTCGCGTCCGGCTTTGTCAGGGGCGTTGACCGTGACCCGGCGATCGAAACGCCCCGGCCGCAACAGGGCGGGGTCAAGAACCTCCGGCCGGTTGGTGGCGGCCAGGACCACCACGTTCTGGCTCGGCGTAAAGCCGTCCATCTCGGTCAGGATCTGGTTCAGGGTCTGCTCGCGCTCATCGTTGGCGCCGAAGCTCGCCGACGAGGCCCGCGAGCGGCCGATGGCATCGAGCTCATCGATGAAGATGATGCTCGGCGCCGCGGCCTTTGCCTGCGCGAAGAGGTCGCGGACCCGCGCCGCCCCGACCCCAACGATCGCCTCGACGAATTCCGACGCCGAGAGGCTGAAGAACGGTCGGTTGGACT
>DAINCX010000044.1:1921-17289 GCA_036732165.1 Candidatus Dormiibacterota bacterium | reverse complement strand
CGGTTTCGCGGCGGCTTTCTTTAACGCCGTCAGGTAGGCGGCCTCATGCTTTCGTCATGGACCGTCTGACGAAGGGCGACCTCCGGTAAGAAGAAGCTGACGAGAAACCCGAGGGCAGCAAGAACGGCCGACAGCAGGAACGCGCGCTGCAGCCCAATGGCCAGGCTGGCGTGAATGCCATGGATCACGACCTGGACTGCCTGTGGCGGCAGCCCCGGGATATGGTTCAGCCCGCTCTGACCGACGCCGGATACCAGGCCTTCACCCAGGTTTTGCCCGCTCTTGGCCAGCGCTGCCGCGGTGGCGGCCGGCAGGTGTCGCGGGAGTTCGGCTTGAAAGGACTCGAGCACGATGGTGGTCATGATCGGCACGCCGAGCACGGAGCCAAGGTTGTTGAAGAACTGGCGCCCGGCGTTCGCGGTGCCGAGTAGCCGGTAGGGAAAGGCGCTCTGGACCGCGATCGAGAGGATGGGGAAGACGGCGCCCACGCCGATGCCGGTGAAGACCATCGCGGCGATGGCGAAGGTCCAGCTCGATTCGACTCCGAGGCGGCTCAGCAAGGAGATTCCGGTGACGGTGATTGCCATGCCGATGATGGCCTGCACCTTGTAGCGCCCGGTGCGGCTGAGGAGCTGGCCACCGATCACGCTGCCGATCACGAACCCGCCCATCAGGGGCGCGAGGATCAGGCCCGCGTCCTGCGCGCTCTGGCCCTTGACCCCCTGCGCGTAGAGCGGCAGGAACGTCAGGGTGCCGAAGAGAGCGATGCCGACCAGGAAGCTCAGGATCACGGCCACCGTGAAGGTGCGGTTCTCGAAGAGATGCAGGCTCAGGACGGGCTCCTTCGTCCGGTTCTCATGGATCGCAAAGACGAGGGCGAGGAGGGCGCCGGCGCCCAGCGTGCCGAGCACCTGGGGCGACCCCCAGGGATAGGTGATCCCGGCCCAGGTCAGGCCGATCAGGAAGGGCACCACGGTGGCCACCAGCAGGATGATGCCCAGCCAGTCGATGGTGACGCGGCCGGTGCGGTGGACGCGCGGCAGCGTGTAGGCGAGCATGGCCAGCGCGAAGATACCCAGCGGCAGGTTCACGTAGAAAATCCAGCGCCAGCCGAAGTGGTCGGTGATCACACCGCCGAGCAATGGGCCCACGATGCTGCCCAGGCCGAAGACGGACATGATCAATCCCATCCACCGGCCTCGTTCGCGAGGGGAGAAGATGTCGCCGAGGGTCGTGACCGAGAGCGCCATCATGGCGCCGCCGCCTACGCCGGTCAGCGCGCGGGCCCCGATCAGCTCATACATGTTCTGGGCGAGGCCCGAGATGATCGATCCCAGCAGGAAGATGAGCAAGCCGCCAATGTAAAACGGTCGGCGCCCGAAGAGATCGGAGAGCTTGCCCACTACCGGCACGGTCACCGACGAGGCGAGGAAGTAGGCGGTGAAGATCCAGGCGTAAAGGTTGAGCCCGTGCAGCTCGTCGACGATGGTGGGGGCTGCTGTGGAGACGATGGTGCTGGTCAGCACGGAGGTGAACTGAACCAGCAGGACCGTGCCCAGCACCCAGTAGCGTCGGTTTGGCGCTACCTGGTTGGTGGTCTGATATCCGGCGCGCGCCTCGGCGCTCAAAGCGCTGCTGTGATGGGGTCCGTGGCGAGCAGTTTACCGGACCGCAACGTCAGGCGGCGACCGGCATCGGGCTTTCAGGTCGGCGTGATGTCAGGACAAAGGCGAGCACCGCGCCGACGCCGGCGATCGCGATCACGCTGCCCATCGGCAGGGCCGAGGTGATCCCGGCGATGCCCACGATGGGGGCGCCAAACGAGGCAATGCCGCTCTGGATGACGCCGAGCAGGGCCGAGCCGGTGCCCGCTGCCTCCGGGTGGCGGGAGAGCGCCAGCGCAGTGGCGTTCGGCACGACGAAGCCAATGCTGGACACCATGACGAACAGGGGAGGGAGCACCGCGGCGAGACCGAGTCCGCCGACCAGGATGATGGCCAGCAGCGCGATCCCCGCGACCGCCGTGCCGATCAGCCCGTACATCAGCAATCGCGAGGGCGCGATACGGCCGACGAGGCTGCCGTTGACCTGGCTGGCCACGACAAAGCCCAGCGCATTCAACCCAAAGATCAGGCTGAAGCTCTGCGGCGAGACGTGATAAATCCCCTGCAGCACGAATGGCGAGCCCGAGATGTAGGCGAACATCGCGCCGAAGGCGAGGCCGCCGGAAAGCGCGTAGCCGATGAACCGCGCATCACCCGCGAGCCGGCGGAAGCTGCGGCCGGTATCGCCGAGGCTGCCATCACGCCGCAGGGCCGCGGGCAAGGTCTCGGGCAGCCAGACCAGGGTGCCAACGAAGAGAAGCCCGGTGATCACCGCCAGTACCACGAAGATCCCGTGCCAGGAGGTGATCCGCAGCAGCTGTCCACCCAGGACCGGCGCCAGGATTGGCGCGACGCCCATCACCAGGATCAGGCGCGAGAAGTAGCGGGCAGCGGGGACACCCGAATACATGTCGCGAACGATGGCCCGCGCGACGACGATGCCGGCGGCACCGGCCAGGCCCTGGATGAGCCGTGCGCCAACCAGGAAGGTGGCCGACGGCGCGGCCGCACAGAGCAGGGCCGCAATCACGTAGGCGGCGACGCCGACCAGCAGCGGGCGACGGCGTCCCAGCGTATCGCTCAGTGGCCCGGCGACCAGCTGACCGAGCGCGAGGCCGATCAGGCAGGCGGTCAAGGTCAGCTGGATCAGCGATTCACTGGCCGTCAGGTCGCGGGCGATGGCGGGAAGTGCTGGAAGATACATATCAATGGAGAGCGGGCCAAAGGCCGTCAGGCTCCCAAGCAGCAGGAACAGGCGCGCCCGCTCCATCCGCGTCATCGCGGCGGGGTCAGACGCCATTGGGCTCGAGGTGGATATGGCAAGGTTACTCACAGGGGACTCAAGTAATAACCACCGTCAGCCGCAATTGATTCCCTCGGTGCGGCCTTCGCAAGTTTCACCGCCCCGCGGCCGTTTTTGGCACGATGAACTTTTTCAGAATTGCACTCACCGTGTTCTCGATCTTGAACGTCGCGTTCTGGGGTGGCCTCGCCTGGGCTTGGGCTGTCCGGCCGGCGTGGGCCGCGCGCCTTCCGTTTAAGCTCGGGACCGAGGTGCGGTCGAAGAGCTCCGTTCTCACCTGGGCCCGACTGGCCGCCGCCATCGCGGGCTTCTGGGCGGTCATGGCCGCGCTCTACCTGACCGTCTGGACGCCTAACCGCGTCGCGGTCGTCGCACTCTTCGTCGCGGCCGCCGTCTTCCTGATCCTGGCGCTCGGCGCAGCGGCCCGCATCTATCAGGTCCTGCAGAAGGGCAAAGTCCCGGCGATCATCGAACGTCACCAGCGCGCCGTCTAGTTCGGTTCATTGCAACTCCCTCTCCCGTTGGGGAGGGAGTTTTTTTGCGCCACAATCAGGAGGTGACGCAGTGGCGTGATGTCCTTAACGCGGAGCCCGCGTTTGCCGAGCGGGTACAGCGGATCTTCGACGGGCGAAAGCACAAGACGCTCGCCACGCTCCGCGCCGATGGGTCGCCGCGGATCAGCGGCATCGAGGCGGAGTTCGCCGAGGGCGACATCTGGCTCGGCATGATGCCGGACTCGCTCAAGTTGCGCGACCTGCAGCGCGATCCCAGGCTGGCGTTGCACGGAACATCAGAGGATCCGCCCGCGGACCGTCCCAGCGCCTGGCTGGGCGACGCGAAGATCAGCGGCCGCGCGCTGGCGGCCCAACGGCCCGACCGGCCGACCCCGCCGGCCAGCTGGTTTCGCATCGACATCGATGAGGTGGTCGTCACCTACGTCAGCGACCCGCCGGACTCGCTCGTCATCGAGTCCTGGCATCCAGGCCGCGGCCTGCAGCGGCGGCAGCGCAAATAGTTAGCTAGCGGGACCTGGCGGCTCGCACCTGGCGCAACGTGTCGCGCATCTGCCTCAGATGGAACCGGTCGTGGCCGGCGATCATGCGGAACATCATGTCGTAGGTTTCCGCACCGCGCTCCGAGTGCAGGACGCTTCGGGCGCGGTCATCGGCGGAGGATCGCCGCCACAGCTTGAGGTTGGCCGCGCGGAGCGCGGCGAACGTCTCGAGGGGCTCTTCAGGCTCCTTGTCGTTGTGCCGCAGCCGCTCGACCCACAGGTCCTGGTCGTAGCCGAGCACGGGTGTGCCGTCCTGGCTCAGCGCCCAGCGGTAGCGTCCGGCCATCACGATCTCGGCATCGGTGAAGTGCCCGAGCAGCTCGAGAACGGACCATTCCTTGTCGGCGGGCCGCGCGCGCTTGTCCTGGGCGGCGTCGTGCAAGATGGCCTCCAGGGCCGCGGGCGTTTCCGATTGCACCCCGGCGGGATCGTCGTTGCCGAGGAGCGACAGCAGCTGCTGCTGGTAGGCGTGCGCTTCCTTGACGGGATCGGGCGATGGCTGTGTCATCTGCTCCATGTTAAGAGTGGCGACTACAGGCATAGGATTGAGCGGACATTGGATTCCACATCAGTTGGTCGACTCCTCGAGTTGGAGCGAGAGGCCGAGCGTCAGTTCGCCCGGGAAGCTGCCGCCGAACCGGCTCACCCGACCGGCTGGTCAGCTGCGGTGTTGCTGTTTCACATCCGGCGCTGGCGCGAGCGGCTCCGTGAGGGATTGAGGCAGTCTCGCGACGGCATCGCCGTCCCCAACCCGCCACAGGAGATCGACGCCCTCAATGCCCGGGAGCTTCGCGAGGGGGCGGGCATCTCCCTCGCCGAAGCGGCCGCCCAATCGGACTCCGTCGTCATGGAATTGATCGACCTTTGGAGGCTGATGGGTGATCGGCCCTTCAAGTGGTATGTAGCCGAAACGACCGGTCAGGCACTCATCCGCATTAGTTACTACCATCCCCGAAATCACTTGGCCGAGCATTTCATCGAAGGCGGCGATCCGGCACGCGGCGACACGATCTTTGCCGAGACGGCTGCGGAGCTTCGCAAGGCCTCCGCTGCGCCCCACACACTCGGTCAGGCGCTCTACAACCTCGCGCGCCGGCGCCTCGCAGCGGGCCGCGACGGCGAGGCATCGTCACTCCTGAAAGAGGCGACCTCACTTCGGCCCGACCTGCGAACAACCGCCCTGGCTGACCCCAACCTGGCGTTCCTTATCAAGGAACCGTGACCGACCTCCCGCTGACCCACTTCCTGCGCGAGCTGCCGAAGGCCGAGCTGCATCTGCATATCGAGGGCACCCTTGAGCCCGAGTTGATGTTCGCGCTGGCGCGCCGCAACCGGGTGACGGTGCCCTATGCGTCGGTGGACGCCGTCCGCCAGGCGTACGTGTTCAGCGACCTGCAGTCGTTCCTCGACATCTATTACGCGGGATGCACAGTCCTCGTCGAGGAGCAGGACTTCTACGACCTGGCCTGGGCCTACCTGGAGCGCGCCGCGGCCCAGGGCGTGCGGCACGCCGAGATCTTCTTCGACCCGCAGACCCACACCGGTCGGGGCATCCCGATCTCGGTCGTGATCAACGGGCTCCACCGGGCCCTGGTCGGCGCCGGCAGGCTCGGTATCTCCGCCAGCCTGATCCTCTGTTTCCTTCGGCACCTGAGCCCGGAGTCGGCGATGGAGACGCTGGTTCAGGCGTTGCCCTTCAGGGACCGGCTCATCGCGGTCGGTCTCGACTCGTCCGAAGTCGGGCACCCGCCCGCCAAATTCCAGCCGGTCTTCGACCGGGCGCGATTCGAGGGCCTGTTGACGGTCGCCCATGCCGGGGAGGAAGGGCCATCTTCCTACATCTGGGAGGCGCTCGACCTACTCGATGCCAGCCGCATCGACCACGGCGTGCGTTGCCTCGAGGACGACCGCTTGGTGGAATGGCTGGTGGCGGACCAGATTCCGCTGACGGTCTGCCCGCTGTCCAACGTCAAGCTGCGGGTCTTTCCAAGCCTGCGGCAACACAGCCTCCGGACAATGCTCGAGCGCGGCCTGCTCGTAACCGTCAACTCCGACGACCCGGCCTACTTCGGCGGCTACATCGAGGAAAACTTCCAGCAGGCGACCGAGGCGCTCGGGCTTACCCGGGAGCAGGTCCTGACGTTGGCGCGAAATTCGTTCCGAGCGTCATTCCTCCCGGAGTCGGACAAGCAACGCTATCTCGCCGAGATCGATGCGTTCGGCTCTCAGGCTTCTTCGAAGATGATGTCCTGAGCCCCTTCCCAGAGCACGCGACGGCCGAGCTCCTCGAGGAACTCGCGACCTCGCTCGATGGTGGCGAAGTGATTCCCCGCCAGCGGTCCAGCCTTGCTCCCGAAGGCGGTCTGGCCATACGGAAACAGGATCTCAGTCTCGCTGACGCCGCCCGGGTAGATCAGCAGCTCGCCGGCTCCGGGGTAGGTGGTCGCGTTCTCGTAGCCGAGCCCGGTCTCCAAATCTCCGAGCGGGACCCACGCCGCCTGGCCGCTCCAGCGCGCCTGGATTAGTTTCTCGCGGAGCGGAAGGAGTTTGCGGAACGCGGCACAGGTCTTCGGGGCATGCTGGGTTTCCAACCGCGCCCGGAATTGGAGCGAGCCGACCGTGATCTTAACCATCGCGCTTGAGCGTGAGACCGATGACGCCGTGGGCCGGCTTGGGATCGCTGAAGACGCGGTCGGTGTTTCCCTCGGCTCGACGTGACGTATCCCAGAGGCGGTTCTGCGCGTCGAAGCTCACCTCGGACAGGTCGCCGAAGCGTTCCAGGATCCGGGTCCCCATCTCCTGCACGAGGTGCTGGATCGACATGCTGACGAAGTCGTCGAAGGTCTTGACGACGACGTCCCGCACCTTGCCCGACCCGACCAATTGCGAGGTCTCGATGGCGCGGGCCGGATCCGGATAGCGCCAGTGCACGTCGAGGTAAATATAGAGCGGCCGGTCGATGACTTCGGGCAGGGTGGTGAACTCGTCCCGCGCGAAGCTCTTGAAGGCGCTCCCGGTCAGCTTGATCAGGCGCAGCTTGCGCCGGCTACAGCGCAGCGAGCGCAGCCCGGTCCGGTCTCGCTCCACCTCGACTGACTCGTAGTCATCGTCCAGCGGGCCGCTGAGCAGCTTGTCGCTGTGCTTGAGGAAGGGCAGTTCGCTAATGGAGACGCGCAACGACTGCATCTGGTCGTAGTGCTGCAGGAATTCTCGCGCGAGGAAATCGGCGAAGCCCTCGTAGCGGTCGCCATCGTACTCCAGGGCCATGGCGTAGACGAAGTTCTTCATGGTGTCGGTCGCCACCACGTTGCGGTTGTCGCCCTCGGTGTACGCGGGCATAAAGTTGTCGCCGAAGACGTCGATGCTCGCCCGCCCGGCGAACAGTCCGCGGGTGGGATGCGTTCGGTAGAAGGAGACCTCGTGCTTGCCGTAGCGGATCTCCGCCTTCATGCGCGCAGCCGGTCTTCGGCGATGTCGACGATCGCGGACAGCCCGGCCGCCATCTCTTGCTCGCGGTTGTTCCGCAGCCGCTGCTCGAGCGCCGTCACGATCTCCGACTTGGGCCGCCGGTTGACGAAGACAACGAAGCGGAACCCGAAGCGACCCTCGTACTCGTCGTTGAGCCGCGCGAGCTCCGGCACCGAGTCCGACCCCTGTTCCTTCAGCGACTGTGCCGACAGCGAGGCCAGGTCGCCGCCGATCCTGGGATGGGCGTTCAGGGTCTCGATCTTCTCTTCATCCGTGAGCGTTGGGATGGCCGCCCGCATCCGCTTGACCAGTTGTTGCGGCGTGGCGGCCGGACCCAGGAGCGCGACCTTGCGCGCCAGCGGCGTCGATCCCTCGAGCGCCTCCTCGACCGTGATCAATCAGGTGCCCCGGTAGCTCGAGACGCCGAAGGGGGAGAGGAGGAGCGGGATGTGGTAGTGACGCGGCTCGTCGATCAGGACGTCGAGGGCGAGCATCTCGAAGAGATGCGGGGCTTCGCCGAAATACTCTTCGAGCTCGAACACGAGCCGATACAAGCCGGGTTCGACGCCGTCGGGCGCCAGCTGGGGGATCCGGCCATCCGCGCCGGTCCGCCCTTCGCCAACTTCGGTGTCCCCGTTGGCCAACAGCGTGACGCCGATGTCGGCGGCCGGCTTGCCCGCGGCAACGTCCAGCACGTGGGTCGAGATGGTCGCGCGGCTCATGGCGGCGGTGTCCGGTACCCGGGTGAGGGGCGCAGGCCGATCAGGTCGTCGGGCTTAACTGGCACGCGCGAGAGCTCGCGTCCGGTCGCCTGGCGCAGCGCCGCCAGCACCGCGGCCGGGACCACGACCGTCGACAGCTCGCCGACGCCCTTGGCGCCGAAGGGCACGCCCGGCTCGGGCTCCTCGATCAGGTCGGAGACCACCGTCGGCATGTCGAGGATGGTCGGGATCAGGTAGTCGGTGAAGGAGGCGTTGCGGACCTTCGCATCCTTGAGCTCGATTTCCTCCATCAGGGCCAGCCCCAATCCCTGGGCGCTGCCGCCCTCGATCTGGCCGACCACGCTCTGCGGGTTGATCGCCTTGCCCACGTCCTGGGCGACCGCGAGCTGCAGGACGCGGACCAGCCCAAGGTCGGTGTCCACCTCGACAACCGCCCGCGCCGCCGCGAAGGCGAACGTGACGTGCGGGTCGCCCTGGCCGTTCTCGTCCATCTCCCGGGTCACCCGGTGATGGTAGACGCGCGTCGCCTCCAGCGGCCGGTCGAGCTTTGCGAGGCCCCCCAGCCGGTCGAGCTGCTCGCGCACCGCCTGGCAGGCGAGCTGGACCGCGCCGCCGGTCATCATCGTCTGCCGCGAGGCGGAGCTCGACCCTGCGGAGCCGATCGCCGTGTCGGCGGGATCGAGCACCACGCGCTCGACGCCAAGCTCGGTCCGGGCGATCTGGGTCACGATCGTCTGCAACCCCTGGCCGACCTCGACCCCGGCGGTCTTGACGTGCGCCACCGGCTCGCCGCCCTCGCGGGCCAATCGCACCTGCGCCTCCGAGGAATCGTCGAAGCCCTCGCTATAGCCGAGGTTCTTGTAGCCGGCCGCCACGCCGACGCCCTGTTTGACGCCCTCGCCGTGCCCGACGTTGCCGGCGCCACCGGGCAGCCGCATCGGATCGCGGTCGAGCGGCGGTTCGACGGCGGGCATCGGCATCGCCACGCACCGGCGCAGCAGCTCGGCGACCGGCGCGGTTCCCCGAACCGGTTGCCCGGTCGGCATCACGCTGCCGGTCTTCATCGCGTTCTTGAGCCGGAGCTCGATCGGGTCCATCTGAAGGGCTGTCGCCAGCTTGTCCATCTGACCCTCGAAGGCCACACAGGCCTGCACGGCACCGAAGCCTCGCATCGCGCCGCACGGCAGGTTGTTGGTGAAGACCGCGGTCCCCTCCAAGCGCGCGTTCGGCACCTCGTAAGGACCGACTGCGAACGTCGTCGCGTTGCCAATCACCGGGCCCGAGGTGGAGGTGTAGGCACCGCCGTCGGCGAGCAGCCGTGCCTGCACGTTGACCAGCCGGCCGTCGCGGGTGGCGCCGGTCCGCATCCAGATCCGGAACGGATGTCGATGGACGTGCCCGTGGAAGGACTCCTGGCGCGAGTAGGCGAACTTCACCGGCCGCCGCGTTTTCAGTGCTAACAGGCAGGCGTGGATATGCATGCTCAGGTCCTCGCGCGCCCCGAAGGCACCGCCCACGCCGCTGAGGTGCAGCCGGACCTTCTCGATCGGCAGGTCGAGGCAGGGCGCGATCTGCTCCTGGTCGACGTGCAGCCACTGGGTGGCGACATACAGGTCGACCCCGCCATCCTCAGCCGGCACCGCGAGCCCGGCCTCGGGGCCGAGTGGGGCCTGGTCCTGCATCCCGGTCTCGTAAAACCCCTCGACCCACACGTCGGCGGGCGCGTCCGGATTACCATGCAGGATCCGCAGCGTCCGGATGATGTTGGTGCCGCGGCCGTGCAGCTTGGGCGCATCGGCCTCCAGCGCCCGTTCGGGATCGCTCAACACCGGTAGTTCTTCATAGTCGACGACGATCTTCTTCAGCGCCTCGCGAGCCTGCTCGCGCTGCTCCGCCGCCACTACCGCCACCGCCTCGCCCATGTAGCGAACCTTCTCGAAGGCCAGCACCGGTTGGTCCTGGACGTCAAGTCCGAAGGTCTTCTTGCCGGGAACGTCGCCGCCGAGGATCACCGCGCGGACGCCGGGGCTCGACTGCGCTGCCTCGATCTCGATCGAGCGGATCCGCGCATGGGGATGGGGGCTGCGAAGCGTCTCGCCCCAGAGCATCCCGTCCCAGTGCAGGTCGCTGGCGTACTCGAACTCGCCGCGAACCTTGGGCAGGCCGTCGACACGCCGGATCGACTCGCCAACACCGCCGCGGACCCGGACATTGACGCTCATGCCGGCACCCTCACGGGTGAGTGGAGCTGCGAGGGATCGACGGTAGCAAGGCGTCCATCATCGACCACCTGGCGTCCCTCGACGAAGAGATGGCGGACCGTTGCCGGCGCGCAGAAGACCAGCGCGGCAATCGGATCGTGCTCGGCCCCGGCAAAGCCGGGCCCACGGATGTCAAAGAGCGCGATGTCGGCGCGCTTGCCGACCTCGAGCGACCCGATGTCGTCGCGGCCCAGGCAGGTGGCGCCGCCCCGCGTCGCCACCCGCAGCGCCTCCCGCGCGGTCATCGACTCGGCGCCGTCAATCGCGCGCGTCAGCAGCATTCCCTGCCGGACCTCGGCCAGCATCTGATTGGAATCGTTCGACGCCGAGCCGTCGACTGACAGACCGACCGGGACTCGTGCGTCGAGGAATCGCCGCGCCGGCGCGATGCCGGATCCCAGTCGCGCATTGGAGGTCGGGCACCAGGCGACCCCCGTCCCGGTTTTCGCCAGCAGCGCCGTATCACCCTTGTCGGCGTGCACGCAGTGCGCGAGCCAGACGTCGTTGCCCAGGAACCCGAGGTCCTCGAGCAACTGGATCGGGCGCCGGCCGAACTTCTCCTGGCAGAACGCCTGCTCGTCGAGTGTTTCGGCGATGTGGGTGTGCAGGCGGACGTGGTGCTTGCGCGCCAGCGCGACGGATTCGCGCATCAGCCGGTCACTGACCGAGAACGGTGAGCAGGGGCCAACCGCGATCTGCAACATCGATCCCGTTGCGGGATCGTGAAAGCGTTGGATCATCGCCTCGGTGTCGCGCAGGACGGTATCGAGGTCCTGCACGATCGAGTCGGGCGGTAGGCCGCCCTGTGACTCGCCGAGGTCCATTGACCCGCGGCAGGGATGGAAGCGGAGGCCGACGGTTTTCGCGGCGTCGATCTCGGCCTCGAGCAGGCCGTCGACCCCGCGCGGAAAGACATAGTGGTGGTCGACCGAGGTGGTGCAGCCGGAGAGGGCCAGCTCGGCCAGCCCGATCAGGGCCGCGCTTCGCTCCCACTCGCGGTCGACGTGCGCCCAGACGGGATAGAGCTCTTTCAGCCAGCCGAACAGCCCCTGCTGCTGCGCCCGCACGCGGGTCAGCACCTGGTAGAGGTGGTGATGGGTGTTGATCAGGCCCGGGATCGCGACCAGGCCACGCCCGTCGATCCGTTCGGTGTTGCCCCCGACCTCAGGCGTGCCGCTTCCCCCCGCCACCGGCGGTTCGCCGGTGCCGATCCACTTGATCGTTCCCCGATCGATCAGGATCGACGTGTCCGTGAGCTCGGTGCCCGCGTCATCCATGACCGCGACGCGGGTGCAGGACTCGAGCAGGATCATGGCGTCGACGGGCTGAGCCGGTCGGCGGCCAGCCGCACCGCGGCGATGATCTTCTCGTAGCCGGTGCAGCGGCAGAGATTCCCGGACAGCGCCTCGCGAATCGTTACCTCGCTGGGCGCGGGGTCCCGATCGAGGAGGTCCTTGACGGCCACCACGAAACCCGGGGTGCAGAATCCGCACTGGACCGCGCCGGCCTCGTCGAAGGCTTCCTGCACGGCGTGCATCGCCCCGTTGTGGCTCAGGCTCTCGACCGTTCGCACGTCGCGGCGGTTCGCCTGCGCCGCGAGCACGAGGCAGGCACAGACCAGGTTCTCGTCGAGCCACACCGAACACGATCCGCACTCGCCCTGCTCGCAGGCATTCTTGGATCCGTAGAGGCCGAGGTCATCGCGGAGCATGGTGAGCAGGCTGGTGCCCGGCCACACGTCGGCCTCCCGCGCCTCGCCGTTGACGGTGACCTTTATAACCATCGGCCCAGCCGGCGATCCTCGAGCGCCCATGAAAGCGCGCGGCGCGCCAGCACCTTGCAGGCATGGCTTCGATAGGCGGCGGTGCCGCGGACGTCGTCGATCGGGCGCGCCGCCGCCGCGACCCGGGTCGCGAACTCATCCCAGGCGGTCTCCGGAATCGATCGCGATGGATCCTCCCACGCCCCGGATTCCTGGATCACGTCGCTGATGAAGGCCTCGGCGTCCGGCGCGCGCACCACGGTGGGCGCCACCGACCCGAGCGCGACCCGCACCCGATGCGCGTCCTCGTCGAGGACCAGGCAGAAGCCCACCAGCGAGATCACCATCGCGTTGCGGGTCCCGACCTTGGAGAACGATCCCGGTCCGCGCACGCGCTTCCAGCGCGCGCCCAGGATCAGTTCGTCCTTTAAGATCGAGGTCTTCTTCGGCCCCTTGAGGAATTCGTTCCAGGGGATACTGCGCCGGCCGCGGCGGCTGGCGACCACGACCTCCGTGTCAAAAGCGGCCAGCACCGGGAGGGCGTCGCCGGCGGGGGAGGCCGTGCCCAGGTTGCCACCCACCGTGCCGCGGTTGCGAATCTGCGGCGAGCCGACCGATCGTGAGGCCTCGACCAGCGGCTTGACCTCGGCGAGCTGGGCGATCACCTGCGTGTAAGTCGCGCCGGCGCCCAGGAACCAGTGGCCCTTCTCGCGCTGCGATCCCTTGAGCTCCTCGAGCTGCGAGACGTCGATGATGACCTCGGGACGCGCCCGCCCGAAGTTGATCTCGACCATCACGTCGGTTCCCCCCGCCAGGCAGACGGCCTGCGGATACGCCGCCTTCTGATCGAGTGCCTCGTCGAGCGTGCGCGGCAGCAGAACGTCCATCAGGCCGTCTTCATTATGGATTTGCCAGCACCGCACGCACGCCCGCCAGCAGGGCGCGCGCCCCGAGGACCAGGTGGGCCTCGTCAGTGTGCTCACCCGGCGCGTGGCTGACGCCTTTCCGGCTGGGAACGAAGAGCATGCCGGTTGGGACGTGGCGGGCGAGCACCTGGGCGTCGTGGCCGGCGCCGCTCCACAGCTTGCGATGCGGGCGATCAAGCTGGCGGCAAACCGCCTCGAGCGTGACCATGATGCCGGAATCCATCGCCGCGCCGGCAACATCAGAGAGAAGCTTCGTCTCGAAGCGGCAGGACTCCTCGCCGCAGATCTCGGCAAGGCGGTCCTCGACCCGCCCCACGATCCGGTTCAGGACGCCGGCCTCCAGGTGGCGGATTTCCACGGTCAACTCGGCCAGGCCTGGGACGACGTTGACCGCACCCGGCTCGAATCGCATCATCCCCACGTTGGCGACGCCGTCGTGGTCGATCGCCTGGACCAGGCCCTTGAGGTCCGCGGCGAAGCGCGCTGCGGCGCGACCGGCGTCCTGGCGCATGGTCAGCGGCGTGGTGCCGGCGTGGTTCTGGACCCCGTTGATCCGGACCTGTTGGCGGTGGACGCCAACGATGCCGGTGACGACCGCCAGGTCCGTCCCGCTCGCCTCCATCCGTGGGCCTTGCTCGATATGCAATTCGAGGAAGCGATCGACCTGCGGCAGGTGCCGGGCGGCGTCGTTCATCCGATCGATGTCGACTCCGGCGGTCTTGAGGACCTCGGGGATGGGGACGCCGGTCCAATCGCCGCGCGCGCGCAGGCTTTCGATGTCGAGCTCGCCGCAGAGGGCTTTGCTGCCGATCAGGCCGCTCTCGAAGCGGACGCCCTCCTCATCGGCAAAACCGACCACCTCGACCTGTGCCGCGATCGGATCGTCCGACTCGTGAAGGGTGCGAAGCACCTCGAGCGCGGCGACCGCGCCATAGGCGCCGTCGAGGCGACCGCCGGACGGGACGCTGTCGAGGTGAGACCCGGTGAGCAGGAAGGGTCCCCGGGCACCGGGTCGGTGGCCGAACACGTTGAGCGCCTCGTCCACGCGCACCTCGAGGCCGGAGTCGCGCAGCCGCTGGGCGAACCAGCGGCGGCCCTCGAGGTCCGCCTCGCTCCAGGCCAGCCGGTCGAGGCCGCCGTCATCGCGGCCCCCGAACGCGGAGAGGTCATTCAGGTCTCGGAGCAACCGCTCGCCGCTGACGTCGCTCACGCCAGGTAGACGGAGCGGTCGAAGGGCAGGCACTTCACGAACCGGCCGTAACCGGCCCGCGCGACCACGTCGCCTTCGTCGTAGACGACCTGCCCGCGGCAGATGGTGGTGCGCACCCTGCCCTGCACCGTCAGGCCTTCATAGGGGGAGAAGCCGGCGCGGCTGTGCAGCTCGGACTGGGAGAGCACCCGCTCGGGTCGTGGATCAAAGATGACGAGGTCCCCATCGAAGCCGGGCGCGAGGTCACCCTTGCGACCCCAGAGGCCGAAGATCTTCGACGGGTTGGCGCACAGCAGGCGGACCATGTCCTCGAGCCGGATGCGGTCGCCTCGCACACCGAAGGTATAGAGCAAGAGCAAGGTCGTCTCCACGCCCGGGATGCCGCCGCTCACCTGGCTGAAGTCATCCTTCCCGGCGCGCTGTTGAAGCCCGAAGCCGCAGTGGTCGCTGCCGATCGCCTGGATCGCGCCGGCCCGGAGCCGCTCCCACAGCCCGCGCTGGCTTGCCTTGTCCCGCAGTGGCGGCGTCATCAGGTAGCGCGCAGCGTCCTTCCCGGCGTACACGGAATCGTCAAGGACGAGGTAATGCGGGCAGGTCTCGGCCAGTGCGCTGACGGCCGGACGCGCCTCGTCAACCAGATCAACCGCGAGGGGAGTGGAGAGGTGGACGAAGTACACGGGGCTGCCCGTCGCGCGGCTGAACACCAGCCCGCGGGCAACCGCCTCGGCCTCGGCCACCGCCGGACGGGCCACGGCATGGTAGGCGAGCGATGTCTTGCCGGTCCCGACCAGCTCGCGCGTCTTGCCCTCGACGATCGCGTCGTTCTCGGCATGCACCTGCACCAGCAGGCCGGCCGTTCCGGCGCGCTCCATCAACCGGTACCAGGTCCAGTCGTCGACATAGAAGACCGTATCTCGATAGGTCGTATAGACCTTGGCGCTGGTCACGCCCGCCTCGACCAGCTTGTCGAGACCCGCCTCCCAGCCAGGCACCAGGTCGGTGATGTTGAGGTGGATGCCGTAGTCGATCAGCGAGCACCCTTCGATGCGATCAAGACG
>DAINCX010000044.1:0-1821 GCA_036732165.1 Candidatus Dormiibacterota bacterium | reverse complement strand
GATCAGCACGTCGGCCGGCTGCGCGCCGGACGCGCGCACGACCGTCCCGCCCTTAACGAGCACCGGACGGCTGGAAGTCGACCGGCTGGTCCTCGCCCTTCCAGTTGACGACATGCGTCGCCGGCTCGGTGCGAGCCACCACGCGGCCGTTCTTGAAGACCAGGCGGCGCGGGGCGATGCGTCGGACCGCATCCATCTCACTGCCGGCGTCGAAGAGGACCAGGTCGGCGCGGCAGCCGGCCTCGAGTCCGTAGTCGGCCAGGCCCAGCGCGCGCGCGCCATTGATCGTGATCATGTCGATCAGGGTCCGGATCTCCTCGAAGCCGGACATCTGCCCGTAGTGGGCGAGCACCATGGCGGCCTGTAGCGGATCGGCATAGCCAAGCGGGTACCAGGGATCCATGACCGAGTCATGCCCGATGCAGACATTGACGCCGGCGGCCAGCAGCTCCTTGAAGCGCGTGTGGCCCCGCCGAATCGGGTACGTGTCGAAACGGCCCTGCAGCGTCGCGTTGTCCAACGGGTTGGTCACCATGTTCATCCCGGCTTTCTTGATGTTGACGATCAGCCGGCTCGCGTAGGCGTTGTTATAGGAGTGCATCGCCGTGGTGTGGCTGGCGGTGACCCGCCCGGCCATGCCCAGGCGGATGCTCTCGGCCGCCATCACCTCGACAAATCGCGAGTGGTCGTCGTCAGTCTCGTCGCAATGAATGTCGACCAGCTTGCCGTGCTCGGCGGCCAGCGCCATGGCGAACTTCACCGACTCGACGCCGTACTCGCGGGTGAGCTCGAAGTGCGGGATGCCGCCAACGACGTCGGCGCCCATCTCGACCGCGCGTCGCATCAGCGCCTCGCCATTCGGGAACGATTGGATGCCCTGCTGCGGGAAAGCCACCAGCTGGATCGTGATCAGGTCCTTGACCTCCTCACGCAGTTCGAGCAGGGCCCGCAGCGCCGTCAGGTTTGGATCGCAGACGTCGACGTGACTGCGCGTAAAGAGGACCCCGTTGGCCACCTGCCAGCGCAGGACCTGGCTGACGCGCTGTTTGACGTCCGCGACGGTCAGGCTCTTGACCCGCTCACCCCAGATGGCGATCCCCTCGAACAGGGATCCGCTCAGGTTGTGGCGTGGCTGGCCGACGGTCAGCACGGCATCCAGGTGGATGTGCGGCTCGACCAGGGCGGGGGTCAGCAGCCCGCCTCGGGCGTCGATCACCTCTCGCGCCTGAGCCGGCTGGCCTGGTCCGGGCGGAGCGGCAATCCGGCCGCCTTCGATCCCGACCGAGGCCAGCGACTCGGCACGGGGCAGCCGTGCGTCCTTGATCAGCAGGTCCAGCACGTTCGAAGTGTAGCCGGGGCCGGGGAACGCCGAAAAAGAGGCTGGTCAGGGCCCGTCAGGCGTTGTACGATGCGCGTGGGAAATCGGCAACCGTATGCGGTTTTTGGGGAGGGACTGTGGCCACAACGAGGGGTCTTGACGCGCCAGTACCGGTTCGTGAGGGGGAATACGGCAGTAAGGTCACGACCATTGAGCCGGGTGGCGTCGAATACATCCCGGAGCGCGAGCGGCACGGAAGCCCACTCCAGCTCTTCTGGACCTGGATGTCGCCCAACATGGAGTTCGCGACCGTCTTCGTCGGGGTTCTTCCAATCGCCCTCTTCGGCGGCGGCTTTTGGCCCACCGTCTTTGGCGTCGTCCTGGGAAGCCTGCTGGGCTCGGTGACGCACGGCATCCTTTCGGCCATGGGTCCGCGCTTCGGCGTGCCCCAGATGGTGGAGAGCCGCGCCGCCTTCGGCTACTTCGGCAGCTTCCTTCCGGCG
>DAINCX010000043.1:6766-17726 GCA_036732165.1 Candidatus Dormiibacterota bacterium | reverse complement strand
CGGACCGCGAGCGAGAAGGAGATCAAGTCCGCCTACCGCCGGCTCGCCCGGCAGTATCACCCCGACATCAACAAGGACCCGAAAGCGACGGAACGGTTCAAGGTCATCAACGAGGCGTATGAGGTCCTGAGCGACCCCAAGAAACGGGGCAAATACGATCAGTTGGGCGCGGATTGGGAGCGGATCGAGCGAGAACAGGGGTATGCCCGCCAGTACCAGTCGCAGCCCGGCGCGCAGGCCAGCGGTGGGTTCGGCGAATTCAGCGATTTCTTCAACACCTTCTTCTCCGGCGAAAGCGGCCGCTTCGCCGGCTTCGACACGAGCGGGCGGCGGACCGCAACCCGCGAACGGGGCGAGGACATCGAGCATCCCATCGAGGTCAGCCTCGAGGAGGCGGCGCGAGGGGGCGAGCGCACCATCCAGACCGAGGTTCCCGAACCGTGCCCGACCTGCGGGGGCTCGGGGTTTACTGCGGAGCGCCGCCAGGTCGGCGGCCGCACCGTCATGGAGACCGTGACCTGTCCAACCTGCGGAGGACAGGGGGTGCGGGCAACCCGCCGCCAGATCCGCGTCACGATTCCGGCTGGCGTGATCGAGGGATCGCGGATCCGGGTGAAAGGCGAAGGGCAGCGGGCCGCCGAGCACGGCGACCTGTACCTTCGGGTCCATCTTCTCCCACATCCGCGGTTCGCGGCCAAGGGGCGCGATCTGCACACCGCCCTTCCGGCGCTCGATGACCAGGCCGTACTCGGCGACGAGGTGATGCTCCCGACCCTGACCGGGGGCCAGCTCCAGGTCCGGGTGCCACCCGGTAGCCAGGCCGGCAAGGTCTTTCGGTTGAAGGGGAAGGGGCTGCCGGCCCTCCGGGACGGGGTGCCGGGTGACCTCTACGCCACGCTCGAGGTTCGCATCCCGGAGCCGATCACGGCGCCGATGCGGGAGGTGTACGAGCGCCTTCGAGAGGCACGAACCGGGACGAAGGCCTAGGGCACAGCCCTCGGCCCTAGCGGCCGCGGAAGAAGAGGTTCAGGACCAGGGTCAGGATCACGCTCAGGATCACGCTGGTCGCAAGGGGAAAATAGATATGCGTGTTGCCCCGGCTGAAGGAGAAATCCCCGGGTAGCCGGCCGAGGAAGGGGATCCGTCCGCCCACGATGAACACGAGCCCCAGGACGACAATCAGGCCGCCGACAAAGACCAGGAGCTTGCCGAGTTCGGACACGCTGTCATCGTACCCGCCGGTCTGGCGGGCGAATCGTGCCTCCTTAGAAGCCGATCCAGCCGATCGCCTGCTCGATCTGCGACCGGTTCAGGCCCGAGATCGGGACGCCGTCGATCACGGTCAGGGGCACGCTCTCGATCGCCACGTCCAGGCCGCGCAGGTCCCGGCCATCCAGCTTGCCGTCCGCGCAGACGTGCTCCTGGAACTCGACGCCACAGTCGTCCAGGATCTCCTTGATCCGGCGGCTACTTTCGCAGCCGGGCTTGGTGTAGACGATGACTTCCATAGCTCGTTCCTTCCTTCATGTGGGCTGCTCGCCCGCTTCCACATGTCTTGATAGCGCGCCTATCACGAGGCTGAATACAAGGCTAGCAACGAAAGAGGTATTTGTCCAATACCTTTCCTTGATGCGATCGATCGAGATCGTCAATATCAGCCTCGGTCGATTTTGCGTTGACAGGGGCTGCGCCCAGCCCCTACACTTGCCGGGACCCGTCGTCCTTTAAGCAGCCCGGTGAGGCTGGAAGGAGAGACCGTGAGTGACACGCTGACCGCGGTGCGCGGCCCCCAGACCGGGCTCCCCTTGCGACACCTGCGAGGCCCGGGGGACCTCGACCTCCCCCTCATCGATCATCTGCTGAGCCTGGCGGCCAGCCTGGAGAACGGGCCTGCCCCCGGACAACGCCTTGATGGGCGGGTGCTGGCCACCATCTTCTACGAGCCGAGCACGCGGACCCGCTTCTCCTTCGAGGCGGCGATGTTGCGCTTGGGCGGGCAGGTGATCAGCGCCGAAAACGCGACGACCGCCTCCTCCAACGCCAAGGGTGAATCGCTCGAGGACACCATTCGCATCGTCGCCGGGTACGCCGATGTCCTCGTGCTGCGCCACCCGGAGGTCGGCTCGGCGGACCGCGCCGCGCAGGTCGCGGATGTCCCGATCATCAACGCCGGCGACGGCGCGGGCCAGCATCCGACCCAGTCGCTGCTCGATCTCTACACCATCCAGAAAGAGCTGGGCCGCCTCGATCATCTGCGCATCGGGCTGGTCGGCGACTTGCAACATGGTCGAACGGCTCGATCCCTGGCGCTGCTGCTGGCACTGGTTCCCGGCACGGACCTGACGCTGGTGTCACCGCCTGCCCTCTCCATGGGCGACGACGTGCTGGCGGTGCTCGCCGCCCACGGCGTGCGATATCGCGAGGCCGACCAGCTGGCCGATGCGGTGGGTGACCTCGACGTGCTGTACCAGACGCGCATCCAGGCCGAACGGTTCGAGACACCCGAGGCCTACGAGCGCCATCGCGGCGTCTACATCGTGGATCCCGCGCTGATGCGCCGGCTACCCGATCATGCCATCCTGATGCATCCACTCCCGCGCGTGGGCGAGATCGACCCGGCCGTGGACCGCGACCCCCGAGCCGTCTACTTCCGCCAGGCGCGCAACGGCGTGGTCGTCCGGATGGCGATCCTGCACTGGGCGCTCAACGGCTGATGGTGCAGGCGTCACGCGCGAAGGCGGTCATCCTTGATGCCGACGGCGTCCGCCGGGCCTGGCGCCGCATCGCCCACGAGGTGATCGAACGCCAGCCCGGACTCGATCGGCTGGCCCTGGTCGGCATCGTCACCCGAGGGGTGCCGCTGGCGCACCGGCTGGCGGCCACGCTCGAGGAGTTGGAAGGCATTCGGCCGCCGGTCATCGCGCTTGATGTGCGGGACTATCGCGACGATCTCCCGCGTGGCGCCAGCCCACTGCCGACCCTGCCGGCGAGCGCGGTGCAGGATCGACCCGTCCTGCTGGTCGACGATGTGCTGTTCAACGGTCGGACCGTTCGGGCGGCGATCGACGCGGTGATCGGGGCCGGCCGGCCCACCCTGATCCAACTGGCGGTGCTCGTCGACCGCGGGCATCGGGAACTTCCCATCCGGCCGGACTACGTCGGCAAGAACGTCCCGACCTCGCGCCAGGAGTGGGTCGATGTCCACCTCGTCGAGGTCGATGGCGAGGATGCGGTACGGATCATCGAGCGAGCGGACCCGTGATCCGGTTCCATGGGGTTCGGGTGCTGGGCGCCACGGGCCTGTCGGTCCCGTGCTCGATCGAGGTCCCGACGGAGGGTGCCGACCTGGAGCGGGACGGCACCGGAATGATCCTGTCGCCCGGCTGGATCGATCTCCATGCCCACCTGCGGGATCCTGGATATCCGGCCAGCGAAACGCTGGCCTCCGGTACCGCGAGCGCCGCGGCGGGCGGATTCACGCAGGTCGTCGCCATGGCGAACACCAATCCGGTGGCCGATCAGCCGGCCCGCGTTTCCAGCCTCCTGGAGCGCGCCGCTTCCATGCCCGTGCGCGTCAGCGCGGTTGGTGCCTTGACCGCGGGCCTGGAGGGCCGGGTGCTGACCGATGCCCGGGGACTGCAGCGGGCGGGCGCGATCGCGTTGTCCGACGACGGTCGCCACGCTATGGATGGGCCGACCCTGACCCGGGGCCTGGCGTTGGCCGCGTCGGCCGGGTTGCCGGTGCTCGTGCACGGGCAGAAGGAATCGCATGGCAAGGACGCGTCCGCCGAAGCGGCGGGCGTCGAGGAGGCGTTGGCGGCGCTCCAGGATGCCCCGCAGGGCCACCTGCATCTGCAACACCTGACTACGCGCAGAGCGGTCGACCTGGTGCGGGCCGCGAAGGGAGCCGGGCTCCCGGTGACGGCCGAGGTCACGCCGCACCACCTGGTGCTGACGGCGGGCGACGTGGCCGGTGGGGACGCCAACGTGAGCCCGCCACTCCGGACCGCGGATGACCGCGACGCCCTCGTCGAAGCCCTGATTGACGGGGTGATCGATGTGGTCGCCACCGATCACGCCCCCCACGCCGCCGCGGCCAAGGCCGCCGGCGCCAACGGTTATCACGGATTCGAGACCGCGACCGGCGTCATCTTCAGCCTGCGACTTCCCTGGGCCGTCCTGCACCGGGCGGTGGTCGCACGCGGCCGGGAAATCCTTCGATTGCCGGAAAGCGACGACTGGATCCTGATCGATCCGGCCGAGGACTGGGTGGTTGACCCCGCCGGGTTTCAGAGCCGAGGTCGGAACTCGCCGTTTGCCGGTCGGCGGCTTCGCGGTCGGGTCACGATGACCGTCTGCAAGGGACGCATCGTGCATCAACGGGCGGTCGCTGTTGGCTGAGCCCATGGTTCTCGTCCTGGAGGATGGCTTCACGCTGGTCGGCCGGCGCGGAGGCCGGGCGACCGAGGCCAGCGGGGAGGTCGTGATCAACACCTGTATGACCGGGTACCAGGAGGTCCTGTCCGACCCGTCCTACGCGGGACAGATGGTGGTGATGACCTATCCCCTGATTGGAAATTACGGGGTCGCCCCCGTGTTCCAGGAATCCGGCCGGCCCTGGGCCCGCGCGCTGATCACCCGCCAGCTGAGCCCGGATCACGAGCACTGGCGCGCCCAGCAGGCCCTCACCGATTGGCTCGACCTATTCGAGATCCCGGTGCTGACCGGCTGCGATACGCGCCGGCTGGCTCGGCATCTGCGCGGGACCGGGGCCCAACGGGCGATCATCGGCCACGTTGACGAGACGGCCTCCCTGAGGGAGCGGGTTCAGCGGGTGACGCGGCTCGAAGAGCAGGACCTGGTCCGCGAGGTGTCGGACGCGTTCCACGACCTTGGCGAGTCGATGGACCCGGCGTTGGTCGGCCGGGCGATGCGGCAGTGGCCTGGCATGCGCGTGGTCGTCGTTGACTTTGGCGTCAAGCGCAACACGCTTCGCTCCCTTCGGGCCCGCGGCCTCGACGTCGAGGTGGTGCCCTACGACACCGACGCCCGAGCGATCCTCGAGCGCCGGCCGGATGCGGTGGTCCTGTCCAACGGACCCGGCGACCCGGCCACGCTCCCTGGTCCCGTCGCCATGACCGCGGAGCTTCTTCGAGCCATCCCCCTGCTTGGCATCTGCCTCGGGCACCAGTTGATTGGCCAGGCGGCGGGGGCGCGGACATCGCGCCTGCCATTCGGCCACCATGGGGGGAACCACCCGGTGCTCGATGTCCGCACCGGCCGGGTGACGATGACCTCGCAGAACCATGAGTTCCAGGTCGATGCGGCGACCCTGCCGGGCGACAGCGGGTTTTCGGTCAGCCACCGGAACCTGCATGACGGCTCGGTGGAGGGACTGACGCACGCGCGACTCCCGGTCCGCTCGGTCCAATTCCATCCCGAGGGCGGTCCGGGGCCGCAGGACAACCAGGGCGTCTTCGACGATTTCCTGGACCTGGTACGCGGCCGCCAGCGGCCCGCCAACGTGACCCCAGCTCGGCCGCCCCGTCCCCGCGTCGTGCTGGTGATCGGGTCAGGGCCGATCGTCATCGGGCAGGCCGCCGAGTTCGACTACGCCGGCACCCAGGCGTGCCGCGCCCTTCGCGAGGAAGGGGTCAGGACGGTCCTGGTGAATTCCAATCCCGCGACCATCATGACCGACGAAGGCGTCGCGGACCGTGTCTACATCGAGCCGCTGACGGTGGAGGCGCTCACCGCGGTCATCGAGCGCGAGCGGCCCGATGGCCTACTGGCGACGCTGGGGGGCCAGACGGGGCTCAACCTGGCGGTGGCGCTGGCTGATGCGGGCGTGCTGGAACGCTATGGGGTCCGCCTGCTGGGGACCCCGCTGGCCTCGATCAAAGATGCGGAAGACCGCGAGGCATTCAAGACCGTGCTGCTGCGTCTCGGTGAGCCGGTTCCCGACAGCCTCACCGTGACGACCGTCGAGGCGGCCCAGGAGTTCGCGGCCTCGCTTGGCTTTCCGCTGGTGGTGCGCCCGGCGTTCACCCTTGGCGGGACCGGCGGCGGCATGGCCGGGAGCCCGCTCGAGCTCGAGGCCATCGTCCGCGATGGCATCGACGCCAGCCCCATCCGGCAGGTGCTGGTGGAGCGGGCGCTGACCGGCTGGAAGGAGATCGAGTACGAGGTAATGCGGGATGCCAACGACACCTGCATCACCATCTGCAACATGGAGAACATCGACTCGATGGGGGTGCACACCGGCGACAGCATCGTGGTGGCGCCCAGCCAGACGCTCTCCGATCACCAGTACCAGATGCTGCGTTCCGCGTCGTTGCGGATCATCCGTGCGCTGCGGATCGAGGGTGGATGCAATGTCCAGTTCGCCCTCGACCCGGCATCGGACGCCTATTTTGTCATCGAGGTCAATCCGCGCGTCAGCCGATCCTCGGCGCTCGCCTCCAAGGCGACCGGCTACCCGATCGCAAGAGTGGCGGCGAAGATCGCCGCCGGTCTCCTCTTGCACGAGATCCCGAACGCCGTGACCGGCAGGACGACGGCGGCGTTCGAGCCGGCACTCGATTACTGCGTGGTCAAGATTCCGCGCTGGCCGTTCGACAAGTTCCCCGCCGCGGATCGCACGCTCGGCACCCAGATGAAGTCGACCGGCGAGGTGATGGCCATCGAGCGCACCTTCGAGGCGGCCCTCGGCAAGGCCATCCGGGCGCTGGAGCAGCGGCTTCCAGACGCGACCCAGCTTCGAGGCCGGCCCGACCTGCTGAACCAGGCGAATGACCGGCGCCTGTTCGTCGCCTTGCAGGCCTTGCGCGACGGCGCCACGGTGGCCGAGATCTGCGGCGCGACCGGGTACGCGCCCTGGTTCGGGCAGCGGTTGCAGGCCGTGACGCAACTGGAGGCGGCGTTGACGCGCGGCCCGGTCGACGATGACCTTCTGCTCCAGGCCAAGCGCGCGGGCTTTTCCGACAGCCGGATCTACGAATTGGCCGGCCAGGCTCCCGGTCCGCCGTGCGAACCCGTGTTCCGCCAGGTCGATACGTGTGCCGCGGAGTTCGAGGCGCTCACCCCCTACTTCTACTCGACCTATGAGGACGAGGACGAGGTCGTGACTGGCGAGCAACGGGCCGTGGCCGTCATCGGGTCCGGCCCGATCCGAATCGGACAGGGCATCGAGTTCGACTACTGCAGCGTCCATGCGTCGGCCGCGTTGCGCGAGGCGGGCTATGACAGCGTGCTCATCAACAGCAACCCGGAGACGGTGAGCACCGATTTCGACGCCTCGACACGGCTGTACTTCGAACCCCTCGACCTCGAGGGCGTGCGCAACGTGCTCCGCCGCGAGGCGGCCCTTGGCGTCATCGTGCAGTTCGGGGGCCAGACCGGGCTGAACCTGGCCGACGCCCTCGCCGGAGCGGGTGCCCGGATCATCGGCTCATCGGTCGAGACGATCGACCTCGCCGAGGATCGACGCCGGTGCGAAGCCATCCTCCGCGCAAGCGGGATCCCCCAGTCGCCCGGCGGGTCGGCCACCGATGCGGCGTCCGCACTGGCGGTGGCGGAGCGCGTCGGATACCCGGTGCTGGTGCGACCGTCCTATGTGCTCGGGGGCCGCGCGATGGAGATCGTCCACTCGCCGGGCGACCTGCGACGCTACCTCGATGCCGCGCCCGCGCTCGGGATCCGGGGGCCCATCCTCGTCGACAAGTACCTCCTCGGTCGTGAGCTCGACGTCGACGCGATCTCCGACGGCGAGACGGTGCTGATCCCCGGGATCCTCGAGCACATCGAACGGGCCGGGATCCATTCGGGCGATTCCTTCGCCGCCTATCCGCCCATCACGTTGACCCAGGGGGAATCCGACAGTGTCGTGGAGGCGACGACCCTGATCGCCCGTCTCCTGAAGGTCATCGGCCTGATGAACATCCAATTCGTCATTCAGGATGGGATCCCCTACGTCCTCGAGGTCAATCCCCGCGCCAGCCGCACCGTGCCATTCCTCAGCAAGGTGACCGGCGTCCCGATGGTGAAGATTGCGACCCGGGCCGCCCTTGGACAGTCGCTGGTCGAGCAAGGCCTTCTGGGAGGCCTCGTGCCCCACGCGGCGTTGCACGCGGTCAAGGCTCCGGTCTTCTCGATGGCCAAGCTCCCGTCCGTGGACGCGGTCCTGGGCCCGGAGATGAAGTCGACGGGGGAGGCGATGGGCATTGCCGAGGATCTGCCGTCGGCGCTCTACAAAGCGTTTCGTTCCACCATGCAGGAGTTACCGCCTGACGGCGCCGCGCTGTGCTCCATCGCCGATGGGGACAAGGCGGAGGCGGTGCCCATCATGCGCGCCCTGCATGCGCTGGGCATGACCCTGTTCGCGACGGAAGGAACGGCCAGGCTCCTCCGCAAGGCCGGCCTGCCGGCGAATCAGGTCCACAAATTGCGGGACGGCCATCCAAATGTGGTCGACGTGATCGAGTCGGGCCAGGTCCATCTCGTCGTCAACACGGTGTCGCCGCCAGGCCCGGCCGATCCGGGCGCGACCGGCGTGCCCCTCCGCGACGGCTATGAAATCCGCCGGGCCTCGGTCGAACGCCGGATCCCCTGTCTTACCTCCCTCGACACCGCCCGCGCGCTGGCCCAGGCGCTCGGGGCATCCCGCCGGGAACCGCGGACTCGCGTCGCGGCGCTCAGCGAGTACGTCGCCAAGACCGTTGGGGACCCGGTGCACGCATGAGCCCGGCCGTCCTCACCGAGGCAGCCGTGGTCGAGCGGTCCATTCCGATGGCGGGGGCGGTCGAGTTGGTCCTGCATCACCCCACCGCCGCGGCCGCGGCCAGGGCGGGGCAGTTCTTCCAGCTGGCGGTTGGCGCCCCCGGGGCGATCCTTCGACGGCCATATAGCGTCGCGTGGGCCAGGCCAGAGATTGGGCAGATCGGGTTCATCTTCAACATCGTGGGGACAGGCAGCGCCTGGCTGGCGTCTCGTCAGCGTGGGCACGCGGTGGACCTGCTGGGCCCGTTGGGGCAGGGCTTCGTGATCGAACCCGGGAATCGACCGGCCGTCTGCATCGCGGGCGGCCTCGGGGTCGCCGCCTTTCCGGCCGTGGTCACGGCCCTGATGGCCGCAGGCCGCCCGGTGGTCTTTCTGCACGGCGCCAGGACGGCGAGCCAGCTCCTTCCAGTCTCGCGGCTTCAGGGTGCCGAGTTGCGCGTGGCCACCGACGATGGGACCGCCGGGCTGCACGGGTCCGTGCTCGACCTCCTCGCGTCGGTGGCCGTGTCCGATGTCGATGTTTTCGCTTGTGGCCCAACCCCGATGCTTAGACGGCTGATCGAGGTGGCCCAACGACTCGAGCTGCCACGCTCCCGAGTCCAGGTGGCGCTCGAAACGCCGATGGGATGCGGGGTGGGGACGTGCCTTGGCTGCGTGACACCGAGACGTGGCGGGGGATACCTGCTGACCTGCCAGGACGGCCCATGCATCCGCGCCGACCGGATCGATTGGGACGGCATGGTGGACGCCTTTCATGGCTGATCTCGGCGTCGATCTCGGCCGGGGCTTTCGCCTGCGTTCGCCGGTGCTGGTGGCGTCGGGGACCTTCGGCTACGGGTTCGATGCTCCATTGGTTGATCGCGGCGCCCTGGGCGCGATCGTCACGAAAGGGACCACCCTGCGCCCGCGCGACGGGAATCGCCCGACCCGGATTGCCGAGACGGCATCCGGCATGCTCAACGCGATCGGGCTGCAAAACCCGGGCGTTGAGCACGTGGCCACGGCCTTCGCGCCCCTGTGGAAGAACTGGGCCGTGCCTGTCATCGTCAACGTCGCCGGCGAGTCGATCGAGGACTATGTCGCCGTAATCGATCGGCTCGAGGGCACCCCCGGTGTCGCCGCCTTCGAGCTGAACATCTCATGCCCCAACGTGGCGCGCGGTCTGCAGTTCGGTGTCGATGCGCGGCTGGCTGGGGAGTTGACGGCTGCGGCCCGGTCGGCCACGCGCCTGCCGCTGATGGTCAAGCTCACCCCCAACGTGACCGATATCGTGGCCATCGCCCGGGCGGTTGAAGACGCGGGCGCCGACTGCGTCTCGGCCATCAATACCTACGTCGGGATGGCGATCGACGTGCGGCGTCGCCGCGCGGTCCTCGACCGGGAAAGCGGGGGGCTGAGTGGCCCGGCCATCAAGCCGCTTGCTCTCCAGGCCGTCTGGCAGGTTGCCGGCGCGCTGCGGATCCCCGTCATCGGCATCGGAGGAATCACGACCGTCGCGGATGCCCTGGAATTTCTGATGGCGGGGGCGGTCGCGGTGCAGCTCGGCACCGTCAACTACAGCCGGCCGCAGGCAGCCCGTGAGATCCATGACGGTCTTCAGACACACCTCGAGGCACAGGGCCTGCCCGACCTCGGGGCGCTGAGAATCCGCCAGCCAAGAGTGGCCAGTCATGCCTGACGCGCGTCGCGCCTTCGAATCCGCCGGCGCATTCCTCCGCGGGCATTTCGTCTACACCAGTGGCCGGCACGGGGCCGACTACCTGGAGAAGTTCCGGATCCTGGAAAACCCGAGCGCGACGTCCGCGCTGTGCGCCATGATCGCTGAGCGATTCCGGCTGCTGCGTCCGCAACTGGTGGCCGGCCCGACCATTGGTGGCGTCATCCTCGCTTACGAGGTGGCGCGCCAGCTCGGCCTGAACGCGGTCTATGCGGAACGGGGCGAGGCGGGCGGGCGCACCCTGCGGCGTAGCTTCGAGGTGGAGCCGAAGACACGCGTCCTGGTGGTCGACGACGTCGTCACCACCGGGGGCTCGCTGCGCGAGATGGTGACCTGCGTGCAGGATGCCGGCGGCGAGGTCATCGGGATCGGCGTCCTGGCCGACCGTACGGGGGGCGAGGTAGCCACAGAGGTGCCATTCTTCGCCTGCCTCACGCTCGACTTCCCCTCATATGCGCCGGCCGA
>DAINCX010000043.1:3866-6666 GCA_036732165.1 Candidatus Dormiibacterota bacterium | reverse complement strand
CGAATCCGCCAGCTCACGGAGCCGTTCCAGCTGAGATCGCTGGGTGAGGCAGCCGGTATCGTCAACTCTCTGCATGCTTATTGCCCTTCCGTCGTGGAGCGCTGCCTGCGACAGCGTGCAAGACAAGATTGTACCAGCGGTCGTCGCACGATGCGACAGTTTTCATCGACGGTTGACCTTTCCCCTCGCGCTGCGTAAGCTTGCCCTAAGAAATTTCTGGAGGTGAGGTCGATGGTGATTGTGCAGGCGACGAAATCCCCGCGCATCGCGCCGTCGCGCCCCTTCGGAGAAGCCCGCTAACCAACCCGGCTCCCTCCTCGGAGGACGCGAGGCGTCCGCCACAGAACTTTTCCCTGGAGGGATTGCATGAATTCAGACGCTCTCGACCGTCTCGGCTGGACGGCTTGGTTTCAGGCTCGGTTTCTGCCCTATCGCGAGCAGGGACTGGAAGCCGGTCGCGTCACTGCGGACCACGGCGTCGCCTACGCTGTCACGACCGCCGCGGGCGACCTGACCGGCCGGGTGACCGGCAAGTTGCGGCATGAGTCCGCGAACCCGGCCTCCAAGCCGGTCGTTGGCGATTGGGTGGCGTTTGGACGCGAACCCGCCGAGCGGGGTTCGATTCATGCCGTGCTCGAGCGGAAGAGTGCCTTCTCCCGCAAGGTCGCCGGCGCGACGACCGAGCAGCAGGTGATGGCGGCCAACATCGATCGCGTCTTCGTCGTCAGCGCGCTGAGCGGTGACCTGAACCTCAAGAAATTGGAGCGCTACCTGACGATCGGGTGGGAGAGCGGCGCGCTGCCGGTGGTGTTGCTCACCAAGGCCGACCTCAGCGAGGACCTCGAGGCGGTGCGCGACCGAGTCGCGGCGATCGCGCCGGGGGCGACCGTGCTGATCACCAGTAGCGTCACCGGTGAAGGCCTGGACCTGGTCCGAACCGAGCTCGGATACGGCATCACCGGCGTGCTGGTTGGGCCTTCGGGCGTCGGCAAGTCGACCTTGATCAATCGCCTCACCGGCCGCGCGGAGCTGGCGACCGACGAGGTGCGCCGCGATGGGAAAGGTCGACACACGACCACCCATCGCCAGCTCATCGCCCTGGAATCCGGTGGCATGATCATCGACACCCCGGGGCTGCGGGAGCTTCAGCTCTGGCATGGGGAGGAGGGCCTCGACCAGACCTTCGATGACATCTCCCAGCTGGCGATGGCCTGCCGCTTCAACGATTGTGAGCATGAGAATGAGCCTGGCTGCGCGGTCCAGGGTGCGATCGCCGCGGGAACCCTGCCTGCCGATCGGCTGGCAAGCTACCGCAAGCTGGGCCGTGAGATCCGCGCGATGCGCCGGCGCGAAGACCACCGACTCCAGCTCGAGGATAAGAATCGCTGGAAAGCGATCACGAAGTCGATGCGGACTCGGGTGCGATGACGGCGATCCCGTCCCGCTAGGCTGTGTTCATGCCTGAAGTCGCGAGTGCTGAGAGCCTCACCCAGTTCCTTCGAAGCCTTCGGGCTGTCCGGCAGTATCAGCAACGATCCGTTCCAACCCCCGTGGTCGACGACATCCTCGAGGTTGCCCGCTGGTCGGGCAGCGCCAGCAATAAGCAGCCGGCCGAGATCGTGGTCGTCACCGACCGAGGCACGCTGGGCAAGCTTGCGGGACTCGGAGGATACGTTTTCCACGTGGGTGGCGCGGCCCTGGCGATGATCATCGTGATGCCGGGTTAATGGGAGGAAGAGGAAACCTTCGACGAGGGGCGGATCGCGGAGCGGATCATGCTCGCGGCCCTGGCACACGGCGTGAGTTCATCGATCGGTTGGCTCGATGGGGCGGGCAGGGCTGAGGCGAAGCGGCTCCTCGGGGTGCCGGACAAGCGGCTCCTCCGGACCATCCTCTAGCCGGAACTTTCCGCGTGTCGCCGCGTCTGAGGTGGTATGAACCTGGTCAAGGATGCCCTGCTTAGCTTCGTTCTGATGCTCAGCGCCTGCGGCGCCTTCGCCGCGGCGCCGGGCGCGCACCTCACGCTCCACGAACAGGATTCGGGCCACACGTTCGCCGTGCGCGTGGGCGACACGGTCAACGTCGATCTGCTGGACTCGTTCCCCGTTCCGGGCTCCTCCGTCGTGTGGACCGCCGACACGTCCAATGCCGTCGTCCTGACTCGCCTGAGCACAACCCGGGAAAAGGCCGCTGGCATCACGAACAGCCAGGCGCACTACGTGGCAATCTTCAAAGCCCTCAGGAGCGGCACCGCAAGCCTCCAGATGATCGGGGCCGCCCAGTGCGAGGCCATGAATCCGGCCTTCTGCCCGGCGCATACCGGCTCGATCACCATCACGGTGTCGTAGCGACGGGTCTGCCTCAGCGGAGCGCGCGAAGGATTGAGACCAGCGCCTGAAGGAGGCCCAGCGCCGCCAGGACAACGGCGTAACCAACGCCCGGCCGCCCCAAAAGGATCACGGCCATTCCAACCACGAAGGCCACGAGGCCGATAGCAATGGCCGGCCAGCGTCGCTTGAGTCGGTCGCGCCTCATGTCTCGGGCGATGCTAACAGGCCTTCCAGGGCCTTGAAACGCCTAGAAAGCTGGGCGAGCCGGCCTTCCCCAGAAATCGAAGCGGCGCTGGAACATTTCCGAATCGGCGATGAGCCCGGGCATCGCTCGCCTGGACGCGTCTCGTCGGCTGTCGCCCGAAAGACCGACGACCTGACGTTTGAGGCGCTGGAGCGTCTCATCAAAGCTGACGAGCCCACGGTAGTAATCGCACCAGTGCTGGGCATCGGGGACGGACATCGTGGAC
>DAINCX010000043.1:0-3766 GCA_036732165.1 Candidatus Dormiibacterota bacterium | reverse complement strand
GAGCCCACGGTAGTAATCGCACCAGTGCTGGGCATCGGGGACGGACATCGTGGACGCGTCTTCACCCAACGCCAGTGGATCGAACGTACTCATGCCGCGACAGTCTCTTCCCTTTAGGCCAGCCTGTCATCATCCGAACGGATGAGCGAGCGGCTGTCGACGCAGCCCAATCCGACCTAACGACTGCTTGGATTCCGTAGTTCCGGAGCGCGGCCCAGCCAGAAGTCCAGCCTCCCCTGCCAGACGGCGAGGTGTCGCGTCAGGGACTGGTTCTCCGGTGCCGCTGCCGGAAAGATCGCGGCAAGCTCGAGCAGGGCGCTGTAGACGCGAATCCAGTGGCGGACTTCCCGCAAGTCCGAGGTATCCATCGGCTCTCGATCCAAAAGGACAGGGTCTGCGGGTGTCGACAGGACATGTAGTGCCACTGGTCGTTCCCTCCTCACGGCGCGCGCTCGGGGAGTTGTCTGGGACCGCAAGTGTGCGCCCACAATCACGGCCTGTAATCATCCGTTCGGATGAATGGTGACGTCGCGTTGGCTTGCCCGTGAACACCTCGGTGGCAACGGCCGCTACGATCCATAAATGATGGCACCACCGGAGGTGAGGTTACGTGGCAAGCAGACCACTTACGATTGAGCAGGCTTTATCACTGCTTGCAGAAACGCCCAAGCGCATCGCGGCGGTTACCGCCGGCCTGGCGCCGGCTCAATTGCGGACGGCCCCAGGCCCCGATGAGTGGTCAGCAAACGATGTGCTGGCCCACCTCCGTGCCTGTGCCGACGTCCGAGGCAACCCTATCCTGACGATAGTTGCCGAGGACAGGCCCACCTTGCGGGCTGTCAATCCCGTCACCTGGATCAAGAAGACGAACTATCTCGAATTGGAATTTCGGCCCTCGTTGCGCTCCTTTTCCCGCCAGCGCGCCGATCTCCTGGCAGTCCTGGAAACGCTGCCGCGCGAAGGCTGGTCACGTGCGGCGACAGTGACGGGCGCGGGAAAGGCGCTCGAGCGGACCGTGCTGTTCTACGCGCAGTGGGTGGCTCGCCACGAACGGACGCACGTCAAGCATGTCGAACATATCGTCAACACAATGCGCTAGGACCGGCACGTAGGGACGGAGAACGGCGGGCCAGCCCCAAGCGGTAGCCGGTTGTCGCTCAATTCCCGATCAAATCAGCCAACGGGTCGCACCGTACGGCTTCTCGGTCGCCACCCCGAAGGCGACTAGCGCCGTCACCACGTATAGGTGCCAGGGCGGAGGCCCGGCACTTGGAGCGCTGTATTCAGCGGTGAGTGCACCGTCAGAGGCTCGGGCGGGCCAGCCTTGCGCTGCGTACCGCTCAGCTAGTCGCTCAAGCGTTGGCTGGTCGGTCACCTTCGCGGCGCGGCCCTCGATGACCAGGTCGAGGCCGGGGAGCGCCAAGGACAGGGCGCAGCTCGGATTCGCGGCCAGGTTGCGACTCTTTTGGGTACCGGGGCCGCTGACGAAGTAGAAGTTGCCGTTAACCCAAAGCGCGCCCACGCCGGCCACGTGCGGACGCCCATCGGGATGGACAGTGCTCAGCCATGTCGTCCGCGGGGCTTGCGTCGGTGGGGCTGCCTCGAGTAGTTGCAGTGCGCGCGACCAGGGGATCGGAGGGTCTCCGTAGATGTCGAGATTCTTGGTTTCCATATCGATAACTTAGACCGACTGGCCGTGCGAAAGTCATCGGCCGAGATGGTCCGACTTTCGCCTCAGATCATGTCCCGATGGACGTCGACTGCTTGCGCCGGAGTCTTTCGAAGCCGTCTAGGAGTAGATCCAGGGCGAACTCGAACTCGAACTGATCGTCGCAACCGGCGCCGACGACCGACTCGCCCTCGTGCGAGGCCGCCCCGGCAATCTCCATTACGTACGGATACTTCGCTGCCATCTCGCGGAGCATGATCGCCTGCACTTCCGGGCGGGCGGTTTCTGAGTCGTTGAAGAGCTCCTGGGTGAACCCCAGGACACGGCTGCCGATGCTATGCATCACGTGATGGGTGAGATTTACGGAGAAGCCGCCGGCCCGGAACATTCCGATCATCGAGTCCATGTACTCGAGTACCACCGGTGTCGGCACCGTCTTCGACTCCATCACCCGAGACGCCCAGGGGTGTCGCAGGAGCGCTCGTCGCGCCGAGAGGATCCTTTGCCGGACGGCGCTCTTCCAGTCGGTTCCCGTGACCGGAGGATCGATCTCCCCGACGACCACATCGATCATTCCGTCCAGGAGCTCTTCCTTGTGGGCCACATGCTTGTAGAGCGCCATCGGCACGACCCCAAGCTCATCGGCGAGCTTTCGCATGCTCAATGATTCGATCCCGGAGTCATCGGCAAGGGCGACGGCAGCGTGCAGCACCCGGTCCCTGCTCAACTGGACGCGGCGCCGGGCCTTGATTTGCTGAGCCATTCTGTATTTCCTCTTGACAAGTGTACGACGTACACCTACACTTCGCACCACGGTGTACGGCGTACACCTCGAAGCCCAAGCCGAGGAGGAAAGAATGAAAGCGATCGCATACGAGGCGTTCGGCACGGCGGATGTTCTTGAACTGAAAGAGGTTCCCAAGCCCGAGGTCGGACCTGACGAGGTTCTGGTACGGGTGCGGGCCGCCTCCGCGAATCCATACGACTGGCACGTCATGAGGGGCTTGCCCTACGTGGCTCGGCTCATGGGAGTCGGACTGCGCAAACCGAAAGACTCAGTTCTCGGCACCGACGTGGCGGGAGACGTCGAAGCCGTGGGCAAGGCGGTGACGCGGCTACGGCCGGGTGACGACGTTTTCGGCTTTGTCGGAGCAGGTAGCTTTGCCGAGTACGTAACCGCACCGGAAAAGCTCCTCGCGTTGAAGCCCGGCAACCTGAGCGCGGAGCAAGCGGCCACTGTCCCACTCGCTGCGACGACTGCCCTGCAAGGCCTTCGTGATGTCGGAGAGATCCGCCCTGGGCAAAAGGTTTTGATTGTCGGTGCGTCGGGAGGCGTTGGGACGTTCGCTGTGCAGATCGCGAAGTGGTTCGGGGCAGATGTGACCGCTGTCTGCAGCACCAGGAATGTGGAAATGGTCCGCGCCATCGGCGCCGACCGGGTCATCGACTACACGAAAGAGGACTTCACGCGAAATGGTCAAAAGTACGACCTGATCTTTCAGCTCGCGGGAACCGCCTCCCCTTCGGCTTGCCGGCGCGTCCTTGCCGCCAAAGGCAGGCTTGTACTGAGCAGCGGTGACTCCAGGGGGCGCATCATCGGACCGGTCGGCCGGATCATCAAGGCCGCCCTGTTATCGCCGTTTGTCACCCAGACCCTGCGTCCCCTTCTCGCGAAGCCAAGTGGCGATGACCTGCAGCTCCTCAGGGAACTGATTGAGGCCGGCAGGATCACTCCGGTCATCGACCGGACGTATCCGATACGCGATGCAGCAGACGCCATCCGCTATCTAGAAACCGGCCACGCAAAAGGAAAGGTCGTAATATCCGTACCTGGCCCAGCTGCCCCGCCACCAGCCACCTCCACAGCCACGCTAGCCGGGCGGGAAGTTAGTTAGGGCTTCGGGAATCCTATTGGTACTAGGGGCGGAGAGGATCGAACTCTCGACACCCTGCTTAAAAGGCAGGTGCTCTACCACTGAGCTACACCCCCGCCCCGAATTATAGGTAGGGGTATTGGCCCGACTCAGCCGCCGAACTTGTTAAAGATGTTGAAGACCGGGGTGTAGGCCTGCGTGAATGCCTGCCAGCTCAGCCAGG
>DAINCX010000042.1:14547-18036 GCA_036732165.1 Candidatus Dormiibacterota bacterium | reverse complement strand
AGACGACGACCTGGTGGCCGCCCTGCACCAGGCGCGCGGTCATGCCTGCGCCCATGCGGCCTAATCCGATCATGCCGAGCTGCATCAGCTCACCTCGACCGTCGCGCCAACCGCCTGGCCAATCTTCGCCAGGCCAGCCGCGACATCGCGCATCTGGACCCGCAGGACCCGGCGGCCGTGGTTCCGCAGGGCCTGGAAGTCGCCGAGCGCCTGGGCTTGCTTGAGGATGCCAAAGGTGAAGCGCTCACCGGGGATCGGCAGATCATCGGGATCGTCGCCGACAATCTGGAGGAACACGCCGGTATTCGGCCCACCCTTGTGCAGCTGCCCAGTCGAGTGAAGGAACCTGGGACCATACCCAACGGTGGTGGCCACGCGCTGCTTGTCTCGGATCGCGACCCGGATGGCATTGAGCGCCGTGTCGTGCTCCGCGCTCGGCGGGATGTAGGCCATCAGCGCGACGTAATCGCCTGGCTTCACCTGCTTGAGCAGCGCCGTGATCGCGGCCTCCATGGTCGACCCCTGCTGACCGGCCCAGCGAATGCCCTCCCCCACCGTCGGCGGATTGCCTTCACTGAGGACTTTCTTCGTCAGGTCTTTGGCTTCCTGGACGTTGGGTTGATCGAAGACGTTGATCTGCAGAATGGCGCCGGCCACGGCGATCGCATACTCCCAGCGGAAGAACTCGGCGCCGATCCCGAGCGGATCGCTCAGTTTGAGCGTCACGACGGGATGCCCCGCCTTGCTGAGCGACTCGAAGCGGGCGGCATCAGGATCGTTGCCCGGAAGCGCGAGGCGAACGAACAAGCGGTCGTTGCCATAGACCCCGAGCGCACCCAGCGGCTCATCGGCCACCGGAATCAGCCCCTTCCCCTCTTTCCCCGTGCTCTCGGCGATCAACTGCTCGGCCCAGATTCCGAAGCTCGCCACGGCCGGCGGGGCGATGATCGTCACCTTGTCGCGGCCGGCCTTCGCCGATTCGGCGAGGACGGCACCGAGCCAGGCGCCGGGGTTTTCCGCGACCGGCACCGAGGGTGAGGATCCCTGGACCATCGTCGCCGTCCGGTCGAGGAGTCCATTGAGATCGACGCCGTTGAGCGCCGCGGGCACCAGGCCGAAGTACGACAGGGCCGAGTAACGGCCGCCGATATCGGCCGGGTTCAGGAACGTGCGGCGGAAGCCTTTCGTTTTGGCCTCCTCGGCCAGCTGGCTGCCGGGGTCGGTGATGGCCAGGAACTGCCGCCCTTTTCCACCGGCTTGCTTCCAGAAATATCGGTAGTGCGAGAGCGTCTCGAGGGTCGTCCCGGACTTCGAGGACACGATGAAGACGGTCTTCGCCAGGTCGAGATCCCGCTCGACCGCGCGGATCGCCGCCGGGTCGGTCGTATCGAGGACGTGAAGGTCGAGCGCGCCCTTCACCGCGCCGAATGTGGTCCGAAATACTTCCGGCGCCAGGCTGCTTCCGCCCATCCCCATCAGCAGAGCCTGGGTGAAGCCCTCGGCGAGCAGCTCCTTCTTGAGTCCGATCAGGTCGGGAATGCGCTCTTCCATCCGGTCGGCCACCTGCAGCCACCCGAGCCGATCCCGGATCTCGGGCTGGGCGGAAGCGTTCGATGACCACAGGGACGCGTCCTTCTCGCCGATCCGGCGGACGACCGCGTCCTGCTCCAGCTGCTTGAGACGCGCGCCGACCGGCCCCTCGAGCGCGCCCAGCGTAGCCTCGTGCGCGCCGGCGTTGCCCCCCTTCAGCTCTTGCTTCTTCTTGGCGAGCCCTTCCATCAGTTTGGTGATGGAGTCGGCGAACAGCTTGATGCCGTCGATCTGCAGATCGTAGGTGACCGTCTCCATGTCGATCCCGACCGCCGCCAGGTCGCGCATGACCTGCTCCGCGCCATTGACGTTCTCGAGCAGGCTCGGCCGGACCTCGCCGTGCTCCTTGAACGCCATCATGGTCTGCTGCGGCATGGTATTCACCGTGTCGGGCCCGATCAGCTCCTCGACGTAAAGCACGTCGCTGTAGTGCGGGTTCTTGGTCCCGGTGCTCGCCCAGAGGCAGCGCTGGACGGTCGCGCCCTTGGCGCGCAGATCGGCAAACTCCGGCTCGTTGAAGATCCGGCCGAAGGCCTTGTACGCCATCTTGGCGTTGGCGACGGCCGCCTTCCCCAGCAGGTTCTGAAGCCGGGTGCGCTCAGCGGGGTCCCTGGCGGCGGCGATCTTCGCCTCCAATAGCTTGTCGACCGCGGTGTCGACCCGGCTGACAAAGAAGCTGGCCACCGAGGCGATGTCCACCGGGTTGCCGGCACGCATCCGGCGCTGCAGGCCACGGATGTAGGCGCGAGCGACGTCCTCGTACACCTTGACCGAGAACATCAGCGTGATGTTGATGTTGATGCCGTCGGCAATGCACTGCTCGATCGCCGGCAAGCCCTCGGTGGTCGCCGGGATCTTGACCATCACGTTGGGCCGGCCCACCCGGTCCCAGAGCTGGTGCGCCATCGTGACGGTGCCCTTGGTGTCGTTGGCCACCTTGGGCAGCACCTCGATGCTGACGTAACCATCTTTGTGCTTGGTGGTGTCGTACACCGGTTTGAGGACGTCGGCGGCCATCTGGATGTCCTCGACCATGATGCTGAGGAAGATCTCCTCATCGGAGAGGCCCTGTTCCACCAGCTTCCGCAAGGCCTCGTCGTAGTCACTGCTGCCCCCGATCGCCTTCTCGAAAATGGTCGGGTTGGAGGTCATGCCCACCACCGCGTCGTCATCGATCATCCGCTGAAGCTCGCCTGATGCCATCAGGCTCCGGCGAATGTAATCGAGCCAGACGCTGGTCCCCGCTTCCTCCAATTCAAATAGCGCGTTCTTCGCCATCGTTCCTCCAGTGGCCCAACAGGGTCCGTCTTAAGGCTCTCACACCGGGCCGGCGGGCCGCGCCAATGCTTCGGCCGCGCGCTTCAGGCGAGCGAGGGAGTCACGGGGCCCGTTAACCAGCTCCCGGCCGAGGAGATGCCGTACCAGCCAGCCCCGCCAACCTGGCGGGAACGAGAAGTCTCAGCCGTACTGGACGCGGCTGCCCTCCCCCACGGGCCGAACGCTGATCTGCTCCTGCAGCCGAATCCCCAGGGGGAACGTCGCCCGAAATGCCAGGTCATGGGCGACGGGATCGGCCCGCTCGATGTCGAAGCGCACCCGAAGCGGAATTGCAAGGGCTCGCGCGGTCATCTGGACGACCTGGCCGGCCTGGGCTGGTCCAGGCGGAGCGACATCATCTATATGGGCATCGGCCCAATTGCATAGGAGGCAGGGTCACTCAGCAGGGACCAAACGGTCTCGACCGGGGCATCCACGGTATCCGCCGGGCAGACGTAAAGGCTCATGCCCCCGAGCATAAGGCGCACGGAGAAACGACTCAGGGAATAATGCCAGCTTGCGCGGTGACTCCAATACGGATCCGATGATCATGACCGAGCCAATGCCAAGAGCGGCCCAGGA
>DAINCX010000042.1:0-14447 GCA_036732165.1 Candidatus Dormiibacterota bacterium | reverse complement strand
ACTCCAATACGGATCCGATGATCATGACCGAGCCAATGCCAAGAGCGGCCCAGGAAAGCACAGCCCGTTGTTGACCCGTCAAAGGGCCGCCGCGTAATTCAAATTCCGCTCCGCGGGGGCCGGGCTGGCATCATGGTCGGTATGCCCTTCTTTGGTTATCACATGCCCAGCTTCACGTTCCCGGGTGTCCCCCCCGACGGCCTTATGGATCACGTGGCCGGACTGGCGCGCTCGGCGGAGTCCGCCGGCTTCGAGCTGGTGACCGTGATGGACCACTTCTACCAGATCACGCCCATCGGTCCGGAGGAGCAGCCCATGCTGGAGGCCTACACGACACTGGGGGCGCTGGCGCGGGAAACCAGCCGGGTGCGCCTCGGCACGCTTGTCACGGGCGTGACCTACCGCAACCCGGCCCTCGTGGCCAAGATGGTCACGACGCTCGATGTCCTCTCAAAGGGGCGCGCGATCTGTGGTATCGGCGCAGCCTGGAACGAATCGGAGCACATCGGCTACGGATTCGAGTTTCCGCCCATGCGTGAGCGCATGGACCGGCTCGACGAGGCACTGACCATCTTGAAGCGGATGTTCACGCAGGAGCGGCCCTCCTTCACGGGCATGCACTACCGGATCGACCGGGCGCTCAACAACCCCCGCCCGCTACAACCCGGCGGCCCGAAGATCCTGGTCGGCGGCGGCGGCGAGAAGCGCACCCTGCGCCTGGTCGCACGCCACGCGGACATGTCGCACTGGTTCGGCCCACTGGAAGACATCAAACGAAAGGGCGAGATCCTCGACCGCTACTGCGAGGAAGAGGGGCGGGATCCGGCCACGATCACCCGGACCATGGGCGCCCCGGTCGTCCTGGTGGAGAACGAGGGGC
Organism: Candidatus Dormiibacterota bacterium; assembly: GCA_036732165.1. Lineage (GTDB taxonomy): Bacteria > Chloroflexota > Dormibacteria > CF-121 > CF-121 > JALYYC01. The sequence continues at coordinate 13,567 of DAINCX010000042.1, read as the reverse complement.
AGGTCAAGATGGTGATGGAGCGGATGCCGCCCGAGCGGCGGGCCATGTTCCAGCCGGCCACGCCCGACCGGGCCGCCGAGATCCTGCAAGGCTTCATCGCGGCCGGCATCCAGGGCTTTACCTTCAACAACGCAACCCTGCAGACGCCTGACGAATTCGAGCGCGCGGGGCGGCTGCTCAGGATGCTCGAGCCGACGAAGCAATCCAGCCGGCGATCTGCGCCCGTGAGTTGAACCCCAGCTTGTTCAGGACGGTGCGCACATGGCTATCCACGGTCCGCTCCGAAATGAACAACTTCGCGCCGATCTGCTTGTTGCTCAGCCCCTCCGCGACCAGCCGCGCCACCTCGGCTTCGCGCCGGCCGAGCAACCCGACCTCGTCATACCGCACGCGCCCGTTGGCGACCTGAGCCGGCTCACCGAGCGCCAGTCGAATCGCGTCGTCGCGGTTCAACCGTTTTCCAGCGTTCACCTCCGCCTCGAACTTTGACGCACCGAGCGTGCCCGTGGCGGCCTCTTCCGCCTGTGCCAGCAACGGTGCGAGGAACGGGATGAGGCGTGCCCCGGCCTGGGTTCGGACTGTTTCCGCCGCCCCGAGCAGTTGTGCGGCGAGGCGCGCCTGGCCGGAACCTGCGGCGACGCAGCCCAGTCCATCGATCAAGGCGTACTGCGCGACCCGGTCGTCGATCCGCTGCGCGATCTTCAGCGCTTCCGTGTAGGAGTTCTTCGCTTGCTCGAGATCGCGCGCGATCAGGGCCATGCCGCCCGTGTTCAGCAGCATCATTTCAAGGCTATACAGATCACCCACGTCGCGGCTGAGACGAACACCTTCGGAGGCCGCTGCCTGAATCGCCTGGATGTCTCCTTCGAAGAAACCATTGAGCGCCTGAGCCTGGAGAACCGCAATGCGAGGAGGGAAGTCGCTGAGAGGGCGGGTGACGATCGCCGCCTCATCCAGCAAGCGCCCGGCTGACTCGCGGTCACCGGCCATGTTCTCGGCGATCGATGCCATCGACAGCGACTGCGACAGGAGGCTGGACTGACCTAACGCGCGAGCCGTCGCGACCGCCCGTTCCAGGGCGGGCCGTGCTGCGGTCGCATCGGCCTTCAAAACGGCCAGAAACCCGCTGAGGAAATAAGCCCAGAACTGCGGCTCTGGATTGCCGGCTCCGCAGGCAACCAGCTCGTCCAGCCAGCGGATGCCTTCCGTGGTCGCCCGTGTGATCCAATACCAGCCAACCGCGGTCGCGAGATCGATTCCTCGTACGGAGTCCCGCTGAGCCACGCATCGTCCAAGCACGACGCGGATGTTGTCTATCTCCAGGTCGATCCAATCGAGCCACTCGGCAAGCCGGTACCGGCTTTCGCCAAAGGATCGCTGGCACCTCGACCGAAAATACTCCGTGCATCGATCTTCGGCCACCTCTTCCTCGCCGGTATCTCGCAGTTTGAGGCGCGCAAACTCGCGCATCGTCTCGTGCAGCCGGTAGCACGCGACCGCATTGATGTCCTCTTTCACGACGAGGGACTTCTCGACGAGGGACGACAGCAGCTCGAACGACGGCGCCACGGCCTCGTCCGCGGACCTGCAAACGGCCTCTACGTCTTCCAGGGTGAAGCGGGCGGCGAACACACACAAATGCCCCAGCAGCGCACGCTCACTCGCATTCAACAGCTCGTAACTCCAGTCGATCGTCGTTCGCAGGGTTTGATGGCGTGGCAGCGCTGCCCTGCCTCCTCCGGTGAGCAACTCGAACCGGTCGTTCAAACGATCGCGGATCTGCTCCACGGTCAGCATTCGCGTTCTCACCGCCGCCAGTTCAATCGCGAGCGGCAGGCCGTCCAGCCGCCGGCACACCTCCGCCACGGCGGGCCCGTTCGACTCCGTCAGTTCGTAGCTGCCCGACGCCGCGGCGGCCCGCTCCGTGAACAGCATGACGGCTTCGTTCTGACGCAGCTCACTGAGAGGCTCGGCCCGCTGACCGGAAGGCAGCTCGAGAGGTGGAACCGCGATGAGATGCTCGCCATCCGCGGACAATGGTTCCCGGCTGGTGGCAATCACCCGCACGCCCGGAGCCGCTCTCAGGACCTCGCTCACCAGTTGCGACGCAGCCCCGAGCAGGTGCTCGCAGTTGTCCACCAGAAGCAGGAGCTGTTTGTCCTTCAGGTACGCCAGCACAAGGGCGAGCGGCTCGGTGGCGGCCTGGTCACGGAGATCAAGGGCCAGCATGAGGGCATTGCTCACCAGGCGGGGATCTCGAACTTCGGCCAGCTCGACCAGCCATGCGCCGTCCCGGAATCCGCGTCCGAGATCCGTCCCGATCCTGATTGCCAGGCGGGTCTTGCCCACGCCTCCAGGTCCGACGAGGCTCACGAGCCGGGCCTCGCTGAGCTTCTTTCTGACTTCCACAAGCGCGTCGCGGCGGCCGATGAAGCTCGTCGCTTCAGCTGGCAGATTTCCCGGCCGGCGGGCAGGCCTTGCCATCGTGACCAAAAAGTTACTACGCCAGCGCGTCATGGGTCCGGTTGAGGCCGGTTGAAGCCCTTTCGGTAATTCCACGGATTGCAGCGATCCGCGAGGCCCGTAGGGTCAGGAGCATGACAAACGAGCTACCCACCCAGCGCGTGGAGATCCGTTTCGTCGGGACGCCTCCCGCCCAGCAGGTTGAGCGTGCCCCGGGAGTCAGCGAGGTCCAGATCGAAGGCGCCAGCCTCCGGTGCCTGGTCTGCGGCAGCTTTCAACCGTTTCTCGAGGCTCTCCGCGGCCACGAGGTCATCAGCTTCACGTCAACGCCGGCGCACTCGTCAGATTCGGAATTCAGAGAGGTGCAGACATGGTAAGCAGCTACCCGGTCCAGTTCGACGTCGACTTCCCCGCTCGATCGCTCAATCGGCTCACGACCGGCTTCCGGATCTTCGTCGCCATCCCAATTCTCGTTTTGCTGGGCGCCCTGACCAATGCCACGGTCAGGGGCAGCCATGACATGAGGTTCACCTTGGCGAGCGGCGCCAGCCTCCTGTTCTTTCCGCTCTTGCTGATGATCCTGTTCCGTCGGAAGTACCCGCACTGGTGGTTCGACTGGAACCTCAACGTGCTCCGCTTCTCCAACCGCGTCACCGCCTACCTCGCCCTGCTCGACGACCGCTACCCATCGACAGACGAGGAGCAATCCGTCCACCTTGACTTCGCTTATCCGGACGCTCATCAGTTGAACCGCTGGCTACCGCTGGTCAAGTGGCTCCTCGCCATCCCGCACTACGTCGTGCTCTTCTTCCTGTTTATCGGCGCTGCGGTGGCGGTCATTGTTGCCTGGTTCGCGATTCTCTTCACGGGCCGGTATCCGCAGAATCTTTTTCGCTTCGTCGTCGGCGTACTCCGCTGGAGCAACCGCGTCAGCGCCTACGCCTTCCTCCTGGTCACCGATCAATACCCGCCGTTCCAGCTCAGCTAAGCCCCCTCCCCGCCCTCCCCCGCGGAGCCGGGGGAGGGAGAAACCCCCAATCCAAGGGAACAGAGAAGAGAGTTGGCTAGGTGCCGACGCCGCTGAGGGTGAAGCGCTGGGTCCCCGCGTTGTCGGAGATGGTGACTGCGCCGGACCGCGGCCCGGTGCCCTGCGGCGTGAAGGTGACGCTGATCTGGCAGCTCGCGCCGGAGGCCAGTGTGCTGCCACAGGAGGTGCTGAGGACGTAATCGCCGCCGCCCGCGAGGCTCACGCTTCCAATCGAGAGCGTCCCGGTGCCGGCGTTGAAGAGGACCACGTTTTGCGGCGCGCTGCTGCCACCGACACCGCGGGCGCCGAAGTTGAGGAAGTTGTTGCTCAGCAGCGGGTGCGGCGCCTGGCCCGATCCGCGCAGGGCGATCGCCTGGCTTCCGCCGGGGCCGTCATCGAACACCGTGAGGCTCGCGTTGCGCACGCCGTAGGCACGCGGACTGAAGTTGACCGTGACGGAACAGCTGGCCCCGATCGCGAGCGTTCGGATGCAGTTATTGCCCTGGGAGTAGTCCCCGGCGGCCGCCCCGCTGATCCCAATCCCGCGGATCGTCAGGGCGCCGTCGCCCGTGTTGGTCACGATGACGGTCTGCGGCCCGGCCGCTGAGCCGACGTTCGCGCTGGGCGACAGGACATTCGCGGTCAGGGTGGCGACTGGCTGGTGGCCGAAGCCGTAGAGCCGGACCGTTTCCTGGGTGCCGGGCGCGGCACTCGCGTCGTCGGTGACGACCAGCGAGCCCTTGCGATCACCGGCCGCCTGCGGAGTGAAGGTCACCCCAATGGTGCAACTCTGGTGCGGTGCGAGGAACGACGGGCAATGGGGCGACGCCTTGTAATCACCGGTGGCCGACACGTTCTCGATCGTCAGGGGCCCGTCGCCGGTGTTGGTCAGGGTGGCCGTCTGGGTACCGCTCGCTGCGCCCACGTTCTGAGTGAAGGTGAGGCGGTCGGGTCCGAGATTCGCCATCGCCATGGTGGCGATGCCCACGACCGGCACCTTCTGCGGGCTGTCCAGCGAGTCATCCGCTACCACGATGTAGCCGTCGCGCTCGCCGGTCGCGCTCGGCACAAAGGTGACGCTCACCGCGCAGCTTGCCCCGGGAGCCAGCGCGGCCGGGCAATTATTCGTCTGCACGAAATCCCCGTCATCCCTGATCCCGCTCAAGTGGAGCGGCGCGGCCCCACTATTCATGAGCATCAAGGTTTGCGACGGGCTGGGGCTGCCCACGTTTTGCACGAAGGTGAGATTTTGCGGGCCCAGCGTCACGGCCGATTGGGCCAGGCTCCCGGTGAGCGGGACCGACTGGGACGTGCCGCCAGCGGTCACGTCGCTGAGGGAGTTGCCGGCGGCGTCGTCATGCACGGTCAAGGTCCCGACCCGCGTCCGTTTGTCCCCTCCCGCGATCTGGCTCATCGTCACCGTGATCGCGCAGGTGGCGTGCGGGGCCATGACGCTCGGGCAGTTGTTGCTCTGTGAGAAGTCGGGATCCGTCCCCTGGTCGAGGCCGATGCTGCTGATGTGGAGCAGGCCATTGCCGTTATTGGTCAGGTTCACCACCTGCGAGGCTGGCGGCGTGTTGGCCGGCTGGCTGATAAGAACCGTTGGCGGGCTCAGCGTCGCGACCGCCGCGGTTGCCTCACCCTTGAGTTTCACTACCTGCTGGCCGCCGGCTGCGTCATCGGGGATGACGACATTGCCGCTATGGGTGCCTGGGGCGCGCGGTTGGAAGGCCACGCGGAACGAGCAGCTCGTTCCGGGCTCGAGACGCACCTGCGCGCAGGTGTTCGTCGCGGGATCGAGGTAGAAGTCGTTGCTGTTGGCGCCGAGATCGACCGCGCCCATCACGAGCAGGCCGCTACCAGTGCTCTGCACCGTGACACTCTGCGGCTGACTCGTGCCCGCCAGGTTGGTCGGATCGAAATTGACCTCGGTGCGCTGGATGCCGGCCTGCGTGACGCCGACCCAGCGGACACGGTTGTTGAACGAGTCCGCGACCAGCAGGGCGCCGGAGTTGGCGATCGGGCTCAAGCCGCGTGGACTATCCAGCTGGCCCGCGGTGGCCGGCCCGACGTCTCCCTTCAGGCCGGTGGTGCCGAGCCCGGAGGCGGTCGTCACCGCGCCCGACGCCAGGTCGACGCGCCGGACCCGATGGTTCAGGTAGTCGGCGACGTAAAGCGCGTTTTGGTCGACCGTCGCGCTCCAGGGGCGGTCGAAGTGCGCCACGGCGGCCGCGCCATCCGCGAAGTCCTGTGAGCCGTCACCGGCCACGGTGTGGATTAGCCGCTTGGACGGATCCGCATTCGTGATGTCGTCCACCTTGCGAACGCGGTGATCGAAACTGTCGGTGATAAAGAGGTTCGGAGGCGTGGCACTGTCAAAGGTGACGCCGTACGGGAAGTACAGATTGGCCGCGGCCGCGGGGCCGCCTTCGCCACTGAAGCCAAGCCGGCCGGTGCCGGCCACCGTCACGATCCGGCTGCTGCCGCTGATCGACCCGCTGGCTGCCACAACCTCGCGGATTACGCCGTTGTAGGTATCGGCGATGAAGACGTCACCGGCTGGGTCAACCGCGACCCCGGCGGGATAGCTCAAGGTTGCCTTGCCGGCCTGCCCGTTGTCGCCGGAATATCCGGCCACGCCGGTTCCGGCCACCGTGGTCATCGCGCCGGTCTTGAGGTCCACCGACCGCACGACATTATTGAACGTGTCCGCGATGTAGGCCCGGTCCGGGTTCTTCGTATCCAGCGCCATGCCCATCGGCGTGGACAGCTGGGCGCCCAGCTGGACAGGTTGTCCGGCCGTGGGCACCGCCGGCGGCAGGCCATTCCCAACCAGGGTGCTCACGTCATCCGCGTCCTGGTCGCCGACCGCGTGATTGTCGGGGTCGCTATCCGCGGTCTGGAACGAGCGGAGGGCATGGTTGAACGTATCGAGGACGTAGCGCGTGCCCGTCACCGGGGACACCGCCGCATTCACGAGTGCGGGCGTCGCCAGGGTGGAGAGCACCGCCGCGGGTCCGGCAAACTGCGCCTGGGCCGGTGGCTTTTTGTCTCCAGCGAAGCTCGGGGTCCCGTCGCCCGCTAGGACACGGATCTGGCGCGTGGGTCCGGCGCCGAGCGACCCGGAGAGGAGGCGCACCACGTTGTTGCCGCTGTCGGCGATCAGCAGGTCGCCGTCGGGCCGGACGGCCAGGCCCATCGGCGATGAGAGTTGCGCGAGGATCGCGGGGCCATTGTCACCGGACTCGCCCGCTTTTCCGGGCGTCCCGGCGACGGTGTGCAGCATGCCGTCAGTGCCGAGTTGGCGAACCACCTGGTTGGCGGTGTCCGCGATGTACAGGCTTCCCTGGCCATCGAGCGCAACCGCGGCCGGCGCCCGGAGCGCGGCGCTGGTGGCGGCCACGCCATCGCCATAGCCCGGCGACCCGATCCCGGCGACCGTCGTGATCGTTCCTGTACTTGGGTCGAACAGGCGGATCACATTGTTATAGGTATCGGCGATGTACACGCGCCCCTTGTCGTCGATGGCCAGGCCGCGCGGATGGTTGAGCGCCGTCTTCAACGCGTTCTTCACGCTCGGTGTGTAGCCGGCGACCCCCGAGCCCACCACGGTCTTGATCGTGCCGTCGGCCTGGATCGCACGGATTCGATTGTTGAGCGTGTCCGCGACGTAGACGAGGTTGCTGGTCTTGTCCCAGGCAATGCCGTACGGCGAGTTGAGCTTGGCTGCGCTGGCCGCACCCCCGTCACCGGCGAAGCCGAACGCGCCGGTCCCGGCGATGGTGGTGATCACCGCCGTCTGCGAGGCGCTTGGGCTGTCGATCGGCGGGATGGTGACCGTGGCCTTGCGAACCTGGTGGCCAAAGGTGTCGGCGATGTACACGTCAAAGCCGGTGACCTGGTACCCGACCTGCGTGACCTGGCCGACCGCGACGGCGTACGGGCCGGCCAGCTGAGCCTTGGTGGGGTCGGTGCCATCTCCCGCGACCGCGAGGCTGCCGTTTCCGGCGAATGGGACTTCGCTGTTATCGATCAGCAGGCGGACCACGTGGTTGACCGGGTCGGCGATATAGGTGTACCGGCCGGAGACCGCCAGGCCGAACGGCTGCTGGGCGACCTCGGTCGGCTTGCCGCCGCCGGGTGCGCCCGCATAGGTCGCGATGTGGGGAGACCCGGCAACCGGGACGTCGGCCGCCACGGGGAGGGGCGCGCTCAGCGCGATCGGCGGCAGCGAGAGGGCCAGGGCGCAGATGGTTGGAGCTACGGCGCGCCAGCACCGATCCCCCAACCGACCCCGTCTCTTCACACGTTCCCCCTGGCTAATTGACCCGCCAGCATCATACAGCGAGTACGACTTCACCGTCGAAGCACAAAATCTGGGGGCTGCGGCCGCCCCAGCGTGACCAGGAAGGGCGCGTCCGCCTCGATGGCGCTGCCCGCCTGGGCGCCGAAGGGGTTCGGCACGATCGCCTGGATGGTCCGTGGCCCGATGCCGTCGTGGTACAGGATCAGGACCGGAAACGAGAAGCCACCGCTGGCATCCGTCATCAGGACCTTCGGCAGGGGCGACGCCAGCGAGGGGCTGGCCCAGTTGAGGTCGACGATCTTGCTGTTCGCGGGGAAGCCGCTGCCGACCGCCATGGTGACGAAGCCGGGCGGACCGATGGGCGGATTCAGGGCGACGGACGGCTGGAAGCAGGGCACCGTGTAGATGGCGTCGGCCTCGCGCTGCCTGAAATCGTCGGCGCGCACCAGGTGCCGGCCCTCGGCCCGCTGACGGACGCTGAGGGTAATCGCGAAATGACCGAAGCCGTCCGTCTGCGCCTGGGCGCTCTCCGCGGTCCCGCCCGGTCCGGCGTCAAAGGTGACGAGGACAGCCGAGAAGGGGCCGAAGTTCTCCCCCACGACCCCAACGGCGTAGGGGGGCGGCGTGACGACCGGCGGAACTGGAGTAGGTTTCGGTTTCGTGGTGCCTTTGGCGGTCGGGCGCGGCGCCGCCGGCTTGAGCACGTTGGAGGCTTCCTTGGCCGCACCCGACGGTTGGAAGCAGGCCGGGGTCAGCGTGATCGTGGCCGGCGAACTGATCGAGGTCGCCGGTGGGCCGCTGAGCCAGGTCACAAACGGCCGGTTGCTCTTATGGATCTCGAGGCCGTCGGTGAAGGTTGCCTGAATGACATCAACCCCGGGCTCGCCCGTGTCGCTGTAGCGAAGGCCGGCGTGGCCCGTCTTGTCGGTCGTAGCCGAGGGCAGTTTCTGCGCCTTGTTGGGACCGCTGATGATGGTGAAGCTCAGCACCGCCCCCTTGACCGGTCCCCCCTTCCAGTCGACGACCGTGGCCGTCAGATTGGCGGGGCCCGGCATGCTCACGGACGAGGTGGCCGGATCGAGCCGGATGCGGGATGCCGGGAACCCGGCGGCGAGGTTGGCATGCGCGAAGAGGGTGCCGCTAAAAGCCGCGATGATGACCGCGCCGGCGCCGACTGTCGCCACCGCCAGTCGCAGCCTGCGCACTAGCCGCCCGGTGGGTTCTTGAAGTACCCGCTGTAGTAGACGGAGGCGTCGCACGAGGAACCGTCGGCGACGGGGTCGGAGGAGCAGGCGAGCTGCAGCTTGTCGCTGGGCTTGAAGACGAGCGGCGTGACAAAGTGGAAGTCCAGGTCACGGAAGTTCTCCAAGCGCAGGGTGAGGAGCGTCTGGGTCTGGTTCTTCGCCGCGTTGTAGCGGAGCAGCTGCAAACTGCCGGTCCGGCCGCTGGGGTTTTCGAAGACGAGGTCCGTGACGGAGAGGCCGCCGTCAGCCGGCACGGTGATGGCATTGCTGCCCACCAGCCGATCGGCCCAGGGGTCACCGCCGAAGGGGTTCGCGCCGGTGGCCAGGCCGGCACCGCCCGTCGTCGGCGCCTTGGCGCCGGCGCTGACGGCCGCCGCCTGCGCCTTAATGGCCGCGGACTGCGCGGCCTGTACGCCGGGGGCAACAGCCTGCGTCGAGATACTGGCGATGGTCGGCCGGAGCACGGTAAACCACAGGATCGCCCCCACCAGGACCAACGCCAGGACGCCAATCGCGGCCGGAATCAGCCATCCAGGCAGCAGGCCTTCTTGCAGCATCGAGCCGTCGACGCTGATGGTCGGCAGGCCATCTTGATGGACCAGGACCTTGTAGGGGCTGGACTTGGGCGGTCCGGTCAGGAAGCGCTGGCGAGGCGTCAGCCGGATCGCGGCGAAGCTGGCGGTGCCCGGCTCGGCGATCAGCGCCTGAGGCGAGATGGCGAAATTCAGTTTCCGGTCCGGGTCCGCCGCGGTCAGCCGGGCATTGATCCGGACGTTGCCGCGGTTGTCGAGCGCCAGCTGAGCGCGGGCGTGCGAACTGCCCTTGGCGGTTCTAGGAATCAGCTCAGCAAAGGTGTCATTAAAGGGCCCAACCTCGACCACGCCTTCCTCGACCATCGAGGCCTTGGCATCCTCGCGGGACTTGATGCGAACCGCGAAGGGAATTGCCCGAGCGGGCACGCTCGGCGACTTCGGTGGCTTGAAGCGGATCTTCGCCACGGCTTCGGCGCCGGGAAAGAGCGGGATGACCGCCGGTTCGACGATCGCCCAGGCGGCCGCGTCGCCCAGCACCTCGAGGGTGAACTGGTCGACCACCGTCCCGGAGTTGCGAACCCGGATCTCGGCCGTCGCTTCGGAACCCGGTTGGACGGTCGCGGCCTTACTGGCAAGCGTGGCGGTAGCAGCCAAGACGTCCGCATCATAGGTAGCGCTCCGTGAAGCGACCAGAGCCGGAGAGGAAGACCTGCAGGCATCACGTGCTGCCCGTTAAGTCCCCGTTAAGTGCCCGGAAAGTCGGGGACGCCACAATGGCGGTCGACAGGGGCAGGAAGGACGGGTGCCCCACAACCACCAGGAGGAAGAAGCTGTGATCGCAACTCGCCCCAGTGTCTTAACCGACCGCATTCAGGTATATGTCGCCGCCTCGGACCCGGTCTCGCGGGCCGGGATCGCCAGCCAGCTCCGGTCGCACCACGGTCTCGAGATGGTGGAGGAGCGCCAGGTCGATGCCGAGGTCGTCGCGCTCGTGGTCGCCGACCAGATGGACGAGGAGACCACGCAGTCGATTCGCGCCCTCAAGCGTCGCGGGGTCGAGCGGGTCGTCCTGGTCGTCACCCGGGTCGACGACACGGGTCTACTGAGCGCGCTTGAGGCCGGCGCCCGCGGTGTGCTCCGCCGCAACCAGGCCACGCCGGAGAACCTGGCCGAGGCGATCCGTGCCGCCGCCGGCGGAGAAGGCGCGCTCTCGCCAGACCTGCTGGGCCGGTTGCTAGACCAGGTTGGCCGCCTGCAGCGGCAGGTGCTGAACCCGCGCGGCCTGAGCTTCGCCGTGCTCACCGACCGCGAGATCAAGGTGCTCAAGCTGCTGGCCGAAGGACTCGACACGGCTGAGGTGGGGCGCCGGCTCTTCCATTCGGAGCGGACGGTGAAAAACATCGTGCACGATGTCACCAGCCGCCTCAACCTCAAGAACCGCACCCAGGCAGTCGCCTACGCCTTGAGGCAGGGTTTGATCTAGCAGAGTTCCGGGGGGGTTCCGATGCGGACCGCGGGTCTCGAGCACGAGACCGAGGTCCAGGGTGGGTCTCGGGTGGCCGAGCGTCCACCCGAGCAGGACGGCGCCCGGGCCGGCGTCCAGGCCGTCGGCATTCCGCTGGATGGCCCGCGGCCGGTCCCGTTCGACGCCCGGATGCTGCTCGGGCTGCAGGCGGCCGCGGGCAACGGCGCCGTCAGCGCGCTGATCGCCGAATCGCGGAGCGCTCCTGCATCCGCTCCGGTGCCAATCGAGTCCGGGGCCGTGGCTGGGGCCGCGCCGGTCGCGCCCGTCCCAAGCGAGGCGGAGGCTGCGGCCGGTGAGGCAGGTGGTGGCGGGGTCCCGATCGAGGAACAGCCGGTGCCTGCGACCCCGTCGCTTCGCGGGCTGGACCCGGGGCAGGCGCTCGCGGTGGCCTCCGGTTTGCCTGCGGGCCAATTGCTGGGGGCTTTGACCGGTGTTGCCGACTCGGTGGATCAGGCCGTCGCTGGCGAGGACGCGCGATTGGTCCGGGATCCTCCAACGAGGGCACGCCATCCGGGGGCGCCCAGCACGGTCGAGTCGCCGGCTTCGCAACGAATACCCCTCGGGTCGGGTGGTAGCCCGCGAACCGTTCCGCGAGTCCGCGAGAGCCCGGAGGTCGCGATCCGTCGACCACCATCGCCCGCTTCCGCGCCACCGCTGCCGACGGCGCTTGCCGTCGAACCCACGTTCGCGGGGGGTGCTGCCGGTGGCGAGTTGTCGGCGGGTGATAAGCAGCAAATCGCTACCGCGATTGCCGGGCTGCCGACGAGGGACGCTGGGGTCGGTGTCTCGCCCGGTCCTCTTCCCCAGCTGCCTCTCGCAGGCAGCGCAGACCCGAACCAGGTGCATCGCCAGCGGGCCCATCTCGACCAGGCGCTCGCGGTCGAGCATTCCGAGGGACGTCGCGATGCGGGCGCGCCGCTCGGTGAGGCGGAAATCTTCCCGACGGCGCCGCCCGAGACGCTGACCGGTCACATTGACGTTGCGCAGGCTGCGGCCGCCGACGGGGCCCCGGGGGCGGACGAGACCGACGGGGCCGTCTCCTTGATCGCCCAACAGGAGAAAGGGAGCGCGATCCAGAGCGCCGCCGGCGCCGGCATGGCTGGGCTGGCCGCGCAACGCCAGGGTTACGCGGAGCGGACGGCGCAGGAGCGGGCGAACTCGGACCGCGAGATGACCGAGTTCGAACGCGTCAACATCGCGGACCAGGCCGGTGAGCGGGGGGCGGCCCAGCACGAGGTTCTCGGCATGCGTCGCCAATGGACCCAGGAGCAACAGCAACTGGTGGACCGCGCCAGCGACGAGAGCAGCAAGACCACCACGACGGCGCTCGAGACGGCCGCCACCACGCGCAGTCAGGCCGAGGAAGAGGCGGCCTCGCATTACGCCGCTGGGCAGGCGGAGGCCGAGCGGGCCCGTCACGAAGGAGACCAGCAGGCGGCGGCCGAGCGGGGTAAGGCGCAAGCGCAGGGATCCGGCGGCTTTCTTGGATTCCTGGCCTCGGCGGCGCGATCGCTCTTCGACGCAGCCAGGCACACGGTCCAGGCAGCCTTCGACCGAGCCCGACAGTTGGTGCGCGACGCGATCGAGCGAGCCCATCAATTAGCGCTGGCGGCCATGGAACGGGCTCGCCAGGCAATCGTCGGCGCGATCCGCCTCGCGGGCGACGCCCTCACGGCGATCGGCGACCGCGTGCTGGTGGCCTTCCCCGCCTTACGGGACCGGTTCCGGCGCGCGATCCAGGAACGGGTGGCCAGGGCCGAGGCCGCGGTCAACCGGTTGGCCAGCGGGCTCAAGCGATCGATCCAGAACGCCCTGAATCTATTGGGGGCTGCGCTCGCCGCGGCAGTCGGCGCGCTGCGGCGCGGCATGCACGCGGTCGTCGCCAGCGTCCGGAGCGCGGTTCAAGGCGCGGTCGACTTCGCCCGCAACGCCATCGCAGGATTGGGGACCTTCGCGGTCTTGGTGCGCGACGTCGCCGCCAATCCCGTGCGGTGGCTTGCGAACCTGACCGCCGCGGCGCAGGACGGGATTCGGAACCATCTGTGGCCCGACCTGAAGCTGTCCGTCAAGGCCTGGTTCAGCGAAAAGGTCGAGTCGATCCTTGGGCTGGGCACGGCCGCGTGGGGCCTCCTCCGAAAGGGCGGGATCACGACGATGCAGGTCGCCGGCATGGCCTGGGACGGCCTCAAGAGCATGATCCCGCAAGCGATCGTCTGGGTTCTGATCGAAAAGCTGGTCGCGCTGATCGTGCCCGCCGCGGCGGCCGTGATGCTGATCATCCAGGCCCTTCAGGCCGCCTGGGGCAGCGTTGGCCGAATCCTCCAAGCCTTCGACGCGTTCATGGCGTTCCTGAAAGGCGTCCGATGGGGCAACGCCGGTCCCCTCTTTGGCAAGGCAGTCGCAGCCGGCGCAGTCGCCGTCATTGAGTTTGTGTCGCAGTTCCTGCTGCAGCGGCTGATGGGCGCCGCG
>DAINCX010000041.1:6146-18063 GCA_036732165.1 Candidatus Dormiibacterota bacterium | reverse complement strand
GTCGCGGCATTTTTCTTGACCGGGGAGAACTCGAGTGCCTCATCGAGGCGGAGGGCGCCTTGCTATACGGCGCGAGGGCATTGTCCAAGCCCCCTCAGGGCAGGTCTAGACATGGTCGGATGGGGAAACAACGAACAGCGGTCACGGAGCGAATGATTGGCCCGTCGTAGCCGGAACCGGCCGTGGGCCCTACGCGCGACCGAGGAGGTGCGGCGCTACTTTTGTGCCCCCTGGACGCCAGGAGCTCCTCGAACAATCCGATACCCGATGCGGAAGCGGCGCGAAATTGATAGGCGGCCGCACCCACCGCATCGAGGACGAAGCTTACCGAGGGCTGGGGCTGTCGGGGGGCAAAAGTCGTCCGCCTCGCATCCCATTGATCTCGCCCCGAGAGCGGGGCCTCTCGCAGAGGATAGATATATATGGTATGCGGCAGCGACGGCTCCACCGAGCGAATGGTCATTCGGTGAGGCCTTAATGACGTCCCGATCCGACGTCCAGATGACTTTTGCCACGCTGCCTGGTCCGCTGAGTAGAGGTCTAAGGCTCGGATGCGGTCGGTCCCCGAATATCGATGAGGCAAAATGCGAGGCCCCCTTAGTCCGGCGCTGGCGCTGATGCAAGGCGTGCTTGACGGCAACGGTGACGGCAACGCCGATGAACTCTGGCGAACTTCCGCGAACTCTCATGAACGCTAGAGCTTGCCGTCGAATACGCAATGAACTTCAGCGAACTCTGGTGAATGCAAAACCTCCACCGCGGGTTCGAATCCCGCACTCGCCTCCATATTTCTGTATTCAGATTTCGGCCTAGCCGCTGATCCCTTCTAACAATTGACTGGCATTCTGACTGGCAAACCGCACATCCTGAGCCCATCTTTTGGGGCAGGAGGTGGGCGTGATGGCGCGGCGAAATCGGGGTTTGGGTGCCGTGTTTTTACGGGCGGACGGGCGCTGGGAGGGCCAGATTCGAATTGGGGGGGGTCGGCGCCGCTCCTTCTACGCCCGCACCCGTCGTGACCTGGTTCATAAGCTGTCAGACGCTCGCTGGGCGCTCGGCGAGGGATTGCCAGTCAGTGCGGGAACGCAGTCGTTGCGAATCTTCCTCGAATACTGGCTTATGGGTGTGCCGCACGCGGTTGCGGCCTATCACCCTGGTCACCTATGCCCGCGATGTCCGTCGCCTGACCGCCGTTCTTGGCGACATTCCGCTGCGCAATCTGACGCCGGGGTTGATCCAGTCGGCCTACAACGCGCTGCTCGACCAGGGCTTTTCAAAGAGAACCGTGGAGAAGACCCATGCCGTCCTGCACCGCGCTATGGACCAGGCGATGCATTGGGGGCTGACAGCTCGCAATCCCACCGAGTTGGTCAGTCCGCCTCGTCCGGTGAGGCGGGAGATGACGGCGTTAACCGGCTCCCAATTTGGACAGCTACTCCGCCTGACCGAAGGCAGTCGCTGGTATCCGCTCTGGGGTTTTGCTCGGGACCAGCGGTCTAAGGGTCGGAGAGGCGCTCGGGCTTCTGTGGAAGGACGTCGACTTGGACGCGGGACGACTCGCGGTCCGGCACACGCTGCAGCGGCAGCCCGGAACGGGTTTCGTTCTGGGCCCTACGAAGACTGAGAAGAGTCGGCGAACCGTCTATCTATCGGCGCTCGCGCGCGGGGCGCTGGAGCAACAGCGCGAGCACCAGTCTCGAGGCCGGCGGGACAGCAAGCGATGGCTGGAGACCGGCTTGGTCTTCACCAACCGTCACGGTCACGCCGTTGGCCCAGGCATGGTCAATCGGGCGCTCGCGGAGGCGTTGCATCATGCGAGCTTGCCCCGTATCCGGGTCCACGACCTTCGACACAGCACCGCCAGCATGCTGCTGGAAGCAGGCACGCATCCGAAGGTGGTGCAGGACCTCCTCGGTCACAGCACTATCCAGTTGACGCTCGACACCTACAGCCATCTCACGCCGGCGCTCCATCAGCAGGCGGCGCGGACGATGGATCTTTTGCTGGCATCTCGCGACTCGTAGTTGAGTTGCTCTTCTTTTGCGGTTGGCGTGGCGGCTGGAGGCTAGCTCCTAAAGGCGGCTTCGCTGGATGCAACTAGCCTCTTGACAGGGCCGCTGGCTAGACGTACTATTCAAACCATCAATTGAACAGTTGATCGCTGTGCTGACAAGGAGGTCTGGCCATGGCCGAGATACACAAGAGCACGACCGTCGCGGAACCAGTTGAGAAGGTGTTCGAGATCGTGGACGACCCCGCAAACTTCCCGAAGTACGTGCCCAATGTCCATGACGTCGTGGACGTACGCCGCAGCGAAGGCCGCATAGGCGACTCGTTCCGCGTGATCTACAAGGTCCTCGGCGTGACGTTCGACGAGAAGTTCACGGTGACCGATTACGAGCGCCCCAACCGGATCACGTCGACGTTCTCCGGCGGCATGACGGGGACATTCGCCTGGACCTTTGAGCCGCAGGGAGAGGGGACCAAGATCAATGTCGACGTCGACTACCAGCTGGCCGGCGGGCCGCTGGGCAAGGCGGTGGACAGCCTGATGCTGCAGCGCGTCAACGAGAAGACGATCGAAGACACGGTGAAAAACCTGGGCCGGGTAGCCGCAGAAGAAAGGTCAGCCGTTTCGTGAACCCGAGGACGGTGGGGGCCGGGACCAGGGCCGCCCGCGCTGGCCGGCCTCCGGCGCCGGAGCGAAGCGCAATGAGCACGCCGCGGCTGGATGAGCAGTCCCACGACCGCGATGGCCACAACGCCAAGAGGGCCCTGTTCGATGAGTTTGCCCGTCTGGCCCACGCGCTGGCAACCGGCCGGCGACTGGAGATCGTCGATGTTCTCGCCAATGGCGAACGCACCGTCGAGGGGCTGGCATCCGAGACGAGGCTTTCGGTCGCCAACACCAGTCAGCACCTGCAAGTACTCCGTGAGGTCGGATTGGTCCGCCGCCGACGGGACGGCAACCGGATCTACTACGCGCTGCGGGATCCGGAGGTGTTCGACCTCTGGCGCAACCTGCGCAACGTGGCGGCCCAGCACCGTGCCGAGGTCGGCCAACTGGCTGATGCCTACCTCGGCGCCCGGGACAGTCTTGAACCCGTCACGCGAGCCGAGTTGCTTCGGCGGCTGAAGCGGGGTGAAGACCTCATCGTGCTGGACGTCAGGCCAGCGGAGGAGTTTGCGGCGGGCCACCTGCCGCCCGCGATCTCGATCCCGCTTGCGGAACTCCGCCGAAGACTCCGCGAACTATCCCGCGACAAAGAGGTCGTGGCGTACTGCCGCGGCCCTTACTGTGCGTTCGCTCATAAGGCGGTCCGTGTCCTGCAGCAGGCCGGCTTTCGTGCCAGACGGCTTGAAGACGGGCTGCCGGAGTGGAAGGCTGCAGGTCTTCCAGTTGTGGCCATCGGAGAAAGGAGGTCGTGAGATGGCAGCGACGCTGACCCGTCCAGAACTGGACGTCAAGTCCTTGGATCCGTACACGTTTTTGGCCGTGCTCGGCAAGCGCGTGATCCATCCCGGTGGCCGTCGCTCGACGGAGGAGCTCTTCAACTTGGCCCAACTGCGTCCAGGGCAAAAGGCGCTCGATGTCGGCTGCGGAGTCGGGACCACCGCCATTCAGATGGCACGTCGGTTCGGAGTCGCCGTCACGGCGCTCGACATTTCGCCGATCATGCTCGACCGGGCACGGCGCAACGTTCGGCGGGTTGGCCTTGAGCGCGACATCGACGTCGAGCAGGGAGACATCCTCGCGCTGCGATTCCCGACCAGCACGTTCGACCGGGTGATCGCCGAGGCGGTCACGATGTTCGTCGACCGCCAGCGCGCTGCAAAAGAATTGGTCCGGGTGTGCCGGCCGGGCGGGATGGTGCTGGCCACCGAGTTCTTCTGGCGTCAGCCCCCGACCGAAGAAGCGCACGAGATCTTCCTCGGGCAAGTGTGTCCGGGCATGCAGCTCGACAAGCTCGACGGCTGGGTGCGCATCTATAAGGATGCCGGCCTTTCTGCCATCGAGGTGCGATCGGGACCCTTCGAGATGATGACGCCCCGCGGCTTCATCCAGGACGAAGGATTCGTCAATGCCTTCGCCTGCATGCTGCGTGGTTTGTCGCGCGTCGCCTACCTACGCAAGATGGCCTGGTTGATGCCGCGCATTAGCAGGGCGGTCCCGTACCTCGGCTACATCTTGGTAGGGGGCCTCAAGCCGTCGACCTGATGAGCGGGCTTGCCGTGGCGTCCGACCACGGCGCGAAGATCGTGCCAATCATCGACGAGGGGCTCGGAAACTCCTCATACCTGGTGCCGCTCGGCGACCGTCGGGCGCTGGTTGTCGACCCACGACGGGATCCGACGCCCTATCTGGAGCTGGGGGAACGGCTCGACCTGCGGATCGCGTTCGCGGCAGAGACCCACCTCCACGCCGATTTCATCTCGGGCAGCCGCGAGCTGGCGGCCTTGGGAGCTGCCATCCTCGCACCGCTTGCATCGCACTTAGCCGCCGCGTACCACGGACTCGAAAATGGTGAGGGCGTCGACCTCGGCGGATTAACTCTTCGAGCTCTGGCAACGCCCGGGCACACGCCGGAGCACCTTGCCTATCTCCTTCTTGACGGCCAAAACCCGCTAGCCCTGTTCAGCGGGGGAGCCATCCTCCCCGGCGGCGCCGCCCGCCCCGACCTGATCGGGCCGGAACAGACCGGAGCGCTTGCGCACGAACTCTATCGGTCCGTCCATCAGCGGCTCGGCGGCCTTCCCGACGATCTTTCCGTCTATCCAACCCATGGCGCGGGCTCGTTCTGTTCGGCAGGTACCGGCGGGCAACGCACGACGTCATTGGGGAGAGAGCGCAACGAGAATCCGCTCTTTAGCGCGGCCAGCGAGGATGCCTTCGTCCGGACCTTCCTCGAGGGTCTCGGCACCTACCCGCCCTACTTCCTCCGGCTGCGCAGCGTGAACCAGCGGGGCGTGCGTCTGTATGGGGTGACACCGCCGGAGCTCACGCCGCTCTCGGTCGACGAGTTGCGGCGTCACCAAGCACTGGGGGCGACCCTGGTCGACGTCCGGCCTTTTGCGGACTTTGCCCGCGGCCACATTCCGGGCGCGCTGTCCATCACGCTTCGTCCCGCCTTCGCGTCCTGGGTCGGCTGGATCGTGCCAGCGGAGCGGCCGCTCGTCTTTGTGCGAGCGCCCGACCAGGACCAGCGGGATCTCGTCGAGCAGTGCTTGAAGATCGGGTACGAGAACCTTGTCGGCGAGTTGGAGGGTGGCATGGACGCCTGGCGGGCTGCGGGCTTGCCGGAGTCGCTGGTCGCCCTTCGGCAGGTCAACGAGGACTTGCAAGGCGCGCCCCTCGATGTCCGTCAGGCGAGCGAGTGGGCGGGCGGACACATTCCTGGTGCCCGCCACGTGGAACTCGGCAGCGTGGTGGTCTCGGCCGGCGCCATTCCACCCGGGCCCTTGACCATCTACTGCGGTCACGGGGAGCGAGCGATGACTGCCGCCAGCCTGCTGGAGGCGCAGGGTCGAGAGAAGCTGGCGGTGCTGGACGGCGGCTTCGATGGCTGGCGGGACGCCGGTCAACCGATCGCCATCGGATGACAGCGGCCGCACCGAGCACGCGAGCGGTCGCGCTCGGACTACGGGCGAACCTGGCCCAGTTCAGCCTTCTGGTCGGCGTCAATGCGCTCGTCGGCGGCATGCTCGGGCAGGAGCGGACCGTGCTCCCGCTGCTCGCCAGGCACGTTTTCGGGCTTACTGCCATAACCGCGGCCCTGACCTTCATCGTGGCCTTCGGCGTGACGAAGGCGATCACCAACTTCGTAGCCGGGACGCTCTCAGACCGCTTCGGCCGAAAGCCGGTCCTCGTTGCAGGCTGGCTGGCAGGCTTGCCGGTGCCGCTGCTGCTCATCTGGGCTCCCGTCTGGGGTTGGGTGATCGTGGCCAACGTTCTTCTCGGCATCAATCAAGGCCTCGCGTGGTCGATGACGGTCAACATGAAGATCGATCTGGTTGGTCCGGTGCGGCGCGGCCTGGCGATGGGGCTCAACGAAGCCGCAGGCTATGGTGCGCTGGCCGGGACCGCCTACCTGACAGGGTTCGTCGCGCAACATGCTGGGCTCCGCCCGCAACCCTTCTTCTTCGGCGTGGCTTATGCGGGTCTCGGACTGGGTCTCTCAGTTTTCTTGGTGCGCGAGACGCGCGGCCACGCCCGCTTCGAGGGTGGTGCGAATGAGGGCAGGAACCAGCAGCCGGCGGTCACGATGCGCCGCATCTTCATCGAAACGAGCTTCCGGGAGCGGGCGCTTTCCGCCAGTTGCGCGGCCGGACTGACCAACAACCTCAATGACGGGATGGCCTGGGGACTGTTCCCTCTCTTCTTTGCGCGTCGTGGTCTCTCCCTGTCGGCGATCGGTCTACTCGTCGCTCTCTACCCGCTTGTCTGGGGTGTGGGCCAGTTGGGTACTGGCGCACTCTCGGATCGAATCGGCCGCAAGCGGCTGATCGCCGGTGGGCTGGCCGTCCAGGCGATCGCCCTTGCTGTGATCGCCATCGGAGGCGGCTTTGCCACCTGGGCCGTCGGGGCAATCGGCCTGGGCCTTGGGACCGCCATGGCATACCCCACACTGCTAGCGGCAATCGGAGATGTGGCCCATCCGGCCTGGCGAGCGTCGGCCCTCGGCGTGTACCGGCTGTGGCGCGATGCTGGATTCGTGGTGGGCGCGCTCGTATCCGGCCTCGTGGCGGACCGCTTCGGGATGGTCGCGGCGATCTTGGTTGTGGCCGGCATCACCGCGATCGGCGCAGCCATCATCGCGGCTCGCATGTACGAGACGCACCCCCATGGCAGCGCACCCGCGGACGGTCTCGCATTGCTACGGTCATACGACGCATGACGTCCAGGTTTAGGGGCGCCGCGGATCAGTTCGGCATCGCCTACGACCGTCGGGCGACGGACTATGCAGCCGCAATCGCGCCGACCTTCGGGCCCGTTCACCACCGGATCGTCGAGTTGGCACAGATCAGGCCAGGCATGCGGGTTGTCGATCTGGCGACCGGCACGGGTGGCGTGGCTCGTGAGGCAGCCGCGGCCGGTGCGCACGTTACCGGCCGACTTCGGCCCGACGGTCTTGGAGGCGCTTCTGGGCGTTCAAGCTTGAGCCACCCCGACTCGCGCAGGACCACAGTATCCCTGCGGCGCAACGCGCAGCCGCGACTGAGTTTGACGGCAACGCTGAGGGCAACGTCGCCGGACTCTGGCGAACATACTATTCCTAGATGAAAGTAGCGCTCCGAGCCGGTCCGCTCGCCGACCTCAGCACGGCAATCGTCGGTTTAGGCCTCACCGCTGTCACTGTGGCAGCTTGGGCGGGCGTGTTGGCGCAGGCCCGCCCCGGCCACAGCGCCATGGGCGGTCCCGTAAGCGCTGGCTTTGAGCTCGGGGCTCTAACTAATTTCGCTATCGCCTGGCTGGTCATGATGGCCGCCATGATGCTGCCGTCGGCCGCGCCCTTGGTGCTGCTTTATCGAGTTGCAGGGGCAGGCGCTCGCGCGATCAACACGGTGTTCCTCGTGGCTGGCTACCTGATCGTCTGGGCGGCCTTCGGCCTGCCGGTTCTCGCGGTTCAGCAGGCCCTCATGGTGGCGGCGTCCGATGGCTCGATGGTCGCACGATCCCTGCCCTATGCGGTGGCCGCGGTCCTGGGGCTCGCGGGGCTGTACCAGTTCACACCGCTTAAGGAGGCTTGCCTGCGCCAATGCCGCAGTCCTCTCGACTTTCTGATTCAGCGTTGGCACGGCGGGGGGCCCTTGGCTGCCATGCGACTAGGTTGCGAACATGGTGCCTATTGCGTCGGCTGCTGCTGGGGGCTCATGGCCGTACTAGTGGTGGCCGGCACGATGAGCCTGGCCTGGGTGACGCTGATTACGCTGCTAATTTTCATGGAGAAGGTGCTACCGTTCGGTCGGAGAGCCGCGCAGCTGTCCGGTGGGCTCCTTTTGTTGCTGGCGGTAGTGGTAGCGATTCGTCCGGAAGTGGCCGGCCTGCTGCGCGGGGCCGGCACGGGGATGTAGTCGGGCAAGGCAGAGGGGGACGGAGGGAAACAATGGCAACTCAGGTCGCGACCAACTGGAAGCTGAAGGGGACGGTGCTGATCGCCTGCAATTGCGATTACGGCTGCCCCTGCAACTTCAACGCGCTGCCCACCCAGGGTCACTGTGAAGGGGCCTGGGCCTGGCGTGTCCAGGAAGGCCACTACGGCGCCATCGACTTGAGTGGGCTCACGTTTGCAGTCGCGGCCGACTGGCCAAAGGCGATCCATGAGGGGAACGGAGAGGCCGCAGTGCTGATCGACGAGAAGGCCAACGAGCCCCAGCGTGGCGCTGTCCGGACGCTCGTCTCGGGAGCCGCGGGCGGCCCGTGGGGCATCCTCAAGAACACCTGGACCAAGGTCCATGAGCCGCGGTACGTGCCCTTCCAGGTGGACCTGGCTGATCAGCGTAGCCGGGCGAAGGCGGGCAGCGCTTTCGAGCTCGAGATGGAGCCAATCAAGAACCCGGTGAGCGGGGCCGAGGCGACGCCAAGCGCCGTTCTACCTCAGGGCTTCATCAGCAAGAACCTGCATTTGGCGGCGTCCAGACTCTTTCGCGTCCAGGACGGAGTGCGCTACGACCACAGCGGCAAGTACGCCGCCGTGGGCCCGTTCGAGTACAGCGGGCCGTAAACCTATTTTGTGGGCCCTCGCCAAGCTGGACGGAGAACGCCGCGTTGCCACACGGTACTCTAAACGGCGTCCCCGTTAACCAAGGGAGGGCGTGAGGCGTGGCAGACATCCTCGATCTCGTCGATGTGCAGGAACTCCGCAACGAGGTTCAGAAGAAGTACCGTGACGTAGCGGAGAAACCCGGCGGCGACTACCACTTCCACACCGGCCGCCAGCACGCGATCCGGCTCGGCTACGACCAGGTCATCCTCGCACAGCTCCCCGACGCAGCCTGTGAAGCCTTCGCCGGCATGGCGAATCCGTTTCATTGGGAGACACCAACGTCCGGGGAGCGAGTGGTGGACCTCGGTTCTGGTGGCGGAATGGACTCGTTCTTCGCCGCCTTATGTGTCGGGAAAGAGGGTCGGGTCATCGGCGTCGACATGACGCCCCAGATGGTCGAGCGCAGCCGTCACCTGGCGAAGCAGCTCGGGGTCGACAACGTCGAATTCCGCGAGGGGTATATCGAAAAGGCGCCGGTCGACGATGGCTGGGCCGACATCGTGATCAGCAACGGCGTAATCAACCTCTGTCCGGACAAGGTCGGCGTCTGTCGTGAGGTGGCCCGCATCCTTCGGCCGGGCGGCCGAATGATGGTTGCCGATATGTGCATCGAGAAGCCGATTCCAGAGAGCGCTCTGCGCGACATCGATCTCTGGACCGGTTGAATAGCCGGTGCCCTGCCGTGCGCAGGATGGGAGACGGTGATCCGAGGTGCCGGGCTTATTGACGTGGAGCTTGGTCCTCGCGTCGACTCCTTCGCGGGCGCGAGTGGAGAAGATAAGGCTCGGCAATTCGGAACCTACGGCTATCCGATCCGAGCGCGCAAGCCGGGGTAGGAGTCGGGTCGCCGCTCTTAGCTCAGAGCAATTCGGCAATCCGACGGGCGGCTCGGGCGGCTCCCTCGCTGGTAACGAAGCGGTAGTGGATTGGGCGTTTGAGCTCCTCCACCACCGCCTCCGCAATCACGTCGCCACCCCAGAGTCTCCGGTCTTCCAAGAGATTCTGGGCGAGCTTGACAAAGCGTATTCAGAAGCGCACGGTTGGTGAGCCGCACTGGTCTCCAGCGGCCCACAAATGTCAAGGAGGACAAGATGAAACGTGTGCTCGCAGTCGCATCAGCGTTGGTCGTACTTGGCCTGACCGGCACCGTCAGCGCGGCGGCTTCGACACCGAGCCCAGCCCCATGCACCCTGGGAGCTCTCAACATGCTGCACGACGCCACGATGCGCACCGTTCCGATGACCCACGATGCGGCTCAGGGAAACGCCGGTATGTCTACCGCGGTGGCCGTCTCAGGCTGTTCATGACGACAGGCTGGCGTCGGGCGACTCTGGCTCGGAGGAGAAAGTCCGACCCTTCCCGGTAAGGGTGACGGCGCGGGCGGCGTGCGGATCGGTTAGATGTGTGGGCGTGCCGGGACGTTAACGCCCGGTCGGCAACATCTATCGACGGATCTCAACTCATCTTGGCTTGCCTGCCAGGGATAATGTGCGCTTTCCCCTCCAAGTTGCGTCTTTCGCGAGTTCGAGACTCGTCTCACTCGCGACCTCCAGCGGAGATTACGACGATGCGTTTGACGGCAACGGTGACGGCAACGCCGGCGAACTCTGGTGAACTATGGCGAACTTTAATGAACGGTCGGCGTTGAAATCCAATACAGAATGAACTCTGACGAACTCTGGCGAACTTCGAGCGGAGGTCTGCAAAACCTCCATCGCGGGTTCGAATCCCGCACTCGCCTCCAGTTTTTCGAATACGATTTGATGCCTGCCTCGCCATTCGCACTGCGGTTGACGGCAACGGTGACGGCAACGCCGGTGAACTCTGGCGATCTCTAATGAACTCTGAGGCGGTCAAACCGGGCGGTCCGGTGGCTTAAGAGAAAGGGAAGGTTTCTGTAGCGGCCCATGCTGGTTGACGTTAGCCGTGACGGCAACATCGCTTAACCCTAGGGAACTGTGTGGTCCAGGGCCATCATGCCAGAGGTGCTCGCAGCACGTCGTGAGTGGCGCCCCGCGCTCCCCGTCTCAAGGAGACATAGCGCTGGTACCGCGGCACCGGAGGCTGGTCGCACTTCAAATCAGCCTCTCCGCGCCGACGATCACGCTCGACCGCAACCGAAGGCAGGCCAGGATCCTCATTCGTGAGTTGAAGCTCGTACTGAGCCGCTACTGGGCAAGCTCCTGACCACTACGGGCGTGAAAAGGGGCGGGCCATGACGCCCGCCCCTTTACGAAGGTGCACGCTTGTTGTCAGGCGATAACCCGCTGCGGCTTGGATGCGAGCATGGAGGCCTTAACCTTGCGTGGCTCCCTCACTGCCAGGAAGATCTCGAGGGCGAGGGCTCCCAGGACCACGAAGGCTGCCAGAGCCAGGCCGATCGCCGCATACAACGCGTAGGTTCCGATCGTCCACCAGCCGTAAGCATTGAGCAGGAGACCACGAAGCGTCTCACCGCGGAATAGGGTCTGCACCTGGCCGGCCAGCTTGGTATCGGTCGGATTGGCCTGTGCCTTAGTGCTTACCTGCGCGTAGGTCTGCCCGCCGGCGACCTCACTCAGATGGACGTTGATGAAGCTGTTCGCGTAGACCTGCGCCTGCGCGCCGGTCGTCAGCTGCTGTCCGCCGTAGACATTCATCGCCGTCGCATCAGCGCTCGGAAGCGAAGCAATCGCCGGGCTGTTGGCCGGCGGGAAGTAGATCTGCTGCGCCTTCAGTTCGGTCGAAATCTGATCGTGGATGAAGGAATTTCCCCAGAACAGAAACCCCGCGCAAAAGACCAGGATGCCGATCAGGCCCGCCTGGAGCACCAACACTCGCCACCGCATTCCCGTTGTCATGTCAAACACCTCCGGTAGATTTCCTTTTTCCCCGGACTCCCCGGGCACGTTCACATCCTGACGCACTTCTGCCGGATCGCCGAGGACCGAAGGTCCCGACCTCGCGGGGACAATGCCCGCCCGGAAGGGACCTCGCCCTGTGATGCCGTTCGCTGGGACCGAGGTCCCTGCCTGGAGGGGATGCTTGGTCCTTAGAGGGCCGGCCAGATGGCCGCACGATGGACTTGCGAACTCATCTGGAGGTGACTGAAATGAAAGAGGTGACTGAAATGAAAGAGGTGACTGAAATGAAAGTCAAGGAAACCGTCGATT
>DAINCX010000041.1:0-6046 GCA_036732165.1 Candidatus Dormiibacterota bacterium | reverse complement strand
GAGGTGACTGAAATGAAAGAGGTGACTGAAATGAAAGTCAAGGAAACCGTCGATTCGATCGGATTTATCGCTGCCGTCGGCGCCCTCACCGTCGGAGTTGCGGTCGTCGGCGCCGTTCAGGCGGCTGCTGCGGCCGTCGATCTGCTGATTCTAGGACCGCTCGCCTACACCAGGACGGTGACGCGGGTTACCCGGCCGACCGTCGTGGCGACGCGCACAGAGCGCATCGAAATCCGCACCTCGCAGGCTGCATAGCCGACAAAATCGCTTTCGCCCGAGTTCGCGTCAGGGGAGTCCGAAGAGGGCTCCCCTGATTCTTATCCATCGAGGACTCGGCGGACTCAAAGCATCAAGAGCACCATCACAAAGACGGCCAAGGCACCGATTGCGGCGCAGCCAAAGGCGGACATACACTCAGGCTGCCCGAGAGTTGGGGGAGACCCGCTCGGCGATCGCGTCCGCCCAATCCTCGGCGCGCGCCAGCTCGCCGGGTTCGAGTTCGGGCGTCGCTCCCGAGACGAAAAAGCTCACCGCCGGGACCGCAAGGTTGAGACCTGCCTGGCGCAGTTTGGTTGCAGCGGTCTTTGCCGCCGAACCGGACAGTATGCGCGGGAGTCTCAGCCGGGTGTCGAAAACGGCGATTACTGTTCCGACCCGGGATGCGGCCGACAGCGCATCGGTGAACTGGCGGACCCGTGCGCTCATTCCGTGGGCCTGGGTCGGCCCGCCAATCAGCAGCAGATCCAACTGTCCCAAATCATCGGGTACGATCGTGTCGAGGCTCAGGAGGCGAACCGAACCGCGAGTCCGCCAGCGGCCGGCGATAGCCTTGGCCACTTTCCGGGTGTTGCCAAACTTCGAGTCGTACACAACCATGCTTTCCATGATGTCCTCCTCAAGGCGAGTAGGGCCGGCGGTGCCAGGCGTTGGCACCGAGGCTCCCGATTAAATCAATCGCAAGACAGACTGCTAGGGCGGTACCCCAGTTGTTCCAGATCGAGAACATCTGGACGGGAGGCGTGTGTGAGATCAACCAGCCGAGTAGCCAAATGAATGTCATTACCGCTGACCTCCTAAGGAACCGTGACGGCTATTCGGCCCCATGCTTCAGGCGCCGTGCGTTGCACCAGGCCGGCCGCGAGTTGCGGTGGAGCATAGACCGTGAACAGCTTGAATGAACAATCGCCAGTGTTGCGGATGTTGTGTCGGCTCCCCGCCGGTATTGCCAGCACGTCACCCTTTTCAAACGACATCTCGCGACCATCGACGATTGCCTCAGCTTCGCCGTCGACTGCGTAGAGAATCTGGTCTCCATCGTGAACCTCTTCGCCGGTCTCTTCCTGTGCTTGGATCGCCATGATGACCAGTTGCGAATCGAAGCCGGTGAAAAGCACGCGCTGGAAATCTGCGTTTTCCTTCGTGTCCTCTTTGAGCTCTCCGTGATAGGGTTTCATTTCGTTCCTCCTCTTGACGCCCTGTCTTTCGTCGTCAGCCGAGGATCTCTGCGAGCAGCGGCGACTCGCTGGAGACGATGAGCTCGCTGATTACCCTGGAGACGCCCGGAGCCGCCCCGGCTGCACGCTTGGCGGCATCGGCCTCGGCCCAGGTTCGCACCTGCCCGTGCAGAGTGACCGTTCCATCCCTGGTTTCGATGCGAATGCCACGCGCTTCGATTTCTGCGCTTCGGTGAAAGGCCTCCAGGATCCTCTTCTCCACGTCGCGGGGCGTCAGATGTGAGTCTCGGCCCGGTCCGCCGGCCACCGTTCCGGCTCCGTTCTTAGTAGCCGACGTGTTAGGCGTAACGAACGTTGCCATGGCATTCCCTCCTCAGGCTGCAGCGCGGAAAACACATTGGTTCATGAAGTCACGGTACGGCTCGTTCGGAAACTCCACCAGAGGCGAGGGGCCCGCCTGTCTCAGGACGTTGAGCGAACCTTCAGGGCAACAGGTGCCGCCCGGTGAAGTAGTCAGCGTATGTCGAGAGCGGGATCAGCCGCACGGGGTATCCGGTTTGCGGCGTCTCGAGGATCGTCCCCGCGCCGGCGTAGATGGCCACATGGTGGATGTTGCTAGCACTCGTGCCGAAGAAGACCAGGTCACCAGGTTGCAGGGACGCCTTCGCCACCCAATGGCCGTGGCCTGGGCGTCCGCGTCTCGAGGCAGCAAAACGCCGTGCATTCGGTAAAGGACCAGCCCTGAGCAGTCGTATCCAAACCCTGAAGTGCCGGCCCACAAATACTCCCCGTGTCCGCCGAGGGCCGCGACGGGAAGACCTCAGCCTGAGGTCTTCCCTGTAGGTCACTGTGGTAATTGCTTCATCGTGTGCACGACCGTTTACGGTGCCTGGTCAGGCAACCACGAAGACGACGCCCTCCATGGCCGCGGGGTACTCAGAGCTCCCAGGTCTGGCTTGCACGCGCTTGATCTCACTGTTCCACGTCGCGTGGGCATCACAGTAGTAGGGATAGATCCCCGGCTTGTCGAAGGTGAAGGACGCATTGCCGTTCGCCGGGACGACGAACTTGAACTGGAGGCTCACTCCAGGATCGGTCAGTACGGTGTGGGCGTCGCTGTCAAGGTTGGTCCATGTGACCTGGGTGCCCTTTTTGACCGCGATGGTCAGCGGCAAGAAGCGGTCAGCTTCTGGCATGACGATCTTCGCCTTCCCGGCCGCCACCGGCAAGTTGGTGCCGCCCACCAGGACGACCCCGTACATGGAGATGGGATAAGCGTCGGCCCCCTTATTGGCCTTGATCAGCCCGGTCGTTCGATCGTACTGGGAGTGCGCGTCGCAGTAATAACCGTAGATCCCCGGCTGGCTGAACCTCAGTTTCACCGACTTGCCGGACGGCACAAGCAGCTTGAAGTCGACGGGGTCGGTTGGCATGGAAACGACCGTGTGCGCGTCGGCATCCTGGTTGGTAAAGGTGATCGTCCCGCCTGCCGCTATTTGGAGGAGGAACGGCTCAAACCGATCGGCCTTGGGGATGTTGACCGATGCGGTGCTTGGCAGACCGGCGGCGGTCCCGCTCGAGTCGGAGCTGCTGGAGCCGCCACAGGAGGCAAGGACGGCAACGCCGCCGACGATGGCCAGCGTCGAAAGGCGACGTGTGATCATGCGAATCTTCATGCGAACTCCTTAACGGTATTTTGAAACGATTATCCGGTGGGCGATGCGCGTCCGGAGGGTCGGGGGTCCCTACCGGGATAGGACTAAGGTCCTGACCGTCGGCCCCTCCGGCTAGGGCGCTTGGGCGGTCTTGATCGCCAACGGCGCGTCGTACGAGGTGCTGGCCGTCTCCACCACGACGGTCACGGTCCAGCTTCCAGCCAGCGACAGTCGGGTCGCCTCGGCCGTATAGATGCCATCACCAAGGCCTGGTAGCTCGAGGGCAGACTCGCCGATATCCGGGCGGGCAGGCAGATCGAATAACAAGAACAGGCGGGCCGTGCTGACAGGCGCTCCCGTGTGGTAGTCACGAACCGTCACCGTGAACCGGTTCAGGCCGGGGTACCTGGGCGCGACATCAAGCTTGACCCGGACGGCGGTGCCATAGTCGACCCCCTCCACGACGCGATGTGGAAAATTCTGCGCAGCTACCGCTCGAACGAAACTGGGCGGGGCCAGCGTCGTGAGGAACGCCGCCGCGACCATGATCACCGCAGCCAGCACAAGCTCTCCGCGAGACACCCAGCGCAGCCGGGGAATGCCGCTAACGCCCATTCGCACGTAGCGCCAGCGGTTCATAGCGGCCAGCGGGGCGATGGTGAAGAAGAGCGCCGTCTTGGCCAGCAGCAACCAGCCGAAGGCAGTCCCAAAAAGGTTCGCCCAGCTGCCGACCTCGTCGATCCCGCGAACGAGTCCGGTCAGGATCATGGCGGCAAAGGCGACCCCGGCGACCAGGGAGAAGCGACGCACCGCGCGTGCCTTGTTAATGGTTGGCAGGCCGCGGATTCCAACCAGAACGGCCGCCAGCCCGCCGATCCACACCGCGTAGCTCGACACGTGCAACCAGTGGGCGGGGATCATCAGCCAGGCGAGCGGACTGGAAGCCGCATGGCTGACGGCCGCATTGGCCAGCATGGCAAGGGCACTGAGTGCAGCGCACGTTCCCAGCGCCACTCGGCGAGGCGTTCCCTGCAGCCGCCAGGCAGCGAGGACCGCCAGGCCGGCCAGCATAATCGGCAGGACCACGAGCTCCATCCCATGCGCCAGCGACGTCCCGAGGAAAAATGTCCAGCCGACGCCAGAATTCGCGCGTGCGGCCTCAATGACCATCAGCGCCCCGATGAGCGCGAGCACGTCGCCGACACCGACCAGCAAGAGCAGGGCGAGAGAAAAGTCCTGGAGGGCCAGCAGGTCCACCCAGGCGCCACCGAGGAGAAGCCCGTACCCGGCGTCGAGCCCCCATCGACCCGTGACCCCGAGCGGCGACGGTGGCGCGGCAACTGCAGCGACGGCAAGCGGAATCGGCGGCACCTGCTGGGCGCCGACCGCGAAGGCGAAGACGCCGGTCGCGACGTGACCGTCAATGGCGGAGACGGTGCGCCAGCTAACGGTGTAGACGCCGTCGGCAAGTGGTGGGAGCGTGATGGCGACGGTCGAGGGCCCGCCGGGTACCGCAGCGGCCGGCCCCCCGGCCACCTGGCCGACCCGAGGTATCCAGGATCTGAACCTGCGAAAGCTTCGGATCCGGCGTCTCGGTGAATGTGATGATGACCACGCTCGGTGCGTGCGCCAGCCTGGCTCCGTCGGGTGGGTCCGACACCCGCACCAGCGAATGAGCATCGGCCCCAATGCCGAGCGCGAGCATGGCGCCTACTGCCAGCAGTGCCGCCGTGAAGAATTGCCGCACGCTGGCCGACAAGCGTAGCAGGGTCGCTCCGCCTACTACCTCCGGCGCATGTACGCTGGAAGGCATCGCGCGCCATTGTGGCGACGACTCGGCCGCGCGCGGGGCAGGCCGTTGCCAGGGCGCCCAAGAGTGCCCGTTGGAGCGCTTCAGCTGTGGCAGTGACGGATTATCCGGCTGACCGTGTGTGCCGGGCCAGGTAGGATGCGGCCTCGGCGCGCCGCGCCACCTCGAGCTTCAACAGGATGCTCGAGACATAGTTCTTGACCGTTTTCTCGGCCAGGTTCAGGTCGGTGCCGATCTGCCGGTTCGTCTTGCCGTCCGCAACCTCAGTCAGGATCCGCTCCTCCTGAGCGGATAAGCGCGCCAGGCGCTGGTCCTCGAACAGATGCTTGCCTTTTCGAAGCCTGTCGAGCACGCCCTTGGTCACGAGCGGGTCAAGGAGATTCTGCCCGGCGCCGACCGCCCGAATCGCCCGCACCAGATCACCGCCCGTGACCTGCTTGAGGACGTAGCCCGCCGCCCCGGCCATGATCGAAGCGAAGAGAGCCTCGTCATCGGCAAAGGTTGTCAGCATCAGAACCTGGGTCCGGGGGAGGCGGGCGCGAATTTCTCGGGTCGCATCGATCCCGCTCCCGTCCGGCAGCCGGATATCCATGACCACGACGTCGGGCCGGGCCCACTCCGCCCGCTCGATCGCCTCGCGCACCCCTCCCGCCTCGGCGGCGATGGTCAGCCCTTCTTGTTCCGCCAGGAGGGCCTTTATGCCGTCGCGGACAACTTCGTGATCGTCCACGACCATGATCCGCAGCGGCATAAGGGTGTAGGGGCCGACTTGGGCTTGCATGACGACCTGATCATCATCGGCGAGAGGGATTGCCGATCAGGGCCGCAGGTCCCTACTTGGGCGGGACTTTTTGCGGCTCAATCGCCGAGGCTATTGGAAAGGGAACTAGATCGGAATGGCGACCCTAACGGTGGTCCCTTCGTCGAGCTTGCTTTCGATCGAGACCTCCCCGCGGATGGCGGCACCACGAACCTTCAAATTGCCCAGGCCTTCGCCGCTTCGCGATGCCGTCGGGTCGAATCCGCGCCCATCGTCGTCGATTTCGAGAACAGCGGAGTCCCGGTCGCGGCGTAGTGTGACCCTGCAGGTGGCGGCCTCTGCATGACGGCCCACGTTCGAGAGCGCT
>DAINCX010000040.1:0-18687 GCA_036732165.1 Candidatus Dormiibacterota bacterium | reverse complement strand
GCTACCTGCACCTGAGCGAACCAAAGGATGGGCTGGTGCACCTGGATGGGATGCTTGATGCCGAGGGCGGCGCGGTCGTGAAGACGGCCCTCGACGCGTTGATGCCGCCACCCCACCAGGACGACGAGCGGACGACGGGGCAACGACGGGCGGATGCGCTGGTGGATCTGGCGCGCCGTCCTCTCGACGGCAGCAAGCTGGGCAGCACCGGCGGGCAGCGGCCTCACCTGGTGATCACCGCCAGCGTTGAGACCCTGGCCGGGATGCCGGGCGCGCCGGCGGCGAGGCTTGAGGGCGTGGGGCCGATCCCGTTGGAGACGGCGCAGCGGCATGGCTGCGACGCGACCGTCAGCTGGCTGCTGGGCCAGGCCGAACTCGAGAACGAGACCAGCCATGCCAAGCGCCAGATCCCCCCGTCGACCCGGCGGGCGCTGGTCGCCCGGGATCGGGACTGTGTCTTCAACGGTTGCCACCGGCCGGCCGCCTGGTGCGACGGGCACCACGTCAGGTGGTGGACCCGTGGCGGCGAGACCAACCTGGAGAACCTCGCGCTGGTATGCGGCCGGCATCACCGGATGCTGCACGAAGACGGCTGGACCCTGGAACGAACCGCGAGCCGCTGGGTGGCGAAACCGCCGTCGCACCGGGTCGCGACTAAGGCTCGCTCGGCCTGAGGTACTAGCCCTTGCCGTACACGGGGACGGCGACGCCAGAGATCGCGCGTGCCGCGTCGCTACACAGAAAGCTGATCACCTGCGCGATATCGGCCGGCGCGACGGCTTTTTCGAGCACCTTCTCCGGCATGGTCTTGCGGTTCGCCGGCGTGTCGATGATCGACGGGATCACGGCGTTGACCCGCACGCCACTCGTCTTCAGCTCGGCGGCAAGGACTTCAGTGAGTTTGATGACCCCGGCCTTGGCGATGGCGTAGGCGGCGGCGCCGCCTTCGGCTATAACCCCGGAGCGCGACGAGACGTTGACGATCGCGCCAGCTCCGGCCGGCTGCATCCGACGGGCACCCGCGCGGCAGGACCACCAGGCCGTGCCCAGGTTGAGATCCATCATGTACGTGTAGTCATCCGGCGTCGTCTCGACGACCTTGCCCGGCTTATAGCCGCCGGTCGCGTTCACCAGCCAGCGCGGTGTGCCGATCGCGTCGATCCTTCCCCAGAGCTCGTCGACCTCGAGACGCGACGTCAGGTCCGCCGTGTCGCCTCGGACCAGCCCCGGGTACGCCGTTTGCAGCCGGGAGACCTCACCTCGCGAGCGCGCCACCGCAATCACCTGGTCACCACGTTGGGCAAACGCATCCACGATGGCGCTGCCGAGGCCACCCGTGGCGCCACAGATGACGGCCAGCTCGGGCACGCTACGCCGCGCGCTCCAGGCGGTAGCGCAAAAACAGATGTGATTCGCCCTGCCGCAGACTTTCCAGTTTCGCCCACGTCAACTTGCGGCCGAAATCGACACCCTGGATCAGGCCGAGCGAACTCGTGTGCGAGCGCCCGGCCAGCGCAGGCGATAGCGTGAGAAAGAGCTCGTCGACGGCACGAGCGGCCACCAGCTGGCCAAACAGATGCGGGCCGCCTTCGGTCAGGATTACCTGATGGCCTTCGTCCCTGATGGCCCGCAGGACGTCGAGGATATTCAAGCTCCCGTCGTCCGAGACAGCCTTGACCTGAGACGCGGACGGCAACCGGGCACGCAAGCTTGCCTCCGTGGCTCGGCTGGTCAGCACCAGGGCGCCCGCCTGGAGCGCCGGCTCGGTTGGGCTCAGATCGCCACGGGCGGTGACGATGACCAATCGCGGGGATTCGCTGCGACCGAGTGATCGGCGCAGCGCGCGGTAGCCTTCGGCCGCTGACGGAAAGATATACTCCGGCGTCCACAGGGCACGACCGCCCTCAGCGCGCACCGTGCCCGCCCCAATGAGAATGGCGTCGGCAAACGCCCGCAGTAATCCCATCACGAATCGATCGGCCTCGTTCCGGCCCGAAATGATTCCGCCCGACGGCGCCCTGCCGGCCTCGAGGGCGACAACACCGTCCAGTGAACTCACGAAGTTCGCGTAGACCAACGGCGATCGAAGATCCAATGGCCCGCCATACAACGTGGCCAGGTCTGCGGGCATTGCGACAGCCTGGTCGGGCCACGGAGGCGGGCCGGCGTCGTTAAACCGTGGCGGGCCGGTCACGTTGGGCCGCGGAGGCGGGCCGGCGTCGTCAGATACGGGCCGTGACTCGGCGATTGGGGTCGCCTCGAACAGGCGCACCAGGGGCTTCAGGGGGTCAGCCCGGCCGGCGATCGCCGGCAGATGGCCGTGAACTCATTGCGCAACTGCGGGTCTCCTTCATAATTGCCGCGCCAAAAGGTGGTCCGGGTCGTCGCGTCGCCGTCCCGTACCCCCCGCATCGCGGTGCACAGGTGCGCCGCCTCCAGGTACACCGCAACGCCATGCGCTTTGAGGATCTGGTCGAGCGCCTCGGTGATCTCGCGTCCCATCCGTTCCTGGACCGTGAAGCGGCGGGCGAACAGCCGCACCAGGCGCGTGAGCTTCGAGATCCCGATGATGTGCTCGTGCGCGATGTAGCCAACAAACGCGTGGCCAAAAAATGGCAGTGCGTGGTGCTCGCACAAGCTGTAAAACGGAATCGGTCCTTCCACGATCTGGCTGATCTGGCAGTCGGCACCGCCGTGGCATTCCGTCGGAAACGCGGTGACGAGCTTCGGGTCCCCTTCGTAGCCCTCGGTGGAATCGAAGAGGGCACGCAGGTAGCGCGCCGGCGTCTTCTGCGTCCCCGGGGTGTCGAGCCGCATCCCCATCGCCTGCAGGATCTCGCCCATGTAGCCCTCGAAGCGATGCCACTGTTCGTCATCGATTTGGCGCGGCCGGACCCGCTTCCAGCCGCCGTCCTCGGCGTCCTCATCACGAAGCGAACCCAGGGTGATATCCATCTTCAATTCGGCTGCGAGGTCTCCGGCGAGACGCGAACTTCGATCTGGCCGTCATGCACGCGGGTCTCGTAGCGCACCTGGCTGATCGTAGCCGGACCGCCCTTGACGGCGCCGCTGCAAATGTCAAACCTGGAAGCGTGCCACGGACAAATGACGTGGTTGCCTTCCAGGGTGCCCTCAGAAAGTGGCCCGCCGGCGTGCGAACAGGTCTCGCCGATGGCGCAAATGCCTGCCCCGGTCTTGTACAGCAGCACCGGCGTGTCGCCCGCAAGGACTTTCGTCAGCCGACTATCCGCGAGCTGACTGGCCGCGAGCACCGGCGTGAACTCGACCGGCTGTTGCTGAAACGCATGGTGATTCACCCCGGTGCCGATATTGAAGACCAGCTCGCCACCAAGAAATGCCGCGGTCACAACGGCGGCATACCCGATTAGGGCAATCACGATGGCAAGGCCCCGGCTGCCGCCCGAAACACGCACAATCAACGAAACGAGATACAGCACAATCGCAGCCGTGTTCATCAGGCCGTGGGCCAGCCCGACGCGACGTTCGCGGTCGACCGTTTCGTTCCAGTCCGTGTAGCCAGTCACGGCCGAGCCCAGTGCTCCGAGCACGCCAACAAAGATTGTCACATCGGCGGCCGAGACCCACCCATGTGTCTGCTTGAAGAGCCAGACCACGTCGAAGAGAATCGCCAGTGTCCAGGCACCCAACGGAATGTCGGTAATGACCGGATGCAGCGGGTGGCCCAGCCAGGTCCCGTGCAGGAAGGTCGCGAGCAACCGGCCCGGTTCGCCCAGGCCCTTGTAGATCCCGCCGATCGCCTTCTGGAGCCCGTCAGCGACGGGATCCAGCCACCTCTGCCTATCGATGAACTGATTTATCGCGCGGCTCATCGGAAAAACCCTCCCTCCCAGTGCGTTCGGCCAGCCCGTTTACTTTAGAGCCCCCGGCGGGATCGCCGGACGAGATGCATCCGATAAGGCCGCCGACCCGTACTAGATTGCGAGATGTATCGAAGAATCCGCCGGGTACTCTGGCGCCTGGGCCTGATCAAGCTCGAGCTCGAGCGCGAGCGCTGCTGGAGGGAGATCTCGGAGATCACCGTGCGGCTGGCGCCGTCGCTCGTGCCCAATGACAGCCGGCCACGACGACAACGATCCGGCTGAGCCGCCTGATAGCGGAGGCCTTCTCGCGCACGTAACCAGAATCCAGCTAGGCTCTCTCCCAGCGCCATGCCAACGATTGACGGGCACCAGGTCACGATTACGAATCCGTCAAAGATTCTCTTTCCCGATGATGGGATCACCAAGGGCGAGCTGGTCGAGTACTACGAGCGGATCGCCGGCCGCATGTTGCCGTACGTGCGCGACCGTCCGCTGCACATGAACCGCTTTCCGGCCGGCCTTGGCGGGATCGCCATCCAGCAAAAACGAGTGCCAGAAAGCTTTCCGTCTTGGATCCCGCGGGTGACTGTCGACCTGCACAAGGGCGGCACGATCACGCACGCGGTGATCGACAACGCGGCGACACTCGTGTATCTCGCGAACTACAACATGATTACGGCGCACGTCTGGCTGTCGCGCGTCCAGGCTCCCGAACAGCCGGACCAGCTGATCTTCGACCTCGATCCATCTGACGACGATTTCAACCTGGTGCGCGAAACGGCCCTCACGCTTAAAGGCTTACTCGATGACGTGCACCTGGTGCCGTTTGTGAAAACCACTGGGTCGCGTGGTCTCCACGTGGTCGTGCCGATCAGGGCCACGGGTGGCTTCGAGGCGGCCCACGTCTTTGCCGATGCCGTCGCCCAGCGACTGGCGGTGACCAACCCGGATCGTGTGACGACCGAGTTCATCAAACAAAAGCGCGAGGGCCGCCTCTTCATCGACGTCAACCGCAATGCCTACGCGCAGACCGCCGTCGCTCCCTATGCCGTGCGGGCGAGGCGCGGCGCCCCGGTCTCAGTCCCGATTCCCTGGTCCGAGGTCGAACGCGAGAGCCTGCGGCCGGACAGCCTGACGATCAAGAACTTGTTTGATTATCTTGACGACAATCCGGATCCCTGGCAGCAGATGGAAGGTTCGCGCCAATCCCTGCCCGTTCTATCGGCCTCTGATCGGCCGGATCGTTCGGGCCGGCGCCGGGGCGTCGCGCGAGCGCCAGGAGCCGATGCGTCTTCGTAGCGCCAGGCAAGGGGCGGGCGGTGCCAACCGGGCGGCCAAGTCGGCCACCCGGAACCCTGCGTACAAGCTCCTGGCCCGGGGCGGGTACGTTGTCCGTGGTTTCCTTTACGCGTATACGGGCTACGTGGCATTGCTGGTCGCCCTAACCGGCGGCGCGCGAAGGGCCGACCAGCAGGGAAGCCTGGTCGCCGTGGCCGGCTTCCCGCTGGGTCGCGTTCTTCTTATCGGGTGCATCGCCTTCCTCGGCGCCTACGCGCTCTGGGGCTTCATCCGGGCCGTCTACGACCCGTTGGATGAAGGTAACGATGCGAAGGGCATCGCCGCCCGGCTCGCCTTCGCCTTCAGTGGTTGCGCCTACGTCGCGCTGACCCTCTTCGCCATCGGCCTGCTGACTCACGGCAGCGGCGGGAACCGTCCGGATGAGGTCCAACAGTGGGCAGGGCGTGTGCTGGCGGCGCCGGCCGGTATCATCCTCGCCGAGGTCGCTGGCCTGATTGCCATCGCCGCCGGGCTCGGCCAGTTCTACGAGGCCTACCAGGCGACCTTCCAGAAGGACCTCAAGCTGGGCACGATGTCCCGGGTGGAGAAGCAGGCAACCCGGACGTTGGGCCAGTTCGGCTTCTTCAGCCGTGGTTTCGTCTTCCTGTTGATCGGTTGGTTCATCTTGCTGGCGGGTCTGCAGCACAACGCCCGGCAGGCCAGGGGTTTCAGCGGCACCTTCACGTTCCTGCTCACGCAGCCCTACGGGCGGCCAATCCTGGGCCTGCTTGCCATCGGATTCGTTGCGCTGGGCCTGGACAGCCTGGCGTTGGCCCGCTACATCCGCCTGCCGGGCGATCGCCGCTAGGCCGTCTTCGCTGAGGAGGCCATCGCCCGGGTGCTGGCGGCGGCCGGGCGCAGGCCGATCCGCCGGCCGCCCGTGTCGGAACCGCCTTGATGATGTCCGCGCTCGTCCTGGGCCAGCCACAGGTACAGGCAGACCGTCAGCGCCACCAGGTCGGTGAGGATGCCGGGCACCATCAGGATGCCGGCCGCGATCTGCTGGTCGATCAACGGGACGCCATAGAAGGACACCGGCGCAAAACCCAGCACCAGGCCGAGGATCCGGACCTGCGCCGACGACGCGAACAGGTACGCCACCCGGCCGAGGTGCGACAGCGCGCAGGCGCGCCCCGGCTGGGCAATCACCTGGGCCCAGAAGCCGTAGCCGAGCACGACGAGCGCCGCCTGCCCGAGATCCCGGGCCAGGCCGGGCACCGCCGTCAAATGATAGATATTGGGGACGTACGCCCCCACCAGGACAGCACTGAAGAACGTGAAGGCGAGCACTGCGCCGATCTTGCCTCGCGGACGATCGTGGCCGGGCCGCCTGAGAAGGCGCGCGAATCGGGGGCTGGGGGCGCCGAGCACCAGCAGTGGGCTGGCGACCATGAGGAGCAGCACCAGTTGGGCCGTCCGCAGCCAGAACGTCTGCCGCGCCAGGGCATCGGCCGGCCCGCCGATGACGAGAACCAGGAGCAGCCCGCCAAAGAAGGCAGCCGCCCGCCAGGTTCGCGTCGTCCATCGGCGCCTGGCCCTGTAGATCTTCAGGTTCCGGCGGCCGGCGATCCCGTACGCAAAACCAGCAACCAGGCAGAGGACGGGGACCATGGTTAGAGAATTTTATGCAGCTGGGCGTCGAGCACGGTTGTGGACATCTGACCCACCTGAATGAACGACACGGTCCCAGCTCGGTCGATGAACACGCTCACCGGAAGGCCCACGGTCACACCGTAGGCCCCGGCAATGCGGCCGTTCGGGTCGTAGACGGCGGGGAAACGGGCCTTGACCTTCGACAGGAATGCCGCAATGGATTTGCCGTCTGTCTGCTGATAGTTGACCGCCAGGACGGTCAGCCCAACGCCTGTGTACCGGTCGCTGGCGCGCTGGATTAGCGGCATCTCATCCTGGCATGGGCCACACCAGGTCGCCCAGAAGTTCAGGACGACCGGTTTACCCCGGTACTGGCTGAGACGAACGGAGGACCGGTCGAGGCGCTCCGAGGTGAAGTCGGGCGCGGACGCACCCACCCGCGCGATCCCCGCCGCGACGCTGACGCGAATCGGCGCGACTGGCTTTGGTTGCGCCTGAATGGCCACGATGACGAGCATCGCGGCCGCCAGAAGCAGAGCGCTGATAATTCTCGCTCGGGTCGATAACAGCGGGCGAACCGGCGCGCGGGCATCGATGGTGGCGTTCAGTGTGGCAGCACAGCGGCGAGCGCCGCCATCCCAAACAGCAGGGCCAGGTAAAGCAACGAGAAATGGAACAGTCGGGCCGCCCAGGTGACGCCGGAGGCCCTTAGACCTCGAATGGCCATCCAGAGCAACGTCCCGCCAAGCGCGAGTGCGGCAACGGCGTAGACGGGGCCGAGCCACAGCGACGGGATCAGGCTGACGAGCAGCAAAACAACGGAGTAACGCACGATCGAACGGCGGGTCTTCGTGTCGCCGGCGACGACCGGCAGCATCGGCACGCCGACGGCCTGGTACTCCCGTCGCAATAGCAGCGCCAGCGACCAGAAGTGGGGCGGGGTCCAGAAAAAGACGACCGCGAAGAGGGCGATCGCGAGCGGCGATAGCGATCCCGTGACGGCCGCCCAGCCAACCAGCGGTGGAAAGGCGCCCGCCGCGCCGCCAATAACGATATTCTGTCTCGTCGAGCGCTTGAGCCAGACGGTGTAGACGAGCACGTAGAAGAGCCCACCGGCCAGGGCCAGCGAGGCGGCCAGCAGGTTGGTCGCGATCGCGAGCAGCGCGAAGCCGGCCACGCACAGCCCTATCCCGAACGTCAGCGCGTGCGAGGCGCGAATACGGCCGGCGGGCACCGGCCGGGTACAGGTGCGCGGCATCACCGCGTCGATGTCGCGGTCGAACCAGCAGTTGATCGCGCTCGCCCCACCGGCCGAGCAGGCGCCGCCCACCAGGGCGGCCAGCGAAAGTCCGGTCCCGGGAAAGCCCCTGGCCGCCGTGATCATCGCCGTGAATTCGGTGATGAGCAGCAGCAGCATGATGCGCGGCTTGGCAAGGCTGACATAGTCGGCGACGACCCCACGGGTGACTCGCCAGCGGGAAGGCGCCGTCGGGACCAGGACGGCCTGGGCGTCGGCGATCACTTGGCGGTAACCCCGATCTGCGGCCGGCTGTAGGCAGCGGCGCGCTGGTCCTCGTCGCGGAACCACAGCGACAGGCAGACGATAAATACGATCGAGTACGTGATCGACCCGGGCACCCACATGATGCCGCCGCCAAACACCTGGTCGGTCAGAGCTGAGATGCCGCCGGGACGCGATGACATCGACGCGTAGGCATAAAACGGCGCGGTCGCGAAGGCGAGCAGGGCGGCGAGACCCCAGGCCTGGATCGTCGCGGTGAAGACGTACACGACGCGCTTGAACTGGGAGAGGCGCGCGCGGAAGGGGTACGCGTCGATCACCTGGGCCCAAAAGAGAATGCCGAGTCCCAAAAAGAGACCGTGCTCGAGGTGATGGACCGCGTGGTTACGTAACGTCAGGTCGTACGCGGCCGGCCAGTGCCAGAACCACAGGTTGCCGCTCGAGATCACCCAGGCGCCGATCGGGGCCGTAAGCCAGGCGAGAACCTTTCGTGGAATCTTGAGGGCGGGGTGCTTGACGATCGTTCTGGCCAGGGGCCGGCGGATCGCGAGCGGTAGACCCCGCCAGATCTGCAACCAGGGCGCGCCCAGAACGAGCAAGGGCGCGGCCACCATGATCAGTAGTAAATGCTGCGTCATGTGCGCCCAGAACAACTGCCGGGCGAGCGACTCGAGCGGCGTGTCGAGGGCCAGCAGGATCGAAGCCAGGCCGGACCAGAAAGCGACCGCGCGCCAGCGGGCG
This sequence comes from Candidatus Dormiibacterota bacterium, assembly GCA_036732165.1. GTDB lineage: Bacteria > Chloroflexota > Dormibacteria > CF-121 > CF-121 > JALYYC01. The sequence continues at coordinate 9,651 of DAINCX010000040.1, read as the reverse complement.
GCGTTCCGGGCCCCGACCCCAACCCTCCCCCCGCGGGGGAGAGGGAGCTTCTGGCCGGGCTTTCGGCGGGCGCCCCATAAATACAAAATTGCCGCAAGCTCGACGCCGAGCAGCACGAACGGCTCGATGGGCCAGGTCAGCGGGTTCAACCAGCTCAGGCCCGAAACCATGGGCGCCCCTACGCGACGAGGTACAGCAGCAGGAAGTTGATGACGGCGGCGCCGGCCAGGAAGACGAGAATCCAGCTGAAGGCGGCCGCCGACTGCGGGCGAACCATGGTGTCGCCAGCGGGCCGCGCCTGGACGACCACCGTCGCGAGCCAACTGGTGGCGACGAGAAACTCGACAAGCCAGGACCCGGTCAAGCCGCTGAAGACGCTCGGGTAGCCGCCCTCAGTCAGCCCGAAGCCGAGATGCCACATCTCATAACCCTGGAAGGCGCAGACGGCGATTCCCAGGATGAGCGCGATCGGGCCCAGCAGCTGGAAGGTGGCCCGCCGAACCGGGGGCCGCGAGGCCAGCCAGTAGGCGCCGGCGGTCGCCAGGGCCAGCAGCAGCACGACCAGCCCGTAGGCCTTGTTGGGTCGGGTCATCCCCTGAATGATCCAGGCCTGGTTGTTGTTCAGGGCCCGCAGGTAGAAGAACGCGAAGTACCAGCCGGCGAAGAAGAAGAGATTCGCGGCGAGGAACAGCCAGACGCCAACCGCCACCACCCTCGCATCCAGGGCGATGTCGGCAGCCGGCAGGATGTCACGCCCGTGGGTTCTAACCGCCACTGGTTGCCCCCTGCAGTCCGCCGAAGTCGGCGACCGGCCGCGCGTTGGGCATGCCGTAGTCATAGGGACCGGCGACGATCAACGGCACACGATCAAAGTTGTGCGCCGGCACCGGCGTCGGAACCTGCCACTCGAGCGAGCGGGCATGCCACGGGTTCATCAGCGCCACCCGTGAGCTGAAGGCGAGCGAGTAGACCAAGTTGGCGGCGAAGAGCACCATCGACCCAAACAGGAAGAACGCCGAGATGGTGACCCAGATGTTGAGGCCCTGCAGCGCCGGATCGTACGCCGATACGCGGCGCGGCATGTTGAGCAAGCCAATGATAAACAGCGGGAAAAACGTCGAGTTGAAGGCGATGAACATCCACCAGAAGTGGAGGCGTCCGATGGTCTGGCTCATCATCCGCCCGGTCATCTTCGGCAGCCAGTAGTACACCGCCGCCATCAGGCCGAAGATCTCGCCACCCATGATCGTGTAATGGAAGTGCGCCATCGAGAAATAGCTGCCGTGCAGGGTCACGTCGGTGGGGACGTCAGACAGATAGACGCCCGAGATGCCGCCAATCAAGAAATTGAACAGGAAGCCCATGCAGAAGAGCATCGGCACCGAGAACCAGATACGCGCCCGCCACATCGTCCCCAGGACGACCAGGAAAATAATTCCGGTCGGGATGGAGATCAGCTCGGTCGAGAGCATGTAGAAGGGCCGCAGCACGGGGGCGATCCCGCTGACGAACAGGTGATGCTGCCAGACGAACCAGCTGAGCAGGGCGACCCCGAAGAGGCCCACGACGGCGGTCCGATAGCCCCACAACGGCTTGCGGGCGAAGTGGGGCACGATCTCCATGATGATGCCGAACGCAGGCAAAATAAATATGTAGACTTCGGGGTGCCCGAAGAACCAGAACAGGTTCTGCCAGAGATAGTTGCTGCCGCCGTTCGAGCTCAAGAAGAACGACGTCTGCACCGAACGGTCCATGGCGAGCATCACGATCGCCGCCGCCAGGACCGGGGCGGCCAGCATCCCGAGGATCGACGTGGTGAAGATCCCCCAGACGAAGATGGGCAGCCGGGTCCAGGTCATCCCCGGCGCACGCAGGCTGATGATGGTCGCCAGCATGTTCACCCCGGAGGTCACGAGCGCGAGCGCGATCAGGCCGAAGCCGACGATATAGCTGTCCATGCCCTGCCCCGCCTGCTCTGACAGCGGCGGGTACCCGGTCCACCCGGTTGGAAAGCCACCCCAGAACGTCGCCACGGCCAGGATGATCGCCGCCGGCGGCACCAACCAGAAGGAGAGCGCCTCGAGGCGGGGGAAGGCCATGCGGCGGGCGCCGATCATCAGGGGGACCAGGTAGTTGCCGAACGGTCCGACGATGACCGCGCTGGTGATAAAGATCATCATCACGCTGTGCAGCCCGATGAGCATGATGTACTGGCCCGGTGGCGTGATGCTCGAGTCGGGCACCAGCAGGCTGCTCCGGATCATCATGGCGCCGATGCCGCCGAGCAACAGCATGGCCAGGATGGTGAACAGATATTGCAAACCGATCACCTTGTGGTCGAGGCTGAGCCGGAAGTATCGCCCGAGACCGCGGTCGGGGTCCGATTCCGTGATGGGGGTGACCGGCGCGCCGGTGATGCGCGCCAGCGGATAGTTCAGGAAGCCGATCCCGATCAGGAAGGCGGCGGTGGCGAAGACGTACCCAAGGATCACCCCGGTGTTCTGGTCGTCGACCAAGCCGAACACGTTGCCGACCCAGACGCCCGCGAAATAGGCCGGGATAGCGAAGAGGACTGCCGTCACAAGGTTGTTTGGAATCGTCAACCGTCGCTCGCTCATCAAGTTGGCGGTTACCATGCTCAGCTCCCTTTCGTCAGTGGGTCTGGGAAGTAGAACGGTGCGTAGCTGGGCACCGCCTTTTGAATCTCTGAGAAGCCCTGCTGCTGCTGCTGGATCCAGGTGTCAAACTCGCTCTGGCTGACGACCTTCCCGGAAGAATCGGACATCTCACCATGCCAGATTCCGCAGAGCTCGGCGCACCGCACCTGGAAGCCGCCTTCCTTCTGCGGTGTCACGTGGAATATGTTGTCGACGCCCGGGTTGGCATCGGCCTTCACCCCGAGCTGGTATGCCCACCACGAATGAATGAGGTCGAGCGACGTCACGTGGAGCTCCACCGGGCGATCTACCGGAAGGTAAAGGTGGGTTGTCTCGACCCCACCGTAATCCCCGTACCGGTAGGTGAAGAACCACTGTTGGGCAATCACCTGGACCTGCAACTCCGACCCGGCGCCGCCGGCGGTGCCGCTGGATTGCGCAGCGACGGTCTGGGCAGACGAGTTGGTGGCCAGCGTCGTAATGCCCACGAAGGCTAAAAAGAGCACCATGATGGTGCTGACCCCGATCCAGACGACCTGCACCGGGGTATTGCCTAACATCGGTGGCCCGTCGACCAGCTCGGGGCCGGTTCGTCGGAAGACCACCACCGAGTAGATGATCATGAGGACCACTCCAATGAAGACAGGCGTCGCCATGGCGGTCATGAGGGTCATCGTCCGGCTCGCGTCGAGACCCTGGATCGACTGGTCACCCGGCGGAATGTGGATCTGCAAGGCCACCAGGACGCCGATGACTGAGAGCACTACCCAGATGATGGCGAGGCGAATCGCGTGCGGTCGGTCGGCATGCTCGATGCGGAAGGTCCCCATGACTAGGTGACGATCAACTCGCCGGCCATGTAGCCGAGCGTCTGCATGGGACCGCCGTTATTGAAGATTGTCTTCGCCGCACACGGGACAAAGCATTGCCAGTGATAGATCCCTCGGCCATGGGTCTTGAAGGAGAACGTGATGACGTTCGTGCTCCCCGCGGGCGCGTTCGCGTTGACCCCGAGCAATGGCACGAAAACGCCCAGGTCCGGGATCGCGAATGTGTGGGCGGCCTGTGTTGGATCGATCGAGGTCATGTCGCCCTCCTGTGGGTTCCCTTTGTCGTCGAAGTAGGTGATGTGGAGCTTCCCACCGTCAGTCCCTTGAACCTTTCCCCAGAATGGGTTCCGCAGGCCGGAGGCACCGTCCTCCTGGTCGATCGTCATGTTGATGGTGGCGTTTGCCGGCACCTTGAGGATGGTGGTAGGCAGGTATCCGACCCAATCGGGATGCGGGTCGTTGGGGCGCGGCCACTCGAGAGCCTGATTCACCGCGGCCACCGTTTCCAGGTGGATGTTGGCCGTATTGCCTTCGAGCGTCCCGGGCCGCTGGAGCATGAAGAAACCAACGAAGGCGACGACCCCGATCACTGTCGCAATCACGGCGCCGGCGACGATTGACAGCCTGCCTAGCATTCGATCACTCCTCTCCAAGGCGCGTGCGGACAGTCAGCGCTGCTAGTGTGATGCGCTACGGACGCGCGGTAAAGGGTCCGGGCATTACAACTTTGTCAGAAAGCGGCCCGAGGACGCCTGCGCCGGTTGTTGCGCTTGGCGCGGCGTGCCACAATCCGACCATGGCGATTGTCGAGACCGAGCCCGAGGGTCGCGGCCCCAACGTGGTCATCGCCACGGTCGTCGTCCTCCTTCTCGCCCTCGCCCTACTCTTCTACGGCCTGGCGGGCCTTCACTGGTTCGGCTTCAATTCTCCGCCGGCCGTCGGCACCGCGCCTTCGGTCACCCCGGCCCCCGCTGCCTCGCCATCTGAGTCCGCGACCGCCTCGGCCTCCGCCTCGGCCAGCCCGTAACCACCGGCCGGGCGCGCCTCGGGCAGCACCATCTCGAAACGGCTGCCCCGGCTGAGCTCGCTGTGAACCTGAACCGATCCCCCGTGCGCTTCGGCAATGGTCTTCACGATGGCCAGCCCCAGGCCCATGCCGTGACCGTCGCGGCGACGGCTGCTATCGCCCCGTTCGAAGCGTTCGAAGATCCGGGGCAGGTCCGTCGCATCGATCCCCACGCCGGAGTCGGCGACGGTGATTTCCACGCCATGGTTGCGCCGGACCGATAGCTCAATCCAGTCCTCCGGCGTCGTGTGCTTGACCGCATTCTCGACCAGGGCGTCGATCGCCATGGCCAGCCGATCCCCGTCCGCCTCGACCACGGCCTCATCCGTTGTACCAAGCCGCCAGCGCCGCGGGGTCGGCGCCCAGCGTTGCAGCGCCTGAACCAGGATCGGCTCGACCTCGATGGGTCGCTTGTGAAGGAAGTCCGGGTCCTCTGCCGCGGCAAGCAGCAGCAGTCGTTCGGCAAGACGCCGGAGCCGCATCAGCTCATCAACGACGACGCCCGCATCGTGGGCAATGCTGGCGGGGTCAGATGTCCGCCGCAGCAGTTCCGCGTGGCCGATCGCGACCGTGATCGGGGTGCGCAGCTCATGCGAGGCGTTCTGAATAAAGCGACGCTCGCGTTCAAGGAGACGGAGGTTGGCCTCCGAGACTTTCCGCATCTCGCCCATCACGGCCAGGCGGCGCCGCGCGTGCCAGACCATGGCAAAGAACATGGCCGACATCAGCGGGACCTCGGTCAGCTCGTCGAGGGGCTGAGCGCCTCGGATGATGTCATCTACAATTCCGGCGCCGGTCGCCACGATGATGACGGCCACGACCCAGGCCGTCGGCCGCAGGCCCCACACCCGAAACCCATACAGGATCGTTAGGCTGACCCAGATGAAATGAAAGGGCACCGTCTCCCAGTCCGGGATGAGGACGATCGCCACCAGGTTGGCAACCGCGAATCCCGCCCATGCGACGTCGATCCAGGCAAACCGTCGGGTCGGCCAGGTCCGTCGGTCAGGCCGCATCGACCCGATACCCTTCTCCCCGCACCGTCTTGATCGAGTCGGTCCCCAGCTTGGCCCGCAGGCGGCGCACATAGACGTCAACCACGTTCGAGCCGGGATCGAAATGGTATCCCCAGACTGACGCCAGCAGGTGCTCTTTCAGGACCGTCGTCCCGGCGGCGCCCATCAGCTCGCGGAGCAGGAGGAACTCGCGCTCGGCGAGTAGTACCCGGCCGAAGTCACCCGTGACCTCGCGGCGGATGAGGTCCATGGTGAATCCCTCGGCGGCGAGCGTGACGGGTGTAGGCCGCCCGTCCCGCAGGCGGGCCCGGATTCGGGCCAACAGCTCGTCGAACGAGAACGGCTTGGCAAGGTAATCCTCGGCGCCCAGCTCCAGGGACGTCACCTTTGAAGGTGTGTCGCTCAACGCGGACAGCACGATCACCCGCTGATCCGGCTTTCGCGCCATCAAGCGTCGGAGCACGTCCATGCCGCCCATGCCGGGGAGCAGAAGATCCAGAATGACCAGGTCGTACGATCCGTGCAGGCTCGCCTCGAGACCGGCAACGCCATCGGCGGCCGGCTCGACGGCGTACCCCTCGCCCCGCAGGCCTCGGGAGATGAAGCCGAGAATGCCTGGCTCATCGTCGATCACCAGGATCCGGCCGCGCGACGTCGACCCCGGCACCGACGACACGTCGACGCCGAGCAGCGAGTTGACCCAGCCTGCCCCCGGAGTGCGCGCGGTCATTCCCCTTTCGGTTCCCACAATAGCACCGCCGGAAGCGAGCCCTAGCTGGAGTGCGCCGCCAGGATCCGGACGTCCTGCGCCACGCGGCCCGGCTCCAATCCAGCCGCAAAGCCGGCTCGCATATAGCCACTTCTGTCGACCAGGTACAGGACGGCGCTGTGGAGGATATCGTCCGGTGTCGGTTGGACGGCGATGCTGTACGCCTTCCAGACCGCGGCGAGCTGGTCCGCGCCGCCACTGACCCAGTGCCAGTCGCCACTCCAGTGATGCTCCGTGGCGAAGGCCAGCTCGCTGGCGGGCGTATCGGTCGCCGGCGCGACACTGACGACCAGCAGCGACAGCGCGACCCCTTTCCCGACCGAGCGTTGCACCTGCGCCAGCTGATCCCCTTCCAGCGGACAGAGCTGCTTGCAATGGGAATCAAGAAACGTGATCGCGAGGACCTTGCCCCGCAACGACGCCACGGAAATCGGCTGGCCGGCCTGGTCGCGCAGGCTGAAGTCGGGCGCCGGGCTGCTCTTCGGTGGCATGACGATGTCGGCGATGAACGCGCTGGAAGGCGCCGGCGCTGCCTGCGGCGAGGCGTGCAGGGAGACCATCTTGATGACGAAGAGCGCCACCATGATCAGCGCGGCGGTCGACGATGCCGCCAGCCAGGTCAGCGGTTGCCCGAGTGCCTTCCTCAAGGGATCCGCCATCAGCTTAGCTCAGGATTTCAACGCTTGCGATACTGGACCTGATGGCGAGGCGGAGCCAGTTCATCTGTCAACACTGCGGCCGGCGTGTGTTCGCCGAGGGCGGTCCGCTGACCCAGCTCCGTCTCTGCCGGTCATGCTTCGAGAAGGCGCGCAAAGTTCAACGAGAGGAACTGTCCGACCCCCTCCCCGCCCCTCCCCCAAAGGCGGAGGGAGACGTTGTGCCCTAGCTCCCAGGCCTGACGGAGATGTCGTGCTCTAGTACCAGGTGGGGGCCGAGGTCGCGGTCAGGTCCAGGCCCGTCGTGACCTGGAGCGGCACGATCGGCGCCGCCGTGGTGGAAACCGCGGGCGTTGCCGTCGCCGTACTCGCCCGGGTGGCTGACGCGGTCGGCTTCGGAGTCGGCTTGGGTGTCGTGACCGGCACGACGGTGCCGACCGGGACCCACCAGAGCTCGAAATGGCCGACGATCCCCGCCGGGGCAAAGTACGCGAGCCCGGCCCCGTCCGGCGACCAGGTCGGCTGCGCGATCAGGCCTCCGCCGATGAGCACGCGCGGTGTCCCGAGCGTCGTGCCATTGAAGGGCGCGACCTCCAGGCGCGTGCTCTGCGTGCCGCCGGTGCAGATCATGGCCAGCTGGCTGTGGTCCGGCGAGAGTGCAGGCTGGCCGCAGTCATCGGCCGCGCTGGTCAGCGCAGAGCCGAGAAATCCCGATCGAGGCTGGTACCAGATCTGCGAGCGGACCCCGGTGGCGTCATTCGAATGCTTGACATAGAGCACGGCGGTCCCGGCAAGCGGGATGGGGTTGACGTCGCCCCCGGTGTGGTCGTTCGGCGTCGTGCGGCGGCGCGCCTGGGCCTGCGTGCCGTTGAGCGGCATGCTCCAGATCGAAAAGTCGACCTGGAACCCGTACTTCGGGCTGTCGTAGCTGTACATCACGGACGACGAATCCGCGCTCACCCGCGGATAGAAAGCCCAGTGGTTGGCATCGATGATGCGGGCGCCATCGTGGGTGAGCTGCTTGATGATGTGGCCGTTCAGATCGAGCAGGTACAGATCGCTGGACTGATCGCTGCGTTGCACGGCGACCAGCTTGCTGTGGTCGGGCGTGATGGTTGGCTGCGCCCAGTTGCCGGATGCCACCTGGGTGAAGACGCCCTTTTCCAGCTTGAAGAGCGCGCCCGCCTGGACCACGTACATCGTCCCCGGCAGCTCGAACTTCGGTTTGACGACGGTGGGGAGCTTGGCCCCTTCCTTGACGACCTTGCTCTTGAGGGAGCCCAGATACAGATACGTGCCCGAGGCGACCACCAGCATCAGGGGAATGAACAGCAGCATCGCCAGCCGCCGCATCATGGGAAGTTCGCCCGAACCAGGGGAAGGATCTCGGCCCAGTGCGGCAGGACCACGGACTGGGCGCCGATAAAGCCATAGCTCGTGTACGTCGGCGGCAGCAGCACGATCTGCTTGATGTTCGCCGGATTGAAGCCGCTGGCGACCCCGAGCAGGGCGCGAATCCGTGCCAGGCTCATGCTGGTCTTGAACTCCCCCGCCATCGCGGCCACGATGTCGGGCAGGTTGGCGGCATTCAGCGTGGTCGCCTTGGCGCGGATCGCCAGCAGGACCTGCTGCTGCCGCTGCGACCGTCCGAAGTCCCCGTTCACGTCGTCGTGTCTCGAGCGAACCCATTGCAGCGCATGGCTGCCGTCGAGGTGTTGCGCGCCAGGGAGCACGGCCACGCGCGTGTAGCCGTACAGATATTTCACGTCGATGTCGTTGGGGTAGAAGTCGTCGAGCACGGGATTCGTGACGTAGACGTCGACGCCGCCAAGTTGGTCGATCAGCCGGATGAGCCCCTTGAGGCCGATCCAGGCGTAATCATCGATGTGCACCCCGAAGTTGCGCTGCACGGTGGCGATTGCGGCGCTCGCGCGACCGTACGAATAGGCTTTATCGATCTTGTCGGTGCCCCCGGTCGAGAGCGGCACCCACAGGTCCCGCGGGATCGACAGCATCGTGACCTGCTTGCTGCCGGGGTTGACGCGGACCAGGATCATCGACTGGGTGAGCACATGGTCGGCACTGAACTTCGAGTCGTCGTCGGAACCCAGCAGCAGGACGGTAAACGGCGCGCCCGGGGCGGCGACCGGGGTCGCGGTGGCCTTCAGGCCCGGAACCAGGGGGACGTTCACTTTTTGCCCGGTCTGCCCGACGCCGGCGGCCAGCACGGGAAAGAAGTAGGCCAGGGCGCCGACTCCGCTCGACAGGATCAACGCGGCCAGGACGAGGATGGTCAGCCGCACAGGACGCAAACGAGAGGCTCGCTTCCGCCTTGCAACTCCGGCCTGGTACATCGGGACGTCAGCATCATGCATGGTTGGTCTTAAGAGAACAATGAGGGCCCGCCAGGCTCGCGGTTAGGAAACGAACTGAGCCGTAGAAAGGCTACGGTATCGGTCGATTGGCGGGCACAAAGAAAGGCCGGGCGGCAGCCCCTGGCGGCAGCCCCGGGCAGCGCCTGAAGACGACCCGGTTGGCTGGCGCGCTCGTAAACTGCGGGGATGGCACAGGAACGGGGCGCGCCGATCCCGATGACCGCCGCCGGCTTCGAGGCGCTCAAGCTCGAGCTGGCCGAATTGCGGGCTCGCCGACCCGCC
>DAINCX010000039.1:0-19082 GCA_036732165.1 Candidatus Dormiibacterota bacterium | reverse complement strand
GCCCCCAGGACCAGCGCCACGATCGACGCCAGGATGAGCTGGCGCTCGAGACGCGCCAGCGCGTCGCCAACCCAGGAGACCGGCTGGGCGACCTGGAGCACGCCGACCACCTTGTTCGCTTTGTTCTTGATCGGCGCGCTCGACACGATGAAGAGGTCCTTGGCGGTTGCCACCTGGGTCTCGAAGGACTGGCCGTCCTTGGCGTAGGTCACCGGCCCATTCAGGGCCGGGCTGGAAAAGATCGCGGTCTGGGCGGATGCCGGGTTGACGAGCTGGCGGCTATTGATCTGCTGCACCTGGACGAAGGTGTCGGCCAGGGTCGGGTCCGCGAGCACCTGCGTGTTGGCGCTGATCGTGTCCCCGGTGACCGTGAGGGCGGAGCGCGCCAGGCGGATCGAGCTCTGCAGGTCCTGCTGCACGCGCGAGTGCAGCGCATCAGAGACCGTGAAGTAGACGAGCAGGTTGAAGAATCCCAGGATCAGGACGAGCAGGACGAAGTACTGGGCCGCCAGGCGCACCAGCGCCCCGCGGAACATCATCCCGACAGCCGGTAACCGACGCCGTACACGGTCTGGATCAGCTTCGGGGAGCGGCCCTCATCGATCTTGTCGCGCAGATACGAGATATAAACAGCGACCCGGTTCGTGGTGCCTTCGAAGTTGTAATCCCAGACGCGCTCGGCGATCTGGGCCTGGGTCAGCACCTGGTTGGGATGGCGCATCAGGAACTCGAGCAGCGCGAACTCGCGGGCGGTGAGATCGATCGGCGTATCGGCGCGTCGAACCTGGTGGGTTTTGAGGTCCAGCACCAGGTCGGCGACCTGCAACCGGTTGGCGTGGCCGTTCTTCTGGTCCCGCCGCATCAGGGCCCGAAGCCGCGCCAGCAGCTCTTCAAACGCAAACGGTTTGGGCAGGTAATCGTCGGCGCCGGCATCCAGTCCCGCCACCCGGTCATGGATCTGCCCGCGTGCCGTGAGCATGATCACGGGCGTCTGGATGCGGTTCTGGCGCAGCCATCGGCAGACCTCCATGCCGTCCTTCTTGGGGATCATCAGGTCCAGGATGATGGCGTCGTAGCGAGCCGTCTCCGCCAGGACCTGGGCCCGCTCCCCGTCGGCGGCGATATCCACGGCGTAGCGCTCGTCCTCCAGCAGCTGCTTGAGCAGCGTTGAGAGTTTGCGCTCGTCCTCGACCAGGAGGAGGTTCATGGATCTCGTTCCAGTGTACCGGCAGTCCAGGTACTTTTGGCTAGGGCCAAACGTAGCAGGTTCAGGTTAGAACGGTATTAACGCGAGGTCGGCCGCGGAATCGGATCGGGCAGGGCTAGCTGGCGACCGCCTGGGCCCGGGGCGCGCTGTCAAGCTCGGCCGGGGTCATCAGGTGGTTCCCGGAGATGCGGGCCCCGCTGTTGACGAAGCGATCCAGGCTGGCGCGGGCACGCCGCACGTTCCAGCCCAGGATGTCGCAGTACTCGTCGAAGGTGTTTCCGGCAAAGAACCGGTCGGCCTCGTCCCGGAAGGCGGGGAGGCCGATGTCCGCGACGGCTTGCCAGATCACCCGCGTGAGAAGCGCCTGCACGGCCTCCAAAGGAATATCCGGCTCGGTATTTGGCTTCCGCATCCCTTCCTCCTACGTCGCCTGCTCACGGCCCGTCCGCGAGGTTGAGTGATAGTTTCGCTAATTTAACAAGTGTTATCAGCAATGTCAACGTTGGCTCCACTTTCGGGCGGTGGGATGATGGCTGAGTCCGGCGGCCTTCAATCGGGCATCGAGGGGGCCCAGCCGCCTGGCCATGGAAGGGCCAAGCAGGGGCACGTGCGGGATCTGCTCGAGGTGGGTCGCAATCGGCCAGAGGTCGACTTCGGTGGTCATCCAGTGGAGCCGGTCGAAGCGGGCCAGGTTCACCGGGCGCCCATAGCCGCGGAGCGTGCGCTCGCCCGCCAGATTGAAGTAATGCTCGAAGTAGGACATCGCCAGCTCGCGCAGCGTGCGGTACACCGGCTCGCGGTAGCGAAGGCCGGTGAACTTGCTGGTCCCGATCGCGCCCCAGTGGCTGTCGCGCCGGAAGACCGCCAGGACGTGGTCTTCATCGTGCACCGCGGTCAGGTCCATGATCAGCGGGGGCCCGCCCTGGACCCGAAGCGCCGCCGCGGCCAGGACGGCACCCTCGATGCAGTTGGCCGTCTGGTCTCGAAGTATCCGGCGGGGTGATCGGAAGGTCTCCCCGTCGGCCTCGGTGTTGTACCGGAGGTCGTCCAGGTACTCCTGGATCCGCATGGGGCTGGAGAGCTGCCGGCGGATGAAGACGCGCTCGGCCGGGCTCATCTCCTGCAGGGACACTCAGGCCGCCCCGCCCGGGTCACCCGCGCCTGTGGCAGAATCTGTAATTCGACGCGGCTGTGGTGAAATCGGTAAACACGCCAGGTTCAGGGCCTGGTGAGCGCAAGCTCTTGGAGGTTCAAGTCCTCTCAGCCGCACACCAGCTCACCGGCCGACCTCGACATACCATTCGTTGATGTACGCGAAACGTTCCTGCGGCTCGATGGCCGAGTCGAGGTGGACGCCATGGATCCGGCGGTTGATCGCCAGGGCATAGCGCGGGCTATACAGGTAGATGGCCGGTACCTCCTGGGCGAAGAGTTCCTGGAAATCGTAGTAGGCCTTGGCGCGGGCCGCCAGGTTGAGTGTCGCCCGGCCATCCTCGAGGTCCTGGTCCATGAAGACGTTCCTCTTCATGGAGGAGAAATTGAAGCCTCCCGCATGGGTCTGGGACGAATGCCAGAAGGTGTAGACGTCGGGGTCGGGCCCGTTGTCGAAGGCCGTCAGGGCCATGTCGAAGGTCCGCGGGTTCAAGTAGTCGTGGATCAGGGCCGCGGTCGTGACCGGGTGCACATCGACCCGGATGCCGACGGCGCCGAGCTGGCTGGCGATCGTCTCCGCCACCTTTTGATAGGGTGGCACGTCCTGTGAGACCGTGAGCTGAAAAGCGAGCGGCGTGCCGGCCTTGGTCCGGGTTCCCGCGACCACCGGCCAGCCGGCCGCGTCCAGCAGTTTCACGGCGCCCGCCGCGTCGTAGGTCGGAGCTTTCGCGTTGGCGTCATAGGCCCAACCGATCGAGCGGGGAATCGGGCCGTCGGCCACGGTCGCCTGGCCTCCGAGCACATCCCGGATGATGGCCGCACGGTCAATGGCCATCGCGATCCCGCGGCGGACCTGCTTGTCCTGGAAGAAGGGCTCGTCGGGCTTCAGGTTCAGCAGCAGCTCGCCGTATTGATACGTGGCCGCTGTCAGGATCGCCGTCTGGTGCTTCGGGGCCTCCCGCGCCACCGCCCCCGGGGACAGGTTCGACATCCCGTCGATCTGGGCGCGGTCGAGCGCATCGAGGGCTGCCTGCTGGGTGGGGAAGCTCCGCACGGTCATCGAGTCGAGCCACGGCTTGCGCCAGGCAAACGGGTTCCGTTCCAGCTGGATCCGGTCCGGCAGCTGGGTGGTCAGCCGAAACGGCCCCGTGCCCACCGGATTGATGTTGGGCGACGCGGACGCCAGCTCCGCCATCGACTTTCCCGCCAGGAGGTGGGACGGCACGATATCGAGCAGCTCGAGGTTGGCCAGGAAGCCGGCGTTGTGGCCGGGCAGCGCGAATCTGACATGCGCGCTGTCGATCGGGGTCGCGATGATGTCCTTCCAGCTCTGGTTCAGGAGCGCGCCGGGAAACTGCGGGTCCTGGACCGTCCTGACCGTGAAGACGACGTCATCGGCCGCCAGCGGGCTGCCATCCGACCAGCGGGCGTTGCTTCGGAGGGTGAAGGTGTAGCTTCGCTGGTCAGGGCTGACGTCCCAGTGGGACGCCAGCAGGCCCTGCACCGAGCCGTTCGGCAGCACGCGCACGAGTGGCTCGAAGAGCAGGGCGTCCAGGTCGTTCGACCCGGCCGCCGCCCCGCCGAACAGCGGGTTGAGCGGGCCGAGCGGGCCGACGATTCCTTCGGTATAGATGCCGCCAGGGCGGGCGGTTTCGGGAGCCAGGATGACGTTGCGGAAGACGAGGGTCAGGATGACCAGGAGGATCGCCAACGGCACGCCCACCCCAAAGGTGAGGAGCCCGCGGCGGATCAAGATCGGATGTAGGCGACCGACACCGCCACGAACAGGACGACGAGCCCGATCGTGGCGTAAAAGAGGTTCTTTTCCAGGCCGCGCTTGGTGCGATAGCCGCCCCCAGAGTCTCCCCCGCCGCCCCCGATGGTGCCGCCCAGCCCGCTCGCCTTGGGCGTCTGCAGCAGGATGCCCAGCATGACGAGCATGGCCAGCCCGAGTTCGACGATGCCGAGGAATGTCCGCATGGTGAGAGCCGCTGAATTATACAGCCACTTCGCCAGAGTGCCCGCGGTCTGTTCGTCTTGACAAATATACAAAACTGTATTATTCTATGCCTGTGTACGGCCCGGCCCGCGGCCTCCTGGCGCCCCTCCTCCTGGCCCTGCTGGTTGCGTCCTGTGCGCCGGGCCGTACACAGGCCACAATGCTGGCGACCAATGCCCGGGTGCAGCCCGTACCGGCGGCGACCGTTCCCATCCGCCTCGGCGCGGATTCGCTCCTCCCCCTCCCGGACGGCCCGAGCGCGTTTGCCGCGATCGGCCGCGAGCTGGCCGGGGCACGCCGGTCCATCCAGCTCGAGATGTATGAGTTCCAGCGGGTAGACCTCGCCCAGGTCATCGTCCAGGCGGCCGCCCGGGGCGTCGCGGTGACGACGATCATGGACCCCTCCGAGCGAAGCAGCCGGGCCATCTGGGCGGAGTTGCAGCAGGCCGGGATCCCGGTCATCGCCTTTCCGATCGAGCCGCGCACCATCGACCACGTCAAGCTGCTCATCGTCGACGGCGAACGCGCGATCGTCGGCGGCATCAACTGGGGCCGCCAATCGGTGGCGAACCATGACTTCGACGTTCTGGCCCAGGGGCCGGTCGTGGTCAACCTGGAGCGGGTCTTCGCCCAGGACCTGGCGATCGCCGGCCGGGCCGGGACCATCCCCGCTCCCGCCGCCGATGCCGCGATCCAGGTCCTCGTGACGCGCCCCGGCGAGGCCATCCGCAATGCCGCGCTCGCCGCGATCGACGCCGCACGCCGCTCCATCGTGATGGAGATGTTCGATCTCAGCGACCGGCTGGTCCTCGAGTCGCTCACCGCGGCGCGCCACCGGGGGGTCGCGATCCGCGTCCTGCTCGAGCCGAGCCAATCCCAGAACGTCGACGCGAGGACCGTATTGATGTCCGCTGGGGCGCAGGTGCGATTCTTCACGCCGGCCGGCGGTGAATTGCTGCACGCCAAGCTCGGGATCATCGACGGCAGCCTCGTGTTGTTCGGCAGCTGCAACTGGACCCGTTCCGGGTTCAGCCGGAACCACGAGCTCGACCTGCTGGTCCAGGACACCGGCCTGGCCCGGGTCTTCCTCAGTCGGGCGGATCAGGACTGGGTCGAGATGTCAGGCCCCTAGGTCTTCGCCGGTCATCGCCTTGGGGACTGGGATCCCGGCGAGGCGAAGCAGGGTGGGCGCGATGTCGGCGAGCTTGCCACCGCCTCGGAGCCGGGTCAGCCCGCGCGCCCCGGCGACGATCAGCGGGACCGGGCTGGTCGTGTGGGCGGTCAGGGGCGCCCCCGACGTCGGGTCGACCTTCAGCTCGGCATTCCCATGGTCGGCGGTGATGGCCAGGATCCGGTCGGCCTTCAGCGCGGTCTCGGCGATGCGGGCCAGTACCTCGTCCACGACCTCGACCGCGCGGACTGCGGCCGGGAACACGCCGGTGTGCCCCACCATGTCCGGGTTTGCGAAGTTCACCACGAGCAGGGCATCGTCTTTGGCCTTGATCCGGTCGACCACGGCGTCCGCGACCGGTGCGGCGCTCATTTCGGGCTGCTGGTCATAGGTCGCGACCCGGGGCGACGGCACCAGCAATCGCTCCTCGCCTGGGAACGCTGACTCCCGCCCGCCATTGAGAAAGTACGTAACGTGGGCGTACTTCTCGGTCTCGGCGGTGTGGAACTGCGTGCGGCCCTGGTCGGCGATCACCTCCGCCAGGCAGGCGGCCAGCGGCTCGTCGGTGAACGCGACCTCGGCGTCGAGGCCCTTTTCGTACTCGGTGAACGTGACGAAGTGCTGGGGCTTCGGCGGCCCGGCTCGCCGAAAGTGCGGCCAGTCTCGATCGGCGATGGCGTGACTGAGCTGCCGGGCCCGATCCGGGCGGAAGTTGAAGAAGATCACGCTATCCCCGTCCCGAAGCGGCGGCGGCGCTTCGCCACCAGGCGGGACGATCCGCGTGGGCTCGAGAAACTCGTCCGTCTTCCCCGCGGCGTAGCTGCTCTTGATGAAATCGACGGGGTCGGACGCGGTAGGCCCATCGCCCTCGACGATTGCCCGGTAGGCGCGCTCGGTGCGATCCCAGCGCTTGTCCCGGTCCATGGCGAAGTAGCGGCCGCTCACGGTAGCGATCCGTCCAACCCCGATCCGCTTGAGCTGGACGACCAGATCGCGCACGTAGCCGGCGGCGCTGGTGGGCGGCTCGTCGCGCCCGTCGGTAAACACGTGGACGTACACGTCCCGCACGCCGGCCTGCTTCGCCATCTCGAGTAAGGCATAGAGATGCTCACTGGCGCTGTGCACGCCGCCGGGCGACACGAGCCCCATCAGGTGCAACACATGGCCGCCAGCCGCCGCCCGCATGGCCTCGAGCAAGACACGATTGCTTTTGAAGCTGCCGTCCTTGATGCTCAGGTTGATTCGGGTCAGGTCCTGGTAGACGATCCGGCCGGCGCCGATGTTCAGATGCCCGACCTCGGAGTTCCCCTGCTGGCCCTCGGGCAATCCGACCGGCTCGCCCGCGGCAATGAGCGTTGTATGCGGCCAGCGTTTCCAGAGCGCCTCCCAGTTCGGGGTCCGGGCGGCGGCGATGGCATTGCCGGCGGCCTCCTCGCGGTAGCCCCAGCCATCGATGATGACGAGGACGATCGCCTGCCCCGGCGGTTCGCTCACCGCTGCCGCGGGAGGGCCACCTCCGCCGTCGCCTGGGCAATCCGGGTGAAATCGTCGGCCTTCAGGCTCGCTCCGCCGACCAGGGCACCGTCGATCTCCGGTTGCTCCATCAGGCTGCGGGCGTTGGCGGGCGTCACGCTGCCGCCATAAATAATTCGCATGGCCTCCGACTGATCGCCGAACGGGCCGGCCAGGAGTTCCCGGATCAGGCCCATCGTCCGGTTGGCGTACTCGGGCGTGGCCGCCTTGCCGGTGCCGATCGCCCACACCGGTTCGTAGGCGATGCTCAGGTCCGTCGCGCGCGCCGCCTCGACTCCGTAAAGCGCCGCGCTGACCTGGCGGGTGATGACCTCGGCGGTGCGCCCGGCCTCGTACTCCTCGAGGGTCTCGCCCACGGCCAGAATGACTTTTAGTTTGTGCCGGAAGGCCGCGGCCAGCTTTCGGTTCAATTCTTCGTCGGTCTCGCCGAAGAGCTGGCGACGCTCTGAGTGGCCAATCAAGAGATACCCGCACCAGCCCGCCAGCATTCGCGGCGAGATCTCGCCGGTGAACGGGCCCTGGTCGGCCCAGCCGGCATTCTGGGCGCCCACCGCGACTGGACTGCCACGCAGGGCATTCGCCACCTCCCAGAGCATGACGGCCGGCGGCAGCACCACCAGGTCGATGACGCCGGCGAAGGGCGCCAGGTCCTCCCGGAGCCGCAGGGCATGCTGCAACCCCTCGGGGACGGTGAAGTGCATCTTCCAGTTGCCGGCGAGGAGCGGCCTACGCATGGCCCGCATCACGCAGCACGGCAATGCCGGGCAGGCGCTTTCCCTCGAGAAACTCGAGCGTCGCGCCACCGCCGGTTGAAATAAATGACATTTTTTGGGCAAGGCCCTGTTTCTGGAGCGCGGCGACCAGGTCCCCACCCCCGATGATGGTCTGGGCATCGCTCCCTGCCAGGCCCTGCGCCAGCGCATCCGTGCCGTGATCGAAGGGCGGGACTTCGTAAACGCCCAAGGGCCCGTTCCAGACCACCGCGGCCGCGCCGTCGCAGGCCTGCAGGAAGCGCTCGACGGTCATGGGCCCGACATCGAGGACCCGCAGGTCGTTCGGGACCGAATTGACACCGACGGTCCTTACGGCCACGCCCGCCTTGGCTTCCGCCGCGACCACGGCGTCGAGCGGCAGGACCAGCGTCCCGCGACTCCCGGAGCTTTCGGAGATCAGTCCGCGGGCAACCTCGAGCTGGTCGTCTTCGACCAGCGAGCGACCCATCTCAAGGCCCTTGGCCTTGAAGAAGGTGCAGGCCATCGCCCCGCCGATGCACAGCCGGTCGACACGTTGTAGCAGGCTGCGGATGACGCCAATCTTGGTCGAGATCTTGGACCCGCCGATGATCGCGACCAGCGGGTGCGGCGGGTCGGTCATGATCCGCCCCAGGGTCGTGATCTCCCGTTCCATCAGCAGGCCCGCCACGGCAGGGAGGAACTCGGCGATCCCGGCCGTGGAGGCGTGCGCGCGGTGCGCGGTTCCAAACGCATCGTTCACATACAGGTCGCCGAGCGCGGCCAGTTGCCGGGCAAAGGCCGGGTCGTTCTTCGTTTCGCCCGAGTGAAAGCGGACGTTCTCGAGCATGACGATCTCACCGGGCTTCATCGCGTTGACGGTCGATTCGACTTCGGGGCCGACACAATCATCAAGATGCCGCACCGGCTTGCCCAGGAGCTTGCTGAGACGCTCTGCCACCGGCGTCGTTCGCGCCCCATCGTCGACCTGGCCATCGGGACGGCCCAGGTGCGTGATCAGGATCACCCGCGCGCCACGCTCGGCCAGCTCCCGGATCGTGGGGATCGCTTCCCGGATCCGGGTGTCGTCGACGATGCGGCCCTGATCCATCGGGACGTTGAAGTCCACCCGCGTGAGGACTCGTTTCCCGCTGACGTCGACGTCCCGGATGGTGGCCTTTCGCCAGGCGGTTTCTGTCGATTGGGGTTGCGGGTTCTCCCGCATGTCCGTAGTCAGTTCAGCCGGTCGCCCATGAAGACGGCCAGATCGACAACCCGGCAGGAGTATCCCCACTCATTGTCGTACCAGGAAAAGACCTTGCCGCTTCGATTGCCGACCACCATGGTCAGCTCGGCGTCGACGATCGACGAGTGCGGGTCACCCTTGAAGTCGCTGGAGACGAGCTGCTCGTCGGTGACCGTCAGGATCCCTTTCAGGTCGCTCGCCGCGGCCTCGCGCAACGCTTCATTGATCGTATCGACGGACACGGGATCCCGGAACATCGCGGTCAGATCTACCAGCGAGACATCAGGCGTCGGCACCCGGAGCGACATCCCATGGAACTTGCCCTTGAGCTCGGGCATGACGAGCGCCATCGCTGAGGCCGCGCCGGTGCTGGTCGGAATCACGGAGAGTGTCGCGGCGCGCGCCCTGCGGAGATCTTTATGCGGCGCGTCGAGCAGCCGCTGGTCGCTCGTGTAGGAGTGCACCGTCGTCATCAGGCCGGCCTCGATGCCAAAACTCTCGTGCAGGACTTTCGCCACCGGGGCCAGACAGTTCGTCGTGCACGAGGCATTGCTGACCACGTGATGCTGCCGGGGGTCGTACTTCTCGCCGTTGACGCCGAGGACGATCGTGATGTCCTCGTTCTTGGCCGGGGCCGAGATGATGACTTTCCTGGCGCCGCCCCGCTCGATATGGACCTTGGCTTTGGTGCCGTCGGTGAAGAGCCCGGTGGACTCGATCACGAGATCGATGCCCAGGTCCTTCCAGGGCAGGTTGCCAGGATCCCGCTCGGCAAAGACCTTGACCCGGTGCGAGTCGACTACCAGGTGATCGCCGTCCGCCCGGACGGTCCCATCGTAGTTCCCCATGATTGAGTCGTACTTGAGCAGATGGGCCAGCGTCTGCGTGTCCGTGATGTCGTTGACGGCCACGATCTCGAGGTCTTTGCGGCCCCTGGCCGCGCGGTAGACGTTCCGGCCGATGCGGCCGAAGCCATTGATTCCTACTTTGACCGGCATGCGAACCTCCCCTCGCGGTAACTCACGCTATTAGACCATTTGGGCCGGTTTCATTTGCGCGGTCCAGCAGGCGCCGGAGCCGGTTGGCCACGGCCGACTTGCTCAGGTGGGCATGGCCGGCGAGCTCCAGCAGGCCCGCCTGGGGATGCGCGAGGCGAAGCTCCGCGACGTCACGGAGGGCGGGCGGGAGCGCGCTCAGGCGCGCGTCGCGTGCCTTGAGGCGGCGGATCGCGTCGACCTGCTGCAGCGCGGCCCGCAATCGCTTGTCGAGGTTGGCCGTTTCACTGTTGACGCGCCGGTTGGCCTGGCTGCGCATGTCCCTGAAAATCCGATCGTTCTCGAACCGCATCACGGCCCGATTAGCACCAAGCAGCCCCAGGAGAGCAGAGATCGGTTCCGCGCCCTTCAGGTAGTAGATCGTCTGTCCACGCCGGGTGCCCCGCCGCAATGGAATGCCGGCGCGCTCGGCGGCGGTCGAGACGCGGGCGCCCGCGCCAGGGGGAACGGTCATTTCGAGGTGATACGCGTCCGCCGGGTTCCCGATCACTCCACGGGCGAGGAAGGTCCCGCGCAGCGTGGCCCGGGCACAGCAGGAGTCCGTGGAGCCGCGCCCGGCAGGCAGCGTCAAACGAAGTCGATAGCTGGGTCGCTTCTCCGTCGGGCCCTTGACGACATCGGTGACCGTTCCGCCGGTGGCCCGCGCCAGCTGAACGAGCTTGCGGGCGACCGCATTGCGCGGCACCCGGACCGTCAGGACCGGGCCCTCAGGCTCCCCGGCGAGCGCCGTCACGATCGCATAGAGCTCGGCTTCGCGGCAGCACGGCCGCGCCGGGTGCACGTTGGCCAGCTCCGCCTTGACTTCGTCCGTGAACGAGGCCCGATCTGCCACTGCAAGTCACATTAGCGCGGCCTCTCCCTCCGCCTTGGGGGAGGGTCGGCGGCACCGTCTCCCTCCGCCTTGGCGGAGGGTTGGGGAGGGGGCATGAAATCCCGTTTAAACTGGGTTGGTGCTGATCAAGATCGGGCTCGATCCCGTGCTCTTCACGATCGGCGGCCTCAAGGTCCACTGGTACGGGATTATGATCGCCGTCGGGCTCTACGCCGGCATCCAGGTCGCCCTGCGCGATTCACCCCGGCGGGGCATCAGCCGCGAGGCGCTGATGAACGTCGCGCTACTGGCGGCGGTCCTCGGCGTCGCCGGGGGTCGCCTGTACTACGTCGTCCAGAACAACCCGTCGTTTTTCGTGCAGCACCCGATTCAGATCATCGCCGTCTGGCAAGGCGGCATGGCCTTCTTCGGGGCCATCTTCGGGGGCGCGCTCGCGATGGCGATTTCGGCCTGGCGCTGGCGTTTGCCCTTCTGGAGCCTGCTCGACGTCGGGGCGCTCGGCATGACAGTCGGCCAGGCGTTCGGCCGCGTGGGGAACATCATCAACGGCGACATCGTCGGCTACAAGACCAACGGCTGGGGCTTCGAGTACACGAACCCAAGCACGTTCGGTCCCCTGAACACCCCGGTCCAACCGGCGAGCCTCTATGAGCTGCTCATCGCCGTGGGACTGTTTTTCATTCTCTGGAACCTCAGGCTACGGGTGCATCCGGAGGGGATGCTGGCGATGATCTATATCGTCCTGTATTCAGTCAGTCAGTTCTTAATTTTCTTCCTGCGCGACAACATCGTGATCCTGGGCGGGCTCAAGCAGGCACAGGTGACGGCGTTGGTCGTGATCCTCCTGACCATCCCGGTGATCGTCTACCTCCGGCTTCACGACCGGCGCGGGCCTGCACGCGATGATCAACGCGCCCGGACGGAGACCCGCGTCGAAGAAGTCCCGACGTAGTTAACGCAGACCCGCGTCGCAGAAGGCCCGCCTAGGTTATTTCGGCGTCGCTGATGCCTGGAGTCGCGTCCCGGGTGACTCGGGCGGTCCCTCGGGATGGGACAGGATCTCCTGGCAGAGGGCGACGCACAGATTGCAGATCGAGACATCGCCGGGGCCCGCGACGAGTCGGACCTCACCCTGGGGCTTGCCGCAGAACGAGCACTTCCGGGCCGGTCGTTCCACGAGACAATTATCACAGCATTTCCTTGATGGCAGCGGCGACGGGTCGCGTAATGCCTTTGACGTTCGTCAGTTCGTCGAGGCTGGCCGACCGGATGTTCTCGACGCTCCCGAACTGCCGGAGCAGCGCCCGCCGCCTCGCCGGGCCCAGGCCGCTGATGCCGTCGAGCGCGGAGGCAAAGGCGTCTTTCTTACGCACGACCCGGTGAAACGTGATCGCAAACCGGTGGGCCTCGTCCCGGACCCGCTGGACCAGGAAGAGCGCGGCCGAATCAAGGGGCAATCGAATCGGCTCACTGTGATCGGGTTGGAACAATTCTTCTTGCTGCTTGGCCAGCCCGAAGGTCGGGATCGCCCCCAGCCCCATGCCTTCGAGCACCTCGCGAGCGGCGGACAGCTGGCCCTTGCCGCCGTCGATCAGGAGCAGGTCGGGCAGCTGGCTGAAGCTGGGCTCCAAGGGCATCCCCTCTTCGGAGCGCGCCAGCCGGGCAAACCGACGTCGAAGGACTTCCTGGAGCATCGCGAAGTCGTTCGCGCCCTGGATGGTCTTGATCTTGAAGTGCCGGTAGTGGTCCGGCTTGGGCCGTCCGTCCTGGAAGACGACCATGGAGCCGACCGGGTATTTGCCCTGGATGTTCGAAATGTCATAGCACTCGATCCGGTTGGGTAAGGCCGGGAGTCCCAGCCGGTGTTGCAGGTCATTCAAGAGCGCCGCCGTCCGGTCGGCGTCGTAGTCGAGCTTGATCCGCATCTGGCGCATGGTCTCCTCCGCGTTGGCGGCGGCCTGTTGCAGCAGCTCCCGCTGCTTGCCACGCTGGGGGACTTTGACGGCTACCTTGCTTCCCCGCCGCTCGCTCAGCCATTGCTCGATGACGCCCTGGTCCGGCAGCGCATCTGGCACGAAAATATCTTTCGGTATATGCGTCGCGCTCGCGTAGTACTGGCCGACGAACGCGTTCAGGACGTCGCCGTTGCTTTGCGCCTTGTCGAGGCCGACGAGGTCGAAATTCTCAGACCCTGAGAGCTTGCCCTCGCGCACGGCGAAGACCTGCACCACCCCCTGACCGTCAGTTCGCGCCAACCCGAAGAGGTCCTGGTCAAGGCGCCCGAGCGCCTGCATCTTCTGCCGCTCCGTCATGATCTGCATCGCCTGCAATCGATCCCGGTAGCGCGCGGCCGCTTCATAGTCCTGGGCTTCGGCGGCGTCGGTCATCTGCTGCTTGAGCCGCTTGACCACATGGTCCGACCGCCCATCGAGAAAGAGTGCCACCTGCCCGAGCTGTTCGTGATATTGCTCTGTGGAGACAAATCCGGCGCAGGGGGCCGAACACAGGTTCAAGTGATAGTAAAAGCAGGGCCGGTGCAGGGCGAACTCGGTGTCCTTGCAGCTGCGAAACGGGATCACCCGGCGAACGGTCTTGAGGGTCGTGCGCAGGGCCAGCGCGTGCGTGTACGGGCCCCAGTATTTGGCGCCGTCGTTTGCCGGCTTACGAACGGTATAAACCCGCGGAAAGTCCTCGGCGATGGGCAGCTTGATATATAGATAATTCTTGTCATCGCGTAAACGAATATTGAATCGCGGCCGGTAGCGCTTGATCAGCGTGCATTCGAGGACCAGGGCTTCTTTCTCGTTGGCCGTGGTGATGATGTCGAACTCAAAGACGCGCTCGACCATGGCTCGGATGTGTTCCGGCAGCACGCTGCCAGCCTGAAAATAGTTCGGCACCCGGTTGCGCAGGCTGAGTGCCTTGCCGACGTAGATCACCCGCGTCTGCGAATCGCGCATCAGGTACACGCCGGGCGACTCGGGGAGCGCCTTCAGGCGCTCGCGCAGGTAGTCCGGCCGCTCAATGATCGAGACCGGCTTCACCGTGGTTGCCATCTAGAAATTCTTTGCCTCGGGCCCAGGCTTTGCTTACGCGATGGCCAGTTCTCGATCGAGGACTGTCTTCAAGTACCGGCCGGTGAACGACCGGGGGTTGCGCACGATCTCTTCGGGCGTGCCCACGGCAACCACCTGGCCGCCCTTCTCGCCGCCTTCTGGACCTAAATCAATAATATGATCCGCGGTTTTCAGGACATCCAGGTTGTGCTCGATGACCACCACCGTGTTGCCGGCATCCACCAGCCGCTGCAGGACGTTCAACAGACGTTCCACGTCGGCAAAGTGCAGGCCGGTCGTCGGCTCGTCGAGGATATAAAACGTCCGCCCGGTATCCCGCCGGCTCAGCTCTTCGGTGAGCTTGACCCGCTGGGCCTCGCCACCGGACAACTGCGTTGCCGGCTGGCCCAGCCGGATATACCCAAGGCCGACTTCACACAGCGTCTGCAACTTCCGCTTGATCCGCGGGATCTTGTCGAACAGCTCCGTCGCTTGTTCGACGGACATGTCGAGGACGTCGGCGATGCTCTTGCCGCGGTACTTGACCTCGAGCGCCTCGCGATTGTAGCGCTTGCCTTTGCAGACCTCGCAGGGCACGTACACGTCCGGGAGAAAATGCATCTCGATCTTGATGATGCCGTCTCCCTCGCAGTTCTCGCACCGACCGCCCTTAACGTTGAAGCTGAAGCGGCCTGGCTTGTAGCCGCGGACGCGGGCTTCCGGCAGCTGCGCAAACAGGTCTCGTATATACGTAAAGACGCCGGTGTACGTCGCCGGGTTGGAGCGCGGCGTCCGGCCGATCGGCGACTGGTCGACATTGATGACTTTATCGATGAAGCCCAAACCGGAGACCTCCCGGTGCGCGCCGGGCCGCTCCTTGGCCCGGTAGAAGTGCTGGGCCAGCCGGCGGTACAGGATATCGCTGACCAACGAGCTCTTCCCCGACCCGCTCACGCCGGAGACGCAGATCAAATTGCCCAACGGAAAGTAGACGTCAATATTTTTCAGATTGTTCTCCGTGGCGCCCCGGACGACCAGCATCGATCCATTGCCCTTGCGGCGGCGTGCCGGCATCGGTATGCTGCGCTCGCCCCGCAGGAAGGCCCCGGTGATCGACTCTTTGGACTTCAAGATGTCGTCGATCGTCCCGGTGGCTACCACCCGGCCCCCATGCTCGCCGGCGCCCGGACCGATGTCGGCGATGAAGTCCGCCGTCCGGATCGTTTCTTCATCGTGCTCGATAACGACGACCGTGTTGCCGATGTCCCGCAGCGCAATCAGCGTGTTGATTAGCTTCCTGTTATCGCGCTGGTGCAGGCCGATCGACGGCTCATCCAGGATATAAAGCACGCCCATGAGCTTCGACCCGATCTGGGTCGCCAGCCGGATGCGCTGGGCCTCGCCGCCCGACAGCGACTCGGCCGCCCGCGAGAGGCTGAGATAGTCCAGGCCGACGTCGACCAGGAATTGCAGCCGTTCGCGGATCTCTTTCAAAATGGCCCGCGCGATCAGCATGTCGCGCTCCGGCAGGCGCAGATCGGTGAACCATTGTCGGGCGGCCGCGATCGACAGGTCCGAGACGTCGATGATTGACCGGTCATTGATGGTCACCGCCAGGTACTCGGGCTTGAGCTTCTTGCCCTTGCAGACCGGGCAGGGCCGGGCGCTCATCATCCGCTCGATCTCGGCGCGGATGAACTCGGACTCGGTCTCGCGATGCCGGCGTTCCAGGTTGGGCACGATGCCCTCGTACGAGGTCTCGTACCAGCGGCGCTTCCCCGCGCTGTTGAAATATTTCACCCGCAGCGGGTCGCCGTTGTTGCCATAAAGAATTGTTTGTCGCTCTTTGACGGTGAGCTTGCTGAAGGGCCGGTCCATCGGGATCTTGTAGCGCTGGGCCACGGCCTCAACCAGATCGTTATAGAAATACGACGACCGACCCCAGGTCCGGATCGCCCCGTCGCTAATGGACTTTGTCTTGTCGGGAATGACGAGATCCGGATCGACCTCGAGCTTGCTGCCGAGCCCGGTGCAGGCCGGGCAGGCGCCGTGCGGATTGTTGAACGAGAAGTTCCTTGGCGCCAGCTCTTCCATCGAGAAGCCATCGAACGGGCAGGCGAAATTCTGGCTGAAGAGTAGCTCTTCGCCTTTCCCATCGGCCGGGACCACGAGGACCAGGCCGGAGGCCATCTTCGCGGCGGTCTCGACCGACTCGCGCAGGCGGCTGATGCTTTCCGGCTCGATGACCAGGCGGTCGACCACGATCTCGACGTTGTGCTTCTTGTTTTTGTCCAGTGAGACGCGCTCCGTGAGTTCGTACAGGTTCCCATCGACCCGGGCGCGGACAAAGCCGGCCTTTCGCGCGTCGACCAGGATCTCGTGGTGCTCGCCCTTGCGGTCACGAACCACCGGCGCCAGGATCATGACCCGGCTGCCGGGGGGCAGCTCCATCACCCGGTCGGCGATCTGCTCCGTCGTCTGTCTGGAGATCTCGTGCCCGCTGATCGGGCAGTGGGGATGGCCGATCCTGGCGTACATCAAACGCAAATAGTCATAGATCTCCGTCACCGTGCCCACGGTCGATCGTGGGTTGTGGCTGGTCCCCTTCTGGTCAATCGAGATCGCCGGCGACAGCCCGTCGATCTGGTCCACGTCGGGCTTATCCATCTGGCCCAGGAACTGCCGCGCATAGGACGACAGCGACTCGACATAGCGACGCTGGCCTTCGGCGTAAATCGTGTCGAAGGCCAGAGACGATTTCCCCGATCCCGACAGCCCGGTAAAGACCACGAGCTTGTCCCGGGGAATTGTCAAATCAATATTTTTCAGATTGTGCTCGCGCGCGCCACGAATGACGATGTCCGTGTGTTGCGCGGGCTTCGCCTTTTCAGCCACGGACTTTCGCTCGCGACCGGCTGCTCTTCGGCCGGTAGTTATAGGCGCCCGACTCCGCCGCTGCCGCGGGCGGCAGGCCCTGCCGGTAGTCCATCGCGTCGTGCCGGAGCGCCACCAGCCGGTCGCGCAACTCGCCGGCGCGCTCGAACTGCAGGTCGCGGGCAGCCTTTTTCATCTGGCGTTCGAGATCCTTGATCAGGCGCTCGATCTCATCGGGCGGGAGCCCGGACGCGATCGTCGCGATCGTCTCCTCAACGGCTCGCTCCTGGTGCTTCTCGAGGTTGTACACCGCCTTGACGATGGTGGCCGGCGTGATGCCATGCTCTTCGTTGTACGCGATCTGAATGGCGCGACGTCGATTGGTCTCGTCGATCGCCCGCTGCATCGAGCCGGTGATCGAGTCGCCGTACATGATGACGTGGCCGTCCAGGTTGCGGGCGGCGCGACCAATGGTCTGGATCAGTGAGCGCGCGTCGCGCATATAGCTTTCTTTATCGGCATCCAGGATCGCGATGAACGCGACTTCCGGGAGATCCAGGCCCTCGCGCAGCAGGTTGATCCCGACCAGGACGTCGAAGACCCCCAGGCGCAAATCGCGCAAAATCTCGACCCGGTCGAGCGTGTCGACGTCAGAATGCAAGTAATTCACGCGAATCCCCATTTCGCGCAGATAGTCCGTCAGGTCTTCGGCAAACTTCTTCGTCAAGACGGTAATCAGCGTCCGCTGCTTCTTATCGATCCGTTTCCGAATCTCGCCCAGCAGGTCGTCGATCTGGCCCTTGGTCGGCCGGACCTCCAGCGTCGGGTCGACCAGGCCGGTCGGGCGGATGATGACTTCGATGGTTTGCTGCGAACGTTGCTCCTCATAGGGCCCGGGCGTGGCTGTGACGTACACGACCTGTTTGACTTTGGTTTCCCATTCGGCAAACGTCAGCGGCCGGTTATCCAGGGCCGAAGGCAGCCGGAAACCGTAATCGACCAACGGAATTTTCCTGGAGCGATCCCCCCCATACATGCCGCCGATCTGGGGCACGCCGACGTGCGACTCGTCCACGATGATCAGCGTGTCGGAGGGTAAGAAGTCCATCAGGGTGTATGGCTCCTGCCCCGGGCGCCGGCCCGTCAGGTGGCGCGAGTAGTTTTCGATGCCGGCGCAGCTGCCGGTCTCCCGCATCATCTCCAGATCAAAATTCGTCCGCTGCCGGAGCCGCTGCGCCTCGAGGAGCTTCCCCTGGCTCTCGAACCAGCCGGCACGTTCTTCGAGCTCATCATTGATCGCGTCCAGAGCCCGCACCAGTTTTTCCCGGGGCGTGACATAGTGTGTGGCCGGGAAGACCTGGAACGTATCGACGTCGCCGATGATCTCGCCGGTCAACGGGTCCAGCTGGACAATCCGTTCGACGTCATCGCCGTTGAACTGGACCCGGGTGGCGATCTGGTCGTACGATGGCTGGACGTCGACCGTGTCGCCCCGAACGCGGAACTTCGACCGGCCGAAATCGACGTCGTTGCGCTGGTACTGCAGGTTGGTCAGCTTGCGCAAGAAAATATCGCGTCGAAATCCCTGGCCCGCGTGGATCTCGATCGACTCGCCGAGGTAGTCCTCCGGGGAGCCGACGCCATAGATGCATGAGACGCTCGCCACGACGATGACGTCGCGGCGCGTCAGCAAGGCGCGCGTCGCCGACTGCCGGAGCCGGTCGATCTCGTCGTTGCGCGACGAGTCTTTCTCGATGTACGTATCGCTGCGGGGGATGTAAGCCTCCGGCTGGTAGTAGTCGTAATAGCTGACGAAGTACTCGACGGCGTTCTGGGGAAAGAACGATCGAAATTCGCTGCAGAGCTGGGCGGCCAGCGTCTTGTTGGGCGACATGACCAGGGTGGGACGCTGGATCTCCTGGATCATCTGGGCGACGACCATGGTTTTCCCCGAGCCCGTGACGCCCATGAGAACCTGATGTTTCAGGTTCCGGTCGATCCCCTCGGCCAGCTTCCTGATGGCCTCCGGCTGGCCGCCAGCCGGTTCAAAGCCAGCCGTAAACGCAAATCTGGGCATCTCTTAATTGTATGTTCGTGAGCCCGAAAACAAACACTCCCCCAGTGACACCCGTACCGGGTCATTTACCCCAATACCGGTCAGCGGGCGAGTCAGCGTCGTCAGTCTGCGCGCCGGCCGCGGCCTATCGGGCAACGCGGACCGGCTGC
>DAINCX010000038.1:12368-20951 GCA_036732165.1 Candidatus Dormiibacterota bacterium | reverse complement strand
GGAGAACTACAATACCGACTCGTGCCGAGGTAGCTCAGTCGGTAGAGCACATGACTGAAAATCATGGTGTCGCCAGTTCGATTCTGGCCCTCGGCACTCTCCCGGAAAGGCTCGAACCGAGAGTTTAGGCCCGGCGCGGCGATGTATGGAAAGATGAGCTTAGAGGTGGATTCCTGACCATGGCGAACGACCAAGCGGTTCTGCTCCGCCTCGGCCGCCGGGCACGCCGTCACCGCGTGGCCGCCGGGCTCGGCTTCGGCCTCCTCGGGCTGCTGGTGCTCATCTTCCTGGTCATCGACGACGGGAATCTGCTCGACGCGGTGGGCGATGTGGGGCCGCTCACGAGGGCGCTGATTCACACCTTCGGGGGCGGAGCTGCCTTCGTTCTCCTCTACATCGAGGAGTCCGGCGTGCCGATGGTCGTCCCCGGCGATTTCGTCGTGATGTGGGTCGGCCACCACGTGCCGCGGGAGATCGCCGCCTGGACCGGAGCCTGGGTGGGGCTGGTGGCCGCGGTCGTGCTCGGCTCGACCAACCTCTATCTCGTCTCCCGGAAATGGGGACGGCAGCTGCTGGACCACCGGCTGGGCCGGATCCTGCACCTGACCCCCGAGCGCATGGCGCGGGCCGAAGGCTGGTTCGACCGCCACGGTGCGTGGGCGCTCATCTTCGGCCGCCACGTCTTCGGGCTGCGGATGCCGCTGACCGTTGCCGCCGGCATCTTCAAGCTTCCCTATCCCGTCTTCGCCCTGAGCGTGGCCGTATCCGCCGGGGTGTGGATCGCCATGTTCCTGTTTCTGGGGGTGACCCTCGGCGGGCATGTGGCGCAGTTCCTTCGCGTCTACCGGCAGGCGATCGTGCCGATCGGGCTCGCTGTGCTGGTCGTCGCGGCCCTCGTGTTGGCGGCCCGACGCCTCCCGGCCCGAACTCGCACCGTTTGATTGGACCGCCCATCGGGTAGGTCATTGGTCGTGACTCATTCACGAGGTGACGGATGACCGGGCTGGCCCTGGGCCTGCTGGTCCTTCGCGTCGGCGTCGGCCTGACGATCGCCGCCCACGGCGGACAGAAGCTCTTCGGCTGGTTCGGTGGTGCCGGCATGGCGGGAACGTCCGCCGGCATGACCCGAATGCGGTTCAAGCCCGGCCTGCTCTGGGCCCTGGTCGCCGGCCTGGGCGAGTTCGGGGGCGGCCTGCTGCTCGTGCTGGGCCTGCTGAGCCCGTTTGGCGCGTTCGCCTTGGTGGGCGCGATGGTTGTCGCCATCATCTCCAGCCACCTGCCCAAGGGCTTCTGGAACCGGAATGGCGGTATCGAGTTCCCGCTCATGATCGGGGTTCCGGCGCTCGCGCTCACGTTCACGGGAGCCGGGCCGGTTTCGCTCGACGCCCTCTTCAAGATCACCCTCCCCGAGCCGGCGACCTGGCTCGTGTTGGCGGCTGGGGTGACCCTCACGGTGGTCGTCGCCCTCGCCACTCGGCGCGTCTCGGATTCAGTTGGGGCGAAGGCCGCCACGGCGCCGTAGACTCAATCGATGAGCACCGAACCCTCGAAGACCGACGCCGAATGGCGCCAGACCCTCACGCCCGAGCAGTACAACGTGCTCCGGAAAAAGGGCACCGAGCGGCCCTTCACCGGCAAGTACGTGCACGCCAAAGAGGACGGGACCTACTGTTGTGCCGCCTGCGGTGCCGAGCTGTTCACGTCGAAGACGAAGTTCGAGTCGGGGACCGGATGGCCCAGCTTCTACGAGCCGGCCAACGCGGAGAACGTTGAGCTCCGGCCTGATAACAGCCTCTTCATGCGGCGGACCGAGGTGCTCTGCCGCCGCTGCGGCTCGCACCTTGGGCATGTCTTCGACGACGGCCCCCGGCCGACCGGCCAGCGCTTCTGCATCAACTCGCTGGCCCTCGACCTGAAGCCTGACGGCCAGACCGGGTAGGCTCACGCGGCCTTGACGGCCGCCACCAGCTTGGTCAGTGAGTCCTTCGCGTCGCCGAACAGCATGATCGTCTTTGGGTCATAGAGGAGCTCGTTGTCGATCCCCGCGAAGCCGGGCCGCATGCTGCGCTTCATGAAGACGATGTTCTTGGCCTCCTCGACGTTGAGGATGGGCATGCCGTAGATGGGGCTCCCGGGTGTGTTGTGGGCAGCCGGGTTGACCACGTCGTTGGCCCCGACCACGAGCGCCACATCGGCGAGCTTGAACTCGGAATTGATCTCATCCATCTCTTTCAGCTGCTCGTAGGGAACGTTGGCCTCGGCGAGCAGGACGTTCATGTGCCCGGGCATCCGGCCGGCGACCGGGTGGATCGCGTACTCGACCTCGACGCCACGTTTCTCCAGCTCGTCGGCCAGCTCCCGGGCGGCATGCTGCGCCTGCGCGACCGCCAGGCCGTACCCGGGAACGATGATCACCCGCCGCGAGTAGGCGAGCATGGTGCCGACGTCCTCGGCGGTCCCGGACCGGACGCTCCGCCCTTCGGCGGTGGCCGCCCCGGCCGGCCCGGCGACCACGCTGCCGAAGGCGCCAAACAAGACATTGGCCAGCGATCGCCCCATGGCATCGCTCATCAGCTTGGTGAGCAAGGTGCCCGAGGCGCCCACCAACGTGCCGGCGACGATCAGGGCGAAATTGCCGAGCACGAACCCGCTGGCAGCCACGGCCAGGCCGGTGAAGGCATTCAGCAGGGAGATGACCACCGGCATGTCGGCGCCGCCGATCGGCAGGACAAAGGCGATCCCCAGCACCAGCGCCAGGACCAGGAGGGGGACGAAGTAGGCCGGGAGCGACGCGACGAGCAGGATGGCGACCGCCACGCCGACGATCGCGAGCGCGATCACCCCGTTGACCACCTGCTGGCCCGGATAGGTGATCGGCGTCCCCGTGATCAGCGCCTGGAGTTTGCCGAAGGCCATCACGCTGCCGGCGAAGGAGACGCCGCCGATTACGATCGAGAGCACGCTGGGGAAGGCGATCGCAAACGGAGGATGGGTGCCCTGGCTCAGCAACTCCGAGACGGCGACCAGCGCGGCGGCACCGCCGCCGACGCCGTTGAAGGCGGCGACCATCTGCGGCATCGCCGTCATCTTGACCCGGCGCGCCGACACGGCACCGAGCGGTGCCCCGATGACCACGCCGAGGATCGTCACGGCCAGTCCCGCGGTGGTGAAGTGGAGGAGGGGCAGCGTCGCGAGCAGCGCGATCACCATCCCGACGGCCGCCGTTTGGTTCCCCTGCCGCGCCCCCTTCGGCGAGCTGAGCTGGCTCAGGCCAAGGATGAAGAGCACGGCGGCGACCAAATAGGCAAAGGCGATCGCCACGTTCATTTCTTGTCTTGCCTTGCCGGGGCCTGTCGGCCCTTGAACATCTCGAGCATTCGATCGGTGACGACGAACCCGCCCACGACATTGATGGTCGCCAGGGTCACCGCGACCAGCCCGAGGATGACCTGGAGCGGGTTGTCAGCCCGCGCCGCGATCAGGATGGCGCCCACCAGGATGATGCCGTGGATCGCGTTGGTCCCCGACATCAGCGGGGTGTGCAGGATGGTTGGGACTTTGGAGATCACCTCGATGCCGACGAAGATCGCCAGGATGAAGAAGGTGAACTCGTCGAAGAGGCCGGTGTTCATGCGGTGGAGGCCTCGAGAAGCTCCTTCGCGCGCGGGTGAATGACCTCCCCGCCGTGGGTCAGGCAGGCGCCTTTCACGATGTCGTCGTTGAGGTCCAGCTTCAGGTTGCCGTCCTTCACGAGGGAGAGCAGCAACGCGCTCACGTTCCGGCTGAACAGCTGGCTGGCATGGACCGGCATGGTGCTGGGAACATTGCGGGTGCCGTCGACCGTCACCCCGTTGAGCACGATCACCTCGCCGGGCCGCGTCGCCTCGACGTTGCCGCCGGTGTCCGCCGCCAGGTCGACGATGACGGAACCCGGGCGCATGCGGACCACCATGTCCTTGGTCACGAGGACCGGGGCTCGCCGGCCCGGGACCGCTGCCGTCGTGATGACCACGTCCGCCGCGGCGACGTGCTCGCCGATCAACTCCCGCTGCCGTTTGAGGAATTCTTCCGATTGTTCTTTCGCATACCCGCCCTGACCCTCCTGGGCCTCGAGCGCCAGCTCGACGAAGGTCGCGCCGAGACTCTTGACCTCTTCCTTGACGGCGGGGCGGACGTCGTAGGCTTCCACGACGGCGCCCAGCCGGCGCGCCGTGGCGATCGCCTGTAACCCGGCGACGCCCGCGCCCAGGACGAGGACCCGGGCTGGCGTGACCGTGCCGGCTGCAGTGATCAGCAGGGGGAAGAATTTGCCCAGCCGGTTGGCCGCCATCAGGACCGACTTGTAGCCCGACACACCGGCCTGGGAGGAAAGCGCGTCCATGCTCTGGGCCCGGCTGATGCGGGGCACCAGCTCGAGACTGAAGGCGGTCACCCGTTGGCGGGCCAGGGCTTTGACCACCTCGGCGTTGCTGGATGGCTGCAAGAAGCTGATGGAAATGGCCTCGGCGTGCATCCAGGAGACCTCCTCGAGGCTGGGGGCGTGCAGCTTCAGGACGGCATCGGCCGCGCTGAAGAGCGCGCGCGCGTCAGGCACCAGGGTCGCCCCGGCCTTCTGGTAGGCCTCATCGGTGAAAAAGGCCTCGGCTCCGGCACCGGCCTGGACACTGACCTGGAGGCCGGCGGCAGCCAGCTTGGTGACGCCGTCAGGGACGAGGCCAACGCGGCGTTCGCCGGCGGTGGTCTCCTTCGGGACGCCAACCTTCATGCTGCGGGCGCGATTATACGGCGTTCAACGCCGAGGACTCTCGAGGAAAGGCCGCGCCGCCGGCACCTGCCTGGCGAACTCGGCAAGGTCGAAGTACACGCGCTCTCCGGTGAACAGGTTGTCCTTGACGGGAAAAAAGATGACCACCCGATAGCGCAACTCCTGGCCGCTCGGTTCGACCCCGAACAGCGGGCCCTCCATCCGACCGTAGACCTCCGACTCCTCGACGATGCAGTCCTCGGCGTCGGTGCGGTTCAACAGCTTGAGCTTGACGTCCGGGATCCCCCGCCAGAGGCCGAGGTAGAACTCGCGCACCTCCGCCTTGCCCCGCCAGCGTTGACCGAGGGGGACGACCTCGTACTCGCAATCCTCGTGCAGCGTGCTGATCAGCCGATCGAGCTCTCGCCGGTTCTCCGCGCGTGCGTGCTCGATCCACAGGTCATAGTTGGCGCGCGCCAGGGGGCTCTGGGCTCGGGTCTCCCAGGGGTTGTCATGCAGAACGGCGGGAGTCACATACAAGAGGATAGCAATGGAGCCGCTGCTAGACTTTGAACGTTTTGGCAGCCCATCGCGTGACGCTCGTCCCCGGCGATGGCGTCGGTCCCGAAGTGAGCGAGGCGACGCGGCGCGTGCTCGAGGCGACCGGCGTGGAATTCGAGTGGGATGTCCAGAACGCGGGGCTCGGCGTCATGGACAAGTACGGCACGCCGATGCCGGATCATGTGCTCGATTCCATTCGTCGCAACAAGGTGGCGATCAAGGGGCCGCTCACGACGCCGCTGGGCAAGGGCATTCGTTCGGTCAACGTGGCGCTCCGCAAGGAGCTCGACCTGTACGCGCTGGTCCGTCCGTGCAAGAGCTACGTGGGCGTCCGGTCCCGCTTTCAAAACATCGACCTGGTGATCGTTCGCGAGAACACGGAAGACATCTACGCGGGCATCGAGTTCCAGGAAGGGAAACCCGAGACCGCACAGATGATCCATCAGATCGAGACCGCGTCCAAGAAACAGATTCGGCCAGACTCGGGCCTCAGCATCAAGGCGCTCTCGATCACCGCCTGCAAACGGATCGTGAACTACGCCTTCGAGTACGCGCGGACGCACGGCCGCCGCAAGGTGACGGCCGTCCACAAGGCCAACATCATGAAGTTCACCGATGGCCTCTTCCTGCAGGTCGCCCAGGACATCGCCAAAGAGCATCCGGACATCGAGTTCAATGACCGGATCGTTGACAACATGTCGATGCAACTGGTGCAGTACCCGGAGGAGTACGACGTCCTGGTTCTGCCCAACCTCTATGGGGACATCCTCTCGGACCTGGCCGCGGGCCTGGTGGGAGGCCTGGGCCTGGCGCCCGGCGCGAACCTGGGCGATACGGTCGCCCTCTTCGAAGCGACCCATGGCAGCGCGCCCAAGTACGCCGGGATGAACCGCATCAATCCGATGGCCATGATGCTCTCCGGGGTGATGATGCTCCGGCACCTGGGCGAGACCTATGCCGGCAACATGCTGGAGGGGGCCATCGCCGAGACCATCAGGGAAGGCCGGTATGTCACCTACGACATGAAGGCCGACCGGAACGACCCGACGGCCGTCGGTACCAGCCAGGTCGCCGACGCGATCATCGCGAAGCTGGAGAAAGCGCGCACGCCCACGGCAATCTAGGAATAGAATTCGCCGTTCGCGGGTAGACTTAGAAGCGTCATGCCCAGCTTTCGCGAGATCCTGAAGGGCGTCAAGTCCCGGATTCGGGAGGTCGATGCGAGGCAACTCGACCAGATGCGCCACCAGGCTGCCAAGCCCGTGGTGATCGACGTCCGGGAGCAGGACGAGGTGGAGCAGGGGATCATCCCCGGGGCGATTCATATCCCCCGGGGCTACCTGGAGTTGCGCGTTGAAGAGCGCGCCCCGGAGAAAAGTACGCCCGTGGTGGCCTATTGCGCCAGCGGTATCCGCTCAGCCCTGGCGGCGGAGACGCTGCAGGCGATGGGCTACACCGACGTCGCCTCGCTGAAGGGTGGCTTTGGCGCCTGGAAGGAGGCGGGACTCGACTTTGTCACGCCCCGCGACCTCACCCCGCAGCAGATGAAGCGGTACAGCCGGCACGTCCTCATTCCCGAAGTCGGCAAAGAGGGGCAGCTCAAGCTCCTCGATTCGAAAGTTCTGATCATCGGCGCCGGTGGCCTCGGTTCGCCGGCCGCCTACTACCTGGCCGCGGCGGGCGTCGGGACGATCGGCATCGTCGACTCGGACGTCGTCGACGAGAGCAACCTGCAGCGGCAGATCCTGCACAACAGCAAGCGGATCGGCCAGCCCAAGGTCGACTCGGCGAAGCAGACGATCGAGGACCTGAATCCCGACGTCAAGGTGGTGCCGTACCAGCTCCGCCTGACGCGGGACAACATCGTCGGGATCTTCAACGACTATGACCTGATCGTGGACGGCAGCGACAACTTCCCGACCCGCTACCTGGTCAATGACGCCAGCGTGCTGCTGCGCAAACCCGTTGTCCACGGCAGCATCTTCCGGTTCGATGGCCAGGTGAGCGTCTTCAAGCCGTTCGAGGGCCCCTGCTATCGGTGCGTTTTCCCGGAGCCGCCGCCGGCGGAACTCGCCCCGACCTGCGACGAAGCCGGAACCCTCGGAGTCCTTCCGGGCCTCGTCGGGCTCTTCGAGGCCAACGAAGCGGTCAAGCTGATCCTCGGAATCGGCGACCCCCTCATCGGCAAATTGCTGATGATCGATGCCCTGACCGTGGAATTCCGGACCCTCCGCTTGAAGCGTGACCCGAAGTGCCCGGTGTGCGGTGACGGCGCCCACTTCAAGGACTTCGTCGATTACGAAGTGTCGACCGCGATCCCGACGCCGGCCTGATGCAGTCGGCCGAGGCCTTTACCCGGGTCCTGGTCGTCATGGCCCACCCCGATGATGCCGAGTTCGGCGCGGGCGGCACGGTGGCACGCTGGGCCAACGAGGGCCGACACGTCACGTACCTGATCCTTACCGATGGGAATCGTGGCAGCAGCGACCCCGCCATGACCGCCGAACGACTAGCACAGATCCGCCATGCCGAGCAGCGTGGCGCCGCGACCAGGCTCGGCGTCAAGGACGTCTTCTTTCTCGGCTACGATGACGGCTCGCTCCAGCCGACACTCGACCTGCGGCGACAGATCACGCGCTGGATCCGCCGCTGCAAACCGGACGTGGTGGTGGCGCCCGACCCGACCCGGCGGTGGACCGGCCAGCGGTATATCAACCATCCCGATCACCGCGCCGCCGGCGAGGCGACGCTGGACGCGATCATTCCCGGCTCCGACACCCGGCTGGTCTTTCCCGAGCTGCTCGAGGAAGGGCTCGAGCCGCACCAGGTGAAGGAGATCTACCTCTCTGGGTCCAACGAGGCCGACGTCTGGGTCGATATCACCGAGACCATCGACACCAAGATCGAGGCGCTTCGAGAGCACAAGAGCCAGATCGGCGATTGGGCCGAGCTGGATCGAACCATCCGGGAGCGGGCCGCCGAGATGGGGAAGAGCCAGCAGCTCGATCTCGCGGAAGGCTTCAAGTACTTCAAGCTCCGGGACTGACGCCCTTGCGCGGCGAACATATGTTCGCTAAGATGCGTGGGCATGTCTGTCGATGCCGTCCTGAACCAGCTCCTGAGCCAGGAGGACTTCCGCCGCGGCCTGACGCTCGACCATACGATCCCGGCGCGCTCGGCGCGCTACGCGGACCTGCCCCCAACCCTCGACCCGCGGATCGGGCACGCCCTGGCCGGGCGCGGGATCAGCCGCCTGTACACCCACCAGGCCGAGGCCG
>DAINCX010000038.1:0-12268 GCA_036732165.1 Candidatus Dormiibacterota bacterium | reverse complement strand
CACGCCCTGGCCGGGCGCGGGATCAGCCGCCTGTACACCCACCAGGCCGAGGCCGTCGCGCTCGCCCTTAAGGGCCAGGACTGCGTCGTGGTCACACCGACCGCCTCAGGCAAGACGCTCTGCTACAACCTTCCGGTCCTACACACGGTGCTGACCGAGCCCGACGCGCGGGCGCTCTATCTCTTTCCGACCAAGGCGCTGGCCCAGGACCAGCTGGCCGAGCTGCACGGGATGGTCGGTGGGCTCGGCGCGGACATCAAGACCTACACCTATGACGGCGACACGCCGGTCAGCGCCCGGCAGGCGATTCGCCAGGCGGGACACGTGGTGGTGACCAACCCGGACATGTTGCACACCGGCGTGCTCCCGCACCACACGCGGTGGGTGAAGCTCTTCGCCAACCTGCGGTACGTCGTGATCGACGAGCTGCATGCGTATCGCGGCGTCTTCGGCAGCCACCTGGCCAACGTGCTGCGCCGCCTCTGGCGGGTGTGCGCCTTTTACGACAGCCATCCAATCGTCATCTGCTGCTCCGCCACCATCGCCAACCCGCGCGAGCTGGCGCAACGCCTGACGGGCCGGCCGATGACGCTGGTCGACAACAATGGCGCTCCGTCGGGTCCCAAGCGGCTGCTGTTCTACAATCCCCCGGTCCTGAACCGGGAGCTGGGCATTCGCCGCTCCTCGACCCTGGAAAGCCAGCGGATCGCCGAGGCCTTCCTGCGTGGCGGCGTCCAGACCATCCTGTTCGGCCGGTCGCGCCTGCAGGTGGAGATCCTGCTCAGCTACTTGCAGCAAGCGCTGGCCAACCGCCTGGGGGACAGCCACGCCATCCGCGGCTATCGG
This sequence comes from Candidatus Dormiibacterota bacterium, assembly GCA_036732165.1. Lineage (GTDB taxonomy): Bacteria > Chloroflexota > Dormibacteria > CF-121 > CF-121 > JALYYC01. The sequence goes on along the minus strand of DAINCX010000038.1, from coordinate 11,422 downwards.
GGTGGCTACCTGCCCCTGCAGCGGCGCGAGATCGAGCACGGGCTGCGCGATGGCACGGTCCGCGGGGTCGTGAGCACCAACGCCCTGGAGTTGGGGATCGATATCGGGCACCTCGACGCCGCCATCCTCTGCGGCTACCCGGGGACGATTGCCAGCGCCTGGCAGCAGATCGGGCGCGCCGGTCGCCGCCGGGAGGCGGCCGCCGCGGTCTATGTGGCCTCGAGCAGCCCGATCGACCAGTACCTCGTCCATCACCCGGAGTATTTCCTGGGGCGGGACCCGGAGCAGGGCCTGATCGACCCCGACAATCTGCTGATCCTCAGCGCGCACCTGCAAGCGGCCACCTTCGAGCTCCCGCTGCCGGTCCAGGAGTCCTTCGGTGATGCGCCGGTCGCCGAGCTGCTCCGCATTCTCGAAGAGGACGGGGCCGTGCACCTGGCCGGCGATGCCTGGCACTGGAGCGCGGACGCCTTTCCCGCCGAGGGAGTCAGCCTGCGGAGCGCCAACGCGGACAACGTGGTCATCGTCGACGTCACCCGGGGCGCCCGCGTGGTGGGGGAGATGGATCAGTTTTCGGCGCCCGTCTTCCTCCATGAAGAGGCGATCTACCTCCATGAAGGCCTCCAGTACCACGTTGACCGCCTCGACTGGAACGAGAAGAAGGCCTACGTGCGCCCGGTCAAGGTCGACTACTACACGGACGCCAACCTGGCGGTCAGCATCAAGGTGCTCCAAACGTTGAAGTCGAGCCACGCGCAACAGATCCCGGTGCATCACGGCGAGGTGCGGGTCACGGCGCTGCCGACCATCTTCAAGAAGATTCGGTTCCACACCCACGAAAACGTCGGGTCGGGCCCGATCAGCCTCCCGGAGCAACAGCTGCACACGACCGCCTTCTGGATGGAGATCCCGGCGGAGGTCGCCCGCCAGTTCCCGCGGCCCGCGCTGCAGGGAGGCCTGCAGGGGCTGGCCAATGTGCTGACCCAGGTGGCCTGCCTGTTCTTGATGTGTGACCCGCGCGACCTCGGCGCCTACGCCGAAACGCGCGCACCGCATACTGGCACGCCCGCGGTCTTCGTCTACGAGCGGTACCCCGGCGGGGTGGGCATGAGCGCGCGGCTGCTGGAGACGGCGACCGCGGTCATACGCGCCGGCCATGAGCTGGTCTCGGACTGCCCGTGCGAGAGCGGATGCCCGTCCTGCGTCGGTCCGGCCCTCGAGGTCGGCGACGAGGGGAAGGCCGTCACCCTGCGGTTGCTGGAGATGGCAGCCCTCGTCGCGGTGGCGTGACCGCAGACCTCACGGCGCTACGCGCCCGCCTGGCGGAGCTCGGCGCGCGGCACGCTAGCCAGAAGCCGTCCCGACCTGCCGGAGGCCGGGTGCTCGGGAACGTGGCGATCGAGGAGACGCCGTTCGGGCCCATCACGGTTCGGAGGGAATGGCTGGCCGATGAGGACAGCGCGGTCGCGGTGGCTCTGACCCGATGCCTGGGCCTGGAGGGCGCCGCGCTCGAGCGGCCGCTCTTCCTCGATACCGAAACGACCGGCCTGTCCGGCGGTAGCGGCGTGGTGCCCTTCCTGGTGGGGCTCGCCTGGCGGGAGGATCAGGGGATCACGCTCGCCCAGTATTTCCTCGCTGACCTCGACCAGGAACCCGCGCTGCTCTGGGCGGTCGGCGAACGGGTCCGGCGCGCCGGCTTCCTCGTCACCTATAACGGCCGGACCTTCGACTGGCCGCTGTTACAGACCAGGCTCATCATGCGACGGGTTCGCCCCGCCTGGGCGGTGCCCTTCCATCTCGACCTGCTCCACCTGGCTCGCCGCATCTTCCGGCCCCGCCTGCCCGATTGCGCCTTGCAAACCATCGAACAGGCGGTCCTCGACCTCCATCGCCGCGACGATCTGCCCGGGTGGATGATTCCCGGCCGCTATTTTTCCTGGCTGCGCGGAGCCGGCCCGGAGATGATGGAACCGGTCTTCGCGCACAACCGGCAGGATGTGCTCTCGATGGCGACCCTGCTGACCCGGTTCGACGCCCTGCTGGCGGACGGCGCCGATCTCCATCCCCTGGATCGGTTCAGCCGCGCCCGGTACCTCCAGGCTCGCGGCTTCGTCGAGGACGCTATCGCCGAGTACCGCCACCTCTGGGAGCAGGGCATGCCGGGGACACAGCGTGGGGCAGTGGGCCTGCGGTTGGCCCGCCTGTTACGGCGAGGCGGGCGGTGGCGCGAGGCGCAGGCGGTCCTGGACGAGTGCTGGCGAACCCAGTGCTACCCATACCCCGCGGCGATCGAACTCGCCAAGCTGCTCGAGCACCAGGCTCGCGATCCCGTCGCCGCACTTCGCGTGGTGGCAGAGGCCCTCAATCTCCTGACGATGGCGCTGATCAGCGATGACCGCTGGCGGATCGACCTCGAGCGGCGACGCGGCCGGCTCGACCGGCGAGTGGGGCAGCGCGACCAAGACCGTCTGGCTCTTACTGGCTGAACGTGTTCGGGCCGTTGGGCGGGAGGTAGGGGAGGGGGTTAGTCGGCTGACCGCCGTAGCGGTACTCGAAGTGCACGTGGGGGCCGGTCGAGTTGCCCGTTGAGCCTTCATAGCCGATCAGCTGGCCCTGGTGCACAGTATCGCCGGCCTTCACCTGGAAGCCGAGCAGGTGTCCGTAGAGGGAGAAGAAGTTGTTGCGGTGGGCGATGATCACGTAGTTGCCGTAGCCAACCAGCTGGCCATTCATGACGCTGGAGGTGGCGGCCACCACGACGCCGTCATCCGCTGCCAGGATCGGCGTGCCCTGGTTGTAGGCGATATCGACCCCCGTGTGAAAGTGTGGATAGCCGAAACCGGGCGGCTCGAAGGGTTGGGTGGATGGCCCGAAGAGCAGGGTGATGGTCCCCTGTTGCAGCGGCCAGATCAGGGGATATTTCGTCGAGTGGGTGGCACTGGCATTCGGCAGGTTGAACAGGTTGTTCTGCATCCAGAACTGCGCCTGCTGCCAGGCGGCCTGTTCGGCCTCCGCGATCAGCTGGTCCTGGCGAGCGATCTCCATGTCGGTAATCCGCTGGGCAAGCGCGGCCGACTGGCTGTTGATCGCGACCAGCTCGTATTTCACCTGGCCGATGCTGATGCGCAGCTGGTTCTGGAGGTCCTGCTGGTGGGCCTGCTGAACCAGGAGGGCCGCCTTCTGGGCGACTAGGTCGGCGCGCTTCTTGTCCGCTTCCTGCTTCTGGGTCTGGACGAGCGCCTCCTCGGCGCGCAGCCGGGTGTCGGTCACGTGAATCTGATCAAGCAATTGGCGGCTCATGAAGGTGAGATGCTCGATCGCCACGGCCCGGTTCAGGAACGTTTGGAAGTCGGGAGAGCCGAGCAGAAGGGCGAAAGGATCCGCATCGGACTTGTAGGTGGCTCGAACGAACGCGGCGTACTCCGACTTGGTTCGTTCCAGCAGTAACCGGGCTTCCGCGATCTTGCCTTCGAGGGCCGCAATCTGGCTCTCGAGGGTGGAGATCCTCACCTCCGCGGCCGTGATGTGGTCCATCGTCTGGTTGACGGTGTCTTGCGTTTCTTGGATCTGCTGCTGGAGGGCGATCTCCTGCGCTTGGGCGCGCTGGAGGTTGTCCTGCAGGGTGCCCTTTAGCTTGGTAATGACCTGAAGGCGGGCCTGGGCGTCGGTGATGGCATCCGCCGAGGTGCCGAGCGGGCTGCTGAGGAGCACGCTGGCGGCCAAGCCGCCCGCCACAACCAAGCGGAAAAAGACCCCCCTCGAACCCATCTCTGCCAGTCAAGCGTTGGAGCATTGCGGGGCGACCTTCGGCCGGGTAACGGGGCCTCCACGCGGGAGTAACAAAGGCTCACGCTGTGCGCGCTTCAGTCGGGAGTCGCCGGAAGCCGTGGCTATAATGGCAACTCGTGCGGGAGTAGCTCAGTTGGTAGAGCGCAACGTTGCCAACGTTGAGGTCGCGAGTTCGAGACTCGTCTCCCGCTCTCTAGACCACCGAGACGCCAGCAGCTCCTCGAAGTAGGGGATCCAGGCCGGTCTCGGTCGGATGGCATTGATCTTGCCGTCCTTGACGTGCAGCTGGGAGAGGATGCCGGCCGCTAACCGTGCCTGCTGATCCGGGTTGGCCCATGACCGCCGGCCGGCCGGTGAAGTGTGGATCGAGTACTAGTGGGTCCGGCCATACCTCGGAATGTGGAGAGTCTGGGACGGGGAGAAGATCCACTACTCCCTGGTCGAGCACACCGTAGTGCTCACCAGCATCAGCCCCGATACGGTTCGGGTCAACGATCCCTGGCCAGGGACGCAGTACTGGATCACCAAACGAACCTTCGAGACGTCCTTTCGCGACTTCGGGAACATGGCCGTCATCTTCTGATTGCGTCTTCGCTTGGTCAGGGCCACGGTGCATCCCCCTTCGCCAGCCCGACCGTGAGGAAGTTCGTGAAGTACCAGGCAATGTTCCAGACGAAGCTGTCATAGGTCTTGAGCGCGGCCGCTGACCTGGACTTGGTGCCCTGCTTGAGGAACAGCTCGATGGTGTTGCGAACCGCACCATAGATCGCGTCCTTGGCGTCGCCGCCCAGCGCCAGCGTGGGCGGTGGGCCTGGCGTGAGCGAATGCGGGATCGGTGGCGACGCCATCAGCACGAAAGACGCGAAACGATTCAACTCGGCGGCGGGCCCTGCCTTTGGTTTGTAGTACGCCTCCAGCATCTCGGAGGCCGAGGCCGTCAGGGACGTGTCGATCCCGGGCATCCCCTCGCCCAGCGAAAAGGGATCGATGTCCTGCTTGATGTACTGGCCGGCTAACGCCTGCGCATCGAGGTCGCCGAGAAGGTCGTCTTTCGCGACCTTGCTGTTGGCCACGGCCAGGAGAAGGTTGGAAGCATCCCCGCCGCTCATCGGCGCGCCGGTCTTCGCCTCGGCCGCCTGCCTCTGGTCGAGCCATTCGACGAACCACGAGGCCAGGTCGCCAGCCCAGGTCAGCACGGCGGGCCAGGAGACGCCGTACCAGAGTGCGCCGGTGCTTGCCTTGTCTGTCTGTCCCATGGAGACGTCCAGTCCCGCCCAGATATGGCTGACGTCGACGCTCTTCCCGCTGGGGGTCACGATGAAGTCGGTTTCGTAAAGGCCGTTCAGAGCGGCGAGGGGCAGCGGCGGCGAACTCAGTGGGGCGTCCGCGTTGGGCACGCTGCTTTCGATCACCTTGTCGAAGCGGCTACCCACCTTGCTCGTCGAGTGTGCCGCGGTGAAACCACTGTAGTAGAGCTTGCGCAGTCGCTGGACGATCTGTTGCTTGCTATCGGGATAGGCAGCCTCGACCTGGCGCACCCAGCCGAGGTAGTCGGCGAAAGAATGCGACGTGCTTTTGCGGGCTGTCGTCGGTCCGCCGGGCCAGGCAGCGGTGGGTGTGGGCGGCGCCACAGAGGCGGGTGCCGAAGCCGGTCCCGGGGCTCGCATCAGAGTGAGAACCGCCTGGTTGCCGGCCGTTCGCTGTAGCTCTCGCAGTCGCTCGATGCTGGGCGGACCAGCCCGGGCGGCCACGGCCTCGCTCGGCGCCCTCGGCGGGCGTTCGATCGGTCGGCCGTCGTCGCGAGCCCTCACCCTCGTCAGCGCCTGTCGACGTGGAGGTGGTTGTCGTTGTCGGGGAAGACCATCACCGTTGAGCCGGCCTCCTTCATCGCCTTGAGCTGCTTGCGGAGGTCCCCGCTCTTGAGCAGCGTGGCGGCGCCGCCCCAGGTGTCCACCTCGGGATCACCATATTTTTTCGTCGCGGGATTCCAGGCGGCCTTGTAGGTGGGGGCGTTGAAGCGGACGAGAGCGCCCGAGATCGGGCCCGGCTCCGGCTTGCTGGCCTCGGCCTCCTCCATCGCGTCGAGCTTCCTTTCCGGCGGCAAGAAATCTCCCTGGAACGGCATGCCGAGCCCATACGAACCCACCGGCAGGTCCTTGAGTACCGCGATCACGTCATCAGCGGAACCGGTGAAGTCACCCTGGTTGATGTCGATCGCCGCTCCCTTGCCATGTTTGCCGGCGCTGCCACCGGTGCGGATGAAGCTGCCCAGCTGGATCCAGGTCTTCGCTTTGGTTGGGTCTGCGACCCATCGATTGATGTGACCGGTTGCCAGCGCGTGCATGGTTTGCAGTCCGCCGAAGATCGTTGTATCCGCCGGATCCGCGTCCCCGATCTTCTTGCCGTCGCGGAAGTCCTCCAGGTTCTTCTGGGTTCCCATGCCCGCCGTAAAGGTCACGAAGCCCTGCGCCTGAGCCCGCAGGACCCAGCCGGCCATGTCCTTGTTGGTCGCCGGCGCCTCGGTGGCCAGCGTGGTGGCCTCGGTGAGCGCGGGATCCGGAGCTTTCACAGCGGGATCTGCGGCTTTGACGGCGGTACCGGCGTCGTCCCGTTGCGCCAGCAGGGTTTCAACCGCGGCATTACCGGCCGACCGCTGCAGTGCCAACAGCGAAGAGACCTCGAGACGGCCAGCGAGGCCGGCTGGTGGACGTGTTCCCGGCTGTGGACGCTGCGCGATCCGCGTCACGCTGCGCAGCGGCGCCTCCCCCTCCGACCGGCGTGAAATGGCCACGGTGTTAATCCTTACTGAGCCTAGTACCGGGCGGGAGCCGGAGGAACGCTCGATGGGGCAGGCTTTTGGGCAGACCCGGCTACTTCGGCGCGATCTTGCAGAGGATCAGACACGGGATTGGGATCGGAGTGGGTGCCGGGGTAGCGGTTGAACCAGCATCGTCGGGTGCCTCCGCCGGAACAAGCGGTCAACCGCCAGTCCTTCGGGCAGAAGCAGGTGCCCGAAGGGGAATGTAACCCCTCACCGCGATGCCCGACCGCTTGGCTGCGCTCCCCTTGACGGATAGGCGCCAGGGTTCAGGATTAAACGATGGGCGGTCGTGTCCAGGATTCGGCGCGCTCCCACGAATCGGTGGATCCGAAGCGCCGCACCGTCGCCCCGGACCTGACGGCGTCGCGGGGGCAACGGTCGTTAAGCGAGGAGCTCCTGGAGCTTCAGCGGACACTCGGCAACGCCGCGGTGGCCGCGATGCTGGTTCAGCGAACCGGCCCACCGACCGCCACCGCGGATGCCGGGACCGCGCCAGCGCCTGCTGTCGCACCCGGCGGCCCGGCAACGGCGACGACCGGCGGCACAGCGGATGCGGGCACCGCGCCGGTACCGATTGACCCCGACGTCCAAACGATCTGGAACGCGAATACCACCATGCAAGCCTCCTTCGGCAACGACGTCCACAAGTTTCAGAAAGACACGCAGGACCAGTGGACGGCAACCAAATCCAAGGATTGGTTCAGCAACGACATCAAGAATTACCGCCAATACCTCCCGACTTACGTCGGGGTTGGGATAACCAATCTCGGACAGTGGATCGACACGAATATTTCGACGGCCACGTTTTGCGGACTGCGGGCGCAGACGAACAAAGATATTCAGGCTGCGCTGACCACGGCATCGACCGCCATTGGCGCGGCCCATGGTGTAACGACGTTCGAGGGCTTCAACGTCCGCATGATCCGGGGCTCGACAAGCTCGTTAAGCCTGCACGCGGTCGGAAGAGCGGTCGACATCAACAGCAGCACTAATCCCCAATTCCGAGAGGACCTTGGACACGATAGCGCGAAGCTGGCCAGTCTTTTTCGGGTGCTTCAGTCGGTGACAGGGACTGACGTGAGGTCGGCCACCGACTACGCAAGCCAGCAAACCGCGAGCGAAACATTCAAGACGACCTTCAATGCTGCCTGGGTCGCGACCCAGAAGACCGAGCTGGATACGCGCAAGAAAGCGGCCGCTGCGGCCCCGACCGATGCTGGCGCCAAACAGAAGGTTCAAGACCAGCAACAGCTGGTCAACGACATCGCCGCCGTTCGTTCAACCCTGGATGGCTACGCAAGCACTGGTTTCCTCACCTTGAAGAAGACGGTTGTGGATGCGCTCGTCGCTGCCGGCTTCACCTGGGGGGGAAGCTGGAACGACGCCAAGGACTACATGCACTTCGAGAAGGGCGCCGTTGGGCCCTGAGCTGAAGCGCGCCAGTGTCCTGAACGATCCACTGCCGCACCAGGTGCGCGGCGGCACGAAGGCGGCTGATGTCGCCCGGCCGGAGTTCCGTCTTCATCCGGCCGCGTTGCTCGCACTCCAGCGCGCGGCAGGAAATCGAGCGGTGAGCGCCCTGCTGTCGCCGGTTCAACGGGACCATCACGCGCCCCCAGCACCCAAGCCAACTCCCCAAGAGGCCGGCTGGACGGATGCGAAGAAAGAGAAAGGCTACAAGTGGAACGTCGACGCACAGGACGTGGGCGAAATACACCGCATCCCGCTCGAGGGCTTGACGGTGGGATTTCAAGACGCGGCGAAATCTTCGCTCACGAAGGAATCAGCTGGGGGCAAGGCGATCGTGCTGGTGCCGAAGTCGACCAGCACGGCGCTGCAAGGTCCGGACGCCAAGCTCGAGGTGATCATCTTTCTGCACGGGTTCACGGAAGATTCTGAGACGCGCCCGTTCGGCGGCTACCGAGCCCTCGACCTTGACAAGTCGCCGAAAAAGGCCCCAGAGGATGACGCCGCTCCATTGCGCAAAGGTATCGATTCCACCGACGTCATGCCGGTCCGCGACGTCGCACTCGACGATGCAGAGGGGCAGCTCCAGGACAGCGGCAACCCGCTCACAATCATGGTGTTACCGCAGGGCGGACTTAGGTCAGAGTTCGGCAGCGCGGGCGGGCGAGAGTTCAATGCCGACGCCTATGTCAAGGAAATCATGTCCAGAGTGGTGAACAAGAGAGACTGGTTGGCGACGAACAGAAAGCCGGAAGAAATCGTCCGTCGCGTGACGATGGCAGGACACAGCGGTGCGGGCATGGCGCTCGCCGAGATGGCACGGGTGTCAACGCGCAATGATCCCGAGCGAAAGAAAGCGGCCGAGGCGCACAAAGACTACAAGCCTGCGCCATCGGCGAGTTCCGAGCTAACAGGCGACCTCGTGCTCTTCGATGCGATCAAGTGGGATGATCTCAGCGCCTTTGAGGAGTGGGCCAAAATGCGGCTCGACGACGACCTGACGGCCCTCCAGGACATCAAGACGGAGCCGGCGGCGCAGCGGGAGGCTGACCGACGTGAGTACCTGGTCAAGAAATCCCAAAAGCTTCGCGGATACTACAGCACGGGATCCGCATACGGCGCGAAGTACAAGGCACTGCAGACCTACATCGACCAGTGGTTTCGCGAACACGAGGCCGAGTTAGCCCCGCTGGGTGTAGCGGGATGCTTGCACGCGAACTTCTCCGTCATGAATCCCGTTAGCGGCTCGCACGAGGAGCTTATGCGTGGAACCAAAGCCGGACAGAGCCGGGTAAAGGAGGCAGGAAAGCCGCGGGAGAACGCGGGCAGTATCCTGGCTGCAATCGAGGCGCTCCATCCCGACTACACAACCTGCCCGCCCATGGGCGACTTGCTGACGAAGCCCGAAGAAATAAAGCCGAAGGCTAAAGCAAAGCCCGAGGGCGCAGTCGAAGAGGAGAAGAAGCCGGCAACGGTGGGGCCCGCCCCGGCAGTTAGCCGGATCGTAGATGAGAACCTGCGGGTGCAGCGGTCGCAAACCGAGGACCTGGACAAGGGCTTCAAGGCCGGCGGAAAGGGCGAGGTCTTCAACCTTCTCCGCCAATGGGGATCGAGCGGCCCGATCACGCCAGAGAAAGGCCTCGCTGCCTGCCTCAACCGCCTGTTCGGACCGGACGGGTCATCGGCAACGGAGACCGACGATCGCTGGCTGGCGGACAAGATCATTGCCGGTGGGTCGGAACCGCATTGGCCGGTCGACGCCTTCAAGGAGCGGGCGACGCGCGCGCATGATCACAAATGGGCGGCGGAAGCCGGCAATATCGAGGGTTCGTTCGAGGCCGGTAAGGGCAAAACCAGCGTCGAGGCGTTCTTCTTCCCGGGAACCAGTGACCGGCGCGCCATGATCATCGGCGGCGTGCACGGAAGCGAGGGATCCGGCGTCGAGGTCGTGAATGACCTACTTGCCGGCATGCGCAAGCCAGATGCGGTGCCGCCCTACTACTCCGTGATCATCGTGCCGGTGGTCTTTCCCGAAAACCTCAAGCTGGGTTTCCGAACAACCGGGGACAAGGGCGACGACCCAAACCGCAACTTTCCGGCTGTCGGCAAAACCCTCGACCAGGCAAAGGACAAGAAGCACGTCCCCCGCGACTCGCAGGGCAGGCGAATCGAGCCCGAGAACGTGATCCTGATCGACCTGATCGAGCGGTTTCAGCCCGAGCGCATCGCCAGCGTCCATGGGCACAGTGAGCCGCCGCCCACGCCGGTTGTCGGCAAGGACATGCCGGGCATCTTCGATGACCCTCGGGCGGGCGCCGATGAGAAGAAGGCCGATGACGCGCTCGCGCTCGAGATGGCGGAGGCGGCGAGCAAGAAGGGCGTACGCGTGCCAGGGAACTGGCTCGGCGACAAGAAAAATGAGACCTCGGAGTATCCACCAGGCGCTCCGAAGATGTCGAAAGGCGTCTCGCTCGGCGACTACGGTCCGAAAAAGACCGATGCTCGTCCGGCGATTACGGTGGTGACGGTGGAGGTCTTCGGCTATGCGACCAGCGAGAAGTCGGAGGACGGCGCGGCTCGAAAGAAGGAGCTCGAGTCGCTCGACACGGTGCTGCGCGACATCTTTCTCGGACCGCCGACCAGCCCGGCCAAGCAGCAGCCCTAGTCGAGACGAAGTTCCTTAGCTGATCCAGCCGTCGGTGATATTGATCGACGAAAGGGCGTGATCCTTCCCGTCCACGGTGAGGATACCGTTTATGGTGCCGGCGTCGATCTCCTGCTGCTTCTTTCGCTGTACCGTGAGCGCGGAAGCTACGGCGGCATTGCCGGCAGTCCGTTGCAGTCGAAGCACCACGTCTGGAGTCAGCGCCTCGGCTCGGGCGCCGCTGTTCGCCGGATGCAACGCCGCCCTCCGCGGCCGTTCACCGTCATGATCATGACTCGATTCGTGGGCCTGCATGCTGTCGCTAATTACACGCGACGGGCGCCGCCCAATCAACCGTTTTCTAGGCAGATCACGTTGCCCGTTGGGGCAGATCAACGCCGGCCCAGTTCATGGCGCGCCATCAACCCCTCGCTTGGTACTTTGGGCGGACGGTCCAGTCGAACCCGCGACAACCTTAAGCAGCCGGATCGAGAATCGCTTTCCTCTCCAGGTTGCGTCCTTCACGCGTTCGAGACTCGTCTCCCGCTGATTTTCCAGTTGACGCTGGCTCGTCGCCGCCCAACTGCCGAATTTGGATAATTGAGCGATGGACGACGGCGTTCGTAAGTACATCGATGCCATCGGCCCCGAGCACCGGCCGCTGTTCGACCGCCTCAACCGGCTGGTCCTCGAGACGCACC
>DAINCX010000037.1:0-22156 GCA_036732165.1 Candidatus Dormiibacterota bacterium | reverse complement strand
GGCACCTTCAACGGCAACCCGCTGACCATCGCGGCCTCCAAGGCGACCCTGCTGTCGGTCCTGACACCCTCCGCCTACTCGCACTTCGACGCGCTCGCGGAGACGCTCGACGGCGGGCTGCGAAAGGTGATCAGCGATTACCAGCTGCCCTTCCACCCGATCACCATGGCCGCCCGCGGCTGCGTGACCTATCGCAAGGAGCGGGTGCGCAACTACCGTGACTACCTCACGATCGACAAGCGCTACGCCTACCTGTCCTGGCTGTATCAGTGCAACCGCGGCGTGCTCATGGCCCCCGGTGCCGAGGAGAACTGGACGCTGTCCGTTCAGCACTCCGAGGATGATGTCCTTCGCTATGTCCGCAACTTCGAGGAACTCGCGAAAGACCTGACGGCCTAGAGAAGACTCCTACGCGACGAGCACCCGGGTGAGGTAATCGAAGATCAGTTGCGACCAGGACTCCATGTCCAGGTAGTAGGAGCGCATCGCGTCCAACGGTAGGAGGGTACCGGCCAGCTTGTCCACCTCGCGGATCGCGATGTCGGGACGGTCGCCATCAACGAGAAAAATGAGCCCGACATGGACCCGTCCCACCGGCGTCGTCTGATCGTTGATGGCCCCGATCAGCCGGTACTGGAAATTGCCGGCGTAGACCACCTCTTCTTCCCACTCGCGCCGCAGCCCGGCATCGATCGGATCGGCCGCCCCGTCCACATCCTCCGGGTTGATGTGGCCGCCGACGCCGAGCGAGTACAGGTGCCGCAGACGCCGCTCGCTCGACCGGCGAAGCCGGTGGGTCAAGAAGTAGCGATCCTCGTGGCGGAAGACGACGTAGGGGATGATCTGCGGCTCGGTCGCATCTTCCTCGACCTCCCGCCGTGGACGAAACCGGTAATGGGCGCGGATCCGTGCGAGCAGGCCGTCGAGATCCGCGTCACGAAACCCGAGCCACTCGTCCCCCTGGAAAAGGGCTGACCGCGGCACCACGAGCACGTCTTCGCGGGCTCCCATCGCATCAGTCTAAGGGCGCAGGGTGGCGGACTTGGGTCAGTCGTCGCTGGGCTTCGGCTTCGGCCGGTCGGTCGGAGGGGGTGTCGGCCGCGACGTGGCCTGCGGGGCGGGGGTGGCGACCGTAGTCACGTCCGGGTTGACGGCCGGCGGGACTGGGTGCAGCTCGGCTTCGAGATCCCCGAGCGATGTCAGGACGAGTTGCTTCACCTCGGCGTCATCGTCCCCTCGGGTGGCATTCGCCTCCTGCACCGCGGTCAGCTCGATTTCGAGCGTCCGGGCCTGACTCTGCGCCGCCCGCTGATCGGACGCGCGCTCCAGCCCCGGACCGATCGACGGGATCAACACCCTGAAGGCACGCACGCTCCTCGCGGCCAGGTCGGGCTTGCCCGTCGCCGCCATCGCCTGGGCCTCGCGCAGGCGCTCGGACCCGATCTGGATTTGCACGCCGAGCCGCTCCGGGCCCGGTGTCAGCGAGAGCCGAACCGCTTCTTCCGACAGCTTGATCGGATAAAGCGGATTGTCGGGAAGCGCCGATTGGGCGGCGAAGGCACCGCTGGCGCCCGCCAGCACGGCGAAGGCGGCGGCGGCAAACGCGATTCCCGCCCGACGGAAGCGCGGAGACCGGGTGAGGCTGGCGCGCTTCGGCGCGGGCAGCGCCGCTTGCAGCTTGAGCCAGAAGGGCGCGAAGGCCAGCGGCGGCGCGGGCGGCAGGCTGACCAGGACCAGGTTGAGTTGGCGCAGCGCGTCGACTTCGGTCCGGCAATCGGCGCAGCCCCCGACGTGACCCTCGATCCGGCCGTGCTCGTCAGTCGAGAGCATCCCGTCCGCGTACGGGATCAACCACTCACGGGCCGTCGCGTGACTCAACATTAGGGGCAGGTCCTCTGCTTGAACAAACGGCGCCGATTCATGCCGTATTCGCCTGCTCGTCGTTCTGCAGAGCGGGTCCGAGCTGTTCGCGCAGGATCCGCTTGGCCGCGTTGAGCCTCGACATCACGGTGCCCATCGGGATATCGAGCGTTTTTGCGATCTCGTCGTAGCTGAGCTCGCCGAAGACCTGGAGTGAGATCGTGTCGCGATAATGCGACGGCAATGCCGCGATCGCGTCGCGGACAGCCCGTTGCAGATCATGTCGTGCGGCCAGGTCCTGCGGGTCGGATCCGCTCGCCATCGGCAGCTGATCGAAGGCATCGAGGGAGATCACCGGCTTCCGCCGGCGGACGAAGTCCGTCACGGCGTTCGAGGTGACGCGGTGCAGCCAGTGGGCAAAGGGCTTGTCGTGTCGGTAGGTTGGGAGCGCGCGATAGACCTTGAGAAAGACCTCCTGCGCGACGTCTTCCGCCAGGCTCACCTCGCCGAGCGCTCGGAAGGCGACATTGATGACCAACCGGTGATGCCGCAGGACCAGCTGGCGGAACGCTTCCTGGTCGCCCGCCGCGCTCCGGTCGATCAGGCGGCGTTCTTCGCCGTCGGTCTCCGGCAATGCCGCCGCGTCCGCGTTGTCCATTCCCCAGGGTGTGACGCTGGAGACGGCTCGAATCTGGCTAGGGTCGGGCCGACCGCCGCAGGGGTTGAAGGAAGTGGGCGACCTGGGTCAGGGCGTCCTCCGGGGCCTGGCCGATGGCATCGAGGAGGGCGCTGGCGATGATCGCGCCGTCCGCCTTCCCCTCCAGGGCCTCCAAGTGCTCGGGCCGCGAGATCCCGAACCCAACCACGATCGGAAGCCTGGTGACGCGGCGGACGGCGTCGATCAGGGGCAGGACCGCCGGGTCGAGCGCCTGGCGGGCCCCGGTCACGCCGGTGAGGGCGATGCAATACACGAAGGCGGTCGACGCGGCGCACGCTGCCGCGATGCTTTGGGGACTGCTTGTCGGCGCGACAAAAAAGACCAGCCCGAGGTCGGAGGCGGCCGCGCACCGGCGGAGCTCCGCGGCTTCCGCCGGAGGCAGGTCGGGGACGATCAATCCGTCGATGCCAGCCTCCTTCGCCGCACGACCGAAGCGCTCGAGCCCGAAGGCCAGGATGGGATTGAGGTAGGTCATGAAGAGGATCGGGACGTCGGTGAGCCGGCGGGCCACTGCGGCTGTCTCCAGCGCTTTCGCCACGGTGACCCCGCCCTTGAGCGCGGCCTGCGAGGCGGCCTGGATGGTCCGGCCATCCGCCAGCGGATCCGAAAACGGGATGCCTAACTCGATCAGGTCCGCGCCCGAGGTCGCGGCGGTTCGGACCAGTTCCGGCGTCAGGGCAAGACTCGGATACCCCACGGTGAGGTAGGCGATCACGCCGAGACGCCGTTCGTCTCGGAGCCGCGCGAAGGTCGCCGCGATCCGGCTCACCCGGGCGAGGCGTCGCGAACAATGTCCAGGTCTTTGTCGCCGCGGCCGGAGAGGTTCACCAGGACGATCGCCTCCGGATCGAGCCCGGCGGCCAGGCGCAAGGCGTGCGCGATCGCATGCGCGCTCTCGAGCGCCGGAATGATGCCTTCCAGGCGCGAACACAGGTGGAAGGCGGCCAGCGCCTCGGCGTCGGTGATGCTGGTGTACTCCGCACGATGCTGGTCCTGCAGGTAGGCATGTTCAGGACCGACCCCCGGGTAATCGAGCCCGGCCGAGATGGAATGGGTGGCCATCACCTGACCATCCGCATCCTGCAGCAGGTAACTGAAGGACCCGTGCAGGACGCCGGGCTTGCCCGCGACGATCGAGGCCGCATGCGCGCCGGTGTCGACACCCCGGCCTGCCGCTTCCACGCCGATCAGCCGCACCGCATCGTCGTAGAACGGCGCGAAGATCCCGATGGCATTGCTGCCGCCCCCGACGCAGGCCACGATGGCGGTCGGCAGCCGGCCCACCTCGTCCAGCATCTGGCGCCGGGCTTCACGCCCGATCACGGACTGAAATTCCCGCACCATCATCGGGTAGGGGTGCGGACCGACGGCCGAGCCGATGATGTAGTGCGTGGTCCGCACGTTCGTGACCCAATCGCGGATCGCCTCGTTGGTGGCATCCTTCAGCGTCCGGCTCCCCGAGTCCACCGGGCTCACCGTCGCCCCCAGGAGGCGCATCTTGTAGACGTTCATGGCCTGCCGGGCCATGTCGTCGACCCCCATGTAGACGACGCATTCCAGGCCAAATTTGGCGCAGACCGTCGCCACCGCGACCCCGTGCTGGCCGGCGCCGGTCTCGGCGATGATGCGCGCTTTCCCCATCCGGCGGGCGAGCAGGACCTGGCCGAGCGCGTTGTTGATCTTGTGGGCCCCGGTGTGACAGAGGTCCTCGCGCTTCAGCCAGATGCGCGCGCCGCCGGCGCGCTCAGTCAGCCGCTCCGCGGCATAGACCGGCGTCGGCCGGCCGGTGAAGGTTCGAGCCAGCCTGTCGAGCTCGTTCTTGAAGGCGGGGTCGTCCCGGGACTCGGCGAATGCCGCGGTCAGCTCCGTCACCGCCGCCATCAAGGTCTCGGGGATGAACTGTCCGCCATAGGCACCGAACCGGCCCCGCTCGTCGGGCCCCCCCTTGAACACCGGCAGGCTCATGCCCGATCCGCCTCCCGAACCGCCTCGACAAAGGCGCGGAGCTTCGCCGGGTCCTTGAACCCGGGTTCGTGCTCGACGCCACTGCAGACGTCCACGGCCCAGGGCTTCACCTGCGTCACCGCCTCGCGCACGTTGTCCGACCGCAAGCCCCCGGAGACGGCAATCTCGTATCGGCGCGCCAGGGGAGCAGCGTCGGGCCAGTTCCACTGGCGTCCGGTTCCCCCCACGGCATCCGGAGCCCAGGTATCGAGCAGCGGGTGATCGCCGTCCTCGAAGCGGAGATCCCCCAGGTCGTCCCCGACCCTGACGCGCACCGCCGGGAGCACGAGCACGCCGATGGCACGGTCCTCCGCCGTCAGCGGACGGTAGACCTGGATGGCCGTCAGGGAGCAGGCCTCCACCACACGCGCGATTTCCGCCGGGGGCTCGTCCACAAAAACGCCCACGCGTTCAATCGTCGTGGGAAGGGTGGCCATCAAGCGTCTGGCATCATCCACGCCGACCTGTCGCTTGCTGCGAGTGAAGATGAATCCGAGCAGATCCGCCCCGAGCTCGGCGGCAAGCTCGACGTCCTCCAGCCGGGTGTTGCCGCAGATCTTGATCCGCGTCATTGTCCGGTCAGCTCCCGGATCTTGGCGTCCAGGTCACCGGCGCGCAGCAGGGCCTCCCCGACCAGGACGCCGTTGATCCCGATCCGGCCGACGGCCGCCACATCCTCGCGGGTTTGAATCCCGCTCTCGCTGATCACCGCCCGGTCGCGTGGGATCAGGGGACGCAGCCGGCTGCTGGTGGCAGGGTCGGTCTTCATCCGGGTGAGATCGCGGTTGTTGATCCCGATCACGGCGGGCCGAACCGCGAGGGCGCGTTCAACCTCCGGCTCCGAATGAACCTCGACCAGCGCGGTCATCCCGAGCTCGACCGCCACCGCATGCAGCGACGGCAGGGCGTCGTCATCGAGCACGGCCACGATCAGGAGCACGGCGTCGGCACCCGCGGCGCGAGCCTGCCACAGCTGCACCGGGTCGACGATGAAGTCCTTGCAGAGGACCGGAAGCTGAACCGCGGCGCGGACCGCGGCCAGGTCGGCCAGCGAGCCGCCGAAGAACTGGGGCTCGGTCAGGACCGAGATGGCCGCCGCCCCCCCCGCGGCATAGCGCCGCGCGAGGTCAACCGGCTCGTACCGCTCCCGCAACACCCCGCCTGAGGGCGAGCGCTGCTTGCATTCCGCGATGACGGTGACCCGCGTCCCCACGATCGCGCGGCCAAAATCGCGCGGGGCGGGCGCGGCATGCGCCCCTTCCTCCACGGAACTTGCCTGGCGCGACGCTTTGAAATCCGCCACCCTGGCGCGACGCGCCTCGACGATGCGGTCGAGGATGGGGGCCGTGTGCGTGGCCACGACCTACGCTCGCGCCGCGGTCTTCTCGAGAACTCCCTTCATTCGCTTGACGCCCTCTTCGATCTGGTCGATCGAGTTGGCATACGACAGCCGGAGGTAGCCTTTGCCTTCCTTGCCAAAGGTGCTGCCCGCGAGGAGCGCGACGCCGCCCTCGTTGAGCATGCGATCGGCGAGGACCCGCTCGTCCTGCCCGGTCTGGGTGATGTTGGGAAAGACGTAGAAGGCGCCGAGCGGCTTGTGACACGTGACGCCAGGCAGCGCGTTGAGCCGGTCCACCACGACGTCCCGGCGCCGCTTGAACTCGGCGACCATCTCCTCGACGGCGCGATCCGAGCGCGGTGACGAGAGCGCCTCGATCGCGGCCATCTGGGTGAACGCGGCGGCACAGGAGCTGCTGTTGATCATCAGGGTTTCCATCTTCTGCGCCAGTGGCAGCGGCGAGACGGCGAAGCCCAGCCGCCAGCCGCACATCGCATAGGCCTTGCTCAGCCCGTCGGAATAGATGGTGCGTTCCAGCATGCCCGGCACCGTCAGGATCGAGCTGTGATGGCCGTCGTAGGTGATCTGGCCGTAGACCTCATCGCTGAGGACATAGAAGTCGTGTTTCATCGCCAGTTCGGCGATCTGCTCCAGATCACGGGTGGACAGGACGCCGCCGGTCGGATTATGCGGTGAATTGATGACCAGCAGCTTGGTGCGCGGCGTGATCTTCTTCGCCAGCTCCTCGATGTCGATGCGGAACTGGTTTCGTTCGCGGAGGGCGATTGGCACCATGGTCCCGCCGGCCAGCGTGGCCGCCGAGCCGTAGATCGCGTACCCGGGGTCCGGGATGATGACCTCGTCGCCTGGCTCGACCAGCGCCAGCATCGTGAAGAGCAGGACATTCTTGGACCCGGGCACCATGACGACCTGCTCCGGCTTGACCTCGACTTCGTACCAGCGACGGATCCAATCCGCCACCGCCTGGCGGGCGGGCATCAGGCCACCGGCCGGGGTGTAGTGCGTAAAGCCGTCGCGGATGGCGCGCTCGGCGGCCTCCACGATGTTCGGCGGCGTGGGGAAGTCCGGCTCCCCGATCTCGAGATGAATGATGCTCCGGCCCTGCGCTTCCAGCTTGCGAGCCTTGGCCAGTACCTCGAAGGCGGTCTCGGTGCCGATCTCGTCCATACGCTTCGCGAATCTCACGTGGTCATCCTCTCACGCCGAACGGGCCGAGGTCTCCCCGATAGGCTGACCAGGCGACGCGAACATCCTGAACCCGCGCCAACCGCGGGCCGCGGCGGAGGGCGTCGAGGAACCGCTCCAGGTCCGGCGCCGCACCCTCGGCTTCGACCTCGACCGCGCCATCGTGCCGGTTGCGAACGTGGCCATGCAGCGCCTGCCGGCGGGCTTCCGCCTGGGCAAAGAGGCGAAAGCCGACCCCCTGGACATCGCCGAAGATCTCAGCCGTAAGCCGACGCCGCTGGGCCTTATCGTCCACCGCTGGCGACGACGACTGACACCCGCTTGGGGGCGTCCGGGATGGCCTCGAGGGTCCGCCGGACCACCGGGAGATAGGCGTGAACCAGTTGCCGGGCGGCTTGTTCGGTCGGGGCGCCGATGACCAGGTGCTGGGCGTCGCACCGGCGGCAGGTGGCGGTGCCCTCCCAGACGTAATAGGCCGTATCGGGCAGGTTGAGACTCAGTAGGAGCTGCAACTCCTTCCACACCGCGCTCCCCTGCACCCCTCCATGCTAGCGCGCCATAAGCTAGGTGTCGAATGGCATTTTCGGACGACCTCAAGAGCCGGGCCCGGGAGCTCGGATTTGCCGCCGTGGGAGCCACCAGCGCCGAGCCGTTTCGCGAGGCAGAGGCCGCTGCCCTCGAACGCACCGCCCAGGGGATGATGGACGGGCTGCCCTGGTGGAACGAGGCCCGAGTCCGGGCCAGCGCCGATCCGCGCCAGCGGACGCCGGCCGCGCAATCCGTGCTGGCGCTCGCCTTCCCCTATCCGGTTCCCTCGGCGGCGGAGGCGGACACCGGAGACCCGAGTGGGCGAATTGCCGCCTATGCCCTGGGTCGCGACTATCACGAGGTGCTGTCCGAGCGGATGCAGCCGCTGGTCACGATGCTCCGCTCGCAGGGGCACCAGGCGAAAACCTATGTGGACCACGGCTGGATGCTGGACCGAGCCGCCGGGGCGCGGGCCGGCCTGGGCTGGCTCGGCAAGAACACCAACCTGCTGGTCCCGGGCGTCGGTTCCTACGTCCTGCTGTCGGAAATCGTGACCTCCGCCGAGCTGGAGCCCGACGGGCTGTCGGCGAAGAGTTGCGGCAAATGCGAGGCCTGCTTACAGGTCTGCCCCACCGGGGCGCTGGTCGCGCCCGGGGTGCTGGACAACCGCAAATGCATCTCCTTCTGGACCATCGAGCACCACGGCGTCATTCCGCTCGAGATGCGGCCCTTGATGGGCACGTGGATCTTCGGATGCGACCTCTGCCAGGAGGTATGTCCGGTCAACGCCTATCCGCGGCGGGCCGAGCCTGACCACGCGGCGATCAACGCCTTCGGCCCCGGGGTGGGCGGGCGCCCCCTCCTCGAAGGACTCCTGCTGCTCGACGACGACGGCTTTCGGGAACGCTTTCGCCGCAGCGCGGTCTGGCGCACGCGACGGGCCGGCCTGCTGCGCAACGCCTCGATCGCCCTGGGCAACGTCGCGGAGCGCCAGTCCGTCCCGGCGCTGGCCGGCGCGCTCCGCGATCACGAGGCGCTGGTGCGAGGCCATGCCGCCTGGGCGCTCGGCCGGCTGGGCGGCGCCGCGGCGCGACGGCACCTGGAACTGGCGCTCAGGCGCGAGGACGACGCCTGGGTGCGGGACGAGTGCGCGCTGGCGCGGGAGGAGTGCGGGCCGCTCGTCGTCCAGTAAGCGGCTTGATGGCCGCGCCCTCCTCGGCGCGCGCCAGCATGAAGACCAGGTCGGAAAGCCGGTTGACGTAGCGCAACAGTTCCGGGCTGACGCGGTGGTTCGCGAGTTGCAGGCTGACGATCCGCCGTTCGGCCCGGCGCAGCACGGTCCGAGCCACGTCGAGCGCCGCGGCGGACGGTGTGCCACCCGGGATGACGAAGGCGTCCGGCAGGGTGATGCTCGCCTCCAGCTCCACGATCTCGGCGTCGACGCGGGCGGTGAATTCCGGCGTGACCACCATGAAGTGCTTGACCAGGTTTTGAAGCTCGCTTTCATCCGTGGCCAGCTCCGCCCCCACCGTGAAGAGTTCGCTCTGGACCCGGAGGACGGTCGCGTGACGGGATCGGTCCCCGATCAAGGCGCGGGCCGCGCCCAGCGCCGAGATGGCCTCGTCGATCGATCCATAGGCCTCCGTCCGTGGATCCGCCTTGGACACCCGGCCGCCGTAGAGCAGGCCGGTCTCTCCCCCATCGCCGGTCCTGGTGACGATGCTCTTCATCGGCAAGGCGTTCTCAGGCGGCCCCGCGGGCGAGGACGTCGGAGGACCACCGGTTCAGCACGGCGCGATGACTGGTGAAGGCCAGCGGTGGCAGCGCGCCCGGCGGAAACCACGACACCTGCTGCACCTCCTCGCGCGCCCGGATCTCCCCGCCGAGAAGCCGGGCGCGGTAGGCGAGCATCACGATGCCCTGGTCCCCCATCGTGATGTGCTCGACGGCCATCAGCCCGTCGGGCGACACCAGGGCACCCGTCTCCTCTTCGCATTCGCGGACCATGGCCGCCTCGGGATGCTCGTCCCAGTCGACATAGCCACCGGGCAGGCCCCAGAGCCCGCGTCCCGGCTCGATATCACGCAGGACCAGCAACACCCGGCCGCCCTGCTCGATCAGGCCGGTGACGACGACCTTCGGGTTACGGAAAAAAATCCGTTCGCATTGCGGGCACGCACTGAGCTGCTGCGTCCCAACCGTCTGGGGCGTCGTCCTCGATCCGCAGTCTGTGCAGTATCGAATCATCCTTGGCGGGCCAGGCGCCGGCCGCCGCCCGCCGCGAGGGCGGCCGCCGCGAGCTTGACCGCGTCCCCAAGCAGGAACGGAAAGAGGCCCAGGGCGAGCACCTGCGACACGGGAACGAACCGCGCCAACCAGAGCAATCCAAAGACATAAATGGCCACTTCGCCGGCCACCATCGCGGCAACCAGCCGCGGCGCATCGCGGTCCCAACCGTGCTCCACAAGCCAGCCCACGATGAAGGCCGCAGCGACGAACCCGGCGAGATAGCCGTAGGTCGCCGGTCCGTGCGTGCCGGCCGCGAAGACGGGCAGCCCGACTGTGCCTTCGACGATGTATGCCAGCAAGGTCGCCGTCCCGAGCCGGCTCCCAAGGACCGCGCCGGTGAGCAAGACGCCAAAGGTCTGCCCGGTGACCGGGACCGGCGTGAACGGCAGCGGGATCACCAGGTGGGCGAGCAGCCCGATCAGCAGGCTGAAGGCGATGATCAGGCCCACATCGGTCGCGATGGTTCGCTCTCGGACCCACTGGCGAACGAGGGCCGGCGAGCTTGCCTCGAATCGCATGGAAGAATGCTAGCGGTTCGCCGCGACCCGCAACCGACGGTCGTCGTAATCCAGCAACAGCATCGCCTGGTCGACATCGATCTCGCGGTGCGCCAGCGCGCGCAACGGCCCGGTCGATGTCGCCATGGAGGGCTCGAGCCGGTCGGCCCAGCGCCGAAGCGCGATGGCCAGCAACCGGCGGAACGACGTCGCCGCGGGACGGGTGGGTCGGGGTCGCGATCGGAGCCGTTCCCGCGCTGCCTCGGCGAGAAGCTCCAGGTGGTGGTCACGAGCCTGCCGGCAGAGCGCATCCAGATCCATCTCAATCCTCCTTCAGCCGGCGGTCGGCCTCGTCGAGGCCGATCTCACCGCGAGCGAGCTGCTCCAGAAGAGCCAGCTTCGGGTCCGGCGCCGCCTTGTCGGCCAGGCCAAGCCTGCCGAGCAGGGCATCGAACCGCGCCCGCGCGGTCGGGTAACTCACCCCCAGATGCCGTTCGAGGTCCTTCATGTTGCCGCGCGACGTCAGGAAGACCCTGAGCACATCGCGGTCCTCGGACCCGAGTGAACAGAACTCGCAGGTGTCGAAACTGCCTGACAATTCCGTGCTGCACGTCCGGCAGCTCAGCCGGGTGAGGGCCAGGTGCCCGCCACAGACCGGGCAGTCGCGAGGCGCGCTCCGTCCAGCCATCACGACTCCGCGCTGACCATGACCGAACCCATCGTGCTCTCCACGTGCAGGGTCGCCACCCCGCTTCCGATCGTGACCTCCGCGGGCCCACGCCCTGAAACGGAACCAATCCCGCCTGGCAAGGTGACCTTGCCAAGCGTCGAGTGTGCGCTGACCCGAACGCTGCTGCCCCGCTCCAGATGAACGCTGACGCTCCCTGCCTCACAGGCGATCCGCGAGGCCCCGGCAGAAAGCACGCCGGATGCCTTGAGCGAGCCCGCCTGCACCGAGGCTTGCAACGGGCCCTTGAAGCCATCGATCTTGATCGAACCGGCCTGGACGTCGGCGCGCATCGGCCCGCCGACGCCGCTGACCCGGCAGGCCCCGGCCTGGACTTCCAGCTCCAGGGCCAGGTCCGGGTTCACCCGCACGGTCATGCGATCGCCATCCCGGCCGTCGGGCCTATGACCGGGACCGCCCCCGAACACGAAGCCCGCAGCGTCAGCGAAGTCGCCCTCGATGATGAGGGTGTCGCCGTCGATCCGGGCCCGATGGGGACCATCCGCCACTGCCTCCCGGACCGTAGGATCGCCGATAACGTCCGTCGACCCCAGCCGGCGAATGATGCGGACCCGCGATATCGGGCTGGTGCTGGGCGCCGATCGAGCGCGGGCTAGCTGCTCGACCGCCTCTTCGGGGGTCAGGGTGCCACTGGCGACTCTACTGAGAATCTCGCGTTGATCAAGGTTGTCCATATCAAGACTATAAAGTCTTGCTTACCAAAATGTCAACCCCGCTTGCTATTTCGTGAGCGCTTCGGCCTTTTCGAACTCGGGTCTGGCGGCCAGCAGCGAGAGATCGTCCTCGGTCAGCGCGGAGGAGTCCAGCGTCCGCCCGTCCTTGGCCGCGGCCACGATCTCATCCTTGTGTAACCGGATCCTCCGGGCACCGAGCGGGCACTTCAGGTACTCGGCGTAGGGCTCGTCGCAGTAGCCCATGCGCTGATCCCCGCACTTGGGTTGCACGGGTTTGGCCAGCTCCGGAAATTCGGCTTTAAGCGCGTTGCGCGCCTTGGCCCACATGTGGCGAATCTCCCACTGGGCTCGCCAGCAGAGCCGGAGGTCCGCGATGTGGAGGAACTCCTCGAAGTTGACCGTGAAGGTGAGGTTGGTCGAGGCGGCGTTCGGCAGGAGAAAGCGGGCATCCTCGGCCGGGACGCCCGCTTTGAGCGCCTGGTCATAGAGTTCCCCGACCCGACGCATGAAGGTGATGTACTCCTCCCTGAGCCCAGCCTGCTCCCACGTCTCCGGCAGGACGTAGGGAAAATCGGCGTCCTTGAAGGCGTAATACCGCTGCGACTGCTGGTCGAAGGTGATGCCGTTGTTGTGCCGCACGAGCTGGTGACTGGCCGAGCGGGAGAGCCCGCTGACGGCGAACGTGAAATAGACCTGGGTGCGTGGCGACGAATGTCCGGTCTTCAGCTTGTCAAAGATGAAGCTCTTCATTTTCGCGTCGGTGATCTTGCCGGACTCGATGTCGGCCCAGAGCTCCTGCGGGGTGAAGCGGGAGTAGCAGGTGCGAAAGGCGACATACATCACGCGGACCGGGTCCGGCGTGTGGGTAAGGAGCTGGACGTTGATGGCGGTTTCCATCCGGGGCCATCACATTCTGAAACCCCAAGATATAGGTGTCAAGCGGCATGTTGTCCACAACCTGTGGACAAACTGGGGACAATACGCGACTCTGAGTCATCCCCCGGGGGAGGTCAGGTCAGGCGGTCGGTCGTCATCTGGTCGCGGATTTCGCGCAGCAGCTCGGCGATGTCGCGCTCCCGGGCGCCGCGCTGGTTGCGAAAGGGGCGGTCAAGGCCCATCCGTCCGTGGATCACCCAGGCGCCCCCCTGGGCGAAAGCCATCAGGTTCACTTCGTACCGGCGCTTCCCGGCTTTCCAGGCCAGCGTCCACCGCGGCGGCTTGGGCTCGTAGGTGGCGGCACCGGCCCCCTGGAGCACCTCGCGATTGGCGGCCTCGAGCTGTTCCCTGACAAGGCGATCCAGCTCGATGAGCAGCTCGGTCAACCGCTCGCGGTAATTGTCGACCCGGCCCTGCAGGTTGAAATCGGCGGCGGTGACCGGCATCGGGCTCATGATACCGACCTACTTCCAGAGGACCGCCCGGGTCAGCCCGGCGTCGCCGTGCTCGATGCGCAGCGGCAGGGCGGCCATCTGCCAGCGACCGGGGGTGGCGCGGAAGAGGTCGAGGCCCTCCAGGATCGGCACGCCGGCGCCGAGGAGCCGTTTGTGAGTCGGGGCGCCGGTCACGTGAAAGCCCTCGATCGACAGGTAGTCGATCCCGACCAGACGGACGCCCCGTTCGAGCAGCCAGTCCGCGCCGTCGGCCGCGAGGTAGACGAACTCCGTGGTAAACGGCCGTGCGGGATGCCAGAGTCTCGAGTTTCTTGTGCGCAACAGCACCCGCGCCGTGCGGCGAGGGATCGCGGCAGCCCCGAGCGTCCCGGCGCCGATCCCGCCTCGCACGGCCCGGAGGTCCGCCACCCAGACGGGACCGATGAAGCGACCGAGGTCGAGGGCGTCGATCCCGGCGCCACCTCGAATGAAGTGACGCGGTGCGTCCACGTGGGTGCCGGTGTGCGATCCGAGGCAGAGTTCACTGAGGCTGACCCCGTCGCGCGCCAGGGTCATGGCCGGGCGGACCTGCACCGGCGGGTTGCCCCGGTAGACCGTCATGGCGTCATGGATCGGGATGCTGACGTCGAGGATCGTCATCAGGATCCCACCGGCGCGCCGGCCGCATGCCGAAGCAACTCCGCGACGCTCCACGCCTGGGCGATGCAGCCAACCGGTCGGAAGGGTGGTTCGGGTTCGAAGATCTCGCTCACCGTCCCTAGTCCCGCCTCGTGGAGGTGCTCAGTGAACGGCTCCAGCACGGCGTGGATGGGCCGCGGATCGGCATCCAGCCGCTTGACGGCATCCAGGTATGGCCCGAGCAGCCATGGCCAGACGGTGCCCATGTGATACGCGGCATCGCGAGCCCGCTGATCGCCGGCGTAGGTCGGTTGGTAGCGGGGATCGTCGGGACTCAGGGTCCGGAGGCCAAAGGGCGTCAGCAAGCGCGCGGTCACGTGGTCGAGCGCCTGGCGGGCGTGCTCGCCCTCAATCAGGGGGTAGGCGAGCCCGAGCGCGACCACCTGGTTCGGGCGCAGGCTGGCGTCATCGCCATCGGGTGAATCGATGACATCGAACAGGTAGCCGCGATCCGGATTCCAGAACCGCACCGCCGCCGACTCTCGAGCGTGCATCGCCATCTGCCGGTAGCGTTGTGATGGGCGCTGGGCTCGCGCGCACCAATCTGCCATCAGCTGCAGGGCGTTGAACCACAGCGCGTTGACCTCCACAGGCTTGCCACGTCGTGGCGTCACCACCCAGTCGGCCAGCCTGGCATCCATCCAGGTGAGCGCCATCCCCTCTTCCCCCCCGGCCAGCAGACCGTCGCCCGAGTCAACCTGGATGTGATGGCGGGTGCCGCGGACGTGCCAGTCGATGATTTCTTCGAGCGAGCTCAGCCGTTCCGCGATCAGGGTCCAATCGGCCGTTTGCTCGAGGTACGCATGGAGGGCTTGAAACAGCCACAGGGTGGCGTCGATCGTGTTGTACTCGACGGGACCGCCGGCATCGGGGAACCGGTTTGGAAGCAGGCCGGCGTCGAGATAGCGCATCAGGGTGCTGAGGATCGCGCGCGCCTCGGCCACCGCGCCGGTCGCCAGCGTGAGCCCTGCCAGGCTGATGGTCGTATCCCGGCCCCAGTCGACGAACCAGTGGTAGCCCGCGATGATGGTTCGCTCCGCTTCTGCCGGGGGCGGGCTCACCGCGCCGCGCACGACTCGAAACTGCTCGGCCGCCACCGTCAGCTGCACGGCGAGCGCCGAGCGGCTCCCTCCGGGTTGCCCCATTGCCTGGCGGTCGCGGGCAGCCCGCAGCGACTCGTCTGGATTCCAGCCAGGCGGCAGCGACTCCGTGCCGGCGACCACGACCACGTCGGTCCCGTCCGCGAGCGGAACGTCGACGACGCCGGGCGTGAACAGGTCTTCCTCATCGTCGAGGCCGCGTTCCCGTTCGACCCGGTGCAGGAACCGCCAGTACCAGTCCGGCCGGCTGGCTATGGAGGGGGACGGGCGAACCTCGAGATAGCTGCGCACGCCCTCCGCATCGATCACCCAGCCGTCGGCGGTCTCGGCCATGGTGAAGGCCCCCTGTCCATGCCGCTGCTGGTGATAGTCGCGGTGCGCATACAAGGCCCGCACCCGGAGCCGGGCGGCCGGGCCGCGCAGCAACCGGTAGGCCATCACGGTGCGGTTGACCTGGTGCTCCATCCAGATCCGTTTTTGCACGGTGCGACTGCCGATCGTCCAGGAAAAAATCGGCAACATGCCATCGAGCGTGAATCCGTCGAGGCTTCGGAATCCGTCGGGAAACACCGTGCCGTCCCAGAATTCCTGGCTGGCCAGCGGTTGTGGATCCGCTCCCGGGACGAGCAGCCATTCTTCCAGGGCCGCGACCAGCACTAGGCGCTCCGCCGGCGGCGCCATCGACGCGACCAGCACGCCGTGGTAGCGGCGGGTGTTCGCGCCCGACACCGTGCCCGACGCGTAGCCGCCCAGCCCGTTGGTGACCAGCCACTCCCGTCTCGCCGCCGCCTCGAAGTCGCGGCACTGCTCCGGCCCGACGCGGATCGACAACTAGCCGGTCGCGACCGTCAGGAGCGTCTTGATGTCCTCCGGACGGCGATCGAGCGCCGACTTGAAATCCTGAAACGGCACCCGACGGGTCAGGAGCCGTTCGAAGACGCCGGGCCAGCGCGCTTCGGCCTGCTGGAAATGCTCGACCCCCATCTCGAAATAGCGCCGGTTCGCGTTCACCGACCCGAAGACCAGGCGGTTGCCGAGCACCATCTGGAGATTGATCGCGTCGGACGGAACGTCGATCGTTCGATTGCCGCCTGACACGCCGGTGAGGCACAGCACGCCATTGGTGCCGATGGCCGCCATCGCGTCGAAGGCCACCGCGCTATTGCCGGTCCCTTCCAGGATGAAGTCGATCTGGCCCAGTTCGGCGCGCAGGCCGGCGATCGGATGATCATCGACGCTCCCGTAGGTGGCGCCCAGGGATTCCACCACCTGGGCTTGCAGGCTGTCCCCCGCGGTCTTGGCAACGACGTGCACCTCGAGGCCCTTGAGGCGAAGCAGGATGGTCGCCAGGATGCCGATCGGCCCGGCCCCCAGGACGACGGCGAGCTTGGGCTGCCAGAGCATGCGTTCCTGGGCCTTCCACGCCTGGGTGGTGGCCTTCTCGACGATGCTCAAGGGCTCCAGGAGCACGGCAAAGCCTCGCAGCGCCGGCGGAATCTTGACCATGAAGTCGGGTGTCTCGCTGTAGTACTCCGCCATGTAGCCGTGGGCACCCTTGATGCCGCGCTCGGTATAGCCGCCGGTCAGGCACATGTCGCTCTCGCCGGCGCGGCAGTTGGGACAACCATCCGGGCGCCGCACCGTGGAGACCACCAGGTCGCCGGCCTGGAACCCGCGCGCGCCCTCCCCCACCTGCTCGACCAGGCTGAGCGCCTCGTGGCCGATCACCAGCACGTCCGCATTCGGTGGCGCCTCGCCGTACTCGCCCTTGTTGATCTCGGTATCGGTCCCGTCGATGCCGACTTCGAGCACTCGCATCAGGGCCAGGCCTGGGGTCGCCTCGGGCCGAGGGAGCTCGACCTGGCGGGCGCTGCCCGCCTGCCTCGGCGTGACGGCGATGGCATGCATCGTGGTGGTCATGGTTCGGACCATGACGTCAGTGTAAGTGCCCTCAGCGCCGCGCCAGCAAGGCCACGCGCGGAACCGGCGGCATGATGAACAGGCCGGTCGATACCCGGTTCACGCGCGTGAAACCGGCGGCGCTGAGGGCCCGGCCCAATGCCGCCGCGGTGCGCAACTGAAACGGCGGCGGCAGACCCGAGACCGCGGCACTCCAGAAGAGCGGCGCCGATCGCCGGCTCTTTACGAATTCCCAGAGCAGGAACCGGCCGCCTGGCGCGAGCACCCGGAAGACCTCGCCAAAGGCGGTTGCCAGTGCCCGGTCATCGAGGTGCTTGATCACGTGGGAGGTCAGGACCACGTCGAACTGGTGGTCCTCGAACGGGAGTCGCGTCGCGGGCGCCACGCGCAGGTCGATGCGGCTCGCGAGACCAGCTCGAGCCACTTCGCGTTTCCCGATCTCGATCAGGGCGGGCGCAATATCCGTCCCCACCGGCGGCGTCGTAAAGGAAATTCTTTCGGCAAGGGCGATCAGGATATTGCCGATCCCACAGCCGAAGTCGAGGACCCGATCGTTCGCCGTGATGCGAGCCGCCTCGAGGATCCGGCGGTGCGGCGTGTTGAGGAGCCAGAGGCCCTGCCGCGAAAACACGTAGCGCATGCCGACGCCCCGCAAACCCCGCGTGAACCAGCGGGCATAGACGCGGCCGACCGCATCCTCATCGATGGGGTCAGACATTCGCGTGGGCCGCCATCCAGGACAGGGCCATCGCCAGGGCCGTCGCGCTCACGACCCACCGTGCCGTCGACGGCTGATGCGTAGCCGTTGCTGTGGCCAGCGCGGTCCCGATCGCCGCAGTCACGCCGAGCATCACCGCGAACGCAGGCCGGTCGAGGACCGACGCGACCGCCACGAGCGAACCCAACAGTAGCGTTGCCTGCATGGCGCGGATCGCCCGAGCCGCGCCCAGCGTAACCGCGAGCGTTCGTAACCTGGTGGCGGCATCGGAGGCGCGGTCCGGGAGTGCATCGGCGAGGTGGATGGCGGTCGCCAGCGGCGCGCCGACCAGGAAGAAAAGGAGGAGCGCGGGCAAGGACCGGCCGCCGACGATCCCGACCCAAATGACGAGCAAGGGAAAGGCGATCGCGAACGGGATGAAGCTGAGGGGCGTAGGTTTGAGCCAGAGATCGTAAGCCCAGCCGGTGGCCAGCCCGAGAAAGACGACAACGGTCGCGGTCGTCCCGAGAGCAAGCGCCCCTAGCAGGCTGAAAACGGCGAACAAGACCGCCAGGCCGAGGGCAGCGTTGGGCGGGATCCTGCCCATGGCAACCGGCCGCCACCGACCGGCGGCGGCATCCGATTGGCGGTCAGCCCAGTCGTTCAGGCTGCTGATCGACAACTGGCTCATCAACACCGTGCCCGCGATCAAGCCGAGGCGCGAGTCGCCCAGGCGCAGGCCAAACAGGGCTCCGAAGCCGACCGCCGCAAGTGTGGTGACGGCCGATGGCCATGGATGGATGAGCTGGAATAGCAGCCAGAGCTCGGTGCCAACCGAGCGAGCGCCTAGTGAACCTGGGCTTGGTGCGTAGCCGGCTCGGTGACCGGGATCTGGACTCGTGCGCTGGTCTCCTTCTCACCGATCGGCATCGAGACGGTCAGGATGCCGTGCGTCAGCATGGCCTTGGCGCCCTCGGCCTGGACTGCTTTCGGCAGCTCCAGCTCCCGGCGCGACCTTCCGACCGTCCACTCGTGGCGGTGATAATGCTGCTGCGCCTGGGCGTAGCGCGCCTCGGCCTGGATCGACAGGGTCCGGCCGTCGAGGCGCACCTCGATCGTGTCGTGATGCGCGCCCGGCATGGGGACGGCCACCGTCAGCTGGCCGTTGGACTCGTAGACGTTGGCCGGGGGCGCCGCAACCGCCGTCTCGTTGGCCATGGCCCCAACTATATGCGTTCGAAGTTCCGGCGCAGCTCCCAGTCGGTGACCGCGCTGTCGAAGCTCTGACGCTCGAGGTGAGCCGAGTGCAGATAATGGTCGACCACCTCGTCGCCGAAGGCCTCGCGTGCCACCTGGCTTTTCTCCAGCGCGTTGATTGCCTCGGTGAGGTTGCCCGGCACGCGGGGAAGCTCCTTGTTCGTATAGGCGTCGCCCCGGAACTCGGGCGGCAGCTCGAGCTTCTTCTCGATCCCATACAGGCCGGCGGCGATCGTGGCCGCGAACGCCAGATAGGGGTTGCCATCGGCTCCCGGGATACGGCACTCGACCCGCAGGCTCGGTCCGTGGCCGATGATCCGAAACCCGCAGGTCCGGTTGTCCCAGCTCCAGACGATCGACGTGGGCGCGAACGAGCTCGACTGGTACCGCTTGTAGGAGTTGACAAAGGGCGCGTAGAAGAGCGAGAAGTCGCGGGCGAGCGCGATCAACCCGGCAAGGTAGTGCTGGAACAGCGGCGACATGCCGTGCGGGCCGCCGTTGGCCGAGTGGAAGAGCGCCTTATCACTCTTGACATCCCACAGCGACGAATGGAGGTGGAACGAGCTGCCCGCCTGGGCCATCGACCACTTGGCCATGAAGGTCACCGCGACCTGGTTGAGGGCCGCGATCTCCTTGACGCCATTCTTGTAGACCACGTGCCGGTCGGCCATCTCCAGGGATTCGGCAAAACGCAGGTTGATTTCCTGTTGCCCGTAGCCCCACTCGCCCTTGCTGTTCTCCACCGGCACGCCGGCCCCTTCCATCCCGTTGCGGATCTGCCGGTTGAACCACTCGGCCTTGGTCCCCTGCAGGATGTGGTAATCCTCGATGTAGTGGCCGTACGGCTGCATCTCGCGATAGTCCCGGGCGGCGGCCTGCTCGTAGGAGTCTTTGAAGAGGTAGAACTCCAGCTCGGAACCGGTCTTGGGATTGAATCCGAGCTTGCGGGCGCGGTCGACCTGGCGGCGCAGGATCTGACGGGGTGAGACCGGCACCGGCCTGCCATCCATCGTTTCCACGTCGCAGAGGATGAGCGCGGTCTTCTCCAGCCAGGGGAGCCGTCGGATGGTCGACAGGTCGGGATGGCCGTGCATGTCGCCGTAGCCCGACCCCCAGTTGGTGAATTTGAACCCGGGCAGCGGCTCGTTGTCGATGTCCATCGCGAGCAGGTAATCGCAGGCGTGGAGGCCTTCGTCGACGTGGTCGAGGAAATAGGGGCCGGTGAGCCGCTTGCCCATCAGCCGTCCCTGCAGGTCGGCGATTGCGATGATCACGGTGTCCACGTCGCCGGCCTTGACCTGGCGGACCAGTTCTGCGAGGGTGATCTTGGCCGTCTTCTCCTGGCGGCGTGCCTGTCCGTTGGCACGGTCGGCTCGCGTCGTGGTCGATCGTGCTCGCGCCGGCATCGCTGTACGGGCCATCTCAACCCCTCCCGGTTATTCGAGACTGACGAAAACGTTCTTGACTTCGGTATAGAGCTGGAGCGCATGCATCCCGAGCTCGCGCCCGATGCCACTGCGCTTATAGCCGCCGAAGGGCGCTTCCTGGTGGACGCTTCGCGTGCTGTTGATGCTCAGCACGCCGGTCTTCACCGCCCGCGCTACACGCAGGGCGCGGCCGATGTCGCGCGTCCAGATCGAGCCCGAAAGCCCATAGGGACTGTCGTTGACCATGCCGATGACCTTGTCGTCGTCATCGAAGGGAATGATCGTCAGCACCGGACCGAAGATCTCTTCCTGCGCGATCCGCATCCGATTGCCGGCGCGGTCGAAGACCGCCGGCTCCAGATAGCTTCCACCGGCAAGCGGTCCGCCGGGCGCAGCGCCCCCGGTGAGCAGCCGGGCCCCCTCCTTCGAGCCGACCTCGATGTAGCCCTGCACGCGCTCGCGCTGCTTCATGGAGATGAGGGGGCCCATGTCGGTCGTCTCGTCCAGCGGGTCCCCGAGCTTCAGCTGTTTGGTGCGGGCCGCGACCCGCGCGTCGAACTCCTCGGCGATCGACCGCGCCACGAAGGCCCGGCTCCGTGCGCAGCAGTCCTGGCCGGCGTTGGCGAAGACGCTGGTCACCGCGCCCTCCACGGCCTTCTCGAGATCCGCGTCGGCGAAGATGATGTTGGGCGACTTGCCCCCGAGCTCGAGAGAGACGCGCGTGATGTTCGGGGCGGCCTGCTGCAGGATGCTGACGCCGGTCGTCGTCTCGCCGGTGAAGGCGATCTTGTCAACGCCGGGATGGCCCGCGAGCGCGTTGCCGGTCGTGCCGCCCGGTCCGGTGATGACATTGAGGACGCCCTCGGGGAGGCCCGCCTCGAGCGCGAGCCGGCCCAACTCGAGCGCGGTCAGCGGCGTGTAGCTCGCCGGTTTCAGGACCGCCGCGTTGCCGGCGGCCAGCGCCGGAGCGACTTTCCAGGAGGCGATCGTGAGCGGGAAATTCCAGGGCACGATCAGGGCCACCACGCCGACCGGCTCGCGTAGGGTGAAGTCCAGGCCTGGCGCGCTGACCGGGATCGTCTCCCCGAAGATCCGCGTCGCCGCCCCGGCGTAATACTCGAAACACTGCGCGGCCCCCAACACCTCGTCACGCGCGTCGCGGATCGGCTTCCCGGCATTGCGCGCCTCGAGGATGGCCAGGGGGTCGAGGTGTGATCGGATGAGCTCGGCGATCCGATACAGCACCTTTGCCCGCGCGCTCGCCGCGGCGTTGCTCCAGGCCCCACCTTCGAAGGCGGTGCGCGCGGCCGCCACCGACGTGTCGACGTCGGCGGGTGACGCGACCGCCGCCTTCGCCATCACCTTCGACGTTGCCGGCTCGACCACGTCGAATGTCTTCTCCTCCTGGCCGGCACGCCAGGCGCCACCGATCAGCAGCTGGCTGGGCCGCTCGGTCGAGATCATCAGAAGTAGTTTGACGTAATGCCGCCATCGATCACGAGCGCCGCCCCGTTGGTCCAGGTTGACTCATCCGAGGCGAGGTACACCGCCATATTGACGACGTCCTGCGCCTGGCCGAAGCGGCCCAGGGGAATCCGGTTCATCCGCAGGCTCTTCTTTTTCTCATCCTTGAGCAGGTCACGCATCAAGGGGGTTTCGATCGGTCCCGGGCAGATCGCGTTCGAGCGGACGCCCTTCGGACCGAACTGCACCGCCAGCGATTTCGTCAGGGCGATGACGGCGCCCTTGCTGGCGGTGTAGGCGTCCTGCGGCACGGTGCAGCCGACCAGCGCCACGAAGGAGGCAATGTTGATGACCGAGCC
>DAINCX010000036.1:0-22827 GCA_036732165.1 Candidatus Dormiibacterota bacterium | reverse complement strand
CCAGCTCCTCGAAGGCCTTCCACATGCCCACGATCCCGGTGCCGCCGCCGGTCGGAAAAATAATCACGTCCGGCAGGCAGTCGTCGCCCCAGCCTCCTTGCTCGGCCAGCTCCAATCCGAGCGTCTTCTTGCCCTCCTGCCGGTAGGGCTCCTTTAGGGTGGCCAGCTCGAACCACCCTCGCTCGGTCGCCTGCTGGTGCATCATCCGGCCGGCCTCGTCGATCAGCCCGTCAACAAGAATGACGTCGGCGCCATGCAGGCGCATCTCCACCAGGTTGACAGCCGGCACGTCACGCGGCACAGCGATGTGGGCCGTGATCCCGGCAGCGGCCGCATAGGCCGCGGCGGCCGAGCCCGCGTTGCCGGCACTCGGCAGCGCGACCTCGCGGATCCCGAGCTCTTTCGCGCGCGAGATCGCCGCCGCCATGCCACGAGCCTTGAAGCTCCCGGTCGGGTTCTTCCCCTCGTCCTTGATGCTGAGTCGGCCGCTCACGAAGCCGAGCCGAGCCGATGCGCGCCGATCAACCCGCAACAGCGGGGTCATTCCCTCGCCAAGGGTGACGACGTTATCTGGATGGCGGACCGGCAGCAACTCCCGGTAGCGCCACAGATCCCAGTCGCGGCGACGGAAGTCGTCCGGCGTCACGGCGTTTTTCAGGGCAGACAGGTCATATCGGGCGAAGAGGACCTTGCCGCAGGCTGAGCAAACGCCGTGTGGCATGTCGGCGTCGAACTCACGGCCGCAGGCCGTGCACTCAAGCTTCTCGAGGAAGCTGCGCCAGCCGGCCGCGTCCGTCGACGACCCGGTGCTGAACATGAAGCAATATTGACAGCAACTTTCCGGCCGAGGCGGTTAACCTATGGCCGCGAGGTCATGAGCGTTTATCTCGCCGTCAAGTTCGTGCACATCCTGGTCGGCCGCGGCGAGTCGAGCGCTCGCAAGGCGACAATTAACGGATGGGCGACCTGCTGCGCGTGGAGAACCTGCGGACCTGGTTCCATAGCAGGGCGGGCGTCAGCCGCGCGGTCGACGGCGTCACGCTCGCGCTGGGCGAGGGTCGTACCCTTGGCCTGGTCGGGGAGTCGGGCTCGGGTAAGAGCGTCACCGCCCTCTCGATCATGCGGCTGATCGAGGAACCGGGACGGATCGAGCCGGAGAGCCGCATCGTTTTCCAGGGCGTGGACCTGGCCACCGCCAGCGAGGACGAGCTGCAAGAGATTCGCGGCAACAAGGTCGCGATGATCTTCCAGGAGCCGATGACCTCGTTGAACCCGGTCTACCCGATCGGGAAGCAGGTGGCCGAGGCGTTGCGCCTGCATCGCCAGATTGGCTCGCGCGCCGCGATCACGCGGGCCGTCGAGCTGCTGCGGCTGGTCGGCATCCCGCTCCCCGAGCAGCGGGTTCGCGACTATCCGCACCAACTCTCCGGTGGGATGCGCCAGCGGGCGATGATCGCGATGGCGATCGCCTGCGATCCGGTGCTGCTGATCGCCGATGAGCCGACCACCGCCCTCGACGTCACCATCCAGGCGCAGATCCTGGCCCTGATGAAAGATCTCAAGAAGCGTCAGAACGCCGCTATCCTCCTGATCACGCACGACCTCGGCGTCATCGCGGAGATGGCCGACGACGTCGCGGTGATGTACGCCGGCCGGATCGTGGAGCAGGGGCCGGTGGACCAGGTCTTCAAGAGTCCGCAGCACCCCTACACGGAGGCGCTCCTCCACTCCCTCCCGGTGCTCGGCATGACCCAGGCGGAGCCGCTGACCGTCATCCGGGGGATGGTGCCGAGCCCGCTACGGTGGCCGTCCGGTTGCCGCTTCGCCCCGCGATGCGACTACGCCTTCGACCGTTGCGCCAGCTATCCCCCACTCCTGAAGGTCGACGCCCAGGAGTCAGCCTGCTGGCTCTGCGAAGGCGGCCGGCGCGCAACGGTGGGCCAAAAGGTCACGGTGTGAGCGCGGAACCGCTGGTCCAGATCCGCAACCTGCAGACCTACTTTCCGGTCCGCCAGGGCATCCTCCAGCGCGTCGTCGCCCAGGTTCACGCGGTCGATGGTGTCGACCTCGAGATCGCCGCCGGCGAAACGGTCGGCCTCGTGGGCGAGTCGGGCTGCGGCAAGTCGACCTTGGGGCGGACGCTGGTCGGCCTGGTGCCGCCCACAAGCGGCGAGATCTGGTTCCAGGGCAAGCAGGTCTCGAGCAAGAACGGCGGGCGTCCCAAGCGGCTGCGCCAGGACATGCAGATCATCTTCCAGGATCCGTTCGCCTCGCTCGACCCACGCATGCGGGTCCGCGACATCGTGGCCGAGGGGCTCGTGATCCACGGCATGGGCGACCGCGGCGACCGCGAAGCACGGGTCGCGCGCATCCTCAATCGAGTCGGCCTCCGGCCGGAGGCGGGAAGCCACTTCCCGCACGAGTTCTCGGGCGGCCAGCGCCAGCGG
This sequence comes from Candidatus Dormiibacterota bacterium, assembly GCA_036732165.1. Taxonomy (GTDB): domain Bacteria; phylum Chloroflexota; class Dormibacteria; order CF-121; family CF-121; genus JALYYC01. The sequence continues at coordinate 20,380 of DAINCX010000036.1, read as the reverse complement.
ATCGGGATCGCCCGAGCGCTGATCGTCGAGCCGGCGTTCGTCGTGGCCGACGAGCCGGTCTCCGCGCTCGACGTCTCGATCCAGTCCCAGGTGCTGAACCTGCTGGTCGAGCTCAAACGCGAATTCAACCTCACCTATCTCTTCGTCGCGCACAACCTGGCGGTGGTCGGCTACATCAGCGACCGCATCGCCGTCATGTACCTGGGCAAGATCGTCGAGCTGGGGCCGGCACGCGAACTCTTTGCCAACCCGCAGCACCCCTACACGATGGCGCTGCTCTCGGCGATTCCTCGGCCCGTACCAGGGCAGACCGGCGACAGCATCATCCTGAGTGGCGACGTTCCGAGCCCGATCAACCCGCCTTCCGGCTGCCGCTTTCGGACCCGCTGCCCGATTGCGAAAGCGATCTGCGCCGAGCAGGAGCCCCCGCTGGTAATAAAGCGCGACGGACACCTGGCCGCGTGCCATTTCGCAGGCACGCCAATCCGGGCGACCGCGTCTGCTACGGCCTAGCCGCGGAGGCGGGGGTCGAGGGCGTCACGAAGCGCGTCACCCAGCCAGTTGAAGCCGAAGACGGCGAGGCTGATCGCGATCCCGGGGCCGAGCGCCAGCCAGGGGTCGTTGTTGAGAAAGCGGGCGCCGGTGTTCATCATGAAGCCCCAGTCCGCGGTGGGCGGCTGCGCCCCGAGCCCGAGGAAGGACAGGGTCGCCTCGGCGAGCATGGCGGCCGCGGCGGACAGCGAAATCTGCACGATCAGGGGGTTGAGCAGGTTCGGCAGGAAGTGATGCACGATCAGGCGCGTGGGGGACGCACCGAGCGCCCGCGCCGCCGCGACGAAGTCGAGCTCCTTGAGGGTCAGGACCTGGGCGCGCATCAGGCGCGCGTAGACCGGGACCTGGACGATGCCGATGGCGATCATCGCGTTGCGCAGGCCGGGCCCCAGGACCGCCACGATCGCGATCGCGAGGATCAGCGCCGGAAAGGCCAGGATCGCATCGATCAGCCGCATCAGGAACAGGTCAGTGAGTTTCCCGCGAAAGCCGGCGGCAAGGCCGATCGATCCGCCGACCAGGAGGCCGACCGCAACCGCCACGAAGGCGATCGGCAGCGAGACCCGGCTGCCCCAGATGACGCGCGCGAACAGGTCGCGACCGAGCTCGTCGGTGCCCAGCGGGTGCGGAATGCTTGGTGAGAGCAGGGAGTTCGACGGGTCGGTCGCGTTCGGGTCATGCAGCGCGATCCAGGGCGCGAACAGCGTCACCAGCACCAGCAACAGCAGCAGGCCCGAGGCCACCGCGACGCGCGGATAGGTGGCGAGCAGCCTGCGCACCGACATCCGTTCCGTGATGGGCGTCTCGGCAACTTCGTCCGGAAGGGCCGCGCCGTAGACCGTGCTCATGCGTAGCTGATCCTCGGATTGAGCCAGGCATAGGCGAGGTCGACGGCCAGGTTGGCGAGCATGAAGGAGAAGGCCAGGGTCAGGACGATGCCCTGGATGATCGGATAGTCGCGGCCGAAGATGCTGTCGATCGCCAGCTTGCCGACGCCCGGCCAGGAAAAGATCGTTTCGGTGACCAGCGCCCCTTCCAGGATCTGGCCGATCTGAATGCCCACAACGGTCACGACCGGGATGAGGGCGTTCTTGAGCGCATGGCCGACGATCACCTGCCGCCAACTGGCGCCCTTGGCGCGCGCCGTGCGGATGTAGTCCTGGCGCAGCACCTCCAGCATCGAGGAGCGCGTGAAGCGGGTGTTGATGGCGGTCGTGACCGTGCCCAGGGTGATCGCCGGCAGGACGAGGCGATGCAGGTTGTCAGGAATCGAGTCGGCCAGTGAGGTGTACCCGCCCGGCGGAAAGAGACGGAAGTTGACCGAGAGCACCAGGATCAGCAGGATGCCGATGAAGAAGTTCGGGACCGAAACGCCGGCGACGGTGAAGCCCGTCGCCAGCACGTCGATCGGCGACCCTCGTTTCAGCGCCGCGATGGTGCCAAGCGGGATCGCCAGCAGGATCGACCAGGCGAGCGCCGCGATCCCCAGCTCGAGCGTGGCGGGGAGCCGCTCCGTGATCGCCTGCACGACCGGCTGGTTTGTCCGAACGGAACGGCCGAGGTCGCCGTGCAGAGCATTGGTCACCCAGGTGATGTACTGCTCCGGAAGCGGCCGGTCCAGCCGCAGCTCGTGGCGCAGGGCGGCGATCGCCTGCGGCGAATGCTCCTCGCCGAGGATGAGCGTCGCCGGGTCGACCGGGGTGAGGTGCACCAGCGAGAAGACCACCAGGCTGACGAGAAAGGCGACTGGCACCATCAGCGCCAGCCGCCTCACCAGGTATTGCAGCATGGGTCGGAGCCTCCGGTCCTAGCCCTTCCAGACCTCCGCGAAGCGGTCGATGCTATCGGCAATCAAGGAGAAGTTATGCACCTTGCTGCTCGTAATCTCTTGCGCCGGGTCATGCTGGATGAAGATGTAGGCGGCATCCCCAACCAGGATTTTCTGCGCCTGGCCGTAGAGCGACTTGCGGGTTGACTGGTCGGCTGCGACCCGGGCCTGCTCGAGCAGCGAATCGACCTGCGGGTTCGAGTACTGGCCGTCGTTGAAGCCACCGCCGGTGTGGAACCAGCCGTAGATATTGCCGTCGGGATCGATGCGGCCGCTCCACGCCACCAGGGCGGCATCGAAGTGGTGCGCCTGCGCCTCGGTCAGCACCTGCCCGAACTCCTCGACCTGGATGTTCATGGTGATGCCAGCCTTCCCGAGCTGATCTTTGATCAGCGTTGCCTCCTGGATCGATACCGGCGTATTGGGCGTCTTCATGGTGAAGGTGAATCCGGTGGCCATCGCCTTCGCCTTCGCGACATCGGCCGCTCCGTAGAGGCGCTCGCTCGGGTCGTAGGCCCAGCTGGTGGGCGGGATCGGCCCGTGGCTCAGCACATGGACACCGAAGAACACGTTCTGGAGGATCTGCGGCCGGTCAAGGGCCTGCGCGACCGCCTGCCGCTTGGCCTTGTCGGCGAAGACGCCGCTGCCGCTGTTCACCTCGAAGCCGCCAAAGCCGACCCCGGCCGTGTCCTTGTAGACGAGGCTCGAGTCCGACTTGACGCTGGCGATGTCCTTGTCGGCAATGGCGTTGGTGCTGGCCACATCGATGTCCCCGGTGCGGAGCGCGGCGAGCGCCGCGTTCGAGTCGGTGATCGGCCGGTAGATGATTTGATCAAGGTAAGGTCGGCCCGACACCCAGTAATTCGGGTTCTTCTTCAGGGTGAGGTGGTCGTCGCGCTTCCACTCAACGAACTGGAAGGGCCCGGTCCCAGCTCCCAGCGGATTGAGGCCGAAGTCGGCCCCGCCCTTGGCGATGGCGGCGGGAGACAGCATCATCCCGGCGCGGTCGACCAGCTGGGCCAGCAGCGCCGCGTCCGGTTTCTTCAGGTGGAAGACAACCGTGCTCGCGTCCTTGACCTCGACCGACTGCACGCTGGCCAGCTCGCTCTTCCGCGGTGAGCTGGGCGTGGTCAGGGCGCGCTCGATGTTGAACTTGACCGCGTCGCCGTTGAACGGAGTTCCGTCGTGGAACTTGACACCCTGGCGAAGGGTGAACTGGAGGGTGGTGGGGTCCGTGTACTGCCAGCTGGTCGCCAGCCCCGGCTTGATTTTCAGCGAGGCGTCGATCGTCACCAGCGACTCGTACATGTTGTAGTAGACCTGCCGCTCGACGCGCTGTGATGACTTGACCGGGTCGAGCGTGCGCAGCTCGGACTCGATCGCCATCTTGAGGGTGCCGCCCGATTTCGGTGCCGTACCGGTGGACGTCGTGCCGCCACTGGCACAGGCGGATAAAAAGAGCACACCAACGATACCGACTGCAAGCCGCTTCATACACCGACCTCCCTTTCCGACCCGATTCGAGGTTATCATGCCCCCCTCCCAAACCCTCTGCAAGCCGGGTCTAGCGGCCGACGGCGTAGCCCTGCATCCCCCGAGGATTCGCCGCCGCCATCAGCTGACCCGACACCGGGTCTTTGCCCACCGCGCAGATTCGACCCAGCGACCACGGATCTTCGAGCAAGAGGTCATGCCCACGCTGGCGTAGGGTCTCGGCGGTCTCGGGCACGACGCGGTCCTCGAGCGAGAGCGATCCGGGGGCCGCCTCATGCGGATAGAACGAGCTCGGGAAGTGCCTCGTGTGGAACATGGGCGCGTCGATCGCCTCCTGCAGGTTCAGGCCGAAGACCGCGTGCGCCAGGAAAAAGTTCAACGTCCACTGGTCCTGCTGATCGCCACCGGGGGTACCAAACGCGAGCCAGGGCTCGCCGTCGCGGAGCACGAGCGAGGGGCTCAAGGTGGTGCGCGGCCGCTTGCCGCCCTGGACGGTGTTGGGGAGGCCTTCGTCGAGCGTGAACATCTGGGCCCGCGTCCCGAGGCAGAAGCCTAACCCGGGAATCACCGGCGAGCTCTGCAGCCATCCGCCGCTCGGGGTGGCGGCGACCAGGTTTCCAGCCCGATCGATGACGTCGACGTGGCAGGTGTCGCCGCGTGAGTAGCCGTGAAGACTGGCGTCGACCACAACCTGCCGGACACCCGGGCCGGCCCCGGCCGGCGGCGCGGCGACCGCATGGGGAAGCACCGGACGGCGGCCGTTGACGCTGCCAGGTCGAAGCTCGAACGAGGCCCGCTGGCCAATCAAGCGGCGCCGCTCCGCGGCATAGGCATCATCGACGAGCGCCGCCAGCGGGACGTCCGCAAAGTCGGGGTCGCCGTACCAGGCTTCGCGGTCGGCGAAGGCGAGCTTGGCCGACTCGGTCACGGTGTGGATGTGGTCGGCGCTCAGGAACCCCATCGCCTGGAGGTCGAAGCCCTGCAGCAGCGCCAGCTGTTGCAGGAAGACCGGTCCCTGGCCCCATGGCCCGGTCTTGTGCACGGTCGCGCCGGCGTAGCCGAACTCGACCGACGGCTCGACCCGCGCTTTCCACGCCGCAAGATCGGCCGCCGTCAGCAGCCCGGCATGACGGACGCCTGAGGTGTCCATCGCCGGTGTCGCGCTGACGGCCTCGATCATTTCGGCGACGAAACCCTCGTAGAAGAGCTGGCGGGCTGCCTCGATCTGTTGCTCTCGATCGGTGCTGGCTGCTTCGGCCTCCCGAAGGATTCGCTGATAGGTGCGGGCGAGGTCGGCGTTGCGGAAGGTCGCGCCCGGGAGGGGCACGCCGTTGGCGAGGTAGATGCGCGCCGACTCGCGCCATTCGTCACGGAACAGCTGCTCGACCTGGCTGATCGCCTGGGAGATACCCGGCACGACGGGATAACCGGACGCGGCATAGCCGATCGCGTACTGCAGGACCTCAGCGAGTTGCATAGTGCCGTGTTCGGCAAGCAAGGTGAGCCAGCCGCCAAAGGCGCCCGGGACGCACGCAGCCAGCGGGCCGGTGCCCGGGATGGCATCGAGTCCGAGCGATCGAAAGTGACCCGGACTCGCCGTTTTCGGCGCCGGCCCCTGGCCGCAGATCACCTCGACCTGCGCCTGGCGGGTGTCCCACAGGATGACCGGCAGGTCTCCGCCGAGACCGTTCAGGTGCGGCTCGACCACCTGGAGCACGAAGCCTGCCGCCACCGCGGCGTCAAAGGCGTTGCCTCCTTTTTCCAGGACGGCCATCCCGGTCTGCGAGGCCAGCCAGTGGGTGGAGCTCACCATCCCGAAGCTTCCCCGGAGCTCGGGTCGCGTTGTGAACATGAAAACAGATGCTAGTCGGTTACCAGACTGCCGGATCGCCGGTCGGCACAACGCTGGTCGGATCACCTGACGTTCCGTCCTTGACAACGGCGGGGCGCGGTGGTAGATGTGAAACCGCTTACACGGTCCCGGGGATCTGGAGGGTGGGCTGAAACCGACCATCTACGACGTCGCGCGCAAGGCGGGGGTTTCCACCGCCACGGTGTCCCGTTTCGTGAACCGTGCCGGCCCGGTCGCGGGTAAGACCGGGGAGCGGATCGAGACCGCGGTGCGGGCCCTCGGGTACCGGCCGAATGGGATCGCGCGCAGCCTGGTCCTGAAGTCCACCCATACCATCGGGCTCCTTCTCCCCGACATCACGAACCCGTTCTTTCCAAGCCTGGTCAAGGGGGTGCAGCTGCTCGCGAATGAGCGGGGCTATGTCGTCCTCCTTTGCAGCACCCTGGGCGATCGGAAGAGTGACGAGGAATACCTCAAGTTGCTGCGCGCCAAGCAAGTCGACGGCATCCTCGCCGTGGGGCTGGTTCTGCGCCGCGACCAGATCGAGCGCCTGGCGTCCGGCGGGGTCCCCTTTGTCTCGCTCGACCGCAACATCGATCTGCCCAGCGCGCCACTGGTGCAGGTGAACCACCGTCAGAGCGCGATGCTGGCCACCCAGCACCTGCTGGCTCAGGGTCATCGGGCCATCGTGCACATCACCGGCCCAATGGGCCTGCGGGTGAGCCGGGAACGGCTTGCCGGGTATCTCGGCGCGCTCGCACGCGCCGGGGTGAAGCCGGACCGGCGGCTGCGTATCACCGGTGACTTCACCGAGGAGGGCGGGTACCGCGACATCGAACGCCTGCTGGCCGAGTCGGTCCCGTTCACCGCCGTCTTTGCCGCCAACGATCTGTCGGCGATCGGCGTGATCGCCGCCTTGAAGCGGAACGGCCACCGGGTCCCCGAAGACGTGTCAGTGGTGGGGTTCGACGACATTCATCTGGCCGCCTACACGTCGCCGCCCTTGACCACGATCCAGCAGCCCACGTACGAGATGGGCCGCCGCGCAACCGAGATTCTGATCGACGCCATCGAGCACGGCCGGCGAAAGGCCCGGTCGGGCAATACCGTCTTCGAAGGGAAGCTGATCATTCGCGGGTCCACCCAACCGCTCGCCGGGACCTGACGGATGGGGCGCATCGTCGTTCTCGGCAGCCTCAACGTGGACCTGGTGGCCCAGGTCTCGCACCTGCCTGCGCCCGGCGAGACAGTGCTCGCCGACTCCCTGCAGACCTTCCCCGGCGGCAAAGGCGCCAACCAGGCCGCCGGCGCCGCGCGCCTCGGCGGCTCGGTGGCGATGATCGGACGCGTCGGGAATGACACCTTTGGCTCGATGCTGCTCAAAAGTCTGACGCGCGACGGTGCCGACATCACGGGGGTAGCCCGCGACCCGGACGCGCCGACCGGCACCGCCCTGATCCTGGTTGATCCGCAGGGCGAAAACGTGATCGCCGTGTCGCCGGGAGCCAACGCGAACCTGGGCGCGGACGAAATCCGTCATGCGCTCGATGCCGTGGACGCGCACGGCCTGCTGGTCCTCCAGCTCGAGATCCCGCCCCACGTTGTTCGGGAGGCGATCGCGGGCGCCCGGCGCAAAGGGATCCGCACGCTCCTCAACGCGGCGCCCGCGGGCCGGGTGACCATCGCCGATGTCGTGGGCCTCGATGTGTTGGTGACGAACGAACCCGAAACCTCAGCGTTGGTGGGGCGGCCGGTCGAGGACACCCCGGCGGCCGAGCGCGCCGCGCTCGAGCTGCACAAGAAAGGCGTGCGCCTCGCGGTGGTCACGCTGGGTGCCGCCGGCTCGGTGTTCTGCCTCGACGGGTCGGCGGAACACGTGGAACCGTTCCACGTGACGGCCGTCGATTCGACCGCCGCCGGTGACGCCTTCGTCGGCGCCCTCGCGGTCGCGCTCAGCGACGGGATCGAGGTGCCCCAGGCCCTCCGCCTAGCGAATGCCGCCGGGGCCGGCGCCGCCAGCAAGGCCGGCGCGCAGAGCTCGTTGCCGCACCGTGGCGATCTGGAGCGGCTCTTCGGGGTTCGCTGGCCTTGAAACTCCTATTTGTTGTTGCTAGGATGAAACCGCTTACACAAGCGGGTCACCGGCGCATTCCATCGTTATCGTCCGGACAGGGGAAGCGTACGGAAGGGAGAGGTCTGTGACCATCGTTGAAAAGGGCGACTCCAGGTTGGCTGAGTACGGCTATCTCCTCAGCCTGCCCTCGAGCACGCCACCGATCGAAAACGACGAGCTTCGCTACTGGCCGACGCTCGCGCCGCTCGAACTCAAAGATGGATGGGGCGAGGTTGGCATCTGCGAAGTGGTTCGGCGCCCGGCCCGCGTCAGCCGCATGGAGCGGCATGTTCGCACATCAGAGTTCGTCGCCCCGATGAATGGGGAGCTCCTGGTCCCGGTCGCGCTGCGCACGACCGGCGAACAGCCGGGCGAAGGGCTGATCGGCGTGCGCGTCCGCGTCGGGGAGGGCCTCATGCTGCATCCCGGCGTCTGGCACTGGGCGGGGTACCCGGACCGCGACCGCCTCAGCTTCTGGGTGATCTTCCGACGCGAGACCGCGAAAGAAGATTTGGAGATTGCGCAGTTGACGGAGGCGGAGACTATTACCCCCTCCCCAACCCTCCCCGCAAGGGGGAGGGAGAAGGCCTAGATGGCATCGGTTCGTTTCAAGAACCTGTCGCGGTCGTTTGGGATGGTGCCGGCGGTTCGGGAGCTGTCGCTCGACGTGCCGGACGGAAGCCTGCTGTGCCTGGTCGGTCCATCCGGCTGCGGCAAGACCACGACGCTTCGGATGGTGGCCGGCCTGGAAACGCCGGACACCGGCGAGATCTGGCTTGGCGACCGTGACATCACCAGGCTGGAGCCGCGATCGCGCCAGATCGGCATGATGTTCCAGGGCTTTGCTCTCTACCCACACATGACGGTGGGCGAGAACATCGGTTATCCGCTGAAGGTCCGCGGCGTCGCCCGCGCCGAGCGCGACAAGCGCACCGCCGAGGTCGCCAAGCTCCTTGACATCGAGGCGCTGGTCGGCCGCTCGGTGCAGCAGATTTCGGGTGGCCAGCAGCAGCGGGTGGCGCTGGCGCGCGCCATCATCCAGCGACCGCAGCTCTACCTGCTCGACGAACCGATCTCCAGCCTCGATGCCGTCTTGCGCAGCACGATGCGCGGCGAGATCAAGCGGCTGCAAAAGCTGCTGAGCACCGCCATGATCGTGGTCACCCACGACCAGCTCGACGCCCTCAGCATGGCGGACACGATCGCCGTCATGAAAGACGGCGTGCTGCAGCAGCTCGGGACGCCCGACGATGTCTACTCGCGTCCGGCCAACACCTTCGTGGCCGGCTTTGTTGGTGAGCCGCGGATGAACCTGCTGCCGGCGACGGTCGAGCGACGAAACGGCCTCCTGGGCGTGCGGGCCGGCGAGCACTGGCTGGCGGCAAGCGACGCCGCGCGGCCCGGGCTCGAGAAAGCGAAGGCCGATCAGGTCACGGTGGGGATCCGGCCGCCGGCGGTCAGGGTGCACCGGACGGCCGGGCCGGACCGCATTCCCGCCAAGGTCTACGTGGCCGAACCGGAAGGGTCGCGAGTGATCTACGAATTCCGCCTGATCAACGAAATCTTCAAGGTCGAGTCCGACCCTGAACTGCGACTACAGATGGAAGAGGAGGTGTTCTTGGAACTACGCGCAGAGGCGCTGCACTTCTTTGCGTCGGACGGATCAACCGGCGATGGGCGACGGATCGCCTGACGCCAACAGTGGAAGGAGAGTGATGAATATGCCCCCAATCACCCGGAGAAATTTCCTGGCGGACAGCGCCAAAGCCAGCGCCCTGCTGGCGCTCGGCGGCAGCTCTGTCGGATCGTTGCTGTCAGCATGCGCCACGACCTCGTCTTCGTCCGAGGCCAGCACGCTGGCGGTCGAGATCGACGCGGGCCAGAATGCGAATCCGTTCCTGTGGTTCGCCAACGCCATGCAGTCGGCGGTGGGCGTGTCGCCGAAGATCATCGGGCTGCCCTTCGTCGGCCAGTACGAAAAGATCGTCTCCGAAATGATCACGCGGAGCAACGTCTACGACGTCCTGGTCTTCCCGCCCTTCTTCCTCGGTGACTTCGTGGCCAAGGGCTTCGTCCACAAGTTGACGGACTTCGGGAATGAGTCCGACTTCAAGCTGGATGACGTGCTGCCGGTCTACCGGGACGTGTACCTGAAGCGCAACGGCAACCTCTACGCGGCCGCCTATGACGGGGATCAGCTCCAGGTCGCCTATCGCAAAGACATGTTCGACAAGGCCGGGATCACCAAGTTTCCGACCACCTGGGATGAATACGTCGCGACCGCCCAGGCCTTGCACAAGCCGCCCACGCAGTACGGCAACGCCTTTTACGGCCAGCGCGGCTTCTGCTACGGCTGGTTCATCAACATCTTTGCCGCCAACGGAGGCAAGTGGTTCACCTCGGACATGAAGCCGGGGATCGCCGGCGACGAGGGCGTCAAGGCGCTCGAGACAATGATCAAGCTGAAGCAATATGCCCCGCCGAACATCCTGCAGATCGGGTACCCGGAGCTCAACGAGGCGTACCTCAACGGCTCGACCGCGATGGTCATCCAGTGGAACGACCTGGCGCTCAAGGCCGAGGATCCGACCAAGAGTAAGTCGGTCGGGATGAACGGGTACGCGCCGTCCCCGGTGCGCAACTACATGCCCTACTCACGCATCGCGGCGATCTCCGCCTTCAGCTCGAACCCGCACAACTCGTACAAGATGATCCAGTACATGACCCGCACCGAGGTCAGCATCAAGTACGTCTACGATCCCAACTGCGGCGAAGACCCGACCCGCGCCTCACACTTCGACGTGAGCGCGGTCAAGGACCACACGGGAAAGCCGTCGATGTCGCCAGACGCGGCCACCAGCTACGTGAATGCCAACAAGGCCGGCCTCGCCATCGGCTACCCGGAGCTGTCCATCCCCGGCGCCCCGCGCTACATCGACATCCTCGACCTCAAAGTCAACGAGGCGCTGGCGGGGAGCTCGACGGCAGCCCAGGCGCTCAAGTCGACCGCCGACGAGTGGAACAGCATCACGACCGCCCTCGACCAGAACGCCCAGGTCAAGGCCTATGCCGACTGGGTCGACAGCTTCCACAAGGCCGGCATCACCTACTAAGGGCCATGGCAACGAGGGTCGTCGGACGACGGCAGGCGTCCGGAGGAGGGCGACGGTTCGCCCTCCTCACCGTTGCCCCAGCGACCCTGTTGCTCGTCGGCATCAGCATCTTTCCGCTGCTCTATGCGCTCAGGCTGTCGTTCATGCAGGACTCCCTGCTGTCCGTGGCGCCCCCACGCTTCATCGGGCTCGCCAACTACGGCCACCTCTTTCACGACTCGCTCTTCTGGACCAGCCTCGGCGTCACCGCCGTCTTCGCGGTGTCGGTCATCACCGTGCAGCTCGTGGCTGGGCTGGTCATCGCGCTCGCGCTCGACCGGCTGCCCCGATACCAGCAAGTGATTGCCACCATCCTCCTGATCCCCAGCATCCTGTCGCCATCGGTGGTCTCGTTCCAGTGGCGCCAGCTGTTCGATTACTATTCGGGCCCGCTGAACTACTTCCTGGGCCTGCTCCATCTGCCGCTGCAGGGGTGGACGGCCTCGCCACGTGAAGCGCTCCCGGCGCTGGTGCTGGTGGACTTCTGGGAGTGGACTCCGTTCATGGTGCTGCTCATCTTTGCCGGCATCAAGTCGCTGCCGAAGTCGGTCTTCGAGGCCGCCCGGGTCGACGGCTCGAGCAGCTGGCAGGTGACCATCTTCCAGACCCTCCCGCTCCTGCGCCGGGTGATTGCGATCGCGGTGATCCTTCGGCTGATCGGCGCCTTCAAGGTCTTCGACATCATCTATTCGCTGACCGCCGGCGGTCCGGGCACCAGCACGGAGAGCCTCGCCTTCTACACCTACGTCCAGGGCTTTCGCTACTTCGACCTGGGATACAGCACGACGATGGCCTTCGTGACGCTCATCATGATCACCGTCCTGGCCCGGCTGATCCTGGGGTTCATGGAGCGCCCGGTCGGGCGGGCGGCCTGATGGCCGCGACGGCTCCGACACGCGGCCGCGGACGGCTGGCCGCCACGCCGGTGGTCCATGCCGGCGCGGGGCGGTGGATCGCCTACATCGGAATCGGGATCGGGGTGATCTTCTTCCTGTTCCCGGTCTACTGGATGCTCGGCACCGCGGTGAAGCCGCCCAACGAATGGCTGACCAACCCGCCAGTCTTCATCCCATCGCGCCTTTATTTCGCGAACTTCACCGACGCCCTCTTCTTCTACAACGGCCTCAAGGGCCTGATGGACAGCGCCATTGTGGCGATTTGCTCGACGGCGATCGGGATGGTGATCGGCACCCTCGCCGCGTACAGCATCGCCCGCTTCCGGACGGGCGGCGGCAACCTCTCGTTCTTCATCCTGAGCGTGCTGTTCATGCCACCGGTGGCGGTTGCGATTCCCATGTTCCTGTTCTGGTCCAACCTGGGCCTGGTCGATACCTACATCGCGCTGATCGTGCAGTACCTGATCTTCACGGTCCCCTTCGTGACCTGGCTGATGAAGGGCTTCTTCCAGGATCTACCCGTCGAGCTGGAGGAATCGGCGCTGGTCAATGGGGCGTCGCGGCTGCGGGCCTTCTGGGAGGTGGCGCTGCCGAGCGTCCGGCCGGCCCTCGTCGCGACGGCGTTGTTCGCCCTGATCTTCACCTGGAATGAGTTCACCTTCGCGGTGTTGCTCTCCCGTGGCCGGGTCACGACCTTACCCTTCATCCTCCCCACGCTGATGGAGTCGCACAACATCCTCTGGGGCGATATCGCCGCGATCGCGACCATCGGCGCGCTGCCCGTCGTTATCATTGCCTTCGCGCTGCAGCGGTATCTCGTTCGTGGCCTCTCCTTCGGTGCGATCAAGTCAACATGACCGGGCGTAGTGGGAGGATCGGATGAAACTCAAAGACAAGGTCGCGGTCGTCACCGGTGGTGGATCGGGCATCGGGCGCGCCATCTGCCAGGCGTTTGTGCGGGAGGGGGCCGCCGTCGTCGTGGTCGACCAGAACAGCGAGGGCGCCGAGCGGGTCAAGGGCGAGCTGGTCAAGGCCGGTGGGAAGGCGTCGACCTTCATCGGCGATGTCGGCAAACCCGAGACCAACCGCGACATGGTCGCGCACGCGGTCAAAACCTTCGGCGGCCTCGACATCCTGGTCAACAACGCGGCCGCCGTGCTGCAGCGACACGTGGTCGAGATGAAGGACGACGAGTGGGACCACATGATCAAGGTCGACCTCTATGGTCCCTTCTACGGCTCGCGCGAGGCGGCGCGCCAGATGATCAAGCAGGGTCGGGGCGGCCGCATCCTGACGACGTCGTCCTTATTGGCGGTCCAGACGCGCAGCCTGCAAGCCGCCTACAGCGCGGCCAAGGCGGGGGTGATCGGGCTGGCTCGGTCGCTGGCCATCGAGGTCGCCCCGCACGGCATCACGGTCAACTGCGTGCTGCCGGGCCACATCCGCACGCCGCTCACCGAGCCGATGTTCACGCCGCCGATCCAGAAGGCGTTCGAGGACCGCATCCCGGTCGGCAAGCTGGGCGAGCCGGAGTGGATCGCCAACGTCTTCACCTTCCTGGCGTCAGACGACAGCTGCTACATCACGGGCCAGGCGATCCTGGTGGACGGCGGCTACACCATCAACGGCGAGCTCCCAGGCGTCAACTTCGGACCGACCAGCCAGGAAGTCTGATTCGATGTCGGCGGCACCCGGTCGCTGGCGGATCAAGGCGCTCGACACCGGGACCTCGGTGATCGAGAAGTCGGTCATCACCTACCTGGTCGACTGCGGCAAGACGATCCGGATCCCGCGCGTGATGTGGGTGCTGGAAGGCGAGACGACGATCGTGGTCGATACCAGCGTGCCGGTTGGCGGCAAGCCCGCCGAGTTCATCGGCGAGCACTTCGAGCGAAGCCGCGAGCAGGAACCGCTCAACGCGCTGAAGCTCGCCGGCATCGATCCCACGACGGTGGAGCTGGTGCTGCTGACGCATCTGCATTGGGATCACGCGGGGAACTGCGACCTGTTCCCGGAGGCCCGGGTGCTGGTCCAGGAAGAGGAGCTGCGCTATGCGCTGGTCCCCGGCAAGTTCTTCCGCAAATCCTTCCTTTCCCCCCTTTCCGGCTGGCCGCATCCTCCGTACTTGCTTCCGAATCTCGACACCGTCAAAGGAGAGGTCGAGATCCGTCCGGGCATCCGCACGCTCCCGGTGCCCGGTCACACCCCCGGGTCCCAGGCGATCCTGGTGGACACGGACAAGGGTCGCTACGTGATCGCGGGCGACGCGGTCTTCACCTACGAGAACCTGGAGCGCGACATCCCGCCGGGATTCCACCACGACGTCGACCACTCGATGGAGTCGATGGAACTGCTGCGGAGCCGCGCGGATCATGTCCTGCCATCCCATGACTACACGATCTTCTCCAGGGGTCGCGTGGCGACCTTCCCGGAGTGAGCCGCTTGAGCCGCCGGTTCGAGGGGAAGGTGGTGGTCGTCACCGGCGCCGGGTCGGGCATCGGGCGGGCGATGGCGAACGCCTTCTCACTGGAGGGGGCGCGGGTGGTGGCAGCGGACCTGAATCGTGCCACCGCCGAAGAAACCGCCGGCGGACTCGAGAACGCCTTCGCCGCCAGGGTGGACGTCAGCGACGTCGCGTCGGTCGCGAGCCTGATCGCCGATACCCAGGTGCACCAGGGTCGCCTCGACATCCTCTGCAACAACGCGGGGATCGGCAGCAGCAAGACGGTCGTGGACTGCGAACCCGATGAGTGGGACCGGCTGTTTGCCGTCAACGTGCGCGGGGTCTACCTGGGGTGCAAGTTCGCGATCCCGTTGATGATCGCGCAGGGCGGCGGCGCGATCGTCAACACCGCGTCGGTTGCCGGCCTGGTGGGGCTCCCCAACCGGGCGGCCTACTGCGCCAGCAAGGGCGCGGTGGTCACGCTCACCAAGCAGATCGCGGTCGAGTATGTGCGCCAGGGGATCCGCTGCAACTGCATCTGCCCCGGCACGGTCGACACGCCCTGGGTCGAGCGGCTGCTGCAGGAATCAGGCAATCCACAGGCGCTGCGGGCCGAGCTGGTGGCCCGCCAGCCGATGGGTCGCCTGGGCAATGCGCCGGAAGTCGCGCAAGCGGCGCTCTACCTGGCCTCGGACGACGCGGCCTTCGTCACCGGCACGGCGCTCGTCATCGACGGTGGGTTGATGGCGCGCTGACCTGGTGCCGACCACCATCACGGACGCCGTCGCGCTCGACATCCGGTTTCCCACCTCGCGAGACCTGGATGGGTCTGACGCGATGCACCCCGATCCGGATTACGCCGCCGCCTACGTCATCCTGAAGACCGACCAGCCGGGCCTCGAGGGCCACGGCCTCACCTTCACGCTCGGCCGCGGAACCGAGGTCTGCGTCGCGGCTATTCGCGCGCTCGCCCCGCTGGTCGTCGGCCGGACGCTGGAAGAATGCCGCGACGACATGGCAGGCTTCTGGCGCCGGCTCACGAGTGAGAGCCAGTTGCGCTGGATCGGGCCGGAAAAAGGCGCGATCCACCTCGCCACCGCCGCCATCGTCAACGCCGTCTGGGACCTGTGGGCCAAGCTGGACAGCAAGCCGCTCTGGAAGCTGCTCTGCGACCTGTCGCCCGAACAACTGGTCGCCTGTATCGACTTCCGCTACCTGAGCGATGCTCTCACCCGGGAGGAGGCGCTCGAGATTTTGCAGCGCCGCGCTGCGGGACGCGCGGCCCGGGAGACCGAGATGCGGCAAGCCGGCTATCCCGCCTACACCACCTCGATCGGCTGGCTCGGTTACCCGGAGGAGAAGATCCGGCGCCTGTGCCGGGAGGCGATCGCCCAGGGGTTCACCCATTTCAAGATGAAGGTGGGTGGGGACCCGGAGGATGACCGCCGGCGCGCCGCCGCGGTGCGGGAGGAGATCGGCCCGCAACGCTACCTGATGATGGACGCCAACCAGCGCTGGGACGTGCCGGAGGCGATCGCGAACATCCGCCGCCTTGCGGAGTTCGACCCGTACTGGTTCGAGGAGCCGACCAGCCCCGATGACATCCTGGGCCACGCGGCGATCGCCCAGGCGGTCGCGCCAATCCGGATCGCGACCGGCGAGCACTGCCAGAATCGCGTGATGTTCAAGCAGTTCTTTATGGCGAAGGCGATCGACGTCTGCCAGCTGGACGCCTGCCGGCTGGGCGGCGTCAACGAGGTGCTCGCCGTCCTGCTGCTGGCGGAGAAGTTCGGAGTGCCGGTCTGCCCGCACGCCGGGGGCGTCGGCCTCTGCGAGTATGTGCAGCACCTCTCGCTCTTCGACTACATCTGCGTCAGCGGCTCGCTGGAGGGAAGGGTGATCGAGTACGTTGACCACCTCCACGAGCACTTCGCCGACCCGGTCGTAGTTGTCAACGGACGTTATATGGCGCCTTCCGCGCCCGGGTACAGCATCACCATGAAGCCGGAGAGCCTGAAGCGCTACGCCTTTCCGGATGGGGCCGCCTGGCCAGGCTCTAGCGCCAGCTAACGCTAACGACCTGGACCGGCTCGGTGATGCCCTTCAGGTTGACCGGGCGCGGGTCCGAGGTGGCGTACTTGCACGGCTGGGCGGTGTGCCAGCTGGCCAGGATCTCTCCGCCTTGCGCCGTCGCCCCGATGCGGGCCGCCTCATGGACCCCCTTCCCGCGGTAGTCCAGTCCAACCCGGGTGGCGGCCGCCTGATGGAGGCCGATCCGAACCGGGACGGCAAATCCGTGCTCGCGCCGGTGACCGGCGAGGGTTCGCTGGATCTGGACCGCGCATTCGATTGCGCCAGCCGAATCCCGAAAGCCGGCGAAGTAGCCGTCGCCCGTTTGGCTGATCTCCTCGCCGCCATGTCGGGCGATCAGGGTTCGGAGCGTCTGGTCGTGCCAGTGAAGCAGGTCGTTCCAGGCGGCGTCGCCGATGGCGCCGACCAGTTCTGTTGACTTCACGATGTCCGTGAACATGAAGGTGCGCGTCTCGAAGTCGCCAGCTGCGGCCTGGGCCGGGCGTTCGACGGCCTCGCCGAGCAGCTGCATCACGCGGCGCTCATCGAGCACCGCTCCCAGCCGGGTGAAGGCTGAACGGGCAGCCTGCAATTCGAGCGTGGCGCCGTCGGCATCACCTCCCGCGCGATAGGCGGATCCCAGCGCCACCCGCGTCCTGGCCTCTTCGTATGGAGCTCCCACCTCGCGCCACAGGATCAGCGCCTCGCAGAGGCTGCGGACCGCGCCCTCGTGCTCATCCGATGCCAGGCTCAGCAGGCCCTGCGCCAGAAGCGCCTGCGCTCTAAGCGCCGAGGTGGAGTACGTCCTGGCGGTCTCGCTGAGCTCGGTGACGGCTGCCTGCGCCGTCGAAAAATCGCCGGCGGCCAATCCGATCGTGACCTGCGCCGAGAGGAGACGGGCGCGGGGAAGCGGCTGGGTTGTTGCGCTGAGACCGCGCCGGATGCCGGCCGCCGCCGCCTGGACGTTTCCCTCTTCCAGCTGGAGCAGCGCCAGGCCGGGATTCGGATCGCGCCCCAGCTGGTGAGCCTGCTCAAAGGCCTCCCTGGCTTCGGCCAGGTCACCGCGGTAGAGCCTGTTCTCGCCGATCAGGTACTGCGCCTCGGCGGCGTAACCGACATTGAAGTGGCGCAGCTCATCGAAGGCGTTCCTCGCCTCGATCTCGGCCTCCCGCCAATCACCATGGAACTGGATGACCCCGGCTCGATGGACGCGACACATCCCGGGGAAGCCCGCGATGGCGGTCCGCTCGCACCAGCGGCGGGCCGCGTCGGTCCACTCGCCGGCACGTCCGTAGTCGGCCATCTCCTCGCAGACGCCGATCAAATTGCAGTAGATGGCGCCGGTCGTATAGGGCGTGAGCTCCCCGGAGAGAGCGGCCACGGTCGCCTCATCGATCAGCGCCATCCCCTCCTTCACCTGGCCACGGGCGACGTACACCTGCCCCTGGTCCTGCAGCGCGAGCGCGATCAGGTCACGATCGCCGAATCGGGTCCCAATCTCCAGCGTCTGTCGCGCCAAGTTGAGGGCCTCGTCATAGGCCTCGCCCCCCAGCGCGAGCATCGCCTGCAGCCGGATCAGGTACCCGCGCTCGACAACGTCTGGTTGGTCGTCGAGCAGGCGCTGGGCGCGGTTGATCCAGGCTTTGCCGACGGCAGATGCCCGGTGCGCGAAGTGGTCCTTCGCCAACGCCAGGGCGATCCGCGCGGCCCGGCGCGGCCGGTCGGCGGCCATATGCAGGGCGAACGCGCGCTCGCGGGCGCTGATGCACTCGTCGGAACGCCCGTTCCACCAGGCTGCCTCGGCCAGGCCTTCCAGGTCATCGGCGTCCAGGCTCTTCCCCTGGTCGGCCGCCTTGAAGAGCTCGTAGGCGTCTCGCCACGCGTAGCGGCGCACCGCTTCCCGTCCGCCAGCGAGAGCATTGTCGAGATCCACTTGCCCCATGGGTGCCGCCGCCTCGACGGCGCACACATTGTCCCATAGGGCTTGCTGGTGCACTGTTTCCGCGTGTCCGATCCCAAGCTCGATCGGCTTGCCCGGGTGCCACTCTTTAGCCGGTTGGGGAAACGGGAGCTCGAGTTTCTGTCAAGCCGGGTGGACGAAATCAGCCTGAAGGCAGGCCAGACAGTGATCCGACAGGGGCAGGCCACCGAGTCCTTCTTCATCCTGGTCAGTGGCAATATCGAGGTCACCCGCGAGGGAAAGCCGGCGGCACGCCTTGGCCCCGGCGACTTCTTCGGGGAGATCGGGATGCTCGATCATGGCCCCGCCACAGCGACCGTCGTCACCGACGGAGCGGTTGAAGCGATGGTGCTCAGCCATGCGCAGTTCCGCGATGCCATCAAGGGCAACGACGCCCTCGCCATGCAGGTGATCGCGGCCATGGCCGAGCGCCTGCGCGCGAACGCGCTGGCGTAAACCTAGAGGGGCAGCAACTCAAATGGCCGGCCGGCGCGATCGCGAACGGCCCCGAAGTGCCGGCGGTCGAGGGTGATCACGAGGCTCGTGCGAAGCCGTTCTGCCAGGGCGACTACGGAAGCATCCACCCCGCCGAGGGGAAAGTCCGCGTACTCTTTTACCAGCCCTGCGATGCGCTTCCAATCGGACGGCTCAGGCGCCCGAACGTCGAAACCAACAAGCGTGGCCAAGAATTGCGCCTCGACAGCTGCGCCCAAGCGCGTGCCAATCAGATAACTGGCCTCGGCGAGGGCCAGGGCCGGAATAACCAGCCGAAGTCCAGGCTGTTGCAGGACCGCCACCGAGCGAGCGTGGTCCTGATCGTCCCGGTCGACCGCCGCATAGAGCGGCCCGGTATCAACGACGGCGACGCTGAGCGCCAGCTTTCTTCTTCCCTCCCCACTCTCGCGCCAGGATCGCCTCGGCCTTTCGCGCGATGTCGTGGTGACCGCTCCCGCCAAGCCCAACGAACGGTACCGGCTTGTCGGCGCCCTTCGTCAGGTATTCGGTGAGAGCCTCCCGCACGATGGCCGCCGTCGAGCTGTCGCGCCGACGACGCTCAGCCTCCAATAGGCCCGCGAGATCGTCGTTAAGCATGATCGTGGTGCGCTGCATATGCGCATAATAGCACCAATAAAAGCGAGGTCAGGTTGACGGGTCGCCTCAGGAGGAATAGGGTTTCGGCAGGGGAACAACTCGTGAGGGGGCCCAGAAAGGCCCCAGGAGGGGTTCGATGCGAAGAATCTTCGCTTTTGTAGCGGCCGCGTGCCTATTCGGGGGCCTCGCCTTGCCTGCCAGCGCCGCGTCGGGTAGTGGCCCGCCACCGATTCCGACCTGCAACCCCGGAGGGGGCCCGTGCCAGGAGACCGACCATTTCAGTCAGCTTCAATTCATTGGCGCGCCGCTCAACTGCCCAGCCTCCGCCCCGAGCTACTTCTCGGGCTTCGTGTTCATCGACGGCACGGGCAATGGCATCCAACACATTAATGTCAATGCGGCTCAGGATTTCTGGATCACGACGACGTTCACCGGCACAGTCACCATCCATCCGATTCTCGTGACGGTCATCCCAAACCCGCCGCCACAACCGCCAACGATCATCGTTCTGGGACCTGACCCAAGCCGCGCCGTCCTAACCGGGCGCCTCCAGATGTGGTTTGGGATCTCAGCCAACAACAAGAACCAGGTCCTAAGCGACACCGGCAATCTCCAGGCGACCGCGCCCGACGGCACCATGTACAGCGCCCACTTCAATGACCACCTGAACAGCATCCCGTCGAACCCATTCGCCCCACACACCATCGTGATGCACACGACCTGCTCCTAGTTCGTCAGCCCCCGGAATGAGAGGCGGCCGACGCCGCCTCTTTTACCTACCGCGGTAAGGTAGTGGACGTGCAGCAGCAGGTCAGCCGGCTCGGCCAGGCGCGCAACTGGTACATCCGGATTGTTGATTCGGTCCCGCCGGATGGCTGGACCAAGCCCACGCTGTGCGCCGGGTGGAACGCCCTCAACGTTGTCGCCC
>DAINCX010000035.1:16337-23958 GCA_036732165.1 Candidatus Dormiibacterota bacterium | reverse complement strand
CTCGATCTCACCGTCCATCACGAGCGCGAACTCGTCGTGGGAGGCGGCGCGCCAGTCGGAGGTCCCCTCCGCGCGCTGGACCTCGACCACATACTGGATGTTCTTGGCGACCGCAATCTTCTGATACGGCTTCGCCTTCGACGCGACCTCGAAGATGTTGGAGAAGGTGTAGTGCTTCGGATCATCGTCGATGATCTCGACCCCGCCTTTCACGTAGGAGTCGAGCGATCCGAAGCGAGTCACGTACTCGCCCATGGCGACCTCCCTTTATGGCTCCGCGCTAGGTGTTCGCCACGCGAACAGCGGTGCGTGGAGCGGACACATGGGATACGATAAGTCGGGTCGGCACCGGTGTCAACGGCGCCATGAAACTGGTCGTAAGCCGAGGAGGCTGAACACATGAAATGGGCGATTGATCCCGCGCACAGCAGTGCCACCTTTGCGATCCGCCACATGATGTCGAAGGTTCGCGGAAACGTCAGCATCAAAGAGGGATGGATCGAGGCCGACGACAAGGAAGATCCCGCGTCGGCCAAGGTCGACGTGGTCCTGGACGCCGCCACCATCAATACCGGCGTCGCGGCGCGGGACGCGGATCTGCGCAGCCCCAATCACCTTGACACCGCCAAGTTTCCGACCGTCACCTTTCAATCCAAGCGGATCGAGGGAAAGGACCCCAAGCACTTCGTGGTGATCGGCGACCTGAGCATCCATGGCGTGACCAAGGAATTTCGTCTCGACTGCAGCTTTGGCGGCGAGGCCAAGGATCCGTGGGGCAACCGCCGGTTGAGCTTTTCCGGGAAGACGCGAATCAACCGGAAGGACTTCGGTCTGACCTGGAACGCCGCCCTCGAAACTGGTGGATTCCTGGTCGGGGACGACCTCGACGTCGATCTCGAGGTGGAGGCCATTCCCGCGGCCAAGCCGGAAGAAGCCAAAGCCAAGATCGAGGCGACCGCGAAGGCCGAGAGCAGCAGCTAGCTACCCAGGACTTCCTCGGCGACGCGAAAGGCCATGTGCGCGGCCGGGACGCCGCAGTAGATGACGGTCTGCAAGAGGACCTCGCGCAGCTCGTCGACGGTGACCCCGTTTCGAAGCGCGGCGCGAAGGTGTAAGGCCAGCTCGTCCGGCCGATTCAACGCCACCGTCATCGCGACCGTGATGCAGCTCCGCGTCCGACGGTCGAGGCCGGGCCGCGCCCAGATCTCGCCCCAGGCGTAGCGCGTGATCAGGTCCTGGAACTCCTTGGTCAGCGGCGTCGTGTTCGCTTGCGCCCGATCGACGTGGGCATCGCCGAGCACCTCGCGCCGGATCTTCATGCCACGCTCGCGCCGCTCGTCGTCGGTCATGAATCTCCTTTCAAATGGGCTCGATAGACGGCAAGCGCTCGCTCGATCAGGGCGCCGGACGCGCCGAGATAGGCCGCTGGGTCGAGTGCGACGGCCAACTCGTCCGGTCCAAGATGCAAGGTGATCGCCTGGTCCTCGCGTAGCACGTCCTTGAATGGACGGCCGGTTGACGACGCCGTTGCGACGGCAGTATCAACCAGCGCCCGAGCCATGACCCGGTCAACGTGTTCTCCAAGCATTATCACTACGTGCTCCGCCATGATGCGGCCGCCGGACAGGTCAAGGTTACGTCGCATCCGCCCGGCGTCGACCTGGAGCCCCGTCAGCAGCGACACTAACCTGGAAGCGACGCCGCCGGCAAGCCGGAAGGTCTCCGCGAATGCCGGCCACTCAGCTTGCCAAGCGCCGGCGCCCCGCTCGTGTTCCTGGAGCATCGCGGCTTGCAGCACAGAGACCTGGGCGTTGATGCCTCGCACCGCGGCAAGGATCTCGATCGCATCCACCTGGTTGTGCTTCTGGGGAAGCGTTGAGGAGGCGCCGCGTCCCGCAACCCGGTGCTCGGCGACCTCGCCAACCTCGGTCTGAGCAAGGAGGACGACGTCCAATGCAACCTTCCCGGCGACGCCGGCAGTGATCCCGAGTGCCGTCGCCAGCTCTACGACGCGGGCTCGGGCCGTGTGCCAGGGGAGCGTCGGCTCCGGGAGGCCCAGCTCGGTCGAAAGCTCGCGGGCGACGTCAGGGCCACGCTCGGACAAGGCGGCCATCGTGCCCGCCGCGCCACCGAATTGCACCGCCAGCCGTGTGCGACGAACTCGCTTGAGCTCCGATCGCGCCTCGACGACGGCGACGAGCCAGCCGGCGGCCTTTAGACCGAAGCTGGTGGGAAGCGCGTGCTGGAGCAGGGTGCGCGCCGCCATCAAGGTCGTCCGGTGCCGGTCGGCGAGCATCGCGGCCGATGCAGCCGCCTGTTCCAGGTCCGTCAGGATGAGGTCGAGGCCGCGCCGCGCGATCAGCATCATCGCTGTGTCCAGGATGTCCTGGCTGGTCGCGCCGAAGTGCACAAAGGGAGCGGCACTTTTCGGCACCGCTGCCCGCAGCGAATTGACCAGCGGGACCACAGGGTTCGCGCTACGAGCGGCGGCCTTCCCGAGTTGGGCGACGTCGAACTGGTCAACACGGCAATGACTTACGATGCCGTCGACTGCCTCCGTCGGAATGAGGCCGAGACGGGACTCGGCTCGCGCCAGCGCCGACTCGACGTCAAGCATCGCCTGCACCCAGGCGCGGTCCGACACGGTAACCAGCATCAGTTCGCTGCTGAGGCTCGGCCCGAAGAGCCGATCAGATGGCAAAGAACACGGTCTCCGGCTCACCCTGGAGCCTGATGTCGAAACGCAGCACACCACCGGCATCGCGAGCGACCAACGTGTCGCGACGGCTCGGCTCGACCAGGTTCAGAACCGGATCGGTCTCGTTGGCCTCCGTCTCGTCAGGAAAATACATCCGCGTCACGAGGTGACGGAGCAGGCCGCGGGCGAAGATCGTGACGTTGCAGTGCGGTGCCTGCGGGCGCCCGTCAGGCGTCGGCGTCGCGCCCGGCTTTGTGGTCAAAAAGCTGAATGCCCCTTCCGAGTCGGTGCGGGTGCGCCCGAACCCTGTCGCGCTGTTCTGCGCGGCATGGCGGTAATGGCCCTGGGCGTCGGGCTGCCAGATTTCGAGCAGCGCACCGGTCACGGGGTCGCCGTTTCCATCGAGAACCTGGCCCTCGATCCGGATGGAGCCGGCCGACCCGGGTGCGACCACCTGCTCCCCCTTCTCGAAGGGAAGCCCGACGCCAAAGAACGGCCCGACTGTTTGCGATGGCGTCAGCGGCGCGCTCACGCCTCGCTCTCGAAGGGGGTGGCGGCACGCCCCCGCAGGATGATGTCCCAACGGTAGGCGATCGCCCACTCCGGCACGGTCGTCTCCGGATCGAAGTACGACACCAGCCGATCACGGCCCGCCTGATCCGGGATCGACTGCAGGATCGGATCTCGCGGCATCAACGGGTCGCCTGGAAAATACATCTGGGTGACCAGCCGGCTGCGGTACTGGCTCCCGAAGAGCGAGAAGTGGATGTGCGCCGGGCGCCAGGCGTTGCGATGGTTCGTCCACGGATATGCCCCCGGCTTGATGGTGATGAACCGGTAGCGGCCGTCGGCATCGGTGACGCACCGGCCGGCGCCGCTGAAGTTCGGGTCGAGCGGCGCCGGGTGCTGGTCATCCTGGTCAAGGTAGCGCCCGGAGGCGTTGGCCTGCCAGATCTCGACGACCGAGTTCCGCAAGGGGCGCCCGTCGCTGTCCAGCACCCGTCCGGTCACGATGATCCGCTCCCCGATCGGCTCGCCAGGGTGCTGGCGTGTCAGGTCGTTGTCCAGCGCGGCGATGCTCAGGGGGAACAGCGGAGCCGGGAAATCGTGGAAGCCGTCGGGAAGCGCCACCAGCGGCTTGGCCGGCGCCCGTAGTCGGGTCCCGACGTAGTCGGGATACAGGTATGGGGGCTCCTTCTCGTCTTCGGTCATCGATGCAACCAGTAGCCGACTGGGAAGACCTGGAGGTGGAGCCGGTCGGTGATGACGCCCCAGATCCCGCGGGGCAGGAACATCGCGACCACCACGGCGACGGCGCCAAGAAGGATCAGGTACCAGGCGCCGAACTGCGCCAGCGTCTGTTGGATGACGGTGTACACGGCGGTTCCGACGATGGGTCCTTCGATGCTGCCCACACCTCCGATCAGCGCGATGAAGATCATTTTCGCTGACCAGGACACGCTGAAGATGGCGCTGGCGAGCACATTGAGCTGGCTGATGATCAGGAGCGCGCCGCCTGCGCCGCACCCGCCCGCCGAGACGATGTAGACGATCCGCTGCGCCCAGGTGACGCGAACGCCGACACTGCGCGCCGCCACCTCGTTGTCGCGGATCGCGGTCAGGTCCAATCCCATCCGGCTGGAGAGGAGCAGGTAGGTCCCGAGCAGCGCCGCCGCCGCGACGGCCAGCGCGCTCCAGTAGGTCAACGCCTGCCGGAAGGTTGGATCGATCAACGCCAGCCCGGGAAGGCCGGTGCCCGTGCCGCCGCCCAGCGAGCGGAATCGAATCAGCACCAGGAAGAAGACTTCCGCCACCACCCAGGTCCCGATCGCAAAGTACTCCGCCCGCAGGCGGAAGACCAGGAAGGAGACCGGCACGGCGATCACGGCTGCCACGAGAACCGCGACCGGGATTCCGATGAAAGGGTTGATGCCGTTCTGCGCCAGCACCAACACGGTGTAAGCGCCGACGCCGATATAGGCCTGCTGGCCCACCGAGATCAGGCCGCAATACCCCGCGAGCAGATTCCACATGCTGGCCAGCACCAACAGGATGAAGGCGTTCACCAGCAGGTCGGTCACGTCCGCGAAGACGACATAGGGCAGGGTCGCGAGGAGGATGACGACCACCGCGGCCCCGATCAGCCCCCACAGCGCGGACCGACGCGAGCGGGTCACCCGCACGGTCGAGGTTCCGGTCGCCGTGCGGGCCATCATCCCGCCAGCCGTGCCCGGATCAAGCCCTGCGGACGCAGCGCGAGGACTGCGAGGAAGACGAGGTGCCCGGCCAGCACGCCACCACTCGGGTCGACCTGGGCCCCGACCGCCTGGGCGATCCCGAGGATGATGCCGCCGACCAGCGTGCCCCAGAGCGATCCGACGCCGCCGATGATGACCGCCTCGAAGGCGAAGATCAGCCGGGCGGGGCCCGCACTCGGGTCGAACGAGGAATAAGTGCCCAGCGCCAGGCCCGCCAGCGCGACGGTCGCGAAGGCGATCGCGGCCGCAATCCCGAAGACGTGGCGGGTATTGACGCCGGAGATCGAGGACGCCTCCTGGTCATCCGCCGTCGCTCGGATGGCGCGACCCATCGCGGTGCGCGACAAAAAGAGCTGCAGGCCCACGAGGACGACGACCGCGGTCAGGAAGATCATCAGGGACACGGCCCCAATCGACAGCTCGGGCGTCACGCGCAGTGAGGCCGAGACCAGGCTGCCGACATCGAACGAATGACTGTCGGCCGAGAAGGTGACGAGGAGCAGGTTCTGGATGACGACCGAGAGTCCGAAAGTCACGAGCAGGGTCGTCAGGGGCGAGACCTCCAGGCTTTTCTGGATGATGATCCGCTGCAGCGCATAGCCGACCAGCGCGAAGAACGGCGCCACCACGATGAAGGTGAGCAGCGCCGGCACGTGCGTCGTCGTGATCACGGCCAGCGCCAGGTAGGCGGCCAGCACGGCGAAGTCTCCATGCGCGAGGTTGACCACCCGCACCACGCCGAACAGCAGGGAGAGCCCGCAGGCGAAGAGCGCATAGAGACCCCCGAGCAGGATCCCCTGGATGATGGCGTTGACCCAGTTCACGCGGGACTCCCGGGAGCAGCCCGGCCGGCCAATCCGAAATACGCGGCCTCGATCTTCGCCGTGGTCGCCTCGGCCGGCGTGCCTTCCAGCGTGGTCCGGCCCTCGAGCAGGCACTGAAACCGGTTGGCGACCCGCAGGGCCTGGCGCACATCCTGCTCGACCAGCAAGACGGCCATGCCGTCCTTGACCAGCTGCGGCAGGACGCCGTAGATCCGCTGCACCATCACGGGCGCGAGCCCGAGCGAAAGCTCGTCCAGCAGGAGCACGCGCGGGTTCGTCATCAGCGCCCGCCCGATGGCGACCGCCTGCTGCTCGCCACCCGAGAGGTGCACGGTCGGCTCGTGGCGCCGCTCACCCATCCAGGGAAAGAGTTGATAGACGCGGTCGGTGGTCCAGGGACCAGGACGCCCCGCGGTTCGGCCCACCAGCACGTTCTCCTCGACACTGAGCGACGGAAACAGCCGGCGTCCTTCGGGAACCAGGGCGATGCCCTCCCGGACCCGGGCATGGGTCGGGAGTGTGGTGATGGGCCGGCCTTCGAGCGAGATCGAGCCGGCGGTTGGGCGATGCAGGCCGACGATCGAGCGGAGCAACGTCGACTTGCCGGCGCCATTCGCGCCCATGATGGCGACCGTCTCGCCAGCCGAGACGGTGAGGCTGACGTCGGTGAGCGCCTGCAGGTACCCATGCCGCACGGTGAGCTGGAGGACCTCAAGCACTGACGTCGGCCCCCAGGTAGACCTCTTTGACCTCCGGGTTGGCGAGCACGTCCTTCGGATCACCTTCGGCGATCAGGCGGCCGCCGGCGATGCAGATAATGCGGCTGACGGAGCTGGTCAGCGCACGGACGACATGCTCTACCCAGACGATCGCCACCGATCGCTGGCGGACCTGCTCGACGATCTCGACCAGCGCCGCCACCTCCGGGTCGGTCAGCCCACCCGCCACCTCATCGAGCAACAGGATGCGCGGTTGCGTCGCCAGCGCGCGGGCCAGCTCGAGGCGCTTGCGCTGCAGCAGGCCGAGGCGTCCAGCCGGGCGGTTCGCGTCCGGCGACAGCCCGGTCTCCTCGAGGATCCGCGCCGCGACCTCGTAAGCCGCAGCACGTGGAAGCTCCCCTCCCCGGAAGGCCGCGACCAGCAGGTTCTCGAACACCGTCATGGCCGTGAAGGGCCGTGGCACCTGGTAGGTCCGCGCAATCCCGAGGCGGCAGCGGGCGGCCGTGTCCAGCCGGGCGACCGAGCGGCCGTCGACGCGGACGTCCCCCGCGTCAGGCCTGACGTCGCCGGCGATCACACCGAATAGCGTGCTCTTCCCGGCGCCGTTGGGGCCGACGATCCCGACCGTCTCCCCCGCCGAGAATCGAAGCGACAGGCTGTCCGCGACGGTGATCCGGCCAAACCGCTTGCTGACGCCGGTCAGCTCGAGAAGGGCCGCGCCGTCGGTCATGCGTTGGTGGCGACCAGGTCTCCGTTCAGGGGTACGTTCTTGTTCAGGCTGTTGTCGACCACCTGCATGCTGTAGGGGAACTTCGAGCCCTTCTTCCACTGCACCCCAACCGGTTGCTGGATCGCGACGCCCGGCACCGGCCCCTTGCCGAAGTCGAGCGGGCCGCTGATGCCGGTGTAATTCAGGGTCTTGAGCTGGCTCGCCACGGCCACGTGGTTGTGCGGGTCGTCCACCGCGGCCACCGCCTTGTGGGCGATTTCGAAGAGCGAATGAACCGACCCAATGCTCTGCACCCACTGCTTGCCGGTCGAGGATTCAAAGGCCGCCGCGAACTGCTTGCAGGTCTGGCCGGTGAGCGTCGAGGTGTAGGGGTGATAGGGCGTCCACCAGGC
>DAINCX010000035.1:0-16237 GCA_036732165.1 Candidatus Dormiibacterota bacterium | reverse complement strand
TGTAGGCGCCGCCGTCGATGCCGTGGAAGCCTGCCTGCGCCGCGTAGAACTCGAGACCCGTCTTGCTGTCGCGGAACGCATTGCCATCAGCGTCGTTGGGATACGTGAAGGCGATCACCTTGTTGTTCTGGATCCGGTTCCACATCGGGATGAAGCACCCACCGAACTCGTGCATACCGAAGAAGAACATGGTGGTGAAGTTGAAGGCCGAGCCGGGCTTCGCCCCGCGACCAAAATACCAAGCTTCCCAGGGCACTATGGTCGAGACGCAGGGAATGCCGTTCGCCTCGCAGACGTCGGCCACGGGGTTGGTCGTCTCCGGCGTCGAGGAGGTCAGGACCAGGTCGGCTTTGTCGGTGAGGATTAACTCCCGCGCCACCTGCGACGCCCGGTCCGGGCTCGACTGCGTGTCCTTGATCACCAGCTTGACGGCGTAGGTCTTGCTCCCCAGCTTGAACCCGTTCTTGTACGGATCCGTACCGCGGATCTGGTTGATGACGTAGTTATCGCCGGTGGCGAAGCCCGCCAGGGCGCCCGTCTGAGGGCTGACGTAGCCAATGACGATGGTGCCGCTGGTGGTGGCGCTGGACCCCTTGATCTCGCCGCACGCCGCCAGCAGATCGGCCGCCCCGAACGCGAGCGCCCCACCTCCGATCGTCTGCAGGATCTTCCGACGGCTGACACGCGTCTCCCACGAGAACCCTTGGTCGGCCATGTGCGCTTCTCCTCCATGTTCGGGGTTCAAAATCGTCAGTACACGGACTATAGTTTTGGGACCGGCCCTTGTCAACCTCACATGACGACCTGCGCCACCACCCCGGGCACCTGATCCGGCGTGCCCAACAGGTCCACTACTGGCTCTGGAACGCCGAGGTCTCGCCCGAGGTCACCTCACCGCAGTTTGCCTGCCTCTACGCCCTGCGGGCCGAAAAGAACATCGACCAGAAAACCCTCGGCGAGCACGTCTCGCTGGATCGTTCCACGGTCGCCGAGGTCGTCACCCGGCTGACCACCCGCGGCCTCGTCCAACGCTTTCGCGATCCTCGGGACGCGCGCCGGAACCTGCTCCGGCTCACCCCGGCCGGGCTGCGCACGACCGAGCGCCTGATCCCGAAAGCCGCCCGCATGAACCGGATCCTCGTCTCGGTGCTCTCCGAGTGCGAGCAGGCGGAACTGCTGCGCATGCTGAACCTCGTGGTCGACGCCGACGAGAGCCTGCGCAAATCGGCCCCCTCCCCGACCCTCCCCCGCGAGCGGGTGAGGGAGAGACGAGCGCTCAAAGCCGGATGACCCAGGTCGCTATCGTCGGCGCCGGGCCGGCCGGGCTGATGCTTGCCCACCTGCTGCACCGGCAGGGCATCGAATCCGTGGTACTGGAACGGCGCAGCCGCGACTACGTCGAGCGCCGCGTGCGGGCCGGCGTCCTCGAGCAGGGATCAACCGATCTCCTAACCTCGACCGGAGTCGGCGAGCGCCTGGCGCGGGAGGGGCTCCCCCACGACGGCATCAGGTTGCGCTTCGCCGGGGAGGAGCATCGCATCGACTTCCGCCGCCTGACGGGCCGGGGCATCACCGTGTACGGCCAGCAGGAAGTGGTCAAGGACCTGATCCAGCAACGGCTGGCGGACGGCGGCGAGATCTGGTTCGAGACCGAGGCGACAGCCATCGAGGGCATCGAGGATGACCGTCCGCGCGTCGCCTACCGGCGCGGCGACGACCATGCCAGCCTCTACTGCGACTTCGTGGCCGGCTGCGACGGCTCGCACGGCGTGACGCAGGCGACCCTCCCCGATGTCTCCCAGTACGAGCGAACGTATCCCTTTGCCTGGCTGGGCATCCTGGCGAAGACCCCGCCCGCCTCGAACGAGCTCATCTACGCCTACCACGAGCACGGCTTCGCGCTGCACAGCATGCGATCGCCGGAGATCAGCCGCCTCTACCTCCAGGTGGGCGCCGACGAGACGATGAACGCCTGGCCAGAAGACCGGATCTGGGACGAGCTCCGCCTGCGCCTTGCCGAGCCCAACCTGCACGCGGGCGCGATCATCGAGGATGGCATTACCCCGATGCGCAGCCTGGTCACCGAGCCGATGCAGCACGGGCAGCTCTTCCTGGCGGGGGACGCCGCCCACATCGTGCCCGCGACCGGGGCCAAGGGCATGAATCTCGCGCTCGCCGACGTTAAGGTGCTCGCCGACGCGCTGACGGCCTGGTATCGGTCGAGATCGCGCGACCTTCTCGATCGCTACTCGGACCTCTGCCTGCGCCGAGTCTGGCGCGCCGAACAGTTCTCGGCGTGGATGACGGCGCTGCTCCATCGCGACCCGGCCGGCGACCCATTCGAGCACAAATTGCGACTCGCCAATCTGCGATACATCACGACGTCGGAAGCGGCGGCGACCACGCTGGCGGAGAACTACGTCGGTTTCGAAGGCGCGTAAGCTGACAGCAAGTTAGAGGAGGAGGCGCGCGATGAGCACAGTCGTTTCTGACGAGAAGGCGACGGCAACGACAGCCCCGAAGGAATACCGGCAGTTCATCGACGGCAAGTGGGTTGGCGCCTCCAACGGCGCCACCTTCCAGGACCATGATCCATTCACCGGCAAAACGATGGCGACCATCCCGGCATCCAGCCGCGAGGATGCGAAGCGCGCGGTTGAGGCGGCGGCCAAGGCCTTTTCTGCCTGGTGGAAGACGCCGCCTGGCGCCAAACAGCGCCTGTTCCTGAAGGCGGCCGACATCCTCGAGCGACGCCAGATGGAGATCGTCGGCCTGCTCGCCTCGGAGACCGGCTGCACCTTCGGCTTCGGCATGTTCCAAACGATCTTCACGCCCAACCTGCTGCGTCAGGTCGCCGGCCTCGTCTATCAGCCGACCGGCGAGATCCTCCCGGCCGACCTGCCCGGCGCGATGTACATGGGCATCCGCCAGCCGGTCGGCGTGGTCGCCGGGCTCGCCCCCTGGAATGCGCCCCTGATTCTTTCGCTCCGCTCGATTGCCGCGGCCCTCGCCTTCGGCAACACCGTCGTCCTCAAGCCGTCGGAAGAATCCCCGATCACCGGCGGCATCGTCTACGCCGAGATCTTCGAGGAGGCCGGCTTCCCGCCCGGGGTCGTGAATGTCATCACGCACGCACCGGGACAGGCCGAACCGGTCGTCGACGAATTCATGGAGAACCCGAAGGTCCGACGCATCAGCTTCACCGGCTCGACGAAGACCGGAAGAATCCTGGCGCAGAAGGCAGCCAAGCACCTGAAGCGGATGGTGCTCGAGCTGGGCGGCCAGAATCCCTTGATCGTGCTCGCCGACGCGGACCTGGAGTATGCGGTCAACGCGACCGCGTTCGGGACCTTCCTGCACCAGGGCCAGATCTGCATGTCCGCGCGCCGCATCATCGTCGAGCGCCCGGTGGCCAAGGAGTTCGTCGACAAGCTCATCGCCAAGACGAAGGGCCTCAAGGTCGGCAGCCCCACCGAGATGGACACCATCATCGGACCCCTGATCAACAAGCAGGCCCTCGACCTGGTCAGCGCGCGGGTGGACGAGGCGGTCAAAGGCGGCGCCAAAGTGCTCACCGGGGGCAAGGCGCAGGGCGCGTGTTACGAGCCGACGCTGATCACCGATGTCCCGGCGGACGTCACGATGAGCCGAGAGGAAACCTTCGGGCCGGTCGCCACGATCACGATCGTTGAGGATGCCGACGAGGCGGTCAAAGTCGCCAACGAAACGACCTACGGGCTGTCGGCCGGTATCCTGACCCGCGACGCCGATCGTGGAATGGCGCTTGCCGAGCGGATCGAGGCCGGCATCGTGCACATCAATGACCAGCCCGTCAATGACGAACCGCAGGTCCCCTTCGGCGGCGTCAAGGACAGCGGCTACGGCCGCTTCGGTGGCGGCGAGGCGATGCACGAGTTCACCGAGATGCGCTGGGTAACGGTGCAGAGCCAGGGCAGGCCCTTCCCCTTCTAGGATCCGAGCCCTCCCGAACGATGGCCGTCGAGAACGTCCGCGTGGCGCAACTCGAGCGGCTGCGCGCCGGTATCGGCGACCTCCTGAAAACGAATCGTTTCTATCGGGAGCGCCTGCACCCGGTGGACACCTGGGAGGACTTTGAGCGCCTTCCGCTGACGACCAAGGCGGAGATCACGGCCGACCAGCAGGCGTCCCCGCCGTTCGGCACCAACCTGACGTTTCCCATCGAGCGTTACACGCGACTGCATCAAACGTCGGGCACCAGCGGGTCAAGCCCCTTGCGCTGGCTCGATACGCCCGACTCCTGGGATTGGTGGATCCGGATCTGGGCCGAGCATGTCTACCGATCCGCCGGGGTGCGCGCGGACGACCGCGTCTTCTTCGCGTTCTCCTTCGGGCCCTTCATCGGCTTCTGGTCAGCCTTCGGCGGGGCCGAGCGGCTCGGTGCGCTGCTCATTCCCGGCGGTGCGATGACCACCGAGCAGCGGCTCCGAGCCATGCTCGAGCTGCGCGCGACGGTCCTCTGCTGCACCCCGACTTACGCCATCCGGCTGGCCGAGGCGGCGCAGGCCGCAGGCCTCGACCTGGCGTCCAGCGATCTCCGTCTCACCGTCCACGCCGGAGAGCCGGGTGCCAGCGTCCCGGCCACGCGCGACCTGATCGAGCGATCGTTCGGCGCCCGTGCATTCGATCACACCGGCATGACCGAGCTTGGACCGACCGGCGTCTCCTGCACGGCGCGCGATGGCGTCCACCTGATCGAGTCGGAGTTCGTCTTCGAGGTCCGTGATGACGCGGGCGCCGTCCACGGACTGCCGGGCAGCGGCACCGTCACCGGCGAGCTGGTCGCCACCAATCTCGGCCGCTGGGGATCGCCGCTGATCCGCTACCGGACAGGCGACCGGGTCGAGGTGACCCGCGCGCCCTGCGCCTGCGGGTCCCCGTTCCCGAAGATGCTGGGTGGAATCCGGGGGCGGATGGACGACATGTTCACGGTGCGGGGCTTCAACCTCTATCCGTCCCAGGTCGAGGACCTGGTCCGGCGGCACGCCGCGATCGGCGAGTTCTGCATCGAGGTTCGCCAGGTGCGCGGGGTGGAGGAGGTCACCATCCTGTGTGAATGCCAGGACGGGAGCGATGGCGTGGTCGCCGGCTTGGCCAGCGATCTGCGGCTCGCGCTTGGGGCGCGGATCACGTGCCGGCAGGTCCCGGTCGGAGCCTTGCCACGATCAGACCTCAAGTCCCGCCGCTTGATCCGGGTCTGACGCTCGCCGCCACGAGCAAGGTCCGTAAATCTAAATCCGGCGCAGTTCGTGAACGAGGGCGTCGCCGACCTCGACGGTCGTCGCGTGGCCCCCAAGTTCGCGGGTCAGGAAGCTTCCCTCCTCGGCCACGCGGTCTATTGCCGCTTCAATTCGTGCCGCTCCCTCGGCATCACCGAGATGACGGAGCATCAACGCCCCACTCCAAACGGCCCCGATGGGGTTCGCGATTCCCTTACCCGCAATGTCGGGCCCTGAGCCGTGAACCGGCTCGAAGAGGCTGGGATGGGCGCGCTCAGGGTTGAGGTTCGCCGACGCTGCAAGCCCGAGGCTTCCCTGGATGGCGGCACCGAGGTCGGTCAGGATATCGGCGAATAAGTTTGAGGCGACAACCACATCGATCGTGTCGGGCCGCATCACCATCCGCGCGGCCATCGCGTCGACATGGACTCGCTCGATGGTCACCTGGGGAAACTCTCGGCGACCTAGCTCGGCAACGACCTCGTCCCACAGGACGTAGGTAAAGCGACTGGCGTTCGATTTCGTGACACTGACAAGTCGCTTCTTCCTTGCCATCGCCGTTTGGAAGGCGAAACGCGCGCAACGCTCGATCGCCGAGCGCGTGAAGATCGGCACTTCGACGGCAACCTCGGTCGGGTGACCGACGTGGACGCGGCCGCCGGCCCCCGAGTACTCGCCCTCCGTGTTCTCGCGAACGAATACCATGTCGACCTCAGCCGGCCCACGGCCGGCCAACGGGCTTTGAATTCCCGGCAAGCACCGTACCGGTCGCACGTTCACGTATTGCTCGAAGCTCTTTCGGATCGGCAGCAGCAACCCCCACAGGCTGACGTGGTCCGGGACGGTCGGCCATCCGCAGGCCCCGAGGTAGATTGCGTCGTACTCCTGGAGCGTTGCAAGGGCGTTATCTGGCATCATCTGGCCGGTCTTCTCGTGGTAATCGCAGCTCCAGGGGAAGTGTTCGAACTGGAGGCTCGCGTTAGCCGCCGTCAAGACCTTGATGCCTTCGGGGATGACCTCCTTCCCCACACCGTCTCCGGCGATCACCGCGATTCTAGGCATGACTAACCATTTTCCAGTCGCGATATTAGTTCTTGCCGGCGGTGCCCCCTCTTACCGGTTGACCAGCACCCAGGCGAGCAATGGGATCACCGTGCCCGAGAAGTCCGCGATGCTGTGCGCCAGGCTGGCAC
The DNA here is from genome assembly GCA_036732165.1 of Candidatus Dormiibacterota bacterium. GTDB lineage: Bacteria > Chloroflexota > Dormibacteria > CF-121 > CF-121 > JALYYC01. The sequence continues at coordinate 9,786 of DAINCX010000035.1, read as the reverse complement.
CGATCCAGGTTGTGGGTGCGATCGTAGAGCACACCGAACACCAACCCGAGGATAGTGGCCGTCAATACCTGTTGGACGGTCGGCCCCAGTCCCTGGTAGCTGAGGTTGACCATGTGGCACCGCGAGTGCGAATTGGTGGGAGTGGCAGCGGGGGGGACGACTGCCACTCCCGTCGGGTCACATATTGGGGCAGTTCGGCGTAGAGCCGGCCCCGGGGGTGGTCGAATTGGACGGAGGCGTGGTGGTTGACGGTGATGCGCCGGTCGACGGCGTCGGACTGGTGTCGGGCGTGACGGTCGGCGAAGGCGAGGTCGCCGCGTGGGCGACCACGAAGGTACCGAAGCCGCCGGCGACGCCGATGCCGACCGCCATTGCCGCTTTGGCCATCGGGCCGCGGGCCCATCCAAGAACGTTCATCGATTGATCACCTCCTGGCACTGATGCGATTGGCTGATCACCACCGTTTCGAGCATGAAGCGGTTTTCCTTTCGATTTCATGACGAGTTGATGAGGGCATCCTTATATGGGCCGTCTCGCCGCGATTTCGTAGCATCCGCTGATGCGCCGTCGAACCAGCGCGCCCGCCCTGCTCTTGATCGGCCTGATCCTGAGCGCCTGCACGTCGGGCGGCACCTCAACGACCCCGAGCGCAACCGCGAAGCCGACCGCCACCCCATCCCCGACCCCGATCACCGCCGCCGGACCGCTCAACTTCACCGTCAAGAGCGTCGCCGAAGGCCTGGTCGCGCCCTGGGCGCTGGCCTTCGCGACCGACGGATCGGTCTGGCTGACCGAGCGGCCCGGGCGGGTACGGGTCATCCGCAACGGCCAGCTCTTACCCACGGCCGCGCTCACCCTCAACGTGGTCACCGCCAACGGGTGCGAAGACGGCCTGCTCGGCATCGCGGTACGCGAACCGAACGTCTTCCTCTACTACACCTTTCGCGGCTCGGGCGGCAACACCAACCGCATCTCGAAGTTCACCATCCAGGGCAATACCCTCGTCGGTGAGCAGGTCCTCCTCGACGGGATTCCCGGCGGGACCTGCTACCACTTCGGCGGCCGCCTGAAGATCGGGCCCGACGGCTACCTCTACGCCACCACCGGTGAGGGCTACGTGGCCTCGCGCGCAGCCAGCCCGACCGGCCTCAGCGGCAAGATTCTGCGGCTGCATCTCGATGGCTCCGGGATGGAGGTCTTCGCCTGGGGCTTCCGCAATCCGCAGGGGATCGCCTTCGACAGCGCCGGGCGCCTTTACGCCAGCAGCAACGGGCCCACCGGTGACCTCGGGCTCTGCTGCCACGATGAGATCGACTACGTCCAGCAGGGCGGCTTCTACGGCTGGCCGGAGTTCGCCGCCACCGTGCGCACCGGCTACGGCCAGGATGGAATGCCGGCGCAGCGCAGCGGACCGATCGCGAATAGCGGGACCAGCACCTGGGCGCCCAGCGGCATCACCTTCTACTCGCCGCGGGCCCACGAGCAGGCCACGCTGCTGGTCGCCACTCTGCGGGGCCAGGCCCTGCGACGGTTCATCATCGACGCTGCCGACCCGAACAAGGTCGACGCACAGCAGGTCGTCCTACAAGGAAAGGGCCGGCTCCGCGACGTGGTAGCCGGCCCTGATCACTGCGCCTACGTCCTTACGAATAACCGTGATACACGGGGGACACCGCAGGCGGGCGACGATCACCTGTTTCAGCTGTGCCCGTCCTGACGCGGGAAGTCTGGCGCAGCGCCACCGGGACTCGCGCCACGACTTCGCCGAGCGGCGCCCAGGCGTCCAGGTAAAAGTCGGCGCCCGAGTTGAGCAGCCGGATGCATTCGGGAGTGGTCGGGTGGTCCGAGACCGCCATGATGGTCGCGTGTCCCTGGCGATGGAGCGCCCAGATCACCGAGACCGGATCCGCGGGATCGATACGAAGCACTACCGCGTCGGCCGGCCGCGCGCTCCCGAGCTCCTCGTACGAAACGACCTGGCAGTCGATGCCGTTCTGGTCGAGCGCCGCCGCCATCGATCGGACGGAGACCTCGACACCATCGCGGACCAGCAGGCAGCGGGCGCTCACAGCTGTGACCCACTTTCGAGGGCCGGCAGGAGCTGCGTCACCTGGTTGATCGGGATGGCGAAGCCGACGCCGACGTTCCCGTCGACCGGGCTCTCGATGGAGTTGTTGATGCCAACGACCTGGCCCTGCGTGTTGACCAGCGCGCCGCCCGAGTTCCCGGGGTTGATCGGCGCATCGGTCTGGATCAGGCCGGACACCGACCCGCCAGTCGAAGACCCACTGCGGTTGAGGCCGGACACGATTCCGGCAGTCAGGCTTTCGCTGAGGCCGAAGGGCGAGCCGATCGCGTAGACGGTATCCCCGACCTGCAACGTGCTGGAGTTGCCGAGGCTGACCGGATGCAGGCTGGAGGCGGCGACGTTGACGTGAACCACCGCGAGATCGGCGGCCGTGTCACTGCCCACCAGGGTGGCCGCCACGGTGCTGCCATCGCTGAAGGTGACCTGGATCTGACTGGCGCCCGCGATTACGTGCTGGTTGGTCAGGATGTCGCCTTTGGTGTCGACGACGATGCCGGAGCCGGTACCCTGGCCGGCCTGGCCCCTCGCGTTGCTGATGGAGTCCGTGATCGTGACCACGCCGGGCACGACGGCCTGGTAGATGGTGGCGGCTGACGAACCGGTGGTGGTGAGCGCAGTGGTACTGGCGGTAGTCGTGGATGCGGCGGCGACCGGTGTCGCGCTGGGGGCGAAGACCATCACGGCTCCGGCACCCATCCCGGCACTAGCCGCCATGGTCAGGGCAGCGAGCGCGCCGAGGGCGACGCGGCGACCGCGACGTGGCGGCGGCGGGGTGGGCGGCGTTGTGGGTGGCGCGGCGGGCGCCAGTTCGGGAGGCGGCTGCGGAAAATACTCTGGATCGACCATGACGAACACCTCTTTTTGTTTGATTGGTTTGCTGACGTTGGTCTCATGGTCGTGCTGAGCACCTTGCGAAACCGTGACGGGCGCGGTCATATTTTCGAAAGACCGACCGACGCAGGGTGGGCTCATGCACTCCGCCGTTTCCACACTGCCTCGCCGGCAATTCCTCGCAATTGGCGGGTTAGGGGTAGTTGGCGTGCTGATGTCCCGAAGCATCACCTCGGGCGCGGCAGCCGCCGTCTCCCCCACCGCCACGGCGAGTCTCCCGCTCACGGGCCAGGCAGCAGCCACACCCGCCGCGACCGCGGCGGCCAAGGCGGCGGTCGCGCCCACCCCGCCCACGGTCACGATCCCCGTGCCCGTGATCCAGCAGAGCATGGTGCTCGATTGCGAAACGGCGGCCCTGCAGCAGGGCCTGGCCTACTACGGCTACAACGTGAGCCAGGAAGAGTTGTTCTCGCACGAGAATCCCGACACGCGGATGCCGGTGATGGGCGCGAACCACACCGTGCTGCAGTGGGGCAATCCGTACACCAACTTCGTCGGCTACGTCAACGGCAGCGACTCCACACCAACCGGCTTCGGCGTCTTCTGGCCCGTGATCCTGCGGCTCGCCCAGGATTACGGACTGCCGAATGCCATCGGTGGTGAGGGCCTCGCGCCGAGCGCCATCTATGCAGCCCTTGGGGCCGGCCACCCGGTGCAGGTCTGGATCGAAACCAACTTCCTCCGGGTGCCGGTCGGGACCTGGACCGCATGGGATGGGACGAAGGTGCGCTACTCATACGCCGAACACTCGGTGACCTTGAGCGGCGTCTCCCCCACCCAGGTTCGGGTGAACGACGTCCTCAACGCCAGTCAGTACTGGGTCGACAAGTCCCTCTTCGAGGCCAACTTCGCCGACTTCAACAACATGGCGGTCATCTTCCAGTAGACCGGCGGTCGGTCACGACCGAAGCGGCAGGGATTGTGTGCCCGCCATCAAACCAGCGTCATTAGACCACGTGCTGATTGACAGGCTCAAGTGCGACGCGTAGGCTATCTCACGTCGCCGGCAACACCTTGCTCATAGCGGGGAACCGGGTGCCGCAGGTCACACGTCGAGACTTCCTGAAGATCAGCGCAGCCGGCACCGGTGCGGCCGGACTCACGGTTCTCGGCTTCAACGCGGCCCACGCGGCCCAGGTCAGGCAGAGCTTTCACATTGCGGGAGCTACCGAGTCCCACTCCGTCTGTCCCTACTGCGCGGTGGGCTGCGCCCTGGTCGCGTTTACCCGCGACAACGGCAACGGGGGACGCACGCTGGTGCAGATCGAAGGCAACCCGGACAGCCCGGTCAACGAAGGCCGCCTCTGTCCCAAGGGGGCCGCAGCGATGCAGCTCGCCACCAGCGCCAGGCGGGTGGAGAACCCTCTGTACCGTGCGCCCGGGTCCGACCACTGGCAGCAGATCAGCTGGGACGACATGCTCAACAAGCTGGCCCAGCGGGTCAAGGACGCGCGCGACGCCACCTTCGTTGCCCAGGACGCGACCGGCAACATCGTCAACCGCACGGAGGGGATCGCCTTCGCCGGCGGCGCCGCTTTCAGCAGCGAGGAAGGGTACTTCGCGACGAAGGTGATGCGCGGGCTCGGCTTGATCCATCTGGAACAGCAGGCCAGAGTTTGACACGGCCCCACGGTGGTCAGTTTGGCCGCCACATTCGGGAGGGGGGCCATGACCAATCACTGGCGCGACATCAAGAACGCCGACCTCATCCTGATCAACGGCGCCAACCCGGCCGAGGCGCACCCGGTCGGGTTCCAGTGGTTCCTCGCCGCTAAGAACGATCCCAAGCGCGGCCCCGGCTCGGGCGGCGGCGCCAAGATGATCCACGCGGATCCGCGCTTCACCCGCACCTCGGCCGTGGCCGACATGTATACCCGCATCCGGACCGGGACCGACGTCGCCTACTTCGGCGGGCTCATCAATTACGTTCTGCAGAACAACCTGTTCCATGACGAGTACGTGCGCAACTACACCAACGCGCCCTTCCTGATCAAGAAGGAGTTCGGGTTCACGGGCGGTCTCTTCAGCGGTTACGACGCCAGCGGCCGCAAGTACGACACCACGAGCTGGGCGTACCAGGGTGACGACACAGCCAACGCGGCCGAGACCAAGACGCAGCAGGAGATCCAGGCCGCCGGGCAGGCGCCCCCCACCGGCGCGGGGTTCAGCTTTGCCAAGCGGGACATGACGCTGCAGGACCCGCAGACGGTCTTCCAGCTGATGAAGCAGCACTACTCCCGGTACACGCCCGAGATGGTTTCGCGCATCACCGGGATTCCGCAGGACCAATTCATGCGCATCGCCCAGCTGGTGGGCGAGATGGGCCGGCCTGACAAGGTGATGACGATCGTCTACGCCGTCGGGCTGACGCAACATACGACCGGCGGTCAATTGATCCGCTCGGGCGCGGTGTTGCAGCTGCTGCTGGGAAACATGGGTCGTCCCGGCGGTGGGATGAACGCCGAGCGCGGCCACGCCAACATCCAGGGAAACACCGACCACGCCATCTCCTGGGAAATCCTGCCAGGCTACCTGCGCATCCCCGGGCCCGGCCAGAAGAACCTGGACGACTACGTCAAGGTCAACGCCTCGAAACGCAACGACCCGCGCTCCTGGAACTTCTTTGGCATCAATTACAGGAACTTCATGGTCAGCCTGCTCAAGGGCTGGTTCGGCGACACGGCGAAGAAGGAGAACGAGTTCGCCTTCGACTTCATCCCCAAGCCCGGCAAGAACTCCTCCTGGATGAGCATCTATGACCAGGCCCTCAAGGGAAAGATGCAGGGCCTCATCTTGAGTGGCATGACCGCCACCAGCATCGGCCCGGACTCGAACCGGGTGATGGAGGCGCTGGGCAACCTGAAGTGGCTGGTGGTGATGGACCCGCTGCCCACCACCAGCTCGGAGTTCTGGCATGCGCCGGGGGTGAGTCCGAGCTCGGTGAAGACGGAGGTCTTCATGGTCCCCACCACCCACTGGATCGAGAAGGACGGATCCTTCGTCAACAGCGGGCGCTGGATGCAATGGAAGGACCAGGTGATCCCGCCGCAGGGCAACGCCCGCCACGACCACTGGATCCTCGCCGACATCTTCGACCGGGTGAAGAAGCTCTACCAGCAGCAGGGCGGCAAGTTCCCGGACCCGATCATGGCGCTGACGCTCAAGTATCAGGACCCCACCAAGCCGACCCTGGACGAGATCGCCCGGGAGATCAACGGCGTTGATCTCGCCACCGGCAAGCGGATGGCCAGCTTTGCCCTCCTGAAGAGCGATGGCAGCACCACCGCGGGCGATTGGATTTACACCGGCTCCTACCCCGAGGCGGGAAACCTGAGCGCGCGTCGTAGCGGCTTACAAGACATCACGACCAACGATCCGACCGGGATGGGGTTCTTCCCCAACTGGGCCTGGTCCTGGCCGCTCAACCGGCGGGTGCTGTACAACCGCGCCTCGGCCGACCTGAACGGGAACCCGTGGGATGCGACCCGCCCCGGCATCAAGTGGAACGGGACGAAATGGGTGGGCGACGTGCCCGACTACCCGCCGACCATGGATCCGAAGGATCCCAAGTCCTGGCTCCCCTTCATCATGAACGGCGAAGGCGTGGGCCGCCTGTTCTCGACCTCGATGGTGGACGGCCCGCTGCCCGAGCACTACGAGCCGATGGAGAGCCCGATCAAGAACCCGCTCCACGCCGGCCAGTCGGAGTCACCGGTCGCCTTCATCTACACCGGCGCGACCGGGAAATATGGAAAGGTCTCGGACAGCTTCGGCACGGCCGCGGAGTTCCCCTACATCGCGACCAGCTACCGGCTGACCGAGCACGAGCATTACGTCACCCAGCATGTCCCCCTGCTGGCCGGCCTCCAGCCGTCGCCCTTCGTCGAGATTCCCGAGGAGCTGGCCCGGCAGAAAGGGATCAGCAGTGGCGACCGGGTGCGGGTGCGCTCGAAACGCGGCAAGATCGAGGTGCTGGCGCTGGTGACCAAGCGGCTCGCGGCGAGCACGATCGATGGCAACAAGGTGTTCACCATCGGCATCCCGATCCACTGGGGCTTTGTCGGCGTGTCCGCGGAGGCCGACCCGAGAAAGGGCGCCAACTGGCTGGCCAACGCGCTGACCCCATTCGTTGGCGATGCCAACGCGTACACGCCGGAAACAAAGGCCTTCCTGGTCAACCTGGAGAAGATCTGATGCAGGTCCTCGAAGCCGCCATCGCCGCGAGCGCGAACCCCTGGCCGCTCCGCCGGGAGCGCGCCCTCGCACTGACGGCGCGCTATCCGCACGCGACCGAGATGCTGCAGCTCTATCAACGGCTCAACCCGCTGCAGGAGGCGGCCTTCCAGCAGGCTGGGGCCGCCGGACTGCGACTCGAGGACCTCCCGGCGTTCGCCGTGGAGCGTGTCCTGCCGGCGGTCGTCGACGTGACCGTGGCCAAGGGTCCGGCGCCCTTGCGCGACGGCGTCATCACCGTCTTCTGCAGCGCCGACCTGGTGAACCTGGTGCAGCGCTGGTTGGACCAGCAAGCGATGACTCCGTTTGAAACCTATGTGGCCCGCGCCTCCGCCTCTCCCCTTCTGGAAGCCCTGACACCATCTCCCTCCGCCTCTAACCAGCAATCTCCCTCGTCCCTTGTGGACGAAGGTCAGGACGGCGGATCAGTCACCCACTGCCCCGCTTGCGGCGGCCTGCCGCAGCTCTCCTACTTCGCCATCTCGGGTGAGCAGCTGGTCAGCGGCCCGCGCTACCTGGTCTGCTCCCGCTGCAGCCACGCCTGGGTGTTTTCCCGGATGACCTGTGCCGTCTGCGGCGAATCGAATGGGGCACGCCTCCCCATCTACCAGGAGGAAGACCGCTTTCCGCATGCCCGCATCGACGGATGCCGGAGCTGCGGACGCTACCTGCTGACCTTCGACCTCCGCCGCGACAACGGGACGGTCCCGCTGGTTGACGAGCTGGCCTGCCTGCCGCTCGACCTGTATGCCCGCGACCAGGGCCTGACCAAGATCACGCCAAACCTGATGGGGAGTTAGCCAATGGCCCAACAGGTCGGATTCTTCACCGACGTGACGCTGTGCATCGGCTGCAAGGCCTGCGAGGTGGCCTGCAAAGAATGGAATGGGCTGCCCAACAACCCCCTGGAGTTCAAGGGGAGCTACGACAACACGGGTCAGCTCGACCATGCCAACTGGCGACATGTCCGCTTCGTCGAAGAGGAGACCTCCAACCCGGACAAGCCGATCGCCTGGTCGATGATGTCCGATGTCTGCAAGCACTGCGCCAACGCCAGCTGCCTGGAGGTCTGCCCCACCGACGCCATCATCCGCACCGAGTTCGACACGGTCTTCATCCAGCAGGACGTCTGCAACGGTTGCCGCGACTGCATCAGCGCCTGCCCCTACGGCGTGATCGGGTTCAACGGCAACACCGGGACGGCCCAGAAGTGCACCTTCTGCTATGACCGGTTGCAGAACAACCTGAAGCCCGCCTGCGCCACCGCCTGCCCCACGCAGTCGATCAAGTTCGGCCCGCTTGACGAGATGCGCAAGACGGCGGCCGACCGGGTCAGTACGCTCCACCAGCAGGGCGTGACCGAGGCGCGCATCTACGGTGACAAGGAATACGGCGGCCTGCATGCCCTGTTCCTCCTCACCGACACGCCGGAGACCTACAAGCTGCCCAGCACTGAGAGCGCCGTCCTGCCCAGCCGCAACAACATCCCGGGCTACCTGACCGCCGCCCTGACGGCGATCGTGGCCGCCGTGGCCGGCCTGGTCGCCTTCCGCCGCCGCGGCGAGCGTCCTCCATCTCCGGCGTCATCTCCCTCCCCGCCAGCGGGCGAGGGTCGGGCCGAGGGGTAATGCCGGGCGAGCATTTCGTCTCCCCGCCGCACTGGGAGTGGTTCATCCTGCTGTACTTCTTCTTCGCCGGGCTGAGCGGCGGCAGCTTCGCGATCGGAACCATGCTGCGGCTGTGGGGCTCAGCCCTGGACGCGGCCGCTTCCCGGCTGGCGTTCCTGATCAGCTTCCCCTTGCTCCTCCTCTGTCCCATCCTGCTCACCCTCGACCTGGGATCGCCGCTGCGCTTCTGGCACATGCTGATCAACAGCCGGACCAGCGGGCTGGTCTTCAAGGCCTACTCGCCCATGTCGCTGGGATCCTGGGGGCTGACCGCATTCGGCGTCTTTTCGTTCCTCATGTTCCTGCTGGCGCTCGGCGAGGGCGATTACCTGCACTCGCGCCCGCTGGCGAGCGTCGGACGGTTGGCCGCCAGCGCCGTGGGACTGGTGGTGATGGTGATCGGCGCCATCCTCGGCCTGTTCATGGCCGCTTATACCGGCGTGCTCTTGGCCGTCAGCAACCAGCCGATATGGAGTGACACCTGGACCCTGGGCGGCCTCTTCCTCGCCTCCGCGATGAGTGGCGCGGCGTCCGTGATCCTGCTGGTGAGCCGCGGGCGACGGGAGGCGGCCGTCACGGACGGAAAGTTGATCGAGGCCGACCGCTACTTCATCATCCTGGAGTTGCTCTTGATCGGCCTCTTCCTGGTCACGCTCGGCGGATTGGTCTCGAAGGTGCTAGGCGGCGGCTGGATCATCCTCTGGCTGGTGGTGCTGATCGGCACCCTGGTGCCCCTGGCGCTCCACTGGCGGCCCGCCCTGATGCGGCAGCTGCCGCCGGTGGTCGCCCCGATCCTGGTGCTGGTCGGCGTGCTCGCCCTGCGCGCCGTCATCATCTTCAGCGCCCAGGCCTGATGAAGATCGGGGTCCTGTTTCCCTCCCGGTTCGAGGAGCCGGGCGAGTTCCT
>DAINCX010000034.1:0-24181 GCA_036732165.1 Candidatus Dormiibacterota bacterium | reverse complement strand
ATTGGAAGCAAGACCTGCGACCTGTGTGCCGTGACCGGCTCCATTGCCCCGGTGGAGCCAGCCGGTTGCCTGGCAGCCGCCGAAGGATGCCGCCGGACCCGGTGAGCTCGCCTCGTCGGCCACCAGCTGGGCGGGCGGGTACGACAAGCGGCCGACCGCGCCTGTTGAGCTGGCCAAGGCCCGCAAACACGTTCGCCGCGCTTCCACCTACTTCGCGGTGATCGGCGGCATCAGCGTCGGCCTGGGAACCCTCGCCGAATTATTCGACTGGACGGCCGTCCAGGGCCTGTTCAACTGGTTCTCCGCCGGTGAGGGAGCCATCTTTCTGGCCATTGCCTACTTTGCTCGTGGCGGGTCGATGACCGCCATCGTCATCGGCGCCGCTCTCTACTGCCTGGATACGCTGGCCCTTCTGTTCGCGGGCTACTTCTCAATCGTCCGGGTGCTGATCATCGCGGTTCTGATTCGTGCCGTGCTCGCGGCCAACTTGCTGCGGCAACAGCGGAAGGCGGCGTCGGCGCCAGACCAATCCCGCGCTGCCTAGCCGCCACCGACGATCTCCGCCAGCGTGTCGGGCAGCCCAAACCAGGCGCGCAGCACCGGCCCGCTGACCTGGTCCGTCTGCTTGTTTCCCTGTAGTCGGACTCCCAGGATCCGCCCCGAGGGGCCTCGCCGCAGGACATCGATCCCGACCAACCGGTCGCCGAGGTCCTCGTCGTTGTTGCGCAGGATCTGGGCCGCGGCTTCCGGCGTAAAGGGGCCGACTTGCCAGGAGGGTGCCCGGTCAAGCGGGTCCGCGATGCCGCGAAGGTAGGGGAGGGTGGCGGCGGGCTTGAGCCCGTTGTTCCAGTGAATGAAGCCGAACTCGCTGTTCTCGGTGTGGCCACCACCGGACGCCATGAAGAGCGCATCGATCAGCTGGCCGCCCGAGGTGAGCACCTGGCCGCGGGTAGCGTCGACGGCGCTGGAGCTCGCCGTCCGTTGCTCGGTCAGGCCGCTGTATGCCTGGTCGAACTCATTGCCCTCCAGGTCGAAGTCGCCGCCGCGACCTGAGGCGATCTTTCGCAGCGCATAGGTTCGCGCGGCGACCGCCTGCGCCTTCAAGGCCTCCGTTCCCCAGTAGGGTGGCATCTCGGCCGGCACGACGCCCTTCAGGTAGTCCTCCATCGGCAGCACGCTGACCGGCAGGACGGTGCCGGCGCCTTTCGGGATGATCTGCAGCACCCCGGCGTAGCGCCACTGTTCGGCACCGGTTCGGAAGTCACCGCCCATCGTCTGGAGGATGTTGGTCCGGATCCCCGCCGGGCCTCCACTCCGAATGCTCAGCGTATGGCTGATCACCACCGAGGGCGCGCGCGAGCCGTCCCGTGCCTGGACGAAGGCCTCCGGCTGGCCACCGGCGTTGACGTCGAACCCCAGCAAGCCGTCAGCGGCGGCCGTGAGCTGGGGCTGCCCGTCAACCGTGACGGGTCCGGCCACGTACGCCATGGGGCCGAACAGGCGCGGCCATGGCCGAGTGAGGTCAATCGGGCCGTGGGTAAGGGCAATACGAACCTGGCCGCTCGTATCCTTCGTCTCGAGACGCGTCCCCTGGTAGTAGGCGCTGAGGATTTTCCGGTAGTCCTGCCCCGCCGCGCTCCGCCCGCGTGCGCCCCACTGGCTCATCCCCAGGCCGTGCCCGTTGCCCCGACCCGTAAACAGGAATCCAGTTAGATGGAAGGGACTCGGGCTGCCGACAGGCAGCCGGCCGCCGTTGGTCTCGATCTCGGTCGTGAGCGTGAAGTCGCCGACCGCGCTGGGCGCCAACGTGGTCAGGGTCAGCGGGACGGTCCCCTTGATGGCGACCGCCTGACCCAGGGTCCGAGTTTCGTCCGAGACCGTTTTGGTGTCAGCCGCTTTCCAGATCAGGTGGACCAGGTCGCCAGGCGCCCAGGCTCGATTCGTGTCGTTGCGAACCTGGAGGTCCAGGCGGATCACGCCGTCCATCGAGGGGTTGGTCGGTCGCACCGTGCCGGACACCAGTGTCGCCGTTCCCGCCGCGGTGACCGGCACGGCGCTGACGAGCGAGGCGGCAAGGACGGCCGCTACCAGCAGCGCCGTGCGGTGTCGAAGCACGTTGCTAGTATCGGAGAAATGGTCGCCCGCGCCAGCTGCGCGGTGGGGCTGGCGTTCACCCTGCTGGCGAGTTCCTGCACATCGTCGACGCCGTCCAACCAGGCCGCCTCGGGCTCGCCTGGGGCTGGCGGGGGGTTCACCCACCTCCGGCTGATCGAGGCGGAGGACGCGCAGACCCTCGATCCGGCGCTGATCGACGACCCGACCTCGCTCAGCATCGGCAGCGAGCTCTTCGAGGGGCTGACGCGTCTCGATGCCAGCCTTCGGCCGATGCCCGCGCTCGCTGATCGCTGGGAGATCACCGACAGTGGCCGGACCTACACCTTCCATTTGCGATCGGCGCACTACCAGTCCGGCTCCCCGGTTCACGCCCAGGACGCGTTGACCGCGTGGACCCGCGCCCTGGCTCCGGCGACGGCCAGTCCGCTCACCACCTTCTTTGCCCCGCTCGGGGCCAGCCACACCGGCGATCCGCTCACGACCGTTGACGTCGTCGATGCGCAAACGCTCCGCGTTCGCCTCCCGGTTGCCGACAGCGCCTTCCTGACCCTGCTGGCCTTCCCGCCCTACTGGCTGACGGATCCGGCGCACCTCGATTCCGGAAGCGGCCCCTACCGCCTCGACCGGTGGGATCGCGGCCAGGGGCTGCATTTCAGCGGCAACGGCGGCTACTGGGGCCCGCGGCCGCAGGTCCGCGCCGTCGACATCGAGATTGAGCCCGATGCCGGCAAGCGAATGGATCGCTTCACGCAGGGCACGGTCGACGTTGCGCACGGCTTTTCCGGTCCCCAACTTCTGGCCTTCGCTCGCGACGTCAACCGGCTGGCCGAGCTCCACAAGGTCCCGACCGGCCGGACCACGTATCTCGGCTTCAACGTCGTGGCGGGCAGCGGCTATGGGCCCCCGGAGCGGCAGGCCATCGCCCAGGCGATCGATCGGTCGCGACTGACCGACCTGGCCCTCTTCGGATCGACCCTGGGCGTGCCGGCGACCGATCTCATCCCGCCAGGCGTGGCGGGTCACCTGGCCAGGACCCTGCCGGCCTACGATCCGGCGGCGGCCCGGCTGGGATTTGACCAGGCCGGCTTCCCTGGCCAGATCGGCCTCTACTACTCGACCAACTCGACGGTAGGCCGCGTCGGCCGGGATCTCCAGGACCAGTTGAGTACCGCGACCGGGCGCACCGTGAACCTGCATCCGGTTGGCGACTTCTTCAATCGGGCGTCGCAGGACCAGCTGCCGGTCTTCATCGATACCTGGACGGCGGACTACCCGTATCCTTCGGACGTCCTGGAAAATCTTCTCCGCACCGGCGCGCAGTTCAACAATCTCCGGCTCAGCGATCCGCAGGTGGACGCGGCCCTCGATCAGGGAAAGAAGGCGGAAAGCTTCGACGCGGCCATGAAGGCCTACCAGCAGGCGGAGGCGATCGCGATCGCGGACAATCGGGTGGTGCCCCTCTACAGCGGTGTCGAGCCGTACCTGGTGCAGCGCGGTGTCACCGTACCCTTCGTGGGCGGGGCGATCCCCTACCGATGGGAGTTAGTCCGTTGAGCGCTGACCGGCGTTCGCATCGTGCCCGGGTCCTCCGCTATGGCGAGGACGAAGGGACCCGCGCTGACGATCAGCTCGCCGCCGAGGAGCCGCTCGAACTTCGCGTCGACGGCAAGGCGCTCACCGTCATGATGCGGACACCCGGGCACGATCGCGAGCTTGCCCTCGGCTTCCTCTTCGGGGAGGGCATCATTCGAACTCACGCCGACGTGTCGGCGATCACGCCGATTCCCAACGGCGAGCATCCTGACCTGGAGAACATCCTCGATATCCAGCTCGCTCCTGGGGCGCGGGGGGTCGACGTCCGCTGGCAGCGCAACTTCCTGAGTGCCACCAGCTGCGGATTGTGCGGCGTCAGCAGCATCGAGGCGATCCACGAGTCGGCCCCGCCGCTCGAAGACGGCTCCGTGGCCGTCGACCCAGCCGTCCTCTACCAGCTCGACGCCAAGCTCCGTGCCGAGCAGGCCGTCTTCGCGCGCACCGGTGGGCTCCACGCGGCCGGGCTGTTCACCATCGAGGGTGACCCGATCGTGGTGCGCGAGGATGTGGGGCGCCACAACGCGGTGGACAAGGTCGTGGGTTTCGCGCAGGAGCACGACCTCATCCCGCTCGACCGTCACATCCTGATGGTCAGTGGCCGGACCTCGTTCGAGATCGTGCAGAAGGCGCTGCAGGCTCGCATCCCCATCCTCGTGTCCGTCTCGGCTCCCTCAAGCCTGGCGCGCGACCTGGCGCAGGCCTCCAACCAGACGCTGATCGGCTTCCTGCGCGGCCGCCAGCTCAACGTGTACGCCGGCCGCCAGCGCCTTCGCTAACCGGTCAAGGCCGGCATCACCGCGTCCACGAACTCCTCCAGCTTGCGCCGTCCCTCCGAGGGCCAGCTGACCACGAGGTAGGAAAAGCCGGCCTCACGCAGGCGCTCGGCCTTTCGCCGCGCCTGGTCGAGCGGTTCCGAGATGGACAGCGAGCTCGAGCGGAGGATGCGCTTCGGATCGCGGCCGGCCTCTTGCGCATATTGATCGAGCAGCTTCGACTTGCGGGTCAACCCATCGGCCGATCCGAAGGCATGCCAGGCATCAGCCTGTCGCGCCACGATCGGCAGCATCAGCTGCTCGCCACTGGCGCCGATCCAGATCGGTGGATGCGGCTGCTGCACCGGGCGAGGGCGGTAGGTCGCGTGGTCGAGCTGATAATGGCGGCCCTTGAAGGAGGCGCGATCCCGTGTCATCAGCGTGCGGATCACCTCGATCCCTTCTTCCAACCGCTCAGCCCGCTCCTTGATCGGGGGAAACGGAATGCCGAACTCGCGATGTTCAGGTTCGTTCCAGGCCGCGCCCAGGCCCAATTCCAGGCGCCCGTTGGAGACGTGATCCACCGTCACCGCCTCGGTGGCGAGGACCGACGGGTGACGGTAGGTGATCCCCGTCACGAGCGTCCCAAGGCGGATCCGCGACGTGTGCGCGGCCAGGCCGGCGAGCAGGGTCCACCCCTCGAGACAGGGGCCCTCCGGGCTGCCGTAAAGCGGCTTGAAGTGGTCGAAGACCCACGCCCCGTCGAAGCCGCGCTCCTCGGCAAATTGCACGCGCGCGAGCAGCTCTGGCCATTCGAGCTGATGCTGGGAAATATCTAGACCGATCCGCACTTCCCTGCCACAATACACACCGGACGACGCCGCGTTAACCGAAGGTTCATCGGTTCTTCGCCGAAAAGGCTCCGGCGGCTGTCAGACTCGCTCAGGGGTACTGGTCACGACCAAGGAGGAGAGATGAACGTTCATCCTGCGTTCAAACATGCGTTCGCCAGGCTGCTGCTGCTGGCGATGTTGCCGGCCACCGTCGCTGGATTCGGATCCGTCACCGCCTCGGCGAGCAAACCTGCTGCCAGCAGTAGCTGCCTTAGCGGTGCGGTGAAACATGTCATCTACCTCCAGTTCGACAACACGCATTACAACCGTGACCGGCCAAACGTGGCCTCTGACCTCGAGCAGATGCCGCACCTGCTCAACTTCCTCAAATCGAATGGCACCCTCTTCACCAATGACCACACCATCCTGATCTCCCACACGGCCGGGGGAATCCTGTCCAGCCTCACCGGCCTGTACCCGGACCGGCAGGGGCAGACGGTCTCGAATAGTTACGACTACTATCCGCCGAGCAAGCTACCCCAATTCACCAGCTCGTTCAAGTACTGGACGGACCCGGTGAGCGCCCTCGACCCGCTCAAGAACATGATCACCGATGGGCAGAAAAACACGCCGGCGCCCTGGGTGCCGTACACGCGCGCTGGGTGCGACTTCGGCGGCGTGGGGACGGCCAACATCGAGCTCGAGAGCAACAGCGCGAGCCCAACCGGCGACATCGCGAACGTCTTCGGCACCTCATCGACCCAGCTCGCGGAAGCGGCGGCTCATCCTGGCCTCGCCCAGACCGACTTCGTCGGGATCGCGATCCACTGCGCCCAGGCGGCCTCCAGCAAATGCGCGGCGAATCCGACCGCGAGGCCAGATGCCTTGCCCGACGAGCCGGGTGGGTACCTCGGGTACCAGGCCCTCTTTGGCGCCAGGTACGTCGATCCGGCGATCACCAGCCCGCCCAACCCGTGCGTCAATGACACCGCCGGTCAGCCGATCACCGATCCTGATCACAATTGCGGCTTCCCGGGCTTCGATGGGATGCTGGCGAAGAACACCCTCGGTTATGTCGAGCAGATGCAGAGCTCCGGGGTGCCGGTGACATACGGCTATATTTCGGACGCCCACGATATCCACGTGCCGAACCCAGCCACCGACTCTTACCAGAGCCACGCCAACGGGCCGGGCGAAGCCGATTTCAAGGCCCAGCTCAAAGCGTACGACGATGCCTTCGTCGCCTTCTTCCAGCACCTCGCCGCCAGCGGCATCGACAAGAGCAACACGATGTTCGTCGTGACGGTGGACGAGGGCGACCATTTTGCCGGCGGTATTGGCACCCCGCAGCCTAACGGCTCACTGGCGTATGCGCATACGTCTTGCTCGAACCTCTCGGCGTGCCCCTCCGACCAGATCGGTGAGGTCAACGCCAACATCAAGACCCTCCTCCCGGCGGCTGAGCCCGGCTTCGACATCCACTTTGATGACGCGCCCACGTTCTATGTGAACGGCCAGCCGACTCGTACCGATCCGACCGTCCGGAAGCTGGAACGAGACACGGGAAACTTAACGGCGCAGGACCCATACGTGAACAACGGACAGGTTGTGCCGCTGACCGTGGCGCTGGCGGACACTGTGGGGGAGCAGGCGCTCCACATGGTCAACACCGATCCAAGCCGAACGCCGACGTTCACGATGTTCGCGAACCCCGACTTCTTCTTCCAAACCTTTCCAACCAGTTGTGGCGGCAACCCCTGCGTCAATCCCACCTTCGCCTGGAACCACGGCGACATTCAGCCGGAGATCGGGAACACCTGGGTCGGTTTTGTCGGGCCGGGCGTGACGCCCGGTGGCATCGACGCGACCACCTGGACCGATCACACGAATCTGCGTCCCACGATCCTGGCGCTGGCCGGCCTCAAGGATGACTACCTTCAGGACGGCCGCGTGCTCATCGAGACTATCCGCACCGACGCCCTGCCACAGTCGCTCATTGCGCATCGCGAAACGCTCCTGCGCCTCGGTGCTGTGTACGAGCAGGTCAATGCGTCGTTCGGCCAGTTCAATCAGGACGTGCTTGCGGCGTCGACTCGCGCTCTGAAAAGCGGCACCGCGACGGACGATTCCAGCTACACCTCGATCGAGAACGCGATCATCAGCCTCTCCTCGCAACGCGACACGCTGGCGGGCGAGATCAGGACCGCCCTCAATGCGGCGGCATTCGACAATCAGCCCGTCAACGAGCAGCAGGCGAAGGGCTGGATCGACCAGGGTCAGAGCCTGATCGACCAGGCAGCGGCGCTGGCGGCCGGCTAAAACCGACACGAGCGGGAAAGAGGCCGGCGCGATCGCCGGCCTCTTTGAGTCGAGGCGAATTGAGGCCCGATCGGGCGTACGATGGCCGGGATGCTCCAGCGCAGCAATCGGCTGGCCTGGATCTTGTGGATTCTCGTATCCGTCCTGGCGGCTATCGGCGGCGCGCTGGTCACCTGGCGCATCCGCGGGCTTATCCTTCGCGGCCCCGGCTCCACGCAGGACCTTCTCCGTGACCTCGGCACGGTTGTTGATGCCCTGTTGTTCTCGGGCGCGCAATGGCTCTTACTTCGCCGCTGTCGGCTCGAGGTCTACTGGTGGGTGCCTGCCACCGTGATCGCGGCCATCGCGAACGCGATTCTCATCGTTCCAAGCACGCTCAACTTGTTCATCGATCCACGCGCGACAGGCCCGGTTGGGGCCGGCAGCGCCGTCATCGCCGGCGCAGCCGCGCTGGCAACCGCGGGGCTCGTTGTCGGCACCGCGCAAGCCCTGGTGCTCCGCCACTCAGGCGGCAACGCGGCCTGGCTTTGGATCCCAGCGACCATACTGGGCGGGGCGCTGGCGGGCGCGTTCACCACGGCACTGTCATCCCAGCTCTACGGGCTCCCGGCGGTTGGCACGATTAGCGTCGTGGCCGCGGCTGCGGCGCTATTCACCGCAGCAAGCCAAGCGCCAGTGCTTCAGCGCCTCGTCCGCTAGTCCGTTGCGACAGACAGCTGTCGCGACCCCGGGCCTATAGTTACCGCCGGACGTGAAGACGAAGGCGCCGCGCACCATCTACGCCTGCCAGGAGTGCGGTAACCAGTCGTCCAAGTGGCTCGGCCGCTGTCCCGAATGTGGCAACTGGAACAGCTACGTCGAGGAGCAGGCCGTGCTCGAGCCCAGCAAGGCGAGCTCGCTACGCCGCCGGAGTGTGTCGTCGGCGCAGCCCATGCCGCTGGCCGAGGTCCAGTTCGCGCAGTCGAACCGGCTTCGCCTAACCATGCGGGAGCTTAACCAGGTCCTGGGTGGTGGGATCGTCCCGGGTTCCCTGGTCCTGATCGGCGGGGATCCCGGCATCGGCAAGTCGACGCTCCTGCTGCAGCTCGCCAGCGAGGTCGCCGCCACCTTTGGGCCAGTCCTCTATGTCTCCGGGGAAGAGTCGGTGCAACAGCTGAAGCTGCGGGCCCAGCGCCTCGGCATCCCGGGCGACCGCCTGATGGTGCTGGCCGAGAACGACCTCGAAAACATCATGGAACACCTCACGGCGTCCCGCCCCATGATGGCCGTCATCGATTCGATCCAGACGGTCTTCCTGAACGGTGTGACCTCGGCGCCGGGCAGCGTCAGCCAGGTGCGCGAGTGCGCCGGCCAGTTGATGCTGCTCGCCAAGAGCAGTCAGATCCCGATCTTCCTCGTCGGCCATGTCAACAAGGAGGGCGCGATCGCCGGCCCGCGCGTCCTGGAGCACATCGTCGACACCGTCCTCTACCTCGAGGGCGAGCGCCATCATAGCTTCCGCATCCTCCGCAGCCAGAAGAACCGCTTCGGGTCAACCGACGAGATCGGCGTCTTCGAGATGCTCGATAGCGGCATGAAGGAGGTCGTCGATCCCAGCCGGGCGTTTCTCCAGGACCGCTCCCTGACCGAGGTCGGCAACGTCGTGCATGTCGCCCTGGAGGGCAGCCGGCCGCTGCTAGTGGAACTGCAGAGCCTGGTGAGCCCGACCGCCTTTACGCCCCCCCGCCGGTCCGTCAACGGCATCGATCTCAACCGGCTTCACATGCTGGTGGCGGTCCTCGAGAAGCGGGCGAAGCTGGCCCTCGGTCAGCAGGACATCTTCGTCAACGCCGCCGGCGGCGTGAAGGTGGCTGAGCCCGCGGTCGACCTGGCCGTTGCGCTGGCCATCGCCTCCAACGTGCGCAACCTCCCGGCGGGTTCCGACCTCGTTGTGATCGGGGAGCTTGGCTTGAGCGGGGAGGTGCGCCGAGTCAATCAGTTGGAACGCCGGCTGCTCGAGGCGCACCGGCTGGGCTTCAACCGGGCGATCATCCCGGCGTCGGCCGAGATCCGGGCCAAAGAGTTGAAAGGGATGGAACTTCGGCGAGCCGAGACGATCGCGGACGCGATCCGGCTGTGCTTTGGCGAAAGCAGGGGCGGCTCGATGGATCCGGCGTCACGCCCGGCCCCCAGGTAAAGGCGTTCGCGCAGGTCACCCGAGGCGGGGCTGCCGGCGTCTGGAGGCGTCGCGGGGCAAAGCAGCGTCGATTGAGCTCGGCAACGATATAGGCCTCGCTACGCCCATGGCTGAGATCGATGACCCGCTTGAGGCAGGCTAACCGCATCGACCCGGCGGTCAGCTCAGGCAGCGGCGCTGCCAGGGAAGCTGGTGCCGCTAATACGCCGACTGGGGACGTTCCGGTAAGCACCAGCGTCAGGGCGAGGCCGCCCGCAGCCGCCCAGATCCCCGCCTCGAGTACGTGGCCGATCTTCGGCAATTTGCGACGGGGGGGCCACGGTGGTGGAACGATTTTCATGCTTTAATTAGCTCACGATGACAGGCGTTGTTGCACGGCTGATTCTCTTACTCGGGTCACCGATCCTTTCACGAGGAGGTGATCTGCATGCGCGTGGAACGGGTCTTCCGGCTTCTTGGCCTTCTGTTGGGACTTATAGCGGGCGTCGAGTACGCCTCATTCATCATCACGGAAGCAGGGGTTCACGGCTACACGCTGAGGGCAGTCGTGCTGTTGCTGACGGCACTGGCCGGCTCGCTCTTCGGCTTCTTCGGGCTACCCTACGTTACGACCAAGCCCTTCTTCTGGCTCGAAGATAAGCTAAACGTCACCCCGCTACCAGACCTGGTGGCGGCGACGGTCGGACTCCTGGTCGGGTTGCTGCTGGCGGCGCTCGTCGGGCTCTTTCTGGCCAAGTTGCCCTGGTACCTGGGCTTTGTCATCTCGCTCATGGTGGCGCTCGTCTTTGCCTACTGGGGGGTGACCCTCGGCCTCAACCGTCGCAACGAGATGATGGCTCTCGTCCTCGGCCCGGCGCGGGCGGCCAGCGCGGCTGGTGGCCGGAGCCAGGTCGCCAGCGTGCTGCTCGATACCAGCGTGATCATCGATGGCCGGATCATGGACATCGCCCAGACCGGCTTCCTGCGCGACCACATGCTCGTGCCGCATTTCGTGCTCGCCGAACTGCAGTACATCGCGGACTCGAGTGACACCCTCCGGCGCAACCGGGGCCGTCGTGGTCTCGAGGTCCTCAACCTCCTGCAGAAGGAGCCGTTGGTCGACATCGAGTTCACGGACGACGACATTGCGGACGTGCCGGAGGTGGACATGAAGCTGATCCGCCTGGCCCGAAATCGCAACGCGGCGATCATGACCAACGACTACAACCTGAACCGGGTGGCGCAGCTCGAGGGCGTGCGCGTCTTGAATCTCAATACCCTCGCCAACGCGCTGAAGCCGGTCGTCATCCCCGGCGAGGAGATGAACGTCCAGCTCATCAAGGATGGCAAGGAGCCGAACCAGGGCGTCGGCTACCTCGACGACGGCACCATGATCGTGGTCGAGAACGGGCGCCGCTACATGAACCAAACCATCGGGGTGGTCGTGACCTCGGTGCTACAGACCGCTGCCGGACGCATGATCTTCGCCATGCCGGCCAGCGAATCCACCATCGAGCGGCGGCCGAAGCCGTTGCGCAAGATCCAGGGCGGCGGCTCCGGTCACTGACCCGGTTGTCCTGACCGTCGCCTCGGGGCCGGGCTTCCTGTCGCAGCTCCGTGCCGCGGTTGCGGCGTCGCCCGAGGCCACCCGGTTCGTGATCGGCCCCGGCGACGTTCCACCCGAGGCGCGCTTCGCGCCACAGCCCGTCCTTGCGGTGGGCGTCCCGGTGCGCGACACGTGCAAGGAGGTGGTTGACGGCCGGGTCCGGCGAACCGTCCCCCGCGAGACCCTGGTCGACCTGCGCGGGCCCTGGGTGCTTGCGCGCGCCACCCTGGTCCAGGCGCTCGAGCGTCTGGGCCCGGCCGCATCCCCGGAGGATCCCCTTGCGCTGTGTCGCCTCGCCGGGCTGCGGATTCGCGTGCTCGTCCAGGGATGAACGCCGCGGCCGTGGTCGTCGCCGGCGGGCGAGGTACCCGCATGCAGGCGGGCGTGAACAAAGTCTTTCTCGAAGTGGGTGGCCGGCCGATCCTCGAGTGGTCCCTGGCCCTCTTCGAGCGATGTCCGCGGGTCGGGGAGGTGGTGGTGGTCGCCCACCCGGGCGATCTCCCCGCCTGCCAATCGCTCGCGTCCCGCTTTCCCAAGCTGGCCCGGGTGGTGCCCGGGGGGGATGTTCGTCATCGGTCTGAGTTCGCCGGCGTCGCGGCCCTCTCCGCCCGGATCGACGCGGGCGAGGTCCAGGCTGTGCTGGTGCACGACGCCGTGCGTCCCTTTGCCACCCCGGACCTGGTGGAGCGCCTGCTGGCCGGCATGGCTGACGTGGAGGGCTGTATTCCGGGTCTGCCCCTGCCCGGGACCGTGGTCGTCGCCACCGATGGCTGGATGGCCGCCCAGCCGACCAACCTGTGGTCGGTCCAGACGCCTCAGGCTGCCGACGCGACCTGGCTCCTCGAGGCGCACAACAAAGCGGCTCGGGCCGGATTTGTCGGGACGGACACCGCTTCGGTGATCGAATGGGCCGGGGGCGACGTGCGGGTCATTCAGGGCGAGCCGGACAACTTCAAAGTCACCACGCCCGATGACCTGGCCCGCGCCCAGACGGTTGCCGGCCGTCGCTAGGACCTGCTCCCCAGGTGCACGATCAGGAGTGCGATCGCCAGCAGGCATCCCGGGGTCGAAACTGGCTCGATTTCGACCCCCGGGCCGTATACTTCAACCGACCGAAAACCGACCAAGACAAAAGGGGTGACTCGTGGAGGTACAAGCGATCATTCCGGCCGCTGGGGCCGGGCTTCACAACGGGGAGTCCAGCGCCAGGGTCCTGATGCCGGTCGGAGGTCGCACCCTCATTCGCCGCACGCTCGAGGCGTTCGATCGCTGTCCCGAGATCACCGGCATCATCGTGATGGTGTCCCAGCGCAACCTGCTCCAGGTCACCAGGGAGCTCGAGGCCGAGGGATGGCGGAAGCCGATCGATGTCCAGTTGGGCGGGGAGCGGCGGCAGGATTCCGTACGCATCGGGCTGCAAAGCCTGCGGCAACGGCCGCCCGACTTCGTCGTGATCCACGACGGCGCCCGGCCCCTGGTCACCGACGACCTGATCCACCAGGGCCTGGAAACAGCTCGCCAGCATGGCGCGGCCACGGCGGCGGTCCCGGTCCATCACACGTACAAGCACGTCGATAGCCTGGGATTCGTCCACGGGACGGTGGAGCGGGCCGATCTGATGCAGATCCAGACGCCCCAGGTGTTCCGCTTCGATTGGATCCTCGAGGCGCACGAGAAGGCAGTCCGCGAGCGGATCGTGGTCGAAGATGATGCCGAACTGATCGAAAAACTCGGCAAGCCGGTCAAGGTCTTCTCAGGGTCTTACAGCAACCTCAAGGTCGCCACCCACGAGGATGCGCTGATGGTAGAGGCCCTGCTTGCCGCCGCTCCCGTGTGCGTGTAGGCACCGGCTTCGATCTTCACCGGCTCGAGGTCGGCCGGCCGCTGATCCTGGGCGGCGTCGAGCTTCCCTGGGACCTCGGCCTCAGCGGCCATAGCGACGCCGACGTCATCTGCCATGCGCTGATCGACGCCCTGTGCGGGGCCGCCGGGCTTGGCGACATCGGCACCCTATTCCCGGATACCGACCCGCAGTACAAGGACGCCAGGAGCCTCGATCTGCTGCGTGAGGTGACGGACCACTGCCGTCGCGCCCGCTGGGCAGTCGAGAACGTGGACGTCACGCTGCTGGCCCAGGCGCCCAAACTGGCCCCCTATCGGGAGGCGATCCGTACCAACCTGGCCGCGGCCCTGGGCGTCGATCCGGCCGCCGTCGGCCTCAAGGGCACCACGACCGACCACGTGGGCGCCATCGGGCGTGGCGAGGCCCTGGCCGCCCAGGCCGTGGTGCTCCTGCGGGAGCTGCCATGACCGGGCTCCGGCTGCACAACACGATGTCCGGCACGGTCGAGCCCTTCGCGCCCATCGAGGCGGGCCATGTCCGCATGTATACCTGCGGTCCGACGGTCCACGATTTCGCGCACATTGGAAACTTCCGCACCTTCCTCTTCGAGGACGTCCTGCGTCGCGTCTTGCTGCAGCGGGGATTTCGCGTCACGCAGGTGATGAACCTCACCGACGTCGAGGACCGCATCATCCGCAAGGCGGCCGAGCGGGGGGAGACCATCGATGAGTTCACCGAGCCGTACATCGAGGCCTTCTTCCAGGATCTCGACACCCTGCGGATCGAGCGGGCCGAACACTATCCTCGGGCCACCCACCACATCTTCGAGATGGTCACCCTGATCGATCTGCTCAGCGAACAGGGTCACACCTACGTCAGCGACGGGTCGACCTATTTCCGGATCGCCACCTTTCCCCGGTACGGCGCCCTGGCGCATCTCGATGCCGGCGGCCTGAAGGCGGGCGCACGGGTCGATGTCGACGACTACGGTAAGGACGATCCCCGCGACTTCGTCCTGTGGAAGGCGCGCAAGCCAGGGGAGCAGTCCTGGGAGACGCCGCTAGGGGCGGGACGCCCGGGCTGGCACATCGAGTGCTCGGCCATGAGCATGAAGTACCTGGGTCAGAGTTTCGACATCCACACCGGCGGCGTCGACAACATCTTCCCGCATCACGAGAACGAGATCGCCCAGAGCGAGGCGGCGACCGGGAAGCCCTTCGCCCGCTACTGGCTCCACGCCGAGTTCCTGCAGGACGCGGTCGGGGAGAAGATGTCCAAGCGGCTGAAGAACTTCACGACCTTGCGTGACGTCCTGGCCGAGGGCTACCAGCCGCACGCCATCCGTTTCGCGCTGATGACAGGCGCGCACTACCGCAGCCAGCTCGCCTTCTCACCCGACCTGCTCAAGGGCGCCGACAGCGCGGTCAAGCGCCTGGCCGAGTTCGCGGTGCGGCTGGGGCCGGTCGAAGGCGAGGCCGAACCGCCGGCGGAGGTGCGTGCCCGCTGGGACGCCGCGCTTGACGAAGACCTCAACGTCCCCGCGGCCGTCGGCCATCTGTTCGAGTTCATCAAGGGCTTTAACACGCGGATCGAGGCGGGCCAGGCGTCAGCCGAGGAGCGTGCCTCGGCGATGGCACTGCTGCGCCACGCCAACCGCATCCTCGACGTGATCGAATTTCCGGCGGGGACGATCGATGCCGAGGTTGAGCGGCTGATCGCCGAGCGGGAGCAGGCTCGCCAGGTCCGCGACTTCGGCAGGTCAGACGCGATCCGTGCCCAGCTGCTGGCGATGGGGATTCAGCTTGAGGACACCAAAGACGGCCCTCGCTGGAAGCGCCTCCAGTAGGGAATCGCGATGCCTCGTCCGCCGGACATCATCTACGGTCGCAACCCGGTGCTTGAGGCCTTCCGTGCCGGTCGCCCCGTTCGTCGCCTGCTACTGGCGGAGGGCGTGCGCGATGAACCGCGACTGAAGGAGCTGCGGCGTCTCGCCGACGGCCAGAAGCTGACCATCGAGTCCGCCGACCGGCGTCACCTCGATGACATCGCGCATTCGGAGGCGCACCAGGGGGTCGTCGCCTACGTCACCCGGCGAAAATACTGGGAGCTCGAGCCGATGGTCCGCGAGGCCCTCGCCGAGCGCGGTGACGCCGTGCTCCTGATGCTGGACAGCCTGCAGGATCCGCAGAACCTCGGGACCCTGAGTCGCAGCGCGGAGGCGACCGGCGTCGGGGGCATCATCCTGTCCCACAACCGCTCGCCGGAGGTGACGCCATCCGTGGTCAAGGCCTCGGCCGGGGCGGCCGAGTACCTGCGCTATGCCCGGGTCGCGAACCTGGCGCAGGCGACCGACACGCTGAAGGGTCTGGGCTTCTGGGTCGTGGGCCTTGCCGGGGAGGCCGCCATGGAGTACACCGAGTTCGACTACCGCCGCCCGCTGGTGCTGATCGTGGGGGCGGAGGGGGAGGGCATGCACCAGCTCCTCCGCAAGAAGTGTGATGCGCTCGTCCGGCTGCCGATGCTCGGCCAGGTTGGCTCGCTTAATGCGGCGGTCGCCGGGTCGATCCTGCTCTACGAGGTTGTGCGCCAGCGTGGCGCCGCGACCTAAGTAATCGCCGGCGGCGGCGGTGGCGGGTCGGCGGGAGCGGCCCGGGCGGCACCGGCCGGGGCGGCACCGGATCCGCCACCCATTTGCGCGCGATGCTCCTCCAGGGCGGCGTCGTACTCCTCCAGCGACCGGTACTCCTCAGCCTCGAGCAGCACCCGCCGGGTTGCCGTCACCCAGTCGCGGTCGAGAGTCTTGAGCACGGGCAGGCCCCGCTTTCGGCGGTAGATGGCGAACAGGATGATCGCGCCGACCACCCAGATGGGGCCGACAATCCGCGCATATTGGTGCGTGAGTAAGACCATGACGAGGAAGAAAAGCACCCCGAGGAAGCCCAGCACGCCGAGCAGGGGGAACCAGACAGTACGGCCCTGGTAGCGAATCTGCACGTTCAGCGGCATCATGTAGGGCCGCGGGGTGAAGGGGTCCTTGAACCGCAGCACGAACAGCGAGATGAACACCAGCAGGTAACCGGTGGTCGCGCCAAAGGCGTAGAGGTCCGCCAGGACGTCGATGGCCGCGCTCTTCCCGGGCGGTCCGGGCGTGAAGAAGGCAAAGATCGTTTGCAGCAGGGCGACGCCACCGAAGACGATGACCGCTCGAGACGGCGTCGCGTACTTCTTGTTGACCTTGGAGAACCAGCCGGGCAGCAAGTCGAACTGGCTCATCGAGTAGCTCAGCCTGGATGAGCTCACAACGCCGGAGTTCGCGGAGATGAACACGATCAGGGCCCCGATGGCGGCCGTGAGCGGCGCGGCGACAATGCCGATGGCGGGGATGCGGCTGGCGATCAGCGCCACCGGGTCGCCCTCATGGCCGCGGAAATCCAGCGGGTTGACCAGTCCGACCGCCAGCACGGAGAACGCCATCGCGAACAGGAGCACCGAGATCACGAGGCCGATCGACGTCCGGGGGATGATGGTCGCCGGTCGCCGGGTTTCCTGGGCGACCTGCGAGATCGTCTCCAGTCCGACGAAGGCGATGATCGCCAGGGAGGAGCCGAACGCAAATTGGCTCAGGCTCGGACGATTGAACAGGAACTCGTTCGCAACCATCTTCGGATCCCAGACGAGGACGAACCCCGCCACGACGATCGCGGTCTGGGCGATGATCGCGATGGTCCCGATGATGCCGTTGAAATCGGTGGAGATCTTGATGCCGCGGACGTTGAGCCACATCAGGAAGAGGATCCCGGCGAGGGACTCGATCAACCAGATCCAGGCCAGGTGGACCGGACCGAGGTTGATGGTGAAGTCCGAGACGTGATGGCCGGCGCTGATCAGCGGAAGGAAGAAGTTGAAGTACCCGAATGCCACCACCGTGAAGAGCGAAATATCGATCGTGTAGTCGAGGACGAGCGCCGACCCGGCGACCAACCCCCAGAAGTCGCCCAACCCGCGCAGGGTGAAGTACTGGCCGCCGCCCGCCAGCGGGTAGGCCGAGGCCAGCTCCGCGTAGCAGAGCCCGACCAGCGCGAAGACCAGGCCGGCCGCCAGGAAGGCCAGCGGGGCGAGGCCGAGGGCCGCCAGGGTGATGATCCCAAGCGCGGTGTAGATGTCGGCGCCGACCGCGGCGTAGCCCCACATGTAGGAGCCCCAGACCGACACGTCACGGCGAAGCTCGCTGCCGGAAATGCCCTCCTGGTGCGGCTGCATCCCAACGATAGTACCCGGGCGCCCGACCTCTCAGTACGCTTAGCCGATGGACCGGCTGATCGTGGACGGATACAACATGATCTTCGCCTGGCCCGAGCTGGCGGCGCTCAAGGATGTCAAGCTGGAGGACGCTCGCGACCTGCTCGTGGCGATGCTTGCGGACTACGGCGCGATGACCCGGCAGCAGGTGACGGTCGTCTTCGATTCCCACCGGCGAGCCGACGCCGAGGCATCGGAACAGCGGATCGCCGGCGTCCAGGTCGTCTATTCGGGTCGAAAGACCTCCGCCGATCATGTCATCGAGCGCCTGCTATTCGGCGCCCGGTCGGCCGACGAAGTGACGGTGGCCACCTCCGATGGCCTGCAACGGGACTATGCGCTGGGCCGTGGCATCAAGACGGTGTCGGCAACCGTCCTCAAGGGACAGATCGATGCCGTCCTGCAGCAGCGGGATCGCCAGATCGGTGACACGCGGGCGCGCTCTGATATCTCGCGTCGTCTCGAGGATCGACTCGACCCGGAAACCCGGGAGCGCCTCGACCGGATCCGCCGTGGGGAGCCGCCCGACAAATAAAAAAGGGCCGCGCGGTGCGGCCCTCCCGTTGGTCAGATCGTGGTTAGCAGCGCGGCAGGCCAGGGCTGAAGCTGTTGAATGACGGCGTGGTCATGTAGTAGTCGGTGACGTAGGTCCCGTCACTGAGGCGATCCCAGATCCCGGTGCCGTTGATCACGCTGCCCGAGCGAACCTGGCAGGTGATCAGCACCTGCTGGCCGTTGTGGACGAAGCCGCGGGTGGCGAAGCTGGTGCCGGGTCCGGAACGCTGCCGGACGACGTCGGTCACCCGGTACGGATGTCCGGCCGGCTGCGGCTGCGGCTTTGGTTGCGGTTGCGGTGTGGCCGAGGCTCCGGCGACGAAATGGATATAGCGTGGTGCCTGGGCCGTCCGCGTGCCGTAGGCGAGGTAGTGGGACCAGTTGTACTCTTCGACGACCGCCTGGCCGGATGGCGTGACCGCCATCACATAGGCGACGTGGCCGCCCCACCAGGCATAGTTCTCGCCGCCATGCCAGACGGCGACCGAGCCCACCGACGGGTGACTGTCGACCGTGTAGCCGATGCTCCGGGCCGCCGCGTCCCAAGACCCGCCGTTCCCGAAGAACGCGGTCTTGCCGTTGGGTCCGCGCAGCGATGCGCCGTGGAATTGGACGCCCTCCTGGCTGAGCCGGAAGGCGACGAACGAGGTGCAGTACCCGGTGTAGAAACCCCAGGGGTCGAGATGGTTGGCCGTGCCCCGGTACGGATAGTCATTCACGCCCGCGGCTGCGACGGTTGCCGCGGGAATCCCCACCATCAAGATGACTGCGCCCATCACCGCCGACAACGCCTTGCGAACGCTGAACGCACGACTGATGTTCCCGACCATTGGGCGTGAGCCCCCTCTTCTTCGCGCGCGGTGCGCGGAATTTACTCCCCGATCGCTGCAGGTTTAACGTCGCATGGGAGCGCGAGGCATCACTCGGCGTGAAATCGTTTCAGCCAGTCGCAGGCGCGTGCGCCACCGTTACGCCCGGCGCAACAATTCGTCATTCTCCCTCCCCCACTCGTGGGGGAGGGCCGAGGAGGGGGCTAGGATTTGGGCGCCGCTTGGACGATCTCCGGTTTGCCGGGACCCTTGAGCTCCGACCGTGCGTAGCGGAAGATCCCGATCGTCCATAACCATCCCAGGAGCAGGCCGGCCCCGACATCGGTCGGGTAGTGAACCCCGAGAAAGACGCGGGAGAGGGCCACCAGGATGGCAATTACCACCGCGAGCGCGAGGGCGAGCCGCCGCCAGAGGGCCTGTCTCCCCTGGGTGAGCAGGCTCGCGATCGCGAGGTAGATCGCCGCCGCCTGCGTGGTGTGCTCCGAGGGAAAGCTGAGCGAGGTGAGGTGGGTCAAGTGCTCGATCGTCGGCCGCGGGCGCGCCACGATCAGCTTGACCACCGACGGCAGGGCCGCGCTGCCGGCGGCGACCACGATCAGCGCCAGGTCATCGGCCGGTCGCCTCCACCGCCGGAGCAACACGAGCGCAATGGTCAACGGGGCGAGGATGGCAAAAGACCCCGCGTCGCTCACGATGCTGGCGATCTGCGTGCCGAGCGCGGTGCGATGATCGGCAACCGCCTGCATTGCCTGGAGGTCGAATCCAGGCGACCACGCCCGCACCAGGATGCCGGCGATCGCGGTGACCGCCGCCAGCACGAAGAAGATCACCACGATCCGAAGGGCAAACCGGGTGAGCGCCTGGCGGTCAGGCATTCTCGAGGTCTTCGAAGTTGCTCGGAGTGATCACCTGCAGGCCATCCGGCACCACCTCGAACGTTCCCGGAATCTCGCCGCAGACCTCGCCGTCAAGCGCGATGGGCATGGACTGCTTGGGGCGCACCACCATGCGGGCGGCGTGCTCGATCCGGACTCCGCGGATTGGACCGCGACGGCCGAGGATGGTGAGCAAGGCGGAGCGGACCAGCCGTCGGATTGGCAGGTGTTCGACCAGCAGCACCTCGAGCCGCCGGTCGTCTGGGCTGGAGCGCGGCACGCGCAGACCCAGGACGCCGCCGAACACCGGGGTGTTGATGATGGAGAGCTGCTCGAGCCGAAGGTTCTCAACGCCTCGCCCGTCGTCGATGGCACATTCGAAGACGGGTCGGTCCTTCAGCGCCAGGATGCCGGCCACCGCGTACGTCAGCCGTCCGAGGCGATGGCGAAGGTCAGCCCGCGTCGCCAGCCGCGCGAAGTTCACGTTCAGCCCTGCGGTCGCCGCGTGGACGAAATACGTCGAGGGCTGGCCAGCACGTACCAGGCGTCCGGCATCGATCGTGGACACCCTCCCGATCGAGAGGAGCCGGGCCGCATTTTCGATTCCCATCGGGAGGTTGAGCGACCGGGCGAAATCGTTGGACGTGCCAAGGGGCAGCACGCCCATGATCGCCCGGGTCCCCACCACGTAGTTCGAGACGGCGCCGACCGTCCCATCACCGCCGGCGGCAATCACGAGTGGCAGGGTGCCGTCGCCGTCCTTCAGCAGCTGGGGCAAACGAGAGATCTCCTCGACGGTCAGCTCCTCGACGATCTCGAGCCCGGCGGCCTTCAGGGCCGCCCGAGCCCGGTTATGCTTTTTCCCAGCGCGCCCCGCGTGCGGGCTGCTCACCACGATGACCCGGTTGGTCGGCGGCCGCTGCGGAAGCGGTGCGGGCGTGCGTGCGTCGCGCCACTCGCGGGCAACCCTGATCAGGGCGTTGCTCGTGAGCCCCATACCGGTCCCGATGGTGGCGCCGGCCAGGACGTCGAACGGGTAGTGAACGCGAAGGTGCACGCGCGAGTACGCCACGGTACTGGCAAGCGGGAGCAGTAGGAGCAGCAATCGGGGATCTTCGCGGGCGACCGCGGTCGTGAACGCGAAGGCGGAGGCGGAGTGGCCGGAGGGGAAGGAGAACGATGCCGGGATGGGCACGGCCGGCGGCCGGTCCCCGCGACGCCGCTCGGGGCGCTGGCGCCTCGCCAGGTACTTGAGCGGGAGGTTGACGAGCGTCGACGTCATCGAGATCGCGAGGATCCCGCGCAGCGCGGCGCGTCGCCCCCGGTCACCGCCCGCGACAGCGAGGACGGTCGCGATCGAGAGCCAGAGCACCGATTGGTTGGCGGTCGTGCTCAGCGTCTTGAGCCCGCGGTCCATAGCGGCACGCTCCCGGCGGGTCAGGGCGCGAAACAGTCGGCGATCGAGCGTGTCAAGGCGCGTCAGGGGACCCTTCACAACCGCTCAGCCTACCGTTGCATGCGACCATCATGCCGTCCGGCATAATTCCTGAGGCATGGATCTGAACACCGCGGCGGTGGTCTTCATGGGTGGCTACGTCGTCCTGATCGTGGTCGCCGGCCTGGTCATGTCGCTGCGCCCGGGCGGCGTCATGGTCCCCTTCCTGGCGACCGGCGCAGCCGGTGGCGGCACGATCGGTCACCGTGAAGCCATCCTCCTGGGCGGTGAGGCGGAGGTCCTGGGGAACTTCCGGGGCCACGTGCAGGCGGTGCTGCTCGGAGCCCGCACGGGGAGGCTCGAGGAGGTGACCCTGGCCAGCGGGGGTGGGTTGATCGAAGGCGGGCGAGTTCCGGCAGGGGCGATCGTGTCGACCGACGGCAGGATGTTGCAGCTCGCCGAGCCCTGGGTCGAACCCACCGACGATGGTGAGGCCCGCGCGCTGATCCTGCAGAAAGACGCCGCGCTGGTCAGTCGCGAGGGCAAGCGTCTCAGCAAGCTCAAAATGGTCTGTTTCGATCGAGACAGCAGCCTGGTCACCGGGCTGGTGGCCGTTGGAGGCCGTTCGGGACGCACCGTCCTGGTGCCGATCGGACGGGTCAAGGCGGCGGGCCCGCATCGCATCGCGACCGATTTGACCGCGGAGGAATGGCGTGGCCTGGGCGTGTTCGCGGGCGATGAGGACATCAAGGCGGCCATCCTCGACCGGCTGGCAAGCGATCCGATCACCCAACCGTTCGTGCGTTCGCTCAAGGTCGACGTGCAGGATCAGCGGGTGCGGTTAGGCGGTTACGTCAGGACGCAGGCCCAGGCGGACCATGCCGCAAGCCTCGCGCGAGCCGTGCCCGGCGTGCTTGCCATCGAGCCCTCCATCCGCAGTGATGAAGGTCTCGTCCGAGCGGTGAAGGAAGCGATCGGCGGCGCACTCGGCGCGTCGGCGGCGAACCTCGAGGTCAGGTCAGAATTCGGCCAGGTCGACGTCGTGGGCGAGGTGCCCGACAGCCAGGCCCTGCGGCGGATCGACTCGATCGGCAGTCAGGTCCCCGGCGTGGCGGTGTTCCACAACCTGGCGACCGCCGCCTAACACCCACTAAAAATCGTAATGGGTGAGCCCACGACCGGGGTTGAACCGGTGACCTACGCCTTACCAAGGCGTCGCTCTACCACCTGAGCTACGTGGGCTCGCTATGGGCAGAGGAGGATTCGAACCCCCGAAGGCGCTAGGCCAACTGATCTACAGTCAGTCGCGTTTAACCACTTCGCTATCTGCCCGTCGGGCCACATTCTACCTACTCCATCTTTCGCAGCAGGCGGTCCCAGCGTTCGTAGAGGTGGGTGGCCCGGAAGAGGAAATAAAGCCGATCGCCACCGTCACCCAGGCGAGGAGCCCTTCACGAGTGAGGTGAGGAGGAGGCTGGCGGGGGCGGTGGAGAACACGCCGGCAAAGCGCTTGGGCTGGACGATTTCGGCGACGACCAAAGGCCGTCCGCGAGCGCCTAGATGGCGACGAATGCAATGGGCGCGCCATGATACAGTAGTGATATCAACTTAAGGTAGCGGGCTGCTACCATAAAAAAATGATACTGCTAAAAGTATAGGGAGGATCTAATGCCGCGGGGAGCCAGTCCGAAACGGGAGCGTCAATACGAGACGATCAAGAAAAGTGCCCACAAGTCCGGTCGCTACGGTGGGCGGGCCGAGGAGGTCGCCGCCCGGACCGTGAACAAGGTCCGCCGCGAGAAGGGGGAGACCAAGACACAGAAGCCATCGAAGAGTTCGAGCAGCCGCAAATCGGCTACCAAGTCGAGCCCGAAGGCAAGGACCAGTCGTTCCGCTCCTCGGAGTCGGGCCGGCACCGGGAAGGCCCGGTCCGCGGCCGCCTCGAAGTCCAGCGCACGGCGCGTAAGCCGCTCCCGGACCCGCTCGAAGTCGTCCGCGAAGGGTCGGGGCTTCGCCTCGATGAGCCAGGCCAGGCAACGGGAAATTGCCCGTGAGGGCGGAAGGGCCGCGCATGAGCAGGGAACGGCCCACGAGTTCTCGTCGGCGGAAGCGCGCGAAGCCGGGCAGAGGGGCGGGCAGCGGGTGAGCCGCGACCGCAGTCACATGGCGGAGATCGGTCGGAGGGGCGGCGAGAGCTAGCCCACGCCCAGATCGTTGTCGGGGCGTCGCCCGGGTTCTAGACTTCGTGCATGCCCACGACGGGCGTCCCCACCGTTGAGACCGCGCCTGAGGTCATTGTTCCCGAGAGCTTCAACCTCGCCGACTACCTGGTCGACCGCCATGTTCGGGAAGGGCGAGGAGGCCGAACCGCCGTGCTCTTCGGCGACGAGGTGATCACCTACGCGCAGGTCAAAGAGCGCACGGACCGGGTGGCGAATGGCCTTCGGGCGCTCGGCGTGCGACGCGAGGAGCGCGTGCTGCTCTTACTGCTCGACGGCCCGGCCTTCGTCTACAGCTTCTTCGCCGCCCAGAAGATCGCGGCCGTCCCCGTCCCGACGAACACGCTCCTGAAGGGTCCCGACTACCAGTACCTGCTCAACGACTCGCGGGCGGCCGTGGCGATCGTCAGCGAGGCCCTCCTCCCAACCGTGATGGCGATCCCGCGCGCCGAGCTGCCGCACCTTCGGCACATCGTGGTCGACGGCCAGGCGGTGCCCGACACCATCCCGTTCCTCGGGCTCCTCCGGCAGCCGCCCCAGGCCCGACTCGAGGAGACCTCGCGGGACGACGCGGCGTTCTGGCTCTACTCGTCGGGCACTACGGGGTTTCCGAAGGGCGCGGTGCATCTGCACCATGACGTCGTCCACACGGTTGCCCTATACGCGCAGGGCATCTTGCGGATCACCGAGGATGATCGGACCTTTTCGGTCGCCAAGCTTTTTTTCGCCTACGGGCTCGGGAACGCCCTGAC
>DAINCX010000033.1:0-25062 GCA_036732165.1 Candidatus Dormiibacterota bacterium | reverse complement strand
CCACTAGAGTCGTTTCCTTCTCTAACTGGCTTTCTGACAGGTCGCAGGGGTAACTGTAGCGGGCCGCGTCCGAACCCGCAACACGGAACATGCGTTCACAAACGGGCGCTCGTTTTCTCCCTTCATCCCGGCGCGACCCTTGGGGCACAAGTCGTAACGGGACTCGTAACAACCCGTGATCGGGAATCGAGATGAGGACCATTACCGTTTGCGTTATCTGCAGTAGGGCGACGGGCCAGTAGGACCAGGTAACGAAATCATGAAAGCCAGCTTTATGCGTCGGCGCTTGGGCCAATCCCTGGTGGAGATGGCCATGGTGCTCCCCATCCTGACCTTCCTGACCTTCGGGTTGGTCGACTTCGGGCGCGCCTACTTTTTCCAGGTTTCCATCACCAACGCCGCTCGCGAAGGGGCTCGGGTCGCGATTCTCAACGTCTATACAGGTCCGGCGACGCCGAGCTGCTCGATCTCGAACGCGTACGCAACCTGCCCGGTGCAGACGGATGCCGCCATTGTCAATGCCGTCACCAACGAGCTCACCTACAGCGGCATCACCCCCAACTCCGTGACGGTTTGCCCGCCTCACGACTCCACCGGTAGCACGGTCGGGTGCACCGACTCCACCAACCGGGTGCAGAACTGGGTCGGTGGGCCGACGAACTACTACGTGACGGTCAACGTCAAGTACGACTTTCAGCTCTACACACCCTTGATGCAGCAACTCGTGGGCAACCCGATCCACATGAGTGTCTCGGTACAGATGAGGACCAACTACTGATGTCCAAAAAGTCACGGGGGCAGGCGATGGTGGAGTTTGCACTCCTGGCGAGCCTGCTGTTCCTGCTGGTGATGGGCATCTTCGACTTCGGCCGCGCGGTCGCCGTGTACATCAACATCGCCGAGGCTGCCCACGAGGGTGCCCGCCAGCTGGTGCTGCGCAGCAACTACCTCAGCACCTATCCGGACACCGCCATCATCAACGCCACCCTGGCCAAGATCGGTGGCGGCGGGATGGTCCTCACCGAAGACCCGTGTCTGCAGGGATCCAGCCCGTGCACCTCGCCCTCGACGCCAACCCAACCGAACACGGGCTTCATCTGGATCAGCCCGAGCCGGGTGCCGGGCAATAACGAAGTCACGGTCCGAGTCACCTACCTCTATGCCCCGATGACCGGGATGATCTCCGACGTCGTGGGGGCCCAGTTCGTCATGACAGCCGGGTCCTCGATGAGGGCGGAGTACTGATGGTGTTGACCAGGTTCCGCCGCAGTCGCTCCGGCCAGGCGATCGTGATCATGGCGCTGGCCATGGTCGCCATCTGCGGCATGCTCGCCCTGGCCATCGACGCGGGGCGCCTCTACTTCCAGCGCCGGTTGATGCAGGATGCCGTCGACGCCGGCGCGCTGGCCGGCGCGCAGGACTTGGTGGCGACCGACGTCTATCCCAGCGGACAGCCCAACTGGACCCTGTACCACGCGCAGCAGGACACGTTTTCCGTTTTCAACCTCGGGGCGATCGGCTCGGCCTCGGACGCCGCGTACAGCCAGCCGAGCGTGACGCAGACCCAGGGCGGTTACACCGTCACCACCGTCGCCCCGACCGGCTATGACAACAAGCAGGTCCAGGTCACGGTCGGTTTCAACGCAACCGGGACCTTCGCGCAGATCCTCGGCTTCAACCGGATCAACATCCAGGCCACGGCCACTGCCGAGGCGGGGACCAACCCGAAGACCTACGCGATCTTCGCCTATACCAAGGGCGGCAGCGGTAACACGATCTTTAATGACCAGAACGGCTTCGCGCAGGTGGACGACGGCCAGGATGGCGCCGATGTGTGCAACGCCAGCAGCAGCGGCCTGACCCTGAGCAATGCCAAATTCCACGTGCCAAACCCGACCCGCGCCTCGCTCAACGTCAATGGGCATCTCACCGTGTATGGCGCAAGCGACAACAACGGGCTCTTCTCCTACTGGCAATCGCCAGTTTCGTTCGGCGGGAGCCAGGACCCGGAACCGGACTACATCCAGCCCGACGTCTCGCAGATCCCGTTGGCTCGCAGCCCGAGCCACCAGGGGACCGTTCCGCCGGGCGGCACCTGGACGCCCTCGATGCCGGCGGGCTGGCCGTCGGTCACCTTGACCAACAACACCTCGGCGACGCGCGATATGTGGGTTTACTATCCGGGGAAGTACACCAACCCGATCAGCATCGGCAACGGATCCAGCGATGCGATCAACGGGCTGTACGTGTTCTTGAATGGGCTCTACTACATGCGGGGGAACTTCACCAGCAACGGCGGGTATGTCGCTAACACCAGCGACGGCCTGCCCCATTACTCCTCGACAAGCCCTTCGGTCGGCGTGACGGACCTGCCGTCGTCGATCGACGGCACCAATGGGGTGGAGTTCATCTTCGACGGCGGAACGGCGTTTGCCGCCAACAACACGAGCCTCCCTAACGACAGCAGTATGTTTTTCGTCGCCCCCAGCTACACGCTCACCGGGAGCACCCACATCGCCTTCTACATCTCGAGCACGAATGCCAACAGCGGCACCGTCTGGAATGAAAGCTTCAACGCCACGGCCTCGCTGACGCCCAAGTTCCAGGTCTGGGGGACCGTCTTCGACGCGGACGGCTCCGGCTCGATGACCCTTTCCGGGGTCGAACTGGGTCCGCATGACACGCAGCCGAACCTCGACGGGTCCGGCGCCCAGTACGCCATCAACGGCGAATTCATCGGCGCCTACCTCAACATGTATAACGGCAACGTTCTCGGCAACACGGTCGGGACCCCGGCCGGGCCATGCATGAGCACGATCGGCCCTGGGACGCCTGCCCTACTCGTCCAGTACAACTCGCTGTTCGCTCCCGCGCCCGGCGTGAACTCGTACTTACTGAAGTAACTTCTCGAGCAGGAGCACCACACCAAGGCCCGCCAGCGCCACGCCCGCCACCCGTTCCGCGCCCTCCCGGATCCGTTCTCCCACGCGAGCTCCCAGCCGAAGCCCTGCCTGGGTCAGGATGAACGTCTGGACCCCGATCAGCACGATGACCAGTAGGATGGGCAGCCGCAGCAGGCCCAGGGTGAAGCCGATGGCCAACTCGTCGGTGCTGATGCTGATCCCCAGGCCGATCGCCGCCAGCCCGCGGGTCCGTTGCAGCATCCCGAGCCGAGCCTCCTCGCCTTCGTCGCTACCAGGCCGCAGCATCCACGCGCCGAGCGCGATCAGGATCACGATGGCGATGTAGTCGGCGGCGTTGCCCGCCACGCGTCCCGCGAACGCCCCAGCCGCGAACCCGACCAGCGGCATCCCCATCTCGAACGCCGTGAAGAGCAGGCTGACGCGAAGCCGCGCATCCCGCTGCAGTCCGCTGATGCCCAGCGCCGCGGCCACGGCAAACGTATCCAGCCCCAGCGGCACGATGAGGCCGATCAGTTTCAGAATCACGAATCTATTTAAACTTGCCCGGTGACCGCGCTCGACATCATCCGCGAGAAGCGCGATGGGACAGCGCATTCCGACGAGGCGATCGCCTTTCTGGTTCGCGGGGCTACGGACGGATCGATCCCCGACTACCAGCTGGCGGCCTGGCTGATGGCGGTGCGGCTGCGCGGCATGACCGAGCCCGAGACGAAAGCCCTGACCCTGGCCATGGCCACCAGCGGCCGCACGCTCGATCTGTCGTCCATCCCGGGCAAGAAAGTCGACAAGCACTCCACCGGCGGGGTCGGCGACAAGGCGACCCTGATCGTGGCGCCGCTGGTCGCGTCCGCCGGCATCCCGGTGGCAAAGCTGTCCGGCCGCGCGCTCGGCCACAGCGGCGGCACCCTCGACAAGCTGGAAGCGATCCCCGGTTTTCAGGTCGACCTGCCGGTCGACGCCTTCATCGAGCAGGTGCGGCGCATCGGCATCGCGATCGCCGGCCAGACCGGCGACATGGTTCCCGCGGACAAGGTCTTTTATGCCCTGCGCGATGCGACCGCAACGGTCGATTCCATCCCGCTGATTGCCAGCAGCGTCATGAGCAAGAAGCTGGCTGCGGGTGCCGACGCCATCCTCCTGGATGTGAAATGTGGCCGGGGCGCCTTCGTCCGGAGTCTGCCGGAGGCGGAGGCGCTCGCCCAGGCCCTGGTGAGGCTGGGAGCCGCGGCCGGCCGGGAGACGGTCGCGTACGTCACCGACATGGAGCAGCCGCTGGGCCGGGCGGTGGGGAACGCCCTCGAGGTGAAGGAGGCGATCGAGACCCTGGCCGGAGGCGGGCCCGCGGACCTGCGCGACCTCTGCTTACGCTTCGCCACCGAGATGCTTCGCCTCGCCGGGTCCCCTCCCGTGGACCTGCGTCGGAACCTGGCTGACGGAAGCGCCTTACGCAAACTCGCGCAACTCATCGCTGCGCAATCCGGCGACCCATCGATCACCGGGGACCTGGGGCGGCTCCCGACCGCGCCCGTCCAGCGGCCGGTGCCGGCCCCGGCGACGGGTTGCGTGATGGCGATCGACGCCCTGGAAATCGCCCTGGCCACCAAGGCGCTTGGCGCCGGACGCGACCGGAAAGACGCACCCATCGACCTGGCGGTGGGCGTGGTCCTTGACAAAAAGGTCGGCGACACGGTCGAGCCCGGGGAGCCGGTGGCCACCGTGCACGCCCGGACACCCGCCGATGCGCAGAAGGTTGCGGCGAGGGTTGCGGCCGCCTTCTCGATCGGCCGGGCCGTGCCGGCGCGCCCGCTTCTTTTGCGACGCGTTACCATCTCGGGGATCGAGCGGCTGGAGGCGTAAGGCCCGCCGAAATCGCCCTGGCCGATGCTGATGTCGTGAAGCAGCGGGGACAGGTCGGGGCAGAATTCGCGATGGTGCTCGCCTTCCTCTTCGCGCTCGGCCTCACCGCGGTCCAGTTCCTCGACCTGGCGCTGGCAAGCGCCAAGGTCAACCATGCCGCCCAGGAAGCCGCCTACGTCGCCGGCAGCAGCCTGGAAGCGGCCGGCGGCTCGGAGACGCCCTGCTGGGCGGTCACCGGGGCCCTCAGCCATCCCCAGGGCTACGCCGACGCCAGCATCTGCCAGACGGTGGTCGAGAACCTCGGCAACATCGACCCCACCCTGGTCAGCGTACGGGTCTCCCCGGAGCGCCTGGTCGAGCGCGGCAAGCGGACCCCGATCCACGTCACGATCACCTACCGCCAGCCGATCACCTCTCCCCTGCTGCGGGCCTTCATGGGCGACACCTTCAGCACCAGCAGCGAAGCCAGTTCCTGGTCGAACTGACGCGGCCCGGCTTGATTTAGACTGCAGGCGGCCATGGCCGACCTCCAGTACCACATCCGCTGCCAGCCGGGCGATGTCGGCGAAGCCGTCCTGCTCCCAGGCGACCCGGGTCGCTGCGAGTCGATCGCGCGGTTGTTCCAGCGGCCGCGGCTGATCGCTCGCAACCGCGAATTCACGACCTACACCGGCGAGGTGGACGGCCGCGTCATTTCCGTCTGCTCGACGGGCATCGGCTCGCCGTCAACGGCGATTGCC
Organism: Candidatus Dormiibacterota bacterium; assembly: GCA_036732165.1. GTDB lineage: Bacteria > Chloroflexota > Dormibacteria > CF-121 > CF-121 > JALYYC01. The sequence goes on along the minus strand of DAINCX010000033.1, from coordinate 19,541 downwards.
GTCGAGGAGCTGGCGGCCATCGGTGCGCGAACGTTCATCCGGGTTGGCACGACCGGCTCGATCGTCAAGGGCGTGGGCTTCGGTGACCTCGTGGTCGCGACCGCCGCGGTGCGCGACGAGGGCACGACCCCGCCATACGTCCCGATTGCGTACCCGGCGGTCGCGGATCATGAGCTGGTGCACGGCATGCTCCGGGCGGCCCATGGTCGCGGTCTGCGCGTGCACGCGGGGATCGTGCGCAGCCACGATGCCCTATATCCCGACCTGCACGCCGCCGAGATGCCCCGTCGCGAGCAACTGGAGCAGGCGCTGCGGGTCTGGCAGCGCGCCCGGGTGCTCTGCAACGATATGGAATCGTCGACCATCTTCACGCTCTGTTCGCTTCGCGGGCTGCGCGGCAGTGCGATCCTGACCGTCGTCAACGAACCGGGGGAAGCCGACATCGATCCCTCCCGCGTGGCTGCCCTCGATCTCACCCCCATGTTCCAGGTCGCGATCGCCGCCCTCGCGGTGCCCACCCCGGTTCATTGATGGAGATCGGAGAGACGGTCAGCGTCAGGTCGCGAGCCGAGTGGCGCCGCTGGCTGGCCAGGCATCATTCGGACAGCACGGAAATCTGGGTGATCTACAACAAGAAGACCTCCGGCCGGGGCGGCATCAGTTACGAGGAGTCCGTCGAGGAAGCGCTCTGCTACGGCTGGATCGACGGCCAGACGAAAACCATCGACGACGCGACCTATGCGGGCCGCTTCACGCCGCGGCGACCCGGCAGCTCCTGGTCCGCCTCCAATGTGGCGCGGATCAAGCGGTTGCTCAGCGAGGGCCGCATGGACGAGGCAGGTCTGGTCGTCTTACCACCCGAGCTCAAGCGCCTCAAGGCACCCGTATGACGCTGCATCTCGTTGAGCATCCGCTCGTGGCCCATTACCTCACCCGTCTGCGCGATCGCGACACGCCACCCGACCAGTTTCGCGAGTTCTCGGACCGGATCATCACGTTGCTGCTGTACGAGGCGACGCGCGACCTGCGCAGCCGGACGTTTCCCATGCACACACCCCTGGAGGAGACCGATGGCCACACGATCGCGGACCGCGTCGTGGCGGTGCCGATCCTGCGCGCCGGTCTGGGCTTGCTTGGCCCGGTGCTCCAGCTCCTGCCGGAGGTGACCGTCGGCTACATCGGCCTCGAACGCGACGAGCGAACCGCGGTCGCCTCGCGCTACTACGTCAAGCTGCCGCCCGACATCCGCGGCAAGGCGGTCATGATCCTCGACCCGATGCTCGCCACCGGCGGCACCGCCCGGAAAGCCGTGGAGATCTTGAAGGAATACCAGCCCGCCAGCGTTCGTTTAGTGTGCGTGGTCGCGGCACCCGAGGGGATCGCGGCGCTGGAGGAGGCGTACCCGGAGGTCCGGGTGTTCGCCGCGGCCAGGGACCGGCAGCTGAACGCCCAGAAATACATCATGCCGGGGCTGGGCGACTACGGAGACCGTCTCTTCGGCACCTGATCCTCGCGTCGCTCGTCCTTGGTTTCTCCGTGCTTGCCCTCGTGCTCCAGTCCACATCGGCCGGCCCGAGCCTGGAGGCACCCACCTCCACGGCATCCGCGCCATGTGCCGCCATTTTTCGAGTCGGCCTGGTGACCGATGTCAGTGGCCTGGACTCGCCGGTCGACGCGGACGCCTGGCGCGGCATCCAGGCGGCGCTCCGTCACGATGCCTGCCTGCGGGCTGAAATGCTCCAGCCGGCGCAGCCCGCCGTGTATCAACAGGATCTCGAGACCCTGGCCGGCCGCGATGACCTGGTGATCGCGGGGAGCTTTCTCCTCAGCGATGCCGTCGCGACCGTCGCTCCCGAGCGCCCGGCAACGCGATTCCTGCTGGTCGATCCCCTCGTGATCCCGGCAGGCCAATCGAACCTGGCCATCATCACGTTTCGAGAAGACCAGGCCGGTTTCCTCGCGGGGGCGCTCGCCGCGATGGTGACTCGGACCCGGGTGGTCGCCGGCGTCTACGGGTTGGAGGGCGGCGCCATGAGCCGCTATCGCCATGGCTTCGAGCAAGGCGCGGCCACCGTGGATGCGTCGATACGCGTGCTCGGCGCCTACCAGGGCTCGTCTGACGGGCCGCCCTTCGGGAACGCGGGCTGGGGGCAGGCCCAGGCGCGCCACTTCATCGGGCTCGACGCCGACATCGTGTTCGGTGCAGGCGGCACGACCGGGTTGGGCGCGCTCGTGGCTGCCGCGGACGCCGGTCGCTTCTGCATCGGCGCCGGGAGCGATGCGTTTCTCACCGGCGTAGCCGCGCGTCCCTGCCTGCTGAGCAGCGCCATCACGCGCGTCGACCGCGCCGTCGAGACCGTCGTCCGCGAAGCGTGGCAGGGACGGTGGCAGGCCGGGCCCCGGGCCTTCGGCGTGATCGAGGGCGGCGTCGGCCTGGCCCCCTTCCACGAGCACGAGAGCACCGTCTCGGCCGAGATCCGTGCGCGCCTGGAGACGATCACCCAGCAGCTCGCCTCGGGCCAATTGTTAGACGGGAATTAGGCGCAATCCGCGTGCTACAATCCGCCCCAACCGGCGCAACGGGCAACCGGACTTCGCACACTACGCGTTTGAAGGGGATGACGTATGAGGCAGCCACGCGTCCGTTTGCTGAGCGTCGGGGTGGGGTTGATGCTGGCCGCCTTCATGGCCGCCTGCGGCACTGCCAGCACACCGGGGACGACCGCGAAAACGCTCAAGGTCGGCCTCGTCACCGACACAGGCACCCTGGCCGACAAGAGCTTCAACCACCTGGCCGGCGTGGGCCTGAGCAAAGCGGCTGCCACTGGCAATATCTGCAATAGCGGCGGCCTTACCTGTCAGGGCCAGCTCGGCGTCCAGGGCGACGTCATCGAGTCGCATGCAAACTCTGACTATGTCCCAAATCTGACGAACTTCGCCACCAAGAATTACGACCTCGTCATCGGCGTCGGCTTCCTAATGGCGGAGTCGATCGGCACCGTATCCGGCCAGTTCCCGAACATCCACTTCGCCATCATCGACGGCACCGGCACCGACGCCAACGGCAACGACCTGCACCACTCGAACGTGCTGGGACTTTCGTTCAAGGAACAGGATGCGGGCGCGCTCGTCGGCACCATCGCCGGCGTCCTGGAGAAGGACGGCGCCGACCCAAAGAAGAGCAACACGATCAGCTCGGTCGGCGGTATCAAGATCCCGCCGGTTGACCATTACATCGCCGGTTACCAGTGGGCCGCCAAGCTGGCCGACCCGGGCATCAAGATTCTCAATGGCTACTCCAACAACTTCAGCGACCCGACCAAGTGCGCCGGCGTCGCCGATGACCAGATCGCCCACGGCTCAGACATCCTCTTCCAGGTGGCCGGGGGCTGTGGCAACGGCGTGCTGACCGAGGCCGGAAAAGCCAAGGTCTACAGCATCGGCGTCGATGCGGACCAAAAATCCGTTGATACGTCCGTCATCGCCAGCGCCCTCAAGCGCGTGGACGTGGCCACGTTCGACGCCATCAAGGCCGTCAAGGACGGATCCTTCAAGGGCGGCGTCACAACCTTCGGCCTGGCCAACGACGGCGTCGGCTACCAGGCGGATAACCTGACACTCCCCGCGGACGTGATGACCGCGTTGCAGGACATCACGACCAAGATCAAGTCGGGAGCCCTCACCCCACCCGATACGGTTCCGTAGAAATTCACGTCACGCCGAGCTAGAGTGAGGCGGCCAGATGGCCGCAGCAGGTAAGCGCAGCGCCGGGCCCAACCCGACCGTCATCGGACGGGTTGGCCGGGCGCTCGGCATCCCGCTCGGCTCTGTCCTGCTGGCTTTTGTCGCGGGCGCGATCATCGTCACGGTCACGGGCGGCAATCCCCTGCTCGCCTACCAGGCACTGCTCTGCGGGGGATTTGGGCTGCTCTGCTTTGGCGGTGAGCAACCCGCCCTACAAGTCTCGAACACGCTCGTCTTCTTGACGCCGCTGATCATGGCCGGGATCGCGGTTGCCCTTCCGTTCCGCGCCGGGATGTTCAACATCGGGGCCGAGGGTCAGCTGATCATGGGGGCGATCGCCGCGACCACGATCGGCATTCACCTGGGCGGCTTCCCCGCGTTCATCCTCGTGCCCCTGGTGCTGATCGCCGGCGCTGCGGCCGGCGCGGTCTGGGGCGGCATCGTCGGCACCTTGAAGGCCGTCACCGGCGCCCACGAAGTGGTGACGACGATCATGCTGAACTTCGTCGCCCAGTGGTTCCTGCGGTTCCTGATCATCGGGGGGCCATTGCAGCTTCCTCATGGCAATTCGCGCTCGTCGCCAATCGCCAATTCAGCGGTCTTGCCAACTTTGTTGCCCCACGACAACAGCGTGATCGTCTTCGGCCTTCCTGCCTCAGTCTACCGAGCCCATACCGGGCTGATCATTGCCCTCGCCGCTGCCGCCTTCTTTGCCTTCCTGCTCTGGCGGACTTCCCTCGGTTACGAGATCCGGGCCGTCGGCCAGAGCCAGCGCGCAGCCCGCTACGGCGGTATTAGCGTTCGTGGCACCCTGGTCATTACCATGCTTTTCGCCGGTGCCTTCGCCGGCCTGGCGGGCGCGGTCCAAATAGCCGGCGTCGACCACAACCTCACCGACCAGTACTTCACCGACACGACAGGTTTCGACGCCATCGCCGTTGCCCTGCTCGGTCTCAACAGCGCCGTCGGCATAGTCCTGGCGGCAACCCTGTTTGGAGCCCTCCACGGCGGGGGATCAGTCATGCAAAGCGACGCCGGCGTCTCAGGCAGCCTCGTCTACATGCTCCAGGCCTTGATCCTCTTCAGCATCGCGGCGAATTTTCTTCGTGGCGCCAAGCTGCGCCTTCCTGGTGTGGGTCGCACGCCGTTTACCCCCGAGGCCGATGCCGCGGCGGCGGCTTCAGCGAGAGAGGTCGACGCTTCGGCACCCATTGATGACAAAGGCAAGGCATGAACGCTCTCAGCGATGCGTTCCAGCTGCTGCTGACACCCGGTCTCTGGCACGCGACGCTTCAGGCGGCCGCACTCCTCTTGCTGCCGGCGTTGGGTGGCGTGATCTCGGAGCGATCTGGTGTGGTCAACATCGCGATGGAAGGAATGATGCTGACAGGGGCCTTCTTTGCGGTCGCGATCGACGTGGCGACTCACAACGTGCTTCTCGCCGTCGTCGCTTCAATGGTCGCAGGCGGCCTGATGGCGTCGATTCACGCGGTGGTATCGATCCGATATCGGGCGGACCAGATCGTCTCCGGCGTGGCGATCAACATCTTCGCCGGGGGTCTGACCGTCTTCTTACTCAATCGCTTTTACGGGCTGGCCGACATCGGCCAGGTCTCCTCCCGTGAGGCGCTGCCGAACGTGACCATCCCGGTACTAAGTGCCATTCCGTTTTTTGGCAAGGTCCTGTTCCAGCAGAACGTGATGGTCTATGTCGCCCTGCTGGTGCTGGTCGGCACCCAGGTCCTGCTCTTTCGGAGTCGCTTGGGACTGCGCATCCGTTCCGTCGGCGAACATCCGCAGGCGGCCGACACAGCGGGGATCAACGTCTATGTGTTGCGTTACGGGGCTGTGATCTCGAGCGGCCTGCTCTCCGGTCTTGCCGGGGCCTTTCTGGCCATCGGAATCTCCAACACTTTTGTGCCGGGCATGACAGACGGGCGAGGATATATCGCACTTGCCGCAATGATCTTCGGCAAGTGGACGCCAATCGGCGCCTTCATCGCCTGCCTGATCTTCGGTTTCGGCCAGGCGGTCTACGACGCCAACTCGAGCATCCGGATTTCACAGTATTTGCTGAGCATGACGCCGTACTTACTGACACTCATCGTGCTCGCGGCGGTAGTCCGGCGCAGCAGCCCGCCCGCGGCCGACGGGATTCCCTACCTGCCGGGGGCCGAATGACGGACTCGAAACTCGCGGTCGCCATGCGCCAGATCACCAAGCAATTTCCCGGTGTGCTGGCCAACGATCGAGTCGATTTCGACGTCCGGGCGGGCGAGATCCATGCCCTGGTCGGCGAGAACGGCGCCGGCAAGAGCACGCTGATGAATATTCTGTACGGCCTGATCAGGCCGGACAGCGGCGAGATCCTGGTCGACGGCAAGCCGGCGAGCCTGCACGGTCCCCGCGACGCGATCCGCCACGGCATCGGCATGGTGCATCAGCACTTCATGCTGATCCCCGTCTTCAGCGTCCACGAAAACGTCGTCCTCGGGCGAGAGCCGGTCAGGACCTTCGGGTTGTACGACCAGGCGCAGGCCCGCGCGGAGATCCGGGAGCTCACGCGCACCTACGGCCTGGCGCTCGACCCCGACGCCCGGGTGGCGGACCTGCCGGTGGGCTTGCAGCAACGGGTTGAGATCGTGAAGGTCCTTTTTCGCGGCGCCAAGATCCTGATCCTCGACGAACCGACGGGGGTCCTGACTCCGCAGGAGTCGGCCGACCTGTTCCGAGTCCTGCGTGACCTGGTCAAGGCGGGGAAGACGATCATTTTCATCAGCCATAAGCTGCGCGAAGTTCTCGAGATCTCCGATCGCATCACGGTCATGCGTCGCGGCAAGGTCGTCGGCCACTTGAACACGAGCGACACCAGTGAAGCCGAAATCGCCCACCTGATGGTGGGACGCGACGTGCTGCTGCGCGTGGCCAAGCCGGAGGCGAAACCGGGACCGGTGGCGCTTCGGGTCGAAAACCTGACGGCCATATCGGACCAGGGGGTGCCCGCCCTGCGCGGGGTGACGTTCGATTTGCACCAGGGGGAGATCCTCGGGATCGCGGGCGTGGAGGGCAACGGCCAGAGTGAGCTGATCGAGGTCCTGGCCGGGACCCGGCATCCGACCGGCGGCCGCCTCCTGCTGGGTGATCGGGAGGTGGGCGCGCTTGGAGCCCGGGAAATTCGCAATTCCGGCATCGGCCATATCCCGGAGGATCGTCGCGGTGCCGGCCTGGTGCTGAACTATTCCGTTGCGGACAATCTCGTGCTTGGGCGCCAGCGCTCGAAGCGGTTCTCCTGGCACGGCCTGATCCTGCGCCTCAAGGCCATCTTCGAGTTTGCCCGGCGGCTGGTGACCGAGTTCGATATCCGGACCCCCAGCGCGGCCACTGCGGCCCGCACCCTCTCCGGCGGGAATCAGCAGAAGATCATCGTGGCCCGGGAGATGTCGAGCCAGCCGAAGGTCCTGCTGGCCGCCCAGCCGACCCGCGGGGTGGACATCGGGGCCATCGAGTTCATCCACCGGCGCCTGGTCGCGCAGCGGGACGAGGGCGCCGCGGTCCTGCTGGTCTCCGCCGAGCTGGATGAAGTTCGCTCGCTCTCCGACCGCATCGCGGTGATCTACGAAGGACAGATCGTCAGCATCGAGCCCGCCGACACCCCGGAAGACCGCCTGGGACTGCTGATGACGGGTGGCGGCTCGAGCGATCGGGAGCGAGCTGGTTAGGCGAGCCCGGCTCGCCGGCCTGACGATCATTTTCTTGCTCGCCGCCTGCGGCGGGCCGTCGGGCACGCCGGCGGCGGCCGGGGTGGGCGTGTGCCTGGTCACGAACGCCGACGGCCTGGCGCCTCACAGCTTCAATCAGATGGCGGTCAGTGGGGCTCGCGCGTCGGCCCGAACGGTCCGCGTGATCGAGTCGCACGCGGCGTCGGACTACCTCGGCAACCTGCAGCGCTGCGTGGACAGCCACCCGGCCCTGATCATCGCCGTCTCCCCGGACATGTCGACCGCCGTCTGGCGGTCCGCCCAGCTGCACACAAACCTGCGTTACGCCCTGGTCGACGCCACCCCCGTCGACGACAATGGCCAGCCGGCTGAGCTCAGTAACGTCGCCGATCTGCTCTTCAAGCAGCAGGAAGCCGGCTACCTGGTCGGCGTGATGGCCGGTCTCATGGAGAAAGAAAAAGTCGGGAGCGCGACGCATAACACGCTGGGGGTGCTCGGGTCGAACCACGGCCAGGTCGTCGATACCTACATCGCCGGCTACGTGGCGGGCGTCCGGGACGTGGACCCGACGGCAAACTTCAAAGTGACGTACTCCGATTCCCAGGACCCGGCCTTTTGCAAGCAACTGGGGATCACGCAGATCTCCGGTGGGGCGGACATCCTGTTTGAAGTCACGGGCCACTGCGCCACCGGCTACATCGACGCCGCCTACGACGCGGCAGCCTATGCGATCGGCTCCGACATGGATGAGGCCTCCCTGAGCCCGGCCGTGATCACGAGCGGGATCAAGCGCGTCGATCGGGTCGTGGCGCTCACCATCCAGCAGCTGGTCGCCGGCACCTTCAAGGGCGGCAAGCATGTCTTTGGCATGCATGAGGATGCCACCGACTTCACGACCCCGAGCAGCATCGTCCCCCAGGACATCATCAACCAGGTCCTCGACCGCAAGGCCAAAATCCGAAGTGGCGCGCTGACGCCGACCGACACCCTGCCGCCCGGGATCTAAACGCCGATGGTCATCAGTCGTTCGGCTGCCGGAGCGCGGCCTCGCGCCGGATGAAGTCGCGCCGGAGCTCGGCCCGGGCCTGGCGGTCGCCGAACCCGCCGTCGAGCGCCTGCAGGTTCATCGCCCAGATCGCCTCTTTGGTGCAGCCGAGCAGCCGGGCAACTTTCGCCATCTCGTCGGTGAGCGTGATGCTGGAAACCGTCCTGCTGTCCGTACTGATCGTGACCTTGATGCCGGCATCATAGAAACGTCCCAACGGATGCTCCTCGTAGCGGCGCACCGCCTTGGTGTGGGCGTTGCTCGTCGGCGCGGTGTCCAGCTGGATCCCCTCGTCCTTGACCATGGCGAGCACCTCCGGGTCATCCTGCGCCCGCACCCCATGTCCAAGCCGGACCGCCCCCATGCCGATCGCCTGCCGGACGCTTTCCGGCCCTGCCGCCTCGCCCGCGTGGATGGTGAGGTTCAGGCCGAACGACCGCGCGACGCGAAACGCGTCCTCGTGCAAGCCTGGCGGGTGCCCGGCCTCATCCCCGGCCAGGTCGAAGCCGATCACGCCGTCACCGACGAAGCGGCCCGCGACCTGGGCGAGCGCCACGTTCTGCGCCGGAGGCATGTCCCGCAGGGCGGTGACGATGATGCCGCCGCTCAGGCCGGTCTTGGCCTGGCCTGCCCGCCAGCCCTCCAGCGTCGCGCGGATGATCTCGGCGAGCGAGAGGCCCCGCTGGACGTGCAGCCAGGGGCCAAACCGGATCTCGGCGTAGCGAACATTGTCCTTCGCCAGGTCAAGACAGAGTTCGTACGTCACGCGCTCCAGGGCGGGGACCGTCTGCATCACGGCAATCGGCAGCTCGAACGACTCGATGTACTCGACCAGCGACGCGGTTTGGTCATCCGCTCGGAGGAACGTCTCCAGCTTGGTCAGATCGTCGGACGGGATCGGCACCTCGTGTTGTTTGGCCAGCTCCAGCACGGTGGCCGGCCGCACCGAGCCGTCGAGGTGTAGGTGCAGCTCGGCCTTGGGGATCGCCTTAAAGTAATCCGTATCCACGAGGTTGGCCGTATCCTAACGCGCCGTGGCACGAACGGCACACGATTGAATCCGTCGTTTAGGCGGCTTTCCCGTGCGGCGAGTGGTTCAAGACCAGCGCCAGCATCTCGGATGGCCTGGTCGCCCACAGGCGGTGATGCCGGAAGGTCTCCCGCAATTCGGGCGTCAGGCCCCAGGCCGCCAGCACCGTGCGCACGCGCGCGGCGCGGCCGGTTTCCAGGTCCACCATGCTATCGCCGACGTAGATCGTGTTGATCCGTCGCAGTCCCAGTCTGGCGATCGCCGCGATCAGGGGGTCGGGCGCCGGCTTCGGCGGCGTGACATCCTCGTAGCCAATGACGACACCGAAGAACGCCCGCAGCCCCGCCGCCTCGAGCTCCGCCTCGACCAACGCGCGGCGCTTGCAGGAGACGACGCCCATCGGCGCGCCCGCCCGGTGCAGCTTGCGGACGAGGGTCGGGATGCCGCGAAAGACCTGCGCGTGGCCAAGCTCCGCGTCGACGGACCGGTAGGTTTGGACCAGGTCTTCCCACATGTGGGGCGCGACGAGCTTCATTTGTTCGGGCAGTGGCAGGCCGCGGCTGCGCCGGAACAACTCCCGGGACGCATCATCCAGGCTGTGTGTGCGCATGACATGCGCGAAGGCCGCTTCGATCAGCGGATAGCTGTCGACCAGCGTGCCGTCGAAGTCGAACACGATGCCACGGGTGTGGCCATTAAGGCCCGCCGCGGGGACGGGTGGTCGAAGGTAAGGCTCTGGTTCCTGTCGCAAACGTCATCTCTTCCCTTGGCAGGATGGGCGCGCCCCTGGGGCTGCGCTGTCGACGGTCGACCCCTTCCAACTCAATAATGCCAGCCATATAACGCCGGCGTCCAGCTTTCCTATCAGGAAGCCGAAACGAACAGGTGTTCGTTAAACCCTTCACAGGTTAATTGATCGGCGTCAGACGAATCAGCGACACCCCAGGCATGGGCAAATCGAACCCCAGGTTGATCTCGCCATGGTCCGTCGTGACGGTGCCAATTGGCTCGAAATCGGCCAGGTGATCCGCGGCACGCAGGCGCGCCCAGCCGTCGGGATCTGGCCAATCCGGCGCCCCGAGCCGGTGCCATTCGGTCGTGATATTCGAGTGATCGACGTCGACTCTCAGGTGCTCCTGGCGGTAGCGTTCGGCGGCTACGCCGGTGACCCTGAGCCTGATCCGGCGGTCCAGCAGGGCCGCACCGTCCTGCTTGGTCTGATCCAGGGTGCCGTTCCAGACCAGGACCTGGATCAGACCCGATGGGTCCCGGGTCGCAAGCGCCTCCACCATGGACTCGGCCCCGTCCCCGCTGAGCGCCACGCGCAAGCGCTCGGGACCCAGCATCTCGAGCATCCGCAGCGCCCAGTAGCGGGGTTTCCGCAGGTTGCCGACCGTGAGCAAGCCGAAGCCCCCGTGCAGCAGGCGCGGCGGGCGACCCAGTTCCTCAAAGTGATCCGAGATCACCCAATAGGCCAGGTAGTCGGCCCGATCCATCGCCGAGAACATGCCATGCAGGACGAAGGGCGCCCCCAGCACCGAATCATTGATGGCCGCGAAATGCGTCGGGCTGACTCCCCATTCGGTCCACCAGACGGGTCGCCGGGCGAGCCCGGCCTGGGCGGCCGTCGCCTGCACATCGAGCGGCACGTTGCCGTACGTGTGGGTCGCCAGAAAGTCAATCGGCGCGCCGGACTCCACCAGGTGGGCCGCGAAGTCGCCGATCCAGCCGGCGGCCGCGGTGGCAGGCCCACCAACCAGCAGCCGTGGGTCGACACGCTTGATCGCCGCCGCGGCCTCGTCATACAGCCGGAAGTAATCACTGCGGCTCCCGGTCCAGAAGACTTCGAGGTTGGGTTCGTTCCAGACCTCGAAGCCCCAGTCGGCGACTTCATCGATGCCGTACCGTTCCACCAGGTGTGCCGCGAGCGCGCCGACAAGCTGGCCCCATCGGGTGTAGTCCTTAGGGGGCGACACGATTGCCCGGTAGCCAAACACGGTCGCGTTGGGGTCACTGGCCAGCGCCCGCGGCATGAATGAGAGTTCGACGACCGGTCGAAGGCCGAGCGACAGGAGCCGGTCGTAGACACGGTCCAACTGATTGAAGTCATACTGCGGGCGGCCATCTGGCTCCGTGTAGACGCCCAGGTCGTCGAGCAGCACGCCATGCGCGCGAACGCGATCAGCGCCTAGCTCGGTTCGGGCGAGCGTCAGCGATTGCGCGAACTCGGCGCCGATATCAACCCCCTTGTCGTCAGGCGGATAGAACAGCTGTGCGAGATGTTCCGAGCCGACCATGTGCCACGGGCGCGCCAGCGGCTTGACGATGTCATTGGCATCGACCAGGACGTCCACCGGCCCGGCAATCCTGGTCGAGGCGGCCCGCACGGGTGCCGACAGATCGCCATGCGCGCCGTCGGCCGACGTGAGCGATGCGACCGCGTACCAGGCGGGACGCCCCGGTGTCCCCGTCGTGTCGGCATAGCTCGGGCCCGGCACGGCCAGCACGTCGCCGCCGCCATGGTCGATGGTTTGGAATTCGCCCTCGGGGCTGTCGGCGCGTTGCACGACGTACCCGGCCGCTCCCGCGACCGGCTCCCATCGCACCGTCACCTGCCCTCCCCCACCCTCGGCACGAACGCCGGTCGGCGCAGGGAGCGTCTCGGCGACCGCCGCCGCAACCGAATCGCGGCGGCGATTGACGCGGCGTTCCCAATCCAGGCGGGCAGCCGCGCGCCGGGATTCCGGCGGCGGCGTTCCCGAAGTCGACACGCCGAAGAGGCTACCCTTTCAGACCGGTCGTGGCGATCCCTTGCTGCACGAATCGCTGCAGTAACAGAAACACGATCAACACCGGGGCGACCAAGATCATCGACTGGCTGCCGCGAAAGGGGTGGCCACCGCATCGAGCAACTGGATCGTGTACTCGTGCTTTGGATTCTGCAGAACGTATTTGGTCGGGCCACGCTCGACGACCTTCCCTTTGTGCAGCACAAGGATTTCGTCGGTGATCACCCGGGCACCCAGCAGGTCATGAGTGATGTACAGCAGGCTCAGGCCTCGATTCGCGCGCAGGTCGGCCAGCAGCCGCAGCACGCCGGCCCGAAGCGACACGTCGAGCATCGAGACCGGCTCGTCGGCAACCAGGAGCTCCGGGTCGCAGGCCAGCGCACGAGCGATGACGACGCGCTGTCGCTGGCCACCAGAGAGTTGATGCGGCAACTTGGCCGCGTACTGGCCGGGCGGCGTCAGCCCGACTGTCTCAAGCAGCTCGTGGACGCGGTCCCGGGCCCCGGCGGCGGACATGTTGAGGAAGTTCTGTAAGGGACGGGTGACGGTGTACGCGACCGTATGCAGTGGGTTCAGCGCGGCATACGGATCCTGGAAGATCATCTGCGCCCGGCTGTGGTATTTCCGCAGCCCGTTGGCGTGCAGGCTTTCCACCGCCAACTCGCCGAACCTGATCGAGCCTGAGGTCGGCCGCTCCGAGCCGGTAATCATCTTGGCGAGCGTGCTTTTGCCGCTGCCGCTCGCCCCGACGAGACCGATTGCCGATCCAGGCGGGATCGTGAACGACACGTTATCGACTGCGGTGAACGTTCCGCTGCCGGGCCCCCGGACCCGATAAATCTTTGAAACGCGGTCGACGACAACGGGCGGGACCGAACTGGCCTTCCCAGACGCCAGTTGCCCGTTTGGCACCTGGCTCATGTCTGCGCGACCTTGCCGGCCGCGACCTTCGCGGCCACTGCCGTGGCACCGGGAACCTTGTCGGACGGAGCCCTGACGTGGCACGCGGCCAGCCCGCCGCCCAGCGGCGCCAGCGGCGGGACCACCTTCCAGCAGATGTCCTGCACAAGGGGGCAGCGAGACGCGAACGCACAGCCGGAAACCGGCAACGACAGGTCCGGCGGTGAGCCGGGAATCCCCGCGAGGTGGATCTCTTCAGCGCGCGGATCGGCATAGCAACCGAGGAGCGCTTCCGTGTACGGGTGATGCAATCCGCGCACCAGCTCTTTCGAGGGTTGGTCCTCGACAATCCGGCCGGCGTACATCACCATCACTCGGTTCGTGGACTCGAGGACGACACCGAGGTCGTGGCTGATCAGGATCGCCGTGAACCCGCTCTCTTGTTGCAGCTCCTGGATGGTCTTCATCACGGCCTTCTGCACGATGACGTCGAGTGCCGTTGTCGGTTCGTCGAAGACGATCATCCTGGGTTCGAGCGCAAGCACCAGCGCGATCGACACCCGTTGGCGCATCCCTCCGGATAGCTCGAATGGGAATTTGGCCAGCACGTCAGGGTCGAGGCGAACCTTGCCGAGCAGCTCGGTCCCACGGCGCCGGACGGCCGCACGCGGGTGGTGCTCACCCGACCGAGCGTGCGCCTTGAGGATGTCAGCGAAATGGTCCTCGACGTTGCGGACCGGGTTTAGCGCGTTCATGCCGCTCTGGAGGACGATGGCGAACCCGTTGCGTCGCTGGCGGCGCAATGCCTCGCCGGACAGGCTGGCCATGTCGACACCGTCGAACTGGATCACGCCGTTCTCCAGGCGGGCTGGCGCGCGTAGCATTCTCGTCAGCGCGAACCCCAGCGTCGACTTGCCGCACCCGGACTCGCCGACCAGTCCGACGAACTCGCCCTCTTTGAGCGCAAGGTCGACCTCGCGCACCGACCAGATCCGCGTCCCGCGGTTGGGCTCGTAGACGACGTTGACGCCGCGCACGTCAAGAAGCGCCGTCACGATTTTTCACGGAGTCGCGGGTTGGACAGCGCGTCGACGCCGAAGTTGACCAGCGTGAACGACAAGGCGAGCAGGGCGATCGCCAACCCGGGGGCGAAGATCATCACCCACTGGCCGGTCAGCAGCGCGTTCTGTTGCTGTGCGTAATACAGGATCGTTCCCCAGCTGACCGTGTTCGGGTCACCCAGCCCGAGGAACTCGAGGCTGGCCTCGGCCATCACGGCGGCGGTTGCCGCGGCGAAGAAGCTGCCCGCGACGAGCGAGGTCATGTTTGGAAGGATTTCCCGGAACACGACCCGTAAGAGGCGTTCACCGGAGAACTGTGCCGAGGTCACGAACTCGCGGGTGCGCAGCGTGGAGGCCTGGCTGCGGATCACGCGGGCGCCCGTGGCCCAGCTGGTGAACGCGACGACCAGGACGATGGTCCACACGGAGCGGCTCTTCAGGTACGCAGCCAGAATGAACATCAGTGGAAGCCCGGGAATCACGAGCGCCAGGTTGGTCGCAAAGCTGAGCACTTCGTCGACGATCCCCGGCCGGTAGCCGGCGATCAGGCCGATCGTCACCGCCACGAACGTCGCCACCGCGCCAGCAATGATCCCGACGAGTAACGAGATCCGGGCGCCGTAGATCATCTGAGAAAAGACGTCCTGTCCGTTGCCGGTGGTCCCAAACCAGTTGGTGGCATTGGGGCTGAGATATGGGGGAAAGGTGGTCGCCGTCGGCGAGTGCGGCGCGATCAGTGGTGCCAGGAGTGCCACGAGGATATCCAGGCCGAGGATGACCAGGCCGATGCGGGCCTTGCCGTTGGCCCACAGCGTCCGGAGCGAGCGCCCGATGAACTGGAACGGTCCCGGCACGGAGCTGGGTCGACCGAGAGGAATCTGCACGCCGGCGCCGGGAACAGTCGGCGGCGGAACGGATGTGACGATGCTCATGATTGTCGTACCCGGGGATCCAAACGGACGTACAGGAGATCGACGACAAAGATCGCGACCAGCATGCTCACGGTGATGACGAGGAATAGCGCCTGCATCAACGGGAAGTCGTGGTTGGACACGGCGATGTAGAGCAGGTTGCCCAGACCGGGATAGCTGAAGACGCCCTCGACCAAAACCGATCCGCCGACAACGGCCCCCAACGAGAGGCCGAACGCCGTGACGTTGGGCAGGATGGCGTTGCGGGCGGCATAAAGCAGGGCGATCGTCCGGGTGCGGAGCCCGTTGGCCTCCGCAAACGTCACGTAGTCCTCGCCCAGGGTGTTGATCATGTTGTTGCGCATGCCAAAGACCCAGCCGGATAGCGTGGTGATCGCCAGGGTCAACGCCGGGAGGATGCTGTGGTAGACCGCGTCGACAAGAAATGACGGGCTCAGGTTCGGCGTCTCACCCGGGTTGTACCCGCCTTTAATCGGGAACAAGCTGAGCTTGAATGCCAGGACGTAAAGCAGCAACAGTCCGAGCCAGAACGGCGGAAAAGCCGCAAGGAACGTGGCGCCCAGCGTGACGGTCGTGTCGGCCGGCTTGCCGCGCCGCCAGCCTGCATACACGCCCAGCAGCGTGCCAATGATGAACGCCACGATCGTGGTCACGCCGACCAGGCCGAGCGTCCATGGGGCGGCCTTGCCGATCGTCTGCGCGACCGTCTCACTGGGGAACGAGTACGAGCTCCCGAAGTTGAGATGCACGATGCCCGACAGATAGTCCCCGTATTGACTGAGGAGGCCAGCGTGCGGCGAGCCCAGCTGGATCTCGACGGCTTGCCGTTCGGCGTTGGTGATCGGGACACCGCTGGACGCAAGCCTGGCCAATGCTGCGTCGACCGGGGACCCCGGCATCAAACGCGGCAAGAGAAAGTTCAGCGTGATCGCGCCCCAGAGGGTGATCAGGAACAACGCCCCCTTGCGGGCGACGTAATTCATTTCCTGCCGCGACATGGCAGGCCGCGGTGCCTGCCATGAATCTGGGGCGTCCTCCCGGGGACCATCGTTCTAGGCCTTCGTGATGTGCGTCACTACGGTCAGCAGCGAGTTGTTGTAACTGGTGGGAAGCGTGTACGGGTTGGACGCCGAGGGCCATCCGGTGAAACGCTTGGTTGAGAAGAGACCCCAGCTCCCGCCGTAGTACATCAGAACGATCGGAACTTTGTTGAACATGGCTTGCTCGAGCGTGTAGGTCGCCTGCTGCTGTGCCGATTGATCGGTTGAAGAGGCGAGCGTCGCCAGCGCCTGGTCCACCGCCGGATCCTTGAATCGTTCGAAGTTGTTCGCGGTCGGCGTGTTGACTGCGGTGGCGAAGCTGCTGCTTAACGCCACGTTGTAATCCGTGTAAGGATCACCGCTGCCGCCAAAGCCGCCGATTGCCGCATCAAACGTTCCCGCCTGGATGGTCGAGGAGTACTGCGCATACTGCGGCAGGTCTAGCGTGGCCGCAATTCCGACGGTGCCGAGTTGGTTGACGACCTCCTTGGCCGCCGCAACCCAGTCGCTGAAGTTGCCGGGCATCACAATGGTCATGGTGGCCTGCTTCCCCTTGCTCATGAGCTTTCCGCCCTGCATGGTGTAGCCGGCTTGGGCAAAGGCCGCCTGTGCGCCCGCGGTGTCCTGCTTAACCGTCCCCTGGTTCGGCAGGCTCGGGTCGAGCCACTTCTTCAAGTTTGGAAGGATCAAGCCCGACATGCTGGCCTGGTCCAGGTAGCCGTTGACCGCCTTGGTCGCGATCGTCGTGCGGTCAAGCGCCATCGAGAGTCCCTTGCGGAAGTTGACATCCGTGTAGGGCCGCTTCGTCAAGTTGAGGTACAGGCCGATCGTGCCACCCGCCGGGAACCAGTATTGGTTATGCGCGGGGTCACGCGAGACGTACGTCGATTTGACGTCAGGCAGGAAGTTGTACGACCAGTCGAACTTGCCGCTGACGACGTCGAGCTGGTTTGTGCTTTGGTTGCTGGCCTGCGCGGGGAACACGACTTCAGACATCGCAATCTTGTCGGCCTGCCAGTAACTTGTGTTCTTCTTCAGCGAGTACTGCGTGGGCGCGAATTGGTCCAGCATGAATGGCCCGGTTCCGACCGGCTTCGTGTTGGGATCCTTGACGGGGTCGGCCATGCTCGACCAGAGGTGCTGCGGCACGATCGTGGTTTGGGCGATGGAACTCGCAAACGGGACGTTGGGGGCGGAGAAATTGATTGTCACGTCGTTGCCGCTGACTGATACGCCGCTGATTTGCTGCCAGACCCCCTTGGTGTCCAGCGCCGGATATTTCTTCAGCAAATTGAGGGTGAACACGACATCGGCCGGAGTGAAGTCCTTGCCGTCGCTCCACTTGACGCCTTGCCGGATGGTATAGACGAGCGTCTTGGGATCGGTGAACTTGTGTCCGGTGGCGAGAAACGGTGTGTAACTGCCGTCAATTGGACTCGGGATCTCGAGGGGTTCGTAGATGAGATTGAACCCGTGAAGCGCGGAGCCCTGGAAGGGATTGAAGTTCTCGACCAGCGTGGGATTGCCCGCGTCACCCTGGATCGTGAGCGTCCCGCCTCCGGCGGAACCGTTGCTCGAGTTACTGCCACAGGCGCTCAAGGCAACGAGGCAAAACGCCGCGGCTGCCCAAAGCATCGTCGACCGAACAGGTGAGACTCGTCTCATGGTTGGCTCTCCTCGTCTAATAGTTTTCGGCGGCGGTCAAGGGCCCGGACGCCGCAGGCAGCGCCAGGGAGACAATTTGCAGGCTGATATTGGCGGCCCATCAGCGGGACTGCGCTGGCGAGACGAGCCCGCGAATCAGGTTGGGGTCGCGCACGGTCCGAGCAGGGCACCAGGCCGTGAGCATCGGCAACGGGCTAACTGGTTGGAACGCCGTTCCTATCACTCTCCCCAACGAGTGGCGTGTATACAACTCCGAAGCTAGCACAGCCATACGGAATTAGGGAAGTCCCCCTATCAGCTTTGTGGTCAGCTGATAGGGGGAACGGGCTTACCGCCGGTGCGGCCTCAGGACCAGGAAGGCCACGCCCAGGACGAGGCCAAAGAGCAAGAGCGTGAGACCGGTGCCGAGCGGCGCCGTGGGCAGGTTTGCCGCAGCCGGCCGGCCCTTGGTCCCGTCGACGATGGCCATCGGGTTGGTGCCGAAGGGCGCGACTTTCACGACGCCCATCGGGGTCAAGCTCATGTCATACGTGACTTTCGTGTCAGGCGCGTCCAGGCTCAGGTACGTCAGCCAGCTGTCCGACCGCACCCAGCTCATGTTCCGATCCGTGGACAGGTCGCGATAGAGGCTCTCGTTCATCTTTTCCTGGAAGTTCATCGTGAATCCCTCGGCGCCCGGCACGCTGGTGCCGACACCCGAGATCCCGAGGACCGCGCCGAGGTCATTCGTGTAGACCGGCTGGTCGGTGAGAAAGTACAGGTCGGCCTGCACCTGCTGGCCGGCCGCGAGGACCTCGAACGGCACCCAGGGATGCGCCAGCTTCATCGTGATTAGAACCGGGGCACCGT
This sequence comes from Candidatus Dormiibacterota bacterium, assembly GCA_036732165.1. Lineage (GTDB taxonomy): Bacteria > Chloroflexota > Dormibacteria > CF-121 > CF-121 > JALYYC01. Next base: position 767 of record DAINCX010000033.1, on the reverse strand, counting down.
CCCCAAACAGGAGGCGCTGCGACGCGGCCCGGGCGGCATTGTACTTCGCCGCCATGAAGATCGGGCTGCCCTTCGCGTACTGGAGCACGTGGGCATGGGTCTCGGCATCGATCGCGAAGCCGTTCTGCTTGGCCCAGTCCAGCACGGCCTGCCCGCTGCCGCGTAACACCGTGATATCCAGCGCGTCAACCTGAACCTGCTGTAACACGACGGCGGGGGCCGGCGCTTGGAGGCTCGCCGCCGCGAAATCATGGAATGCCGGCTGCGGCCTGGTCTCACGCAAGAGCCGCTGCAGGGTCCATTTGCCGCCCGGCTCGACTTTGTCGGGCACTGTTGGGAGTGGCACGATCCAGCCGAAGCTCTGGGCGCTGCCCTGGTAGCTGAAGCTAGTCATGTAGTGCTCGACGCCGGCATGCCAGGCGACGAGGGTCGTCGCGCGCTCCAGCCGGATCGCCCCGTTGGGCGCCACCAGGCCGCCGCAAGCCGCTGCCGGCAGGGCCTGCGTCAGGAACACCGCCAGGGTCGCCGCCGCCGCGGGAACGAGCTTGTTAATCATCGGTTTCCTCCTGTTCCGTCCGTGGACGTCACAATCCAGACGGCGGAGGGCTCCGAAAGTTCCCGGCCAGCTAGCGTACTTCGGTCAGCCCAGTCGGTCGGCCTGCCTCCGGTAGGCGACGTGCCTCCGGAGGCGACATTGCTCCGGTGGGTCAATCGCATCGCGACTCCGGCCGAGCCCCACGCCCAACACCCCACGTCCGACGCCCGCC
>DAINCX010000032.1:20736-26606 GCA_036732165.1 Candidatus Dormiibacterota bacterium | reverse complement strand
CTGGTGCCCGCCGACCTCGTGATCGACCACTCGGTCCAGGTGGATGCGTTCGGGAACATCGGCGCCTATGCGCGCAACATCGAGCGCGAGTATGCGCGCAACAGCGAGCGCTATGCCCTCCTGCGCTGGGCGCAGCAGGCCTTTCACAACTTCAGCGTGGTCCCGCCCGGGATGGGGATCTGCCACCAGGTGAACCTGGAGCGCCTGAGCCGCGTGGTGCAGGTCCGCGAGGATGGACAGGGCCGCTTCGCGCTGCCCGATACCCTGGTCGGCACCGATTCCCACACCACCATGGTCAACGGCCTGGGCGTCCTCGGCTGGGGCGTCGGCGGGATCGAGGCGGAGGCGGCCCTGCTGGGCCAGCCGATGTTCCTCCCAACCCCGGTCGTCGTCGGCATCCGGATGACTGGGGCGCTCCGCCCCGGCGCCACCGCGACCGACCTTGTGCTCACCCTGACCGAGATGCTGCGCAAGCACGGCGTGGTGAACAAGTTCGTCGAGTTCTGCGGCGCGGGGCTGTCGAGCCTATCGATCCCGGATCGCGCCACCCTGTCGAACATGTGCCCGGAATACGGCGCCACCTCCTCCCTCTTCCCGGTCGACCAGCAGACCCTGCGCTACCTGGAGACGACCGGGCGCGAGCCCGCCTTGATCGAGCTGGTCGAGCGCTACACCCGGGCCCAGGGGTTGTTCCGCACTGACGCGTCGGAGACGCCCGTATTCAGCGAACTGCTCGAGCTGGACCTGGGGGCGGTCGAGCCGAGCCTCGCCGGACCGAAACGGCCTCAGGATCGGGTGGCGCTTCCCGGCGTCTGGAAGAGCTTCACCACCGCCTTCACCATCGACGAGACGCCCAAGAACCATGACATCGCGCGCTTCGATGCCGAAGGCGGCGAGGCCGACCTGCTCGGGCACCATGAGCACGCAACCGCCGTGCTGGCGCGACCGGCCGAGCACGTCCGTGACGGGTCGGTGGTGATCGCGGCGATCACGAGCTGCACCAACACCTCCAATCCCTCCGTGATGGTGGCCGCGGGCCTGCTCGCCAAGAACGCGGTCGAGCGGGGGCTCCGGGTCGGCCCCACGGTCAAGACCAGCCTGGCCCCGGGGTCGCGGGTGGTCACCGACTATTTGCAGGCCGCCGGGCTGATGACCTACCTGGAACAGCTGGGCTTCTACCTGGTCGGCTACGGCTGCACCACCTGCATCGGCAACAGCGGGCCGCTCGCCAGCGCTGAGGTGGAGGCCGCCGTCGAGAAGGAGAAGCTCAACGTGGTGGCGGTCCTGAGTGGCAATCGCAACTTCGAAGGCCGGATCCACCCGCTGGTCAAAGCCAGTTACCTGGCCTCGCCACCGCTGGTGGTCGCGTTCGCGCTCGCCGGCGATATCCGCCGCGATCTCTCCACCGAGCCGATCGGCAAGGACCGCCAGGGCAAGGATGTCTTCCTGCGCGACCTGTGGCCCTCCGCGGAGGAGGTGAACGCGGCGATCCGCGCCTCCCTCAAGGTCGAGATGTACAAACGGGAGTACGAGCACATCTTCGAGGGCGATGAGAACTGGCAGCGGATGGCGGCGCCCACCGGCCCGCTCTATGCGTGGGATGGCGCCTCGACCTATGTCCAGGAACCTCCCTATTTCGAGGGCCTTCAGGGCGAGCCGGCGCCCCTCGCGGACGTGGTCAAGGCCCGCGCCCTGGTGATCGTCGGCGACTCGGTTACGACCGACCACATCTCGCCGGCGGGGAGCATCCCTCCGGACAGCCCGGCCGGGCGCTACCTTCTGGAGCACGGCGTCGAGCGGCCGGAATTCAACAGCTATGGGGCCCGGCGCGGCAACCACGAGGTGATGGTGCGCGGGACCTTCGCCAACATCCGGTTGCGCAACCAGCTGACGTCGCGCGAGGGCTACTGGACCGTGCACCTCCCCGACGAGACCGAGATGACGGTCTTCGACGCCGCTGAACGCTACCGGGCCGAGGGTGTGCCGCTGATCGTCATCGCCGGCAAGGAGTACGGCTCCGGCAGTTCGCGAGACTGGGCGGCGAAAGGGCCGCTGCTACTCGGCGTTCGGGCGGTGATCGCGGAGAGCTTCGAGCGCATCCATCGCAGCAACCTGGTCGGCATGGGCGTGCTCCCCGTGCAGTTCCAGCCCGGCGAGTCTTTGCGCTCGCTCCAGCTCACCGGCCGCGAGCAGTTCACCATCGGCGGCCTGGGCGCCGGCCTGAAACCAGGTCAGTCGGTCGAGGTGGACGCGACCTCAGCGGAGGGAACAGTCCGGCGATTCACCGTCATCTGCCGGCTGGACAATCAAACCGATGTGGACTACCTGCGCCACGGGGGCGTGCTGCCGATGGTGCTCCGCGACCTGATGACGCGTCAGTGAGCGAAGACGGCGAGGTCCGATAGGGTCTGGACGTCGGTGAACGGTAATGCCGTTTCGCTGTTCGTCCGGACGTTGTAGGCGAAGACCTTGCCCGTCGGCCGGGTGGGGCCGCTCAGGCACTCGCCCTGGCAGGCCTGCTCTTCCAGGGACCAGAGGGTGTCGGCGCTGACGTAGACCGGATGCGACCGGGCCTGGCTCGAGGTGGCGGACGGCTGATGGCCGGCCAGGTCGTAGAGGCGGACATGGGGAACGAAGCGGGCATCGAAGTCGGCGAAGGCGATCGTGCGCCCATCCGGCGAGACCGAGGGATCGTACCAGTGCAGGCCGGCCACCACGGTGCCGACCGAGGTCGCGTTCGGGTCCCAGGACCGAACCCCCAGCGCATCGCGGTAATAGACACGGTCGGCGCCGCGCGCCCACACCGCCATCGTGGCGTTCGTGCTGGTCCCGGATGGCGGCAGAAAGGCCACCGTGTTGTCGCCCGCACGCAGCACGAGGAACTGGCCTGTCTCGGGCGCCAGCGCCTGGTTCCCGACGAAGGTATCGACCAGGAGGAGGAAGTGATCGTCCGGCGCGTACTGGAGCCGGACCTCGTCGTCGCGCGAGACCCCGCGGCCGGCGACGGCATTCAGGCTCACCGGATTGTCCTGGCCGCCGGTGCGGATGTGCAGGGTGGCTTTGCCGGAGCTGGCGTCGTGCTCCAGGAAGGCAAGGCGCGAACCGTCATGGCTGTAGGCGAAGGCCAGGATTTGCCCCGATTCCGAGGCGTCCGCCGCGCTCGCATGGGAACTCAGGTCGAAGGTCATGATTCGGCTGGTGCCCTGGTTCGTCGAGTCGATGTAGGCGATCTTCTGCGCGGAGATGAACTGCGGGTCCGTACCCGCGTCCGCGCCAAGCGACACCAGGTGCTGCGGGGCGCTGCTGGCCGAGTCGTAGAGGAAGAGGTCGCTGGTGGTTGGCGTCGCGGCGATGAAGAGGATCCGGAAGCCGGCTGAGGGGGTGGCCGTGGCCGACGCCCGTGACGAGGTGGCCGGGGAACTCGAGGGGCTCGGGCTGGCGCTCAAGGGCGTGGCGCACCCGGCCAGGACGAGGAGCAGGGCGGGAAGCAGCCCGTGACGTAACGGAATGCGAGCAGTCAAACTCCGCGATTGTATCGCGCTTCATAACCGGTGACCGTCCTTTCGCGGCGGACCCACGGGATGAAGCGGTGTTGTGCGCTTCCTAACGTTTAAGGGGGTCAACGTTGCGGTTTGCGTTGGGCCACTGGGTGCACATGGAACTGACCATCCCTTCGACCTACAACCCGCAACCGGGTCAGGACTGGTGGAGCCTGCAGTACCTCACCGGCCCCAACACCACGGCCGTCGATACCCTGACGGTGGCCGTCGGGCTGCGCGGCGGCCCGGTTCACCTCGTTCCCTAAGGGCCAGTCGGCCGCCGCGGCGGCCGTTGGATCGCCAACCCGTGTGATCCGGTAGCAGGTAGTCCACGTATCTCGGGATGAACAACCGCCATCACCGGGCATCCGCCCTTTCAAGGAGAAGCACGCATGATCATTCGAAGCCTCCACCGTCTCGGCATTCCCAGCGACGCGTTCCACGCCCTGGCCGGCGCATCAATTCTGGGCAGCATCGCCGTTTGGGCGATTCGCACTGGCAAAGATCAGGCGCACGCCGAGCGCTTCGGCATCTTCATCGGTCTGTGGGCCCCCACCTTCCTGATCATCGGGAGCCAGTTGCACGTGGAAGAGTCAAAAAAAGGTCTCGCCAACCCGCAGCTGCAGGCTGTCTCAGAGAAGGCCGAAGGGACCGCTGACGAAGCGCGCCGCCGCGCCGAGCAGTACGCCAGCCGCTAACTCACACTGAAGGAAAGGCCGTCAACGAGACGGCCTTTCCTTTACCGACCCGGTTCATCTCGTGCCCTAACCCGAGTGCCCCGTCGCGGCCTTCAGCCGGAGGGTCGAGGCCGCGGCGGCAAGGCCCGCCAATCGTCCCGCCTCCGCCCCATCCAAGGAGATGGTGTAAATGGTCGTGAGGTACTTGCCGACGCGAACCGTGAAGACCACCGAATAGATGATGCGCCCGTCGACCGTGGCCCTGAGGTCGAAGACGACCCGATCATCACCAACCTGGCTCACATTGGCCGTCGAGGCATGCACGTCGATTTGAACCGTGTGTCCGACGTTGTTGAGCTGCGTGTAGTGGGTGCACGACGCCAGCATGGTTCGGGTTTCCTTGATGGCCTCTTGAGCTCCGGTGCCGCGGTAGACCGTGACGTCATTGAACACCTGGCTCTGATCGTTGGGATTGTGGAACGTGACTCCGTTTTTGGCCAGCCGCTCAGTGTCGGAGTTGAACGCAATCAGACAGGGGTGTTCGCCGGTGGTGATGGTCAGGCTCGTGCCATCGGTCGTCGGCGTCTCGGTCCATCCGGCTCCCAGGTCGGCGCCTCGCGCCGTGTAGGCGAGCAGCGACGCGCTGGAAACGGACGGCTCTGGCGACGGGTGGGGCGTGGCCGCCGCGGTCGAGGGTGCACTGCCGCAGCCCACGAGCAGGATCACGGCGGTGAGTGCCTGGAGCCCAATCCAATGGCGAGCGGCCATCCTCTTCCGAGCTTATCGCGACCAGGCGCTCTCGCGATAGCGGACGAATTCGAAACGGCGATCGCGAACGGATCAGTGCCAGTACGGCCAGGTCGAACTGGGTGTCGTCCCCAGCATCTCGTTCCAGAGCAGCGGCTCGTACGGTGGCCACCCTCGAATGTGATTCCAGCCCTAGGACCGGCCTTTCGACTTACGTTTGACGATCAGCTTGACGAACCTTCGAGGCCAGCCGTGGCGACTCTTCCGCTCACCATCCGCCGCCTCGAACCGCTGGACCTGCTCCGCCGTTCGTTTTCGAAAGGCCGGATCCTTCGCTGCTTGCACTAGCATGCCCCGAGGCGCCGGGTATCCAAGCGCATCTAGCTTCGTTAGCAGCATCCGTACGCTCCCGACGATTGTCTCGGCCTGCTCCCGGGAGATAGCCTCGTATGGCACCTTGAGGTCATGGTTTCGCTGATCGACGTACAGAGCGTCGTTCTTCGCGAAAGGCATCAGGTCGGCTTGCCGCCGCGCTTCGGCGAGACCCGCAGTGTTCGCCTTGACCTTGTCGACATCGCCCGCTATCCAGGCGCCGGCGTTCATCGCGATGACGCGATCTATCAAAGCGGCGTTCCATGCCTTCGTTGGATGGTCGCGGAAGCGTTTCCAGAACAGGGGCCAGTCTACCGTCAGTTTCGCAGCCACCCGCACGGCGGTCGCCGCAACCACAATGAGCTTGCCGACTTCCTCGGCTGCCAACTCCCCTAGAGCAAAAGCGCGGGGATACCGTCCCCCGTCGAGAAGGAACCTGGCATCGTCTAATAGCCCCCGGGCGTTGTCTCGGACTGCGTGCGCCAGCTCGTCAAGCTCTTCGACGCTGAGCCTTGTCTTCGTTCCTGGAGTCTAA
>DAINCX010000032.1:0-20636 GCA_036732165.1 Candidatus Dormiibacterota bacterium | reverse complement strand
CGCCAGCTCGTCAAGCTCTTCGACGCTGAGCCTTGTCTTCGTTCCTGGAGTCTAAGACCCAGCCTGACCAAACATCGCGTCCATCGCGTCCGCTGCTTCCTGGCGGAGGTTCGGCATAACCTGCGCATAGATGTTCATCATGGTTGAGATCCGGCCGTGGCCGAGCATCTCCTGGATCACCTTGGGGACGCCAGCCGCCAGCAGGATCGACTCACAGGAGTGGCAGAGGTCGTGGAACCGGAAGTGCGGTAGACCCGCCCGGAACACCCTCTTCCGCCACTTGCGGGGCGGGCGGCCGAAACGCTGCAAAGGTGGCATCGGCGACCACGTCACCTCGTCGACCGCCAGGAACTCAAGCGCCTGGTAAAGCCGCAAGCCGTGCGACAACCGGCCGTCGCGAAACGGCCAGCGAATGTCCGGTTTCTGTACAGCGCGAGCGCCTAAAATGTGGCTACTATGCGAGCGGTCCTTGCCATCTACGACACATGCGGGACCGCATACCCATACCAGGGTCGCGCGGCCGCCTGAAGCGCATGTCTCCCTTTCACCGTCCCGAGGACGACCTCCCACCGCCCGATCCCGATTCGCCACCGGATAGTCGCGATCTCGGTGGCCCATGTCCAAGGTGCGGACGGACGTCTACGTTTGAACTGGTAGGTCGGCTACCGCTGACCGTCGACCGGACGCTTCGCGGGATCGGTCCCGGTGGGGAAGACATCGAGTTCGAGCCGAGCGAACAGGTCACGATGCTCAAGTGTCGCGGGTGCCATCAAAATACGGCCGTCGTCGAGCAGCGCTGGATCGGGAACGAGCTAGCCCTGACCGGTATGGGACACGGCGGCACCATCAACTTTCGCGGCGTCTTTTGGTACCCGGCCGCGTCGGTCGCCAGCCTCGACAAAGCGATCCCTGAGACGATCCGCGAAGCGTTCGCTGAAGGGGCGAAGTGCCTGGCGGTCCGAGCGGCGAGAGCAGCGGCGGTGATGTTCCGACGGAGCCTGGAGGCGGTCGTCAGAGACCGTGGGAGTGCGGCAGCAGTCAAAGCAATGGACGATCCGAGGGGGTCGCTCCACGCGGGCCTCAAAGTGATGGCTGACGAGCATACCCTAGTCGAGACGTTGGCCAGCTGGGCGAAAGAGATCCGGCTGACCGGCAACGCAGGTGGTCACTTCGATCCGCTCGACGACGTGACGATGGACGAGGCGACGGAGATGAGCAAGCTCGTCCGGAACCTGTTTACCTTCCTCTACGAAGCGCCCGCCAGGGTGACCCGCTCGCGGACGTAGTCGAGTGCCTGAGTGGCAGTTCCTCGGCGCTGCGTCTTCTGCGGGTCGTCCGGCAAGCTGACTAACGAGCACGCCTGGCCGGGATGGATCACCCGCGAGCTACTGCGACGCGGAGCGGTCGCCTCGCGCCGGTGGGGCGAGGCTGGCGAGTTTGTCGGCTTCGACTCGCCGAATCACGACGTGACGGTCAAGCGCGTCTGCGAGACCTGCAACACCGAGTGGATGGCCGGTCTCGAAGGTCGCATCATTCCGATCCTCCTTCCGTGGGTCCGTGGTCGGCGCGCCCGGCTCGTGTACGAACAGCAAGAGCTAATCGCTACCTGGGCGGTCAAGACCGCGATGATGCTCCAGTACACGCCGGTCTACGCGGGCGGCGCCGTGATCCCGGCGAGCCAGTATGCCGGACTGTTTCGACGGAAGACCTCACCCCCAGACGGCGTCGAAGTCTTCATCGGCATCGAGCCGTCAGGACCGCCAGGCGCGCTCTTCGGGATTCGCGGCCTCCACGTCCTGGTGAAGGACGAGGCCAGTCTCGCGCCGCGCTACGCGCGGTACCTCGGCTACGAGGTCACCATGATCGCCCGACACCTAGTCCTTAAGCTGCTCGGCCACGTCGGCGGGCCTGCCGACTTCTCCGTGAGCGAGGGCTTCGACTTACCCGGACTGAAGCCCCTGACGAAGATCTGGCCACCGGAAGCCAGCGGCGGCGTGCTCCTACCGCCGTCCTACCGGCCGGGCGGCGCTGGCTCCTAGCCCGCCGTAGCGCTGCGGCGCAAGCTCGTCAGGTGGGCGCGCTAGGGCCACGACGCGGATCTCGGCGTCGGTCAGCTCGGGCTGCTTGGCACGGACCGCGCGCATCCGAGCGACGATCCGGAGCCAGTCCCGGTTGCGGACGTCGTCGTCTATGTTCATTCCAGGCTTGCCAACGGGATCACGCTCGCGAACGGCTCATAGAGACTCTCGACCTCCGCTGGCACCAGCAGATGACGCCGCAGGAGAGCCAGCATCGTAGCCTCAGCGGCCTGCGCCGCATCCTCCGGGGTGCCCATCTCCCAATCTACGGCGCCCGCCAGAGCGAGCCGGCGTGCCGTCGCTACAGCTTCCTTCTCGTCCTCAGTGGGATCGCCGGCGGCCGCGAGCTTCTCCTGTGCAGCGGCGTACTCCTTGCTGCGCTGATCGAACTTACGACCCTCAACCGAGTCGAAGAACGTACTGGCCAACGTGGACTCAAGTTCGGCGAGGTCTGCGGCTCGCGACTTGTCGCTCCTGGCCTCGCTCCTAGCTCTGAGCTCACGGATGGCCTCCAACGCATCGCCCGGCGGCGTCTCAGCTTGGACGAGCCGCCACTCGTCGGTCGACAGGGCTTGCAGCCCGTTGAGAAAAGCCTCGACTGGCGCGCTACTGGGTGCCTGATCCGTCATCGCCAGAGCCTACGCCAGAATCCGGCGCGACCGAGCAGCCGCCCGATGAGCTTGTTCTTCAAGCGGCGGCTGATCCGCTTCGGGTCGCCGAACGTGATCGCCTCAACGTCGTTCGCGGTACGGGCGGCTCGGCATAGGTGCGACCGAAGATCCGGTTCGGGACTACGCCGCCGGATTCCGAATACGGCCGGAGCCGTTCCCGGCCGGAATGACGAACGGCGAGGCGAACGCCGGGATCGGGATCGAGTTCGGGACGTCAGGTCGAAGCCGTTTGGAGCAGCGGAGCCAGGCGAGACCGGGAGGGGGGCTTGGCCCGGTGGCTAGCAAATCGCTGAAGCTCTTGACTGGCCGAACCTAGCCTGCCATCGTGCTCGGGATGAACGAACACGAACATGATTTCGAAGACCACGTTTGGACCCATCGACACGCCAGCGACGGGACGCACGACCACCCGGTGAAGTCGACCGTTCAGGTCGGCGAGATAGAGATCATCCGGCTCGACGCGCCGCCGGAGCTGACCGAGGACGGGAGGCCAGCACTGACCTTCCTGCGGGTGGACTGGTAGTCCTGGCGTAGCCCGCCTACTAGTAGGGGAACCTGTCCGTTCTCCCTTACCGGGATCGCCGTTCATCGGATCACTTCCCACTTAGTGATTCGGATGGTTGAAGTCGCCTGAGTGGGCAGACGACCTCAACGTCCGGCGCGGATCTTACAGTGCGCGACCCCAGATCGGTAAGAGCGACGCGGTCTTTCTGACTAACAACGTGACGAACTACGGCAGAGAACCGAGAGACTCGGTTGTTTCCGGATCAGTCGATCAGTGCCAGTACGGCCAACTCGAACTCGGAGTGACGCCGAACATCTCGTTCCAGAGGACGTCGTTGCCGGTCAGGGGCGAGCGGTTGAAGGCATGCAGGAAGGCCTGGACGCCGATCCGCTTGACACCCCGCGATCCGATCAAGCCGACGGTGTTGAGGCGGTCGGAGGAATCGCGGTCATGGAGGTCGAGCCCGCGCAGGTGCCCGTAGCTCGCGATGTCGGCCGCACTGAAATAGATCCGCTCCAGGGTGGCGTAGGAATAGATCCCGGTGTACCAGGTGTGTCGCGGCGCAACGACGTCCCAGGGGTCGGCAACCCCTTTGAGGTACGGGTAGGTGGCCAGCGAACCCCCGAAGACATCCGAGACGTTCGCCGTGTGACCGCCGTCCGAGGCGGAGAAGAAGGCGACGATGACGTGCCCGCCTGACATCAGGACCTGTCCGCTGGTCTGGTCGACCGCGGCGTTCTGTGAGCCGCTCTCATTGTCCGCACCCAGGTAGACCTGGTACTGCGTGGTGTCGTCGACGTCGTAGAGGGCCGTGCTGCCCAGGTGGGTGAGCGCGTAGCATCGGGCCGCCACGATCTGGGCCTTGATCGCCTCGAGCGGCCACGATGGCGGCACTTCCCCGAGCCCGCGCAGGTAGTCCTCGATCGGCAGGACATTGATGATGTACTCGAGGCCGCCACTCGGCTGGGCCACGATGGTGCCACGGTAGCGGTGGTAGAGCCCGGATGGCCCGTAGACCGCCAACCGCGTGGTGGCGTTGAGGGGCACCACTTTCTGGACGCCGCCGGCCGCGTTGAGGCTGACCGACTGACCCGCCGCCAGGTTCACGGTACGAGATCCAGTCACCAGTTGCGCCGGCCCGCTCGGCACGACGCGGTAGGTTGCCGTCCCCCACAGCACCGCCACATGGATCGGGGTGTTCGCCGTGTCGAGGCTCGCCCAGGTGGCCCCGGTGTAAAAGTGCTGGTCGATGAAGCGGTAACTCAATCCGGCCAGCGCCATGCCCTTTGCGCCCCATTGCCCCAGGCCGACGCCGTGGCCCCAGCCGTGTCCGCAGAATCGCACCGATCCGGCGGGGGCGGCGGCCGGGCAGGTGGCGGCATATGCCGCTGCCGAACCTTTGAGCGCGGCCTGCGCCGCCTCCGTCTGGTATCGATCGAGCGCCGCCTGCAGCGACCGACTCTGGCCCCGCAGGCCGGCGAGCTGGATCAGCGTCTGACGTCGCGCCGCATCGAGCTGGCTGTCATAGCTGGCGATACTGGCGACCTGGCCGGCGACCGTGTTTGCCCGTGCCTGCAGCGCGGCCAGGAGCGGGGCCAACGCTGCCTGTTGTTGCGTGAGCAGCTGTCGCTGCGCCTCGAGGGCGCGTCGTTCGGCCTGCAGCGTGCGCGCCACCTGGAACTCGCCCACGGTGACCTGTTGCAAGTAGATCGTCCGGTTCAGCAGGTCGTCGAAGCTGCGCGCCGAGACGATGAACTCGAACCATCGCGTGCCGCCCAGCTCGTAGACCTGGCGGATGTCGGCGCGGAAGCCGGCCAGGTGTTGCTGGTAGGCGAGCTGGTCGTGCGATAGCTGCGTCGCCGCGTCGGCCAGCCGTGCCTGCAGCGCCTGCACCTGGCTCGCCACCGGGGCCAGATCCGCGTCGCTCTGCACCAGCTGGGCCTGGAGCGCCGCGAGCTTTTGCTGCGCATCGCCCTGCTGGGCCTGGAGGGTGCTGAGATGCTGTTGCTGTTGCTGCTGGGCTTGCTGAATGCGGGCCAGCCTGTCGGCAAGCGTGTTTGGATCGTCCGCGTGTGCAGGCACCGCGGAAACGAGGAGTCCCAGCGCCACAAGGGCGCCGGTGACCCGCCTGACTATTCGGACGGCGCTCCCGGCGGTGGGCCCGTCGGTCCGGGCTCATGCCGTGGGGTGAAGCCGACGCCGCCCAGAGGAGTCGGAGCCCCCTTGGGCTTCTTCTCCTTCTTTTTCTTCTTGACCTCGCGCCTGCCTTTATCGCGCGCCTTGGCCATGGATCCTGCCTCCCATACCTGAGATCAGCGAGGCGGCTATTGTATCAGCGGTCCGGCGCCGATAGGGCGCGAAGGCAGGCCACCACCGAGGACCCCAGCGCGGGCAGGTCATAGCCGCCCTCCAGCATCCAGACGCTGCGGCCGGTGGTGTGACGCGCCGCCCAGCCCCGGATCAAGGCGGCCAGCTCCCCATACCCGTCGGTGGTCACCTCGAGGCCTGCCAGCGGGTCGTCCTGGTGGGCATCGAAGCCGGCCGAGACCAGGATCAGCTCCGGCCCGAAGGCGTCGAGGGCAGGCCCAACCGTCTTCTCGTAGGCCTTGAGGAACTCCTTGTCGCCGCTCCCGGCGGCCAGCGGCAGGTTGTGGATGGTCCCGTTCGGGCCACGCTCGGAGGCGGCGCCGGTTCCCGGATAGAAGGGAAACTGGTGGGTCGACGCGTAGAAGAGGTTCGCATCGTCCTCGAACGTGTGCTGCGTGCCGTTGCCGTGATGGACGTCGAAGTCGATGATCGCGATGCGGCTGCTGCCCTGGGCGCGCGCGGCCGCGACGCCGATGGCGACGTTGTTCAGCAGGCAGAACCCCATGGCGTGGGCGCGTTCCGCATGGTGACCTGGCGGGCGAACCACGGCAAAGGCGGTCGAGACTGTCCCGGCGAGCACCTGGGTGACGCCCTCGACGACCGCGCCTCCGGCGGTGCGTGCCGCCAGCATCGACATCGCCGTCATGTAGGTGTCGGGATCGAGGTATCCTCCACCCCGTCCCGCCGCCTCGTCAAGCCGCTGGACGTAGCTCACCTCGTGCACCGCGTCGATCAGCGCCTCCGGGGCCGGCCGGGCGAGCTGCGGCTTGAGCCCGAGGTCGGCGCGCTTGATGGCGTCCAGGATGGCGCTGACCCGCTCCGGACGCTCGGGGTGTCCGGCGGAGGCATGCCCGGCTTGCTCGGGGTTGACGAGGAGGGCAATCACTCGATACTCCGGGTGCGAAAGCGTTCCAGCATCACCGGAGTGCGAGGATCGATCCCCGCCTTGTCGCAGGCCGCCTCGAACTGCTGCGCCGTCGTGTCGATGCCCTCGATCCCGGGCAGCAGCAGCGCCTGCCGGTCGCCCTGGCGAACGATGACGCCGTAGACGGCGGGATTGAGGCTGTGCGGGTCGTCGACTGGTTCCGGCGGATCCAGCAGCTGAACCGACACGGTGAGCTCCGGCACCTCATCGAGCTCGACCGGATCGAAGCGCGGATCTCGAAGTGCCGAAGCGATCGCGTAGCGAATAACCTCGCGGACGGCGCTCGGCTCGACCGGGCGGATGCTGCCCATGCAGCCGCGCAACTCGCCGTGCCTTCGCAGCGTGACGAAGACTGCCGACGGCGCCTGAAGGTCGGACGGGACGGGCTCGGGTGGCTCGATGATGCGGCGCTCGCGCAGGTAGGTCGCGATGGCGCGCCGGCCCAGCTCCTGCATATCCATCACCGGCGCCTGGTGGCCGAAATGCACGACCGGATACCCGACGCCGAAGGGTCCCTCATAGCTGAGGACCTCGGAATGCAGGCCAGCGACGCGCGCCGCGCCCAGGAGCATGGCCAGCGGTCGGAGCCCGCACTCACCGGCCTGGTCCGCCAGGTCCGGGTCCATCGTCTCGATGCGTTCCCATTGCTGGCTGCGGAGCCCATCGACGACCAGGCCATCGAAGACCGGTCCCTGCCGGTTGAACCCATACGGGGCGTCGCGAGTCAGGCGATGGGAGAGATCCCCCGAGGCGACCAGCAGGACCTCCCGATCCTGGAGCTGGGCATGCAGCCAGGCGCCAACCTCCTGGAAGCGCGCGAGGGGCCAATCACTGATCCCCAGGAACAGGCAGGGGCGGCCCGCCGTCGTCCGCGGGAGGAAATGGAAGGGCACCACTACGCCGTGGTCGAGGTCGCGATCGTCCGACCAGGAGAGCGGAAACCCGGCCGCCTCCGCGGTCGAGACCAGCCGTGTCGCGCAGGCCAGATCAACCTCGGCGGCCACGCGAACTCGCGAGGCACGGAATCGACCAAGGTCGCCCGCGACCTGCGGTCCTCGCCGCACCGGGAGCTCGCGGACGCTTGCCGGGCCGTGCGGCGAGATGACGATGACGAGGTCGACCGGCACGCGGCTCAGGATGCCATCGAGCCGGCGAAGCGCCGACCCCGTCGCCTCGACTCGCCTCGCATTGGCGCCACCGACCTCCGAGACGAGCACCGGCGGGTGGGCGACGAGCGCGCCGGCGACGATGCCGGGCATCCTCAGCCTACGGTCGGGCCGTGACGGGCTCTGCCCGGACCGCGTTGATCGCGTCGCGGTACGACAGGGCCGCCCGTCGTGCGGCATCGGCGAAGTCCTTGCCTCCTGATGCGAAGAGGATCCCGCGCGAGATCGGAATGATGGCGCCGCGCCCGTCGGACCGGATCGACGCGCGGACGGCGGCCGCGAGGTCGCCGCCCTGCGCCCCGATCCCCGGCACCAGGAGCAGCCGGTCGCCCGCGATCTGCCGGACGTCGCGCAACTCGGCCGGTGCCGTCGCGCCGACCACGAAGCCGAGGTTGCCGTAGTGATCCCAGCGCACCCCGGCGCGAGCCACGTGCCGGTAGAGGGTTTCGCCGTCGACGCGCAGGTGTTGAAACTCGTTGGCACCCGGATTGGACGTCCGGCAGAGGACGAAGACCTCCTTGTCCTTATGCGCGAGGAAGGGGGCGACCGAGTCATACCCGAGGTAGGGATTGACGGTGACGCCGTCGGCCCCCCACGCCTGCAGGATGCCGTGGGCATAGGCCTGCGCGGTGCTCCCCAGATCGCCGCGCTTGGCATCGAAGATGACCGGCTTGCCCGGCCGAAGCATCGCCATCACCTGGTCCAGCAGCCCGTTGCCCTCACGGCCCCAGCGCTCGAAGAAGGCGAGATTGAGCTTGTACGAGGAAACGAGGTCGGCGGTGGCCTCGACGATCTCACGAACGAAGCTCGCCACCCCGGCGGGCGTGGCCTCGATCTGGATCGGCATCAGGTCGGGCTCAGGGTCGAGCCCGAGGCAGAGGAGCGACTGGCTCGCCTCCTCGCTTGCCCGCAGCTTTTCCTTGAACGTCATTCGAATTAGATGTTAGCCGGTGAATTCGAGCTTTCGTGGGTAGAATTCTCACCGTGCCACCGTCGACCGTCCAGGTCACGCTCCCGGAGATGGGTGAGTCGGTCACCGAGGGCACCGTGGCCAAGTGGCTGAAGCAGGTCGGCGACTCGGTCCAGGAGGGCGAAGGCCTGGTCGAGGTGACGACCGACAAGGTCGACGCCGAGGTCCCCTCCCCGAAGAGCGGCAGGTTATCGAAGATTCTCGCCGACGCCGGCGCCACCATCGCGGTGGGCGCCCCGCTGGCCGAGATCGAGGTGGGCGCGGCGGCAGATAAGCCGGTCGCGACGGCGGCGTCCACGAAGGTGGCCGACACGCCGGCGGCCAAAAAGGCGCCTGAATCGAAAGCGGCTGCCGCGCCGCCGGCCGAAGTCGAGCGTCCGGCTCCCAACGGCGAACCCGCGGCCACGCCGGCCGGCGTCACCGAGGGAGCGGCCCTGCTGGCCCGTGCCCGCGGCGTGGACCTGGCCCGGATCAAGGGCACCGGTCCCGACGGCTCGATCCGGCGGCGCGACGTGCTGCAGGCGATCGAGGCCCAGGGATCCGCGGAGGCGACGCCCGCTGCCCCGGCCAAAGAGGCCGCGCCCGCGCCAAGCGCTCCTGCGCAACCCGCAACGCCGGCCCAGTTGCCCACCGGATCCATCCCCCTGCGTGGCGCGATGAGCGCGCTCGTCAAGCACATGGAAGAGAGCCTCCAGGTCCCGACGGCGACCAGCTTCCGGACGGTTCGGGTCGACGTCCTCGACCGGCGGCGACGCCAGCTGAACCAGGGCATCCAGGCGGCCGGCCGGCCGGAAAAGGTCTCCTACACGCACCTCGTCGCCTTCGCCACGGTCCGCGCCGTCAAAGATGTGCCGTCGATGGCGATCAGCTTCGACCGGGTCGATGGGGTTCCAACGCGGGTCGCCCGCGGCGTCCATTTCGGCCTGGCGGTTGATGTCCAGCGCCAGGACGGCAGCCGGATGCTGATGGTCCCGGTGGTGCACGACGCCGACCGGCTTGAATTCACGGCCTTCCGCGACCGCTACGAAACGCTGGTCGCCAAGTCCCGAACCGGCAAGCTGGCCGCCGACGACCTGAGCGGGGCGACCATCGTCCTCACCAATCCGGGCGGGATCGGCACCAGCGCCTCGGTGCCGCGCCTGATGAAGGGCCAGGGCACCATCGTGGCCACCGGCGCGATCGGCTATCCGCCGGAGTTCAGCGCCCTGGCCGACACCGGACTGCGCCAGCTGGGGGTCTCCAAGGTGATGACCCTGACCAGCACCTATGACCACCGGGTGATCCAGGGTGCCGAGTCGGGGGAGTTCCTCCGCCGGATCGACGAGCTCCTGGCCGGCGCCGACGGCTTTTACGAGTCCGTCTTCGAGGCGATGCATGTGCCGATGCCCGCCGGGGCTTCCGAGCCGGCACGCGTGAGCACCGTTCCAGGCGAAGCCGTGACGCCGCTCTCCCCCACCGCCGAGGCCGAGATGCTCCGGGCGGTCGCCGCCGGGATGGCGCTGGTCGCGGCCTACCGCAGTCACGGCCATCTGGCCGCGCGACTCGACCCGCTGGGCAGTCCGCCGGCTGGCGATCCATCGCTCGATGCCATGAACCACGGCCTGACGCCGGCCATGATGGAAGCCGTCCCCGCCGGCGTGCTGCGGGTGCGAGTCCCGGGTGACACGCTCGCCGAAGCGTTGCCCTATCTGCACGAAACCTACTGCGGGACCATCGCCTACGAGATCGAGCACATCTCGAGCCACGAACAGCGCAACTGGCTCCGCGAAAAGATCGAGTCGGGCCGCTACCGGCAGCCGCTCTCACCGGAACGCAAGTTGCAGCTGCTCGGGCGGCTCACCAAGGTCGAGACCATGGACCGCTATTTGCGGCGGACCTTCCTCGGCCAGAAGACGTTTTCGATCGAAGGCCTGGACTCGATGGTGGTGATGCTCGAGGAGGCGCTGCAGTTGCTCGCCGACAACGGCGCCCGCCAGGTCACCATGGGCATGGCGCATCGCGGGCGGCTCAGCGTCATCGCCCATGTCGTCAACCGGCCCTACGAGTCGATCCTCGTCGAGTTCGAGCAGAGCCAGGAGCGGCTCGTGGCCGGCGACACCACCGGTGACGTCAAGTACCACGCCGAGGCGGAGGGGACCTACCTCACGCCCAACGGGAAGCAAGTCTCGGTGAGCCTGCTCGCCAACCCGAGCCATCTCGAAGCGGTCGACCCGGTGGTCGAGGGCTGGACCCGCGCCCAACAGACGCGTCGAAAGGGTGCCGAGCTGTACCTCGATCGGACCGGGACGGTGCCAATCCTGATCCACGGTGATGCTTCGTTCGCGGCCCAGGGCGTCGTGGCGGAGGTCCTCAACCTGCAGAAGCTGGCCGGCTATACGACCGGCGGGACCCTCCACCTGATCGCCAACAACCAGGTCGGCTTCACCACCTCGCCCGAGGAGGGGCGGTCGACCCGGTATGCGTCGGACGTCGCCAAGGGCTTCGACCTGCCGATCGTGCACGTCAACGCCGACGACATCACCGCCTGCGTGAGCGCGGTCCGCCTGGCCGTCGCCTTCCGGCAGAAATTCGGTCGCGACGTGGTCATCGACCTGATCGGCTATCGCCGGGTCGGCCACAACGAAACCGATGAGCCCGCCTATACGCAACCGCTGATGTATGAGGCGATCAAAGACCAGCCCTCGGTTCGCGAGCTCTTCGCCGCGCAGCTGATCGAAGAGGGCCTGCTCACGGCCGATGACGCGGCCGAACGGGCGGCGGCCGCGGACGAGCGGCTCAAGGCGGCCCACGAGAACGTCAAGACCCGGGCGGCCCATGCGCCGGAAACGCACCGACCAGCGATGGATCACACCCCCGAAACCGACATCAAGACCACCGTGGCCCCCGATATCCTCGAATCGCTGAGCCGGCAGCTCGTCGCGGTGCCGCAGGGCTTCACCATCCACCCGAAGCTGGCCAAACAGATCGAGCGCCGGCGCGCGCCGCTGGCCGAGCGGGAGATCGATTGGGCCCAGGCCGAGGAGCTCGCCTTCGCCAGTCTGGTCACCAGCGGCATCCCGGTGCGCCTGACCGGTCAGGACACCGAGCGCGGCACATTCAGCCAACGGCACCTGGTTTTCCACGACCCGAAGACCGGCAAGCGCTGGGCGCCGATCCAGCACCTCGTCGGAGCCAGCGCTACCTTCGAGCTGCACAACAGCCCGCTGTCGGAGTACGCGGCGCTGGGCTTCGAGTACGGCTACAGCGCGGAGGCCCCGGAGGCGCTGGTCTGCTGGGAAGCCCAGTTCGGAGACTTCGCGAACGGAGCCCAGATCATCATCGACCAGTTCATCGTGTCCGGGCTGGCGAAATGGGGCCAGCCGTCACGACTGACCCTCCTCCTCCCCCACGGCTACGAGGGCGCCGGGCCGGAGCACTCCAGCGCGCGGCTCGAACGCTTTCTGCAGCTGGCGGCCGAAGGCAACATCCGGGTCTTCTACCCGAGCACGCCGGCGCAATACTTCCACGCGCTGCGCCGCCAGGCGCTGCACACACGCCCGCGGCCGCTCGTGATCATGACGCCCAAGAGCCTGCTTCGCGCGAAGGCCTCGGTCTCGAAACTCGAAGACCTGAGCGCCAACGGGTTCAAGCGCGTCATCGACGACCCGCTGATGGCTGAGCGCCGCGAGGAGGTCACCCGGATCATCCTCTGCACCGGCAAGGTCTACTACGACCTGGTCGCCAACCCCCTCCGCGCGGCGTTAAAGGACCTGGCGATCATCCGGCTCGAGCTGCTCGAGCCGCTCCGCACCGATGACCTGCTGGGCGTGATTGCCAAATACCCCAATGCCAAGCAGGTGATCTGGGTCCAGGAGGAGCCGATGAACATGGGCGCCTGGTCGCACGTCAAGCGGCGGTTGGAGCCCAAGCTGCCCGACCAGCTCTCCCTCGGCTACGTCGGGCGTCCGGAGCGGGCCAGCCCCAGCGAGGGCTACGCAATCGCCCACCAGGCCCAGGAAGAGAAACTCGTGCAAGCCGCGCTCGACCCGACGCGCTAAAATCTCCCGGGATGAATCTGTTCGACGGGCTCACCAGCGGAGGCGTGTTCTCGGTCATCGTGGTGGCCGTCGTCTTTACGGCCGCCGCCGGCCTCAGCCTCATCGCCCTGATCGCCTTCGGGGTTCGGGCCGGCATCATGGCCGCTCCCCACACCACCAACGTCCCGCCGGCCACCAATCTCGAGTTGGGCGCCTTCCTGGGCGCGACCCTCTTCGGCCTGATCTCGATCCTGCTGATGATGTTCCTCGGCTTTGCCGAGAACGATCTCGACAACCCGAGCTTCTTCCCCCTGGCCGTCGGCCCAATCCTGATCGGGGGTCTGCTGCTGGTGACGGGGGCCGGACTGGCCTTCCGCACCGTCCGCCGGGGCCACGCTCCGGGCGCCCGCCTCGACGCTCGCCGGGGATAGACCGAAACCGGACGGCCTCGGTCTCCGTTCCCCCTTCGAGATCGCATCGATCTGGAACTTGACAGCGACAATGAGACTTCTTACTATAGTGACATCGGCGGTATCAAATAACAGGGAGTCAGTGAAGACGAGATGAACGCCCAGGACGGTCGCGCGATGTTCGAGCTGCAGCTGGAGCTACATTCCCGGGCGAGCGGCCAGACCCCCAATATCTCGGCTGACGACCTGCTCGAGGTTCACGAGGTTCTCGAGAACTTCTCCGGAGACTTCCGGAGCCTCCTCGCCGCCTAAGAACCCGAATCCTTTCGCCCCGGGGCCTTACAATTAGCGCCCTCGGGGAGTAGCGCAGCCTGGTAGCGCACTTGAATGGGGTTCAAGGGGCCGCAGGTTCAAATCCTGTCTCCCCGACTCTCTTCGAATGCGGCTCTCGCCGTGCAAGAACGGGGTAACTTTCCTAGTCACGCCTAGTAGTCGATGGCTAAATATGTTCTCGACCCCGTCCACCTGTATTTCAAGAACCCCGATGGTTCGTTCAGCGGCGGATGGGTGCTGGTCATTGTCGGGATCGTTTGGATCGCTAGTGGTGCTCGGATGGTCTGGCGATCATCGGGGATGAGCGACCAGCTCATCAACCAGTTCAAGCTTCGTCTCCCCTTAGTTACGGTTCGGATCATCGGTGTCGCCGTAATCGTCGTTGGTCTGCTCATG
The DNA here is from genome assembly GCA_036732165.1 of Candidatus Dormiibacterota bacterium. Lineage (GTDB taxonomy): Bacteria > Chloroflexota > Dormibacteria > CF-121 > CF-121 > JALYYC01. The sequence goes on along the minus strand of DAINCX010000032.1, from coordinate 6,799 downwards.
TCGGGCGCCGCGCTTGCCTCTACTCCCGGAAAGCTCTACTAGCCGTCGCCGCGTTTCCTGAATACGAGACGCAGCGGGGTGCCTTCGAAGCCGAACTGCTTGCGGATCTGGCTGTCGAGGAAGCGACGGTAGGAGAAGTGGACGAGTTCGGGGTCGTTCACGAAAAACACGAACGTCGGGGTTGATGCCTCGGCCTGGGTTACGTACAGGACGTTGAGTCGCTTGCCCTTTCGGGTCGGGGTTTGCCGCTGGGAGAGCGTGGTGCGCAGCCAGCGATTTAATTCCGGTGTGCTGACGCGACGTGCACGCTGCTCCACCACCTTGAGCGCGACCTCGAGCGGCTGGGCGACCCGCTGGCCGGTTTTTGCCGAGATATAGGAGATCGGGGCCCAGGGGGCGAAGCTGAACTGCTCCTTGATCCGCTTGCGCCAGACCTTCTCCTCCTTCTCCTCGGTGGACAGCAGGTCCCATTTGTTGAGGACGACCACCAGGCCGCGGCCGGCCTCGACCACGTAGCCCGCGATGTGCAGGTCCTGGGCGGTCACGCCGTCGGCGGCATCCAGCACCAGCATCGCAACGTCCGAGCGCTCCATCGCGCGCAGACCACGCAGCAGCGAGTACTGCTCGACGCCGCGGGTCAGGCCGTGACGCCGGATCCCGGCCGTGTCGATCAGCGTCAGCCGCTTGCCCTCGTAGTCGAGGGTGGTGTCTACCGGGTCTCGCGTCGTCCCGGGTACGGCCGTCACCAGGCTCCGCTCATCGCCGAGCAGGGCGTTGAGCAAGGATGATTTGCCGACGTTCGGCCGGCCGAGGATGGCGAAGCGACCGGCGACCGCGTCATCGACGATCTCGGGACGCGGTGGCGGAAGGAGCTCGACCACGGTATCCAGAAGGTCGCCGCTGCCGGTCCCATGCAGCGCGGAGATCGGGAGCGGGTCGCCGAGCCCGAGCTCGTAGAACTCAGTGGCCAGCACCTCGCGTCCACGGCCATCGGACTTATTCGCCAGGATCAACACCGGGGTGCGAGACCTCCGCAACAGCTCGGCGATGTCCCGATCGACCGCCGTCAGGCCTTCGCGAACATCCAGGACAAAGAGGATGATGTCGGCTTCCTCAATTGCGAGGCGGCTCTGCTCCTCCATCCGCCGGCGGAGCTCCCGCTGCTCCGGCACCTCATCGCGATCCTTGCCGAGCACCAGCCCGGCGGTGTCGACAATCGTGAATCGGCGACCTCGCCACTCAGCCTCGGCGTAGAGCCGATCGCGCGTCAGCCCCGCCATCGGATCGACGATCGCACGGCGTTCGCCGATGATGCGGTTGAAGAGCGCGGACTTTCCCACATTGGGGCGACCAATGATGGCGACCAGCGGGATCGCCATCAGATCTCCGGTGTAGGTATCAGCATTTCACCCACCGAAGGATAAGCATTCTGAAAAGGCGAACTTATAATAGGCACCGTGCCGGACGGCCGGGTTGTTCTCAAAGAGAACCGGATCATGATGGTGTCCGATGAGATGGGCGATATCCCGGCAGGCAACAGCAGGGGCCTCGGGCTGTACTTCTCGGACACGCGCTTCCTGTCGACCTATGAATTTCGCCTGAACGGCCTCGAGCCCATCCTCCTCTCGGCCTCGGTCGACGAGTCGTACGTCGCCACCTTCCAGATGGTCAATCCCGTGCTCGAGCTGGACGAGGGCAAGCGGCGCATCCCGCAACAGAGCCTGAGCATCCGGCGCACCCGGTTCATCCACGGCGGCCTGCACGAACGGATCGGGATCCAGAATTGCGGCAGCGAGCCGGTCGATATCGACCTGTCGTTGCACGTCGATGCGGACTTCCTCGACATGTTCGACGTCCGCGGCACGGTGGGTGCCCTCCACGGGCACGAGTCGCGCGGGCTGGGGACGCGTCGCGCGCCACAGGTCACCGACTCGGGCATCACCTTCGGCTACGACGGGCGGGACCGCGTCTACCGGCAGACGCAGGTCCTGGTCGACCGGCCGCCCACGCGGAGCGATGCACACTCGCTGACCTATGCCCATCGCCTGGAGCCGAAGCAAACGATCAGCCTGATGGTGGACGTGATCCCCGGGCTGGGTGAGGACGAAACGGTCCTCTCGTTTCTGCAGGAGGACGCGCTCGCGGCCCTGCAGGAGTCTTACCGGCACTGGCAGGAGCTCACGACCACGATCAAGACCGACAACGCGTTCCTCGACCGAGGTCTCCTCCGCCGGAGCCAGATGGATCTCCGCATCCTGGTCGAGGAGTTCGATACCGGATTGCTCCCGATGGCGGGGCTCCCCTGGTACAGCGTGCCCTTCGGCCGCGACTCGCTGATCACGTCGATCCAGATGCTGATGGTGAACCCCGAGATCGCGCGGGGCACGTTGCGCTATCTCGCCCAGCACCGGGGCCGGGCGATCGACCGCGAGCGCGAGGAAGAACCGGGAAAGATTCTCCACGAGCTCCGCTACGGCGAGCTGGCGAATCTCAAGCTGATCCCGCACACCCCGTATTTCGGGACCGTCGACGCCACGCCCCTCTTCCTGGTGGCGGTGGTCGAAATGATGGACTGGCTCAACGACGCCGACCTCTTCGTCGAGCTGCTGCCGGCCACCCTCGGGGCGCTGGAATGGATTGATCGCTATGGCGACGCGGACGGCGACGGCTTCGTCGAGTATTCGGAACGGGCGCGGGGCGGCGTGCGCAACCAGGGCTGGAAGGATTCGTCGGACTCGCTGCTCTACCCCGACGGCCGGCCGGCCGAACTCCCCGCCGCCCTGGTCGAGGTCCAGGGATACGTGTACCAGGCGAAGCTCGGCTTGAGCCGAATTTTCGGCCGCATGGGCCAGGGCCCGCTGGCGGAGCGGCTTGCCCGGGAAGCCGGGGAGTTACGGCGCCGGTTCGAGCTCAAATTCTGGCTCGACCAGGAGCAGTTCTATGCCCAGGCCCTCGACCGGTCCAAAGTCCCGGTTCCCTCCATCACCTCCAACCCAGCGCACTGCCTGTGGGCGGGCATCTGCGATCTGGAGCGCGCCGAGATCATGCGGGATCGGCTGATGGCGCCGGACATGTTTTCCGGCTGGGGCATTCGGACCCTGTCCAGCAAATCCCCGCACTACAACCCGATGAGCTATCACAACGGAACGGTCTGGCCGCATGACAATTCCATCGCGGTCGCCGGACTGCGTCGCTACCGGCACGCGGCGGCGGCCAGCCAGGTGATCGAGGGCATCATGGAGGCCGGCTTCCGGATGCCGAACTACCGCTTGCCGGAACTGTTCTGCGGCTTTCGACGGGATGAGCGCTTCAATAACGGTCCAGCGGAGTACCTCGTGTCCTGCAATCCGCAGGCGTGGGGTGCCGGTGCGGCCTTTCACTTGCTGCAGACGGCGCTCGGCGTCGTCCCGGACAGCACGGCGGGCCGCCTTTATCTGAACCCGGTCCCGTTTGGCCAGGCAAAAACCGTGGAGGTCAACGGCATGCGCGTCGGCAGCGGGAAGCTCTCCTTCACCGTCGCCTACAATGGCGGCCGCCCGCAGGTCGAAATCCTCGAGAAACCGGACGACCTGGAAGTGGTCCTCGACGAACCGCCCCTGATCACCTGACCATCGGGATGGCGCCTCCACCCAGGATCGGGCTGCTCCATTACACCTGTCCGCCGGTGATCGGTGGGGTGGAAACGATCCTCTACGAACAGGCTCGCCGCCTGAGCCAGCGCGGCTATCCGGTCACGATCCTCAGCGGCCGAGGAGGCCCTCTCCCCTCCCCGACGACGATTCAGCTCATCCTGATCCCGGAGCTGGACTCCAAGCATCCGGAGGTGAGCGCCACGCGCGACGCGCTGGACGGGGGGGAGATCCCGGCCACCTTCGAGAGCCTGCGGGCGTGCCTGCATGAGCGGCTCGCCTCCCACCTGGGATCTCTGGACGTCCTGATCGTCCATAACGCGCTCAGCCTGCATTTCAACCTGGCGCTGACCTCGGTCCTCTGGGAGCTGGCCGATCGGCCGGGCCCTCGCATCATCTCCTGGTGCCACGACCTCAGCTGGGTGAATCCCCTCTACCAGCCGCTGATGCATGAGGGCGAGCCGTGGTCCTACCTGCGCCGGCAGCACCCACGCATCACTCCGGTGTTCATCTCGACGCAGCGGCGCGAGGAATGGGAGCGGCTGACCGGCACGGCCCAGGATCCGGGCAGTGTGATCCCGAACGGGATCGACCCCGATGCGCTGCTCCGGATCGGCCCCACGACGCGCGGCTTGATCCAGCGCCTACAGCTCGACGAGGCGGAGGTCTTGCTCCTCGCGCCGGTTCGCATCACCAAGCGCAAAAACCTCGAGTGGGCGGTTGAGGCGGCCGCCGCGGTGCGGGCGTCGGGCCGAACCGTCCGGCTCCTGATCACCGGCCCGCCGGGACCGCACAATCCCAGGGCCCAGGCATACGTCGACGAGCTCAAGGCCCTGAGCGGGCAGCTCGGTGTCGAGGACTCGGTCTGCTTCCTCTTCGAGCAGCAGCCGCCGGGTGCGCAGGGGGCGTATGCGGTGGATGCCTCCACCCTCTCCGACCTCTATATGCTGAGCGACGTGGTCATCCTCCCGAGCACGAGTGAAGGATTTGGGCTGCCACTGGCGGAGGCCGCCATCTTTCGGACGCCCGTCGTGTGCACCGACCTGCGCGCGTTTCGCGAGGTAGCACCGGCCGGCCCGCGGTACGTCCCGGTCGAGGCCGGCTCCGCGGCCTTCAGCCAGGCCGTGATGGCCGCGCTCGCCGACGAGGCCACCCAACTCCGACGGCATGTGATGCGCGAGCTGTCCTGGGACACCATCATCCGCGAGCGCCTCGAACCCCTCCTCAACCGCGGGTGAGCCACTACCGCGTCCTCGTCCCGACCACGAACCCGGCGCGGACCGGGCCGCTCCTCAAAGCGGTGTCGCCATTCCTCAACGCCGAGGACTCGCGCGGAACCCTCCTCGGCGTGATCGAGATGGCCCCCGACCGACCTCTCAGTGAGGGCGTCGAGGTGGCGCGCGCCTACCGCACCCTGCTGTCGCGAATCACGCGCTATGCCGAGCGCGGCCCGGGGGAGTTACGCGGGCAGGTCCGGATCGCGCACGTGGCGGCGCAAGGAATCCGGGAGGCGGTCCTGGAAACCGACACCAACCTCCTCGTCCTGGAAGCGGGGACCGGCCGCGGCCGATCGGACACGACGTGGAACAACGCCGTGGAAGACCTCCTGGTGGAACCACCTTGCGATGTCGCGCTCATCCGTCCTGATGTCACGCCGATCAAGAGCGTGCTGGTGCCGGTGCGTGGTGGGCCCAACGCCGAGCTGGCCCTGCGCCTGGCCAGCACCGTCTGCCGCGAGACCGGCGCCGAGCTCTGGGTCCTGCACGTCTTCAATCCCCGCATCTCGGCCGAATCGCGCGCGCGTGAGGAGGCGGCCTTCCTCAAGCTGTCGAGCCGGGTGGACATCCCGGTGCAACGCCAGACGGTGCTCTCCACCTCGGTCCGCGAGGCGATCATCCGGGAAGCCGCCTCCCACCAGCTGATCGTGCTCGGCGCGACCTTGAGCCTGATGCACCGGCCGATGGTGCTGGGGGCTCCCGTGAGCCGGTTGCTGCGCCGGCTCCCCGGCAGCGTGATGGTGGCGAAAGCCGCCGGGCCCGTCACCGCGCTCAAGGACCCCGACCGTCCATTCCGTGTCGAGAGCCGGGCCGCGGCTGCCGAGCGGGTCGACCGCTGGTTCGCCGAGAACACCTTCCACAGCAAGGAGTTTGCCGAGCTCCGCCGCCTCGTCGACCTGAAGGAGCGCCAGGGGATCACGATCAGCCTGGGCCTACCCACCCTGAACGAGCAGAACACCGTCGGCAAAGTCATCCGCACCTTCAAACACGCGCTGATGGACCGCGTTCCCCTGCTCGACGAGATCGTGGTGATCGACTCGGCGTCCTCGGACCGGACCGCCACCATCGCGGAGCGGGCCGGCGTGAGCGTGGTGCAGCACCACGAGATCCTGCCGCGCTACGGCGCCTTCCACGGCAAGGGCGAAGCGCTCTGGAAGAGCCTCTTCGTGCTCAAGGGTGACCTGATCTGCTGGGTCGACACCGACATCAGCAACATCGCCCCCAAGTTCGTCTATGGCCTGCTCGGCCCGCTCTTGAGTGACCCGGAGATCCACTACGTCAAGGGCTTCTACCGCCGACCACTTGCGTACGGCGGCGAAATCCACGCGCAGGGTGGCGGCCGGGTCACCGAGCTGGCCGCGCGTCCCCTCTTGAACCTGTTCTTCCCGGAGCTATCGGGTCTGGTCCAGCCGCTGTCCGGGGAGTACGCCGGGCGGCGCCGCGTGCTGGAGAGTGTGCCCTTCTTCAGCGGCTACGGCGTCGAGCTCGGCCTCCTGCTGGCGATCTCGGAGGCGTACGGCCTCCGGGCGATTGCCCAAGTCGACCTCGGGATGCGCGTGCATCGCAACCAGACGCTCTTCGATCTCTCCAAGATGGCGTTCGCCATCATGCAGGTGGGGCTCAAGCACCTCGGTGACCGGCACCGGATTCACCTGCTCGAGGAAGTCAACAAAACCATGAAGCTGATCCACTATGAGGACGAGCGCTACTGGATCGAACAGAAAGAGATCGAGGACCAGGAGCGGCCGCCGATGAATTCGGTACCCGAGTACTTCCTGGCGCGACACCGGGCGCCTGCGCCCGAGAGCTAAGCGGTAACCAGGTTTTCTTCTTCGAAGGTCTTGTCGTTGAGGCGCCAGGAACGCGCCTGCAGGAGGGCGCCCTTCTGGACCG
>DAINCX010000031.1:20605-27744 GCA_036732165.1 Candidatus Dormiibacterota bacterium | reverse complement strand
CGCCGAGAAGAGCCGTTTCGACCAGAAAGCCGACGCTGCTCGCGAACGTGATCGACGCATAGGTGTTGCCAACCGAGCCGAGGCCGTGGGGACATCGGATTGGCGCCGACTGCGGCGTCCAGACCAGGAACACGAACGGGACCAGGCCCATGATTGCTCCCGTGAGCAGCCCCGCCAGCGCCGCCTCGCGGACGGTGCCGCCTGCCCTGACGGTCCACCAGCCGGCCACGCCGCTGAGGACGACGATGATCCCGAGAACCAGGTACGCCGCCGGGAAATAGGATTGTCCCGGTCCGCAGACGGACGAACGGGTTAGCGTGGCGGCGACGGTCAACGCCAGCAGGGCTACAAACGAGATCGCCCCCGCGATCAGCCCGGTTCTCAACCAAGCAGTTGCCATGGCCTGCGCCTAATTGCTCAGGGGTTGCTCCGGTGCGGTCCCGGTCTCGGGCATATGGTCGATTTCAGTCGGAGGCGGAATCTGTGGAGCCGTCGAACCAGATGCGAGAGCGCGTGCTCCGGTCCCCGCCGCAGCGCCGCCATTCCGCAGGTACAAGTCCCAGATGTTATTCAGATGGGACTGGATGTAAAGGGTGTGGAAGCCGAGGAAAGCCAGTATCAGCGCGAGGGCCGGCTCGATACGAGACCGGGTCCCCGCCTGCTCTTGCATGCGTTGGACGCGCGTGCCCGTGCGGTAGATCGAGACGAAAGGAGGCAGGATCAAGACCACGCCCAACGTAACGGCTAGCAGCGCAATTCCGGGGCGAATGCTGTTGTCACGCAAATAGCGCCGCGCCTCGTTGTTGACCTTGTAGTACCAGACAGCGTGATAGATACCAAGCGTAATGAGTGGCAAGCCAAGCCAAACAGCGACAATGTTGCGTCGCTTATAGGCTTGTTTATCGACGACAACCGTCCGCGCCATGATCGCTCCCCCCTAACATGTCAACCGCCGCCAGCACCCTGTGGCGAAACCAGCCGAACTTCGCCTACTCGGACAGTGTGCTCCCCCTTTGTCGACTGGTCAAGGCCGGAGGGGCCACTATAGGGGTTTACCCTGATGCCACCGCGAGGGCCCGGGGGCATGGCTGCACCCTTGCCGCCACAGTCGCGCTCACGCCACAATCTGACCATGACGACTGCCAGTCGCGTACAGCGCCTGGTCTGGCCGGTCGCGGTCCTGATCGTCGTCGCGGCTGTGGGCGACCTCGTGCTCCTGGCTCTGAATGCAGGCTCGACGGGGGGGACCCCCGTTGGGCACGACAGCCTGCCCCTTAGAACCGAGATTCCAATCTTCGGGATCACGTTTGGATTGGTGGGTGCCTTGATCGCCTCACGCCAGCCCAGGAACCCGGTCGGATGGATCTTCTGGGCCGGAGGCGTTGAGGCGGCGATTCAGTCGATCATGACCGAGTACAGCTGGACCGCGGTACGTGTCGGCCCACTTCCGGGCGCCACCCAAGCCGGCTGGCTGGCGGGCGGCCTTGGCGAGGCAATCTTCCTGCTGGCCTTTGTCAACATCGTGTTCTTCTTTCCGGACGGACACCTACCCTCCCCGCGCTGGCGCCCGGCCGCGATCGGCGCCAGCGTCTTGATCGCGATCAGTGGGTTGGTGTCTCTTGCTGCGAACGCTCCATCGAGCCTCGCTGGCAGCGAACAAGCCAGCAGCTCCGGGCCTCCGACTGGGTCGGCCCTGGCCCTGCCCGCCGTCCTGACCGCCATTGCCGGTCTGGTCGTCAAGTACCGTCGCGCCAATACGGATGGCCGGCAGCAGATCAAATGGGTGGCTTTTGGTGCCACGGTCATCCTGTTCTTCGTGGTGGCCTTCCCGTTGATCGCCGCCGTCTTTTTGCCCGCCGGCATCTTCACGGGCACGGGAGCCACGATCCTTTTTGGGCTCAGCACCATGACGATCATCCTGCTGCCGATCTCGATGGCGATCGCCATCCTGCGCTACCGCCTCTACGACATCGATCTCGTGATCAACCGAACGCTCGCCTACGGCGCGCTGGCGGCCGCCATCACGCTCATCTACATCGCGGTCGTCATCGGGGTCGGGACCCTGGTCGGCCAGGGGGGCCGGGCGAATTTCATTCTTTCGCTTGCCGCGACCGCCCTCGTCGCCGCGGCATTCCAACCGCTTCGAAGTCGGGCGCAGCGGCTCGCGAACCGCCTCGTCTACGGCGACCGCGCCACGCCCTATGAGGTGCTGTCGCGCTTTTCGGAGCGGATCGGCGAGACCGTCGCCGGCGATGAAACGCTTCGTCAGATGGCGCGCGTCCTCGCCCAGGGCACCGGGGCAACCCGCGCGGAAGTCTGGCTGCGCGCGGCTTCCTCCCTGCACCGCGCCGCGGAGTACCCCGACGCCGGCGGGACTGCCGAGCCGGTCGCCCTCGCGGCGGACGGGCGGTTGCAGATCGCGGGCGCCGATACCGTGGTCCCGGTCAGCCACCAGGGCGAACTGCTGGGTGCGCTGGCGGTCGTCAAGCGGAAGGGCGAGTCGCTGACGCCGATCGAGCAGAAGCTGCTGGCCGACCTGGCGCACCAGGCGGGCCTGGTCCTCAAAAACGTGGGGCTGGCCGCCGATCTGCGGCAGCGACTCGAGGAGCTGCGCGCCTCGCGCGAGCGACTCGTCTCGGCCCAGGACGCCGAGCGGCGGCGGCTCGAGCGCAACATTCACGACGGGGCACAGCAAAACCTCGTCGCCCTCAAAATCAAACTAGGGCTGGCGCGGCAAGCCTGGAAGAAACAACCCGAGCGAATGGGCACGCTGCTGGAAGAGCTGACCGCCGATGCCGACGAGTCGCTGAATACGTTGCGCGAGCTGGCGCGAGGCATCTATCCCCCACTCCTGGCAGACAGAGGCCTGGCCACCGCACTCGAGGCCCAGGGACGGCGGTCGCCAATCCCGGTGGAGTTGACCGCGGACGGCGCCGGCCGATACCGGGCGGACCTCGAGGCCGCGATCTACTTCTGCTGCCTGGAAGCGCTGCAGAATGCCGCCAAGTATTCGGGGGCGAGCCGGGTGCAGATTCAACTTAGCCAACGGAATGGAGAAGTCGTCTTCGCGGTCCAGGACGACGGCCGCGGGTACGACGCCGCGCACGTGAAGCCCGGCTCCGGCCTCCAGAATATGTCCGACCGAATCGAGGCTCTGGGTGGCCGGCTCGAGATCACGTCCGCGGTTGGGGCCGGCACCAGCATCACCGGCCGGGTCCCGGTCAAGGCGGCGGCAGGGGCGCGGCCGGCATCGGAGAATGGGAACGAATGAAGGAAGACGACGATTCGAACTGGACGGCGGTCTATGAGACGGTCTCGGGAAGCGATGCCGACCTGGTTAAGACAACGCTGGAAACCGCAGGCTTCAAGGTCTCAATCCTTGGATCGACCACGTTGGCTGCCTCGCCGACCATCCTTGGCATGTCCAATCCGCTCACTGTCGCGGTCCCGACGGAGGACGCAGACGATGCCCGCGATTACCTGAAGCGCTCAACGACGTTCGAACCGTCCAACGGGCCAGCCCTCCCGTCGCAAGACGAGCCATCACCCGAGCAGGCGGTGGAGGCAGCTGCCCAGGAGATCCTCGACCTTCGCAGTCAGCACGAGACGGCGGCCTGCAAGTACTGCGGCATCGCAACCCTCGATGTCGGCGAGGGGGACCTCGACAGCCGCCGCGTCGCTCTCCTGCGCGCGGTCGGACTTGGCGTGAACAGTGCGACCTTCAGCGAGTTCAAGCCTGGAGAACGGATCTGCACCGAATGCGCCGGGCACGAGGTCACCTGCGATGTCTGCGGCCGCGAACTTGACGCCTACCTCGACGGCGGCGAATACCGCGGGATGAACGAGGATGAGGCCTATGTCTGCAGCGTCTGCCGGGGACGACTCGAAGATCAGCTGGAGCCGAGCCGCGACTGGTAGCCGGCCCTGCTGCCCGCCATCACGCACAACGTCGGGCCGCGCATGAAGAGGGCCGGCCAACTCCTGGTATTGGGAACCAAGCCGCTCTGTGCGGAAAGCCAACTTGAACTGCAGGATGACCTCTTGACGCCGGTTTCGGGCTTCTTTGTTCGCAACAACTTTCCCATCCCGCCCGCTCCCGTGAGGCTTACGGTCGGCGGCGCCGTGGCGCGGCCGATGGCGCTCACGGCGGACGACCTGATGCAATTCCCCCGACGATATCTGACGACGACGCTCGAGTGCGCCGGCAACGGCCGCGCCTTCATGGGTCCGCCCGTCCCGGGCGAGCCGTGGCGGTTGGGCGCAGTCAGCACCGCCGAATGGCATGGCGTGTCCCTGGCGGACGTTCTGGAGCGTGCCGAGGTCAACGCCGCCGCGGTCGAGATCCTGTTCGAGGGCGCGGACGGCTTTGCGAGGTCGCTGACGGTCAAGGAGGCCTTGCACCCAGACACGCTGCTCGCCGATCGCATGAACGGCGAGCAGCTGACCCCCGAGCACGGCGCGCCACTGCGGCTGCTGGTTCCGGGGTGGTATGGCATGGCCTCGGTGAAGTGGCTCTCCAGTATCACGGCGCGGCGCACCCCGTTCCGCGGCCACTTCCAGACGGAGCGCTACGTCATCGGGGATCGCGGGGTGCGCGAGATGCGCGTTCGGGCGCTGATCTTGGAGCCGGCCGATGGCGCAACCGTCCAGCGCGGGAGCCAAATGATCCGTGGACTGGCGTGGACCGGTACCGGGCACATCCTCGCCGTCGAGGTGAGCGACGACGGTGGCACAAGCTGGCGCACGGCCACGCTCATCGATCGGCCCCGCGAGTACGGGTGGTTACGATGGGAATGTGACTGGCGGCCGGGACGCCGCGGGTCGACGACGCTCCTGGCGCGAGCCAGCGACTCCGCCGGCAACCGGCAACCGCTCGAACCGGTCTGGAACGAGCTCGGCTATTGCAACAACGCGGCGGTGCCGCGGCAGGTGGAGGTGCAGGGATGAGCAGGGTGAGACCGGACCGTCTGGCGTCCGGCGCACTCTTTCGCGTCATTCGGCCGGCTGACCGCACGCCAAATGAGGCCAGCGGGCCCATGCTGCGCGAGGCTGCCATTTCCCGCGGGCTGGTTGGCGCGCAGGAAATTTGGCTGGGATACGTGGAGCTCCGCCCCGGCACCTGGTCGGCAGCGCATCATCATGGCGAAGCGGAAAGTGCGATCTACATCGTGTCTGGCCGAGCCAGATTCTTCGTCGGTGATCAACTCCAGGACATCCAGGACGCCGAAGCCGGCGATTTCGTCTGGGTGCCACCCTATGTGGTGCACGTCGAGATGAACCGCAGCGACACGGAGCCCCTGCGCACCGTCGTCGCCCGATCCACGCAGGAGACGCTGGTGTTCAATGTCCCCACGCCGCTGGGTTTTGACCCCGCGCGCTGAGGCGAGACTGGTAGCCGGACCTCAGGTCACTTGATCCGCAGGTCGGCGGTACAGCAGATCAGGCCCAGGTCCGGTGACCAGTTCAGGGTCAGGGGCGCCGCCAGCGACGCGGGGCGAAAACAGACCGTGATCGGGCCGTAACGGGCCCCATTCGCAAACTCGGTGCGCGACCAGTGCGTGCAGCCAGGGGCATCCTGGATGCTGGGGCTGTCGCGGTGCTGGGTGTCGGTCAAGCGGAGATCCTCGGGAGCCGCGTGCGTGGCGCTGCTGGCATTCCGGTAGGCCACCTGCATTCGGAGAACGCCGTCGGACTCCGTCACTTTGGAGACCCAGAGCGTGTAGCTCTGGACGTTCAGGCACGGTTGCGGGGAACATGCCAGGGATTTGGCTGGGCCGCCAAGACTGCCGGAGGACTGAGAACCAAGGGCGGCAAAGGCGACGACGCCCAGGAACACGACGACGAGCGCGCCAATCCCAATCGCAGCGACGCGAACCCACCGTGAGCTGAATCGCACCTTGGGGGGAACGGTGCCTGTCATCAACGGTTACGTATCCTTGCGGTTGCCCGGACCATTCACGAGAGCGTTACGCATTTGCCAACGAGCCGCGGCTGGCGCCTTAGGGGACTGGCACGAAGTCGTCGCTCGGACGCGGAAACACGTCAAGATTCGGCCACGTTAGGCTGCATGACTCCGCCGGTCATATAGTCGAGCCAACCCCGGGGGGCATTACCCCGCCGACCCGGGGTATTTCTCGCAGGAGGACTTCATGAAGACGCACGGCAGCAAGCGCGAAGAGCGGCAGGGACAGAAGCCCGGCCAACCGGCACCGCAGCAGTGGCCCGGCAAACAGGGTGGCAATCCTGGCCAGCAGTGGCCCGGCACGCAGCCCGAGACGAAGCCGGCAACGACCTGGCCGAGCCAGCCCTCGCACACCGAGCGCTAACGACAACCAGCAGACGGCGTCCTCTCCGCTGAGGGGGCGCCGTTTTCGTGTGCCGGCAGCCCGGTCGCGTTCGCGCTAAGCTCGTCGGATGATGAACGAGGACGTGATCGGATGACAGGCAGGGACATCCTCCAGATGGAGCTGACGGGCTCGTTGAACCTGCTGCAGGAACGCATCCAGGCGGTATCCGACCAGGAATGGTCGGCGCGCGCGATTCCTGAGGGGAACATGCTCGGCTTCACGCTGTGGCATACCGCGCGGATCATCGATTGGGGGATTCACTGCGCGATCCAGGGCGTCCCCGAGGTGGCCGATCGGCCGGAATGGCGGCGGCTGCTCGCGTCCGAGGCGGCCTATGGCGCCGGGATCCCTGCGGAACTCGCGGCGCGCGTCGCCAAGTCAGTGAGCCGGGAGGACGTGGGTGGATACCTCGGGGCCGTTCGGCTCGCCGGCCTTGCCTGGTTAAAGGACGTCAATGAGGCCGATCTCGATCGGGTGCCCGACCTGTACGAGCATCAGCAGGCGAACCCGCGGTACGTCGACCCCGCCGTGTGGGCGGAGGTCAGCAGCCTTGCGGGACTTCCCGCGTGGCACATCCTCGCCCGGCCATGCATCATGCATATTCGGCTCCACATCGGTGAGATCGACCTGACGCTCCAGGCCGTCCGGGCGCGGGCGACGGCGTAGTACGTCGTTACCAGTCGCCGTGTAGCAGGCGCTTGGCCTCGGCGATGCGCTGCTCGTCGCGGCGGTAGAACACCCACTGCTTGATCTTCTTGCCGCGGATCAGGCCCGCCCGACTCAGGATGTGCA
>DAINCX010000031.1:12111-20505 GCA_036732165.1 Candidatus Dormiibacterota bacterium | reverse complement strand
ACCCACTGCTTGATCTTCTTGCCGCGGATCAGGCCCGCCCGACTCAGGATGTGCAGGTGCTCGCCGGCGGTCGGCTGCGTCACCTTGAGCTTGTCCGCGATGAAGACGCTGCACACGCCGTCGCGCACAAGGTCGCCATCCTTCTGTTTCGGGAAATGGGCCGTCGGATCGCGCAGCCATTCCAGGATCTGGAGGCGCTTTTCGCTCGCCAGGGCGCGGACGATGCCAACGTCCAGACGTTGGCGGGCGATCACCGCGACGGCCGCACCGCCCAGGCTTCGACCTCGACCCGGCCCCCGAAGGGCAGCGCCGATACGGCGATCGCGGTCCTCGCTGGTCGCGGCTCGGGGAAAAATTCGATCCACGGCCCGTTGAGGGCGGCCCAGTCCGCGATGTCCGCCAGGAAGACGGTCGTCTTGACGACATCCGCCTTGGTCAACCCCGCCTGCTCGAGCAACCGGCTCAGGTTGGCCAGGCACTGGTCCAACTCGGGGAGAAAGCCGCCCGGGACGAGCTTTCCATCGCGGGCACCCACCTGCCCCGCAAATGCGACCAGGTCACCGAAGGCGCGGAAGGGACTGTACGGCGCGGGAGGTGTGCTCATGCCTTTTCCTCTGGGAGCGATAGCTCGCCGCTGACAACCGGGACCACCGATCCGCCGACCTCGATCTTCGTGGGGATGTCGCGGGCGGATCCGAACGTGAGCTCAATATGGATGAAGCTCTGGCGACCCATTCTGGTGCCCTGCTCGCTCACGAGGGACACGGTTTCGGTACGCGGAACCAGGCCATATTTGACAGCGAAGGCGCCCAGTGGACCGCTCGCTGAGCCGGTGGCGGCATCCTCCTGGATGCCAAGGATATGAGGGGCGAACATCCGGCTGTAGAGCCTGGTCGGGCTCTCGACCGCGAACAAAAAGACGGCCCGAGGCTCTCGACCAGCGAAGATCCTGGCGAGACGCCCCGCCTCTGACGTAGCGGAATCCACTGCTTGGCGGTCGCGCAGGGTCACGAAGAGAAACGGGTTGCCGGTGGTCGCGACCTGAAGTGGGATACCGGGAGCAAGGTCCTTCTCGCTCAGACCCAGCGCGGAGGTGACCAGTGCGCGATCATCGATCATCTCCGCGAAGGTGACCTGGGGGTGTGTCATCCAGACCACCTCCCTCCCCTCTCCTTGCTCGACGCGAACCCCAACCGGACCGACGCCCTCCTGGAGGGTGAATTTCCTGGTACCGGCCTTGACGAGACCCTCCTTCCAGAGCACCCAGGCGGTCCCAACCGTTGGATGGCCCGCAAAGGGGAGTTCCATCGCGGGAGTAAAAATCCGAACGCGCGCGGTGTGGTCGCGCTGATCAGCCGGCAGAACGAAAGTGGTCTCGGAGAAATTCAGCTCCTTGGCCACCGACTGCATGGTCTCGCCGCTGATCCCGTCGGCGGATAGGACCACGGCAAGCTGGTTCCCGGCGAACGGCCGCTCCGTGAAGACATCGACAATCCGGATTGGGTAGGGCATATGGCAATTAGCCTAGAGGCTAATTGCCGCGATGTCAAACGGGAAGAGAGAGCGGGCTCAGGTGCGAAGGAGGCTCTGGAAGAACTGCCGGTAGCGCTGGAGCGCAACCCTTAGATCTTCGGTCGACACCTGATCGCCGCGAGACCATTGGCCCTCGAGATTCTTGCGTTCGTCGGCGAAGGTCTTTGCTAGATGCTGGATGATCTCGGCGACCAGCTTGTCCGCTTGCTCGACAGCCTTCTGCGGCTCGTCGACGAAGGCCGCCTGGATCTTGGTCCATTGCGCCGCATACTCCTCGGTATCCTGATCACGCAGAAGCCCACCAGTGCTCGATTGCGAGGCAGGGCGGTTGATCGTTTGAGTCTGCCGATCACGCGGCTGAGCCGGCTCGAGTTCCTGACGGTCAGCGTGCTGCCCCTGGTCTAGTTGACCCTGGTCGCGTTTACCCTGGTCGCGTTCACCCTGGTCGCTACGGGCGACCTCGTCGGTGGTCGGCTTACGGTCCTGGTTCTCCATTACTGGCCTCCTTCGCTTCGAGGACGCTCGCTGCGTGATGCGGCCGCCTCGGATTGCTGCCCGTCGTTCTGGCCGAGCAGGTCATCGAAAAGCGACCGGTAGTGCTTCATCGCGAGGCGCAGATCTTCGGTGCTCGCTTTGTTCTCCCGGTTCGCCATCGAGATCTTCTGCGCGGCCCGGTAGTCCTCGACCACCCGGGGGTGGTCGACCGAGACATCGGACGTCCGCTGCTCAAAGTTATCCGTGGGATAGCCGCGCTCGCGCATCACCTGGGTCACGAGTTGATCGGCACGGCGCACCGCGTCGCTGGGCGCGTCAACGAAGTCCGCCTGGACCTGCTGCCATTCGCGGGCGTAGCGCTCGCGAAGGCCGGGATCGAGCGGCTTGATCTCCAGCCCCTCGCGTCGCTTTTGCCGGGATTCGAGATCCTTCTCAGCCTTGCCGCGGTTGCCGGCCTGCTGGACCGTGCGGTCGTATTCCGGTCCGAACTTTGACTTGAGCCGTTGGGACCGCCCCCGACGGACCAATATCCAGATCAGCGCGATCGCCACGATCAGGATCACGACGGCGATGATCGCCATCACGGTTGAATTCATGAGCCGCTCCTTCCCCCCGATTGCGGACTGCTATCTGAGAGTCACGCTATCACATTAGCGCAGTGATATGGTATCAGGCTGAGTTCGGTTCAGGCGGCGGCGGAGTCGGGCTTCCAGCCGATGCCCCGAAGCAAGAGGGCTTCGAAGGCCAATGCGGGAAGCGGCCGCGAGAAGAGGTACCCCTGACCCAGCTGGCAGCCGAGCTCCCGGAGTGCGCGGAGCTGCGCTTCGGTTTCGATGCCCTCCGCGACGGTGGTGAGATGAAGGGCATCGCTCAGTCCGATGATGGCGCGTGCCACGGCGGACTGTTCGGTTCCCTCGTTGACCCCCTCGATGAACGAGCGATCGATCTTGAGCACATCGACGGGAAAGCGCCGGAGGTAACCCAGCGATGAATAGCCGGTCCCGAAGTCGTCGATGGCCAGCCTCAACCCAAGGTCCTTGAGTTCGCGCAACGTCGCCACGGTGCCAGGCATGTCCTGCATCAGGACCGACTCGGTAATCTCTAGCACCAGGTTGGCCGGGCTGAAGCCAGTTTCGTAGAGCATGCCGGTCAGCTGACCGACCAGGTCGGGATCCTGTAATTGCCGGGCCGAGACATTGACGCTGAGGGTGAAGGCGCCGCGGCTCGGATCGGCAGCCTGCCACGCCTTCGCCTGCCGAATGGCTTCCTTCAATACCCAGCGGCCCAGCGGGACGATCTGTCCGGTTTCCTCGGCGACGCCGATGAACTCAGCCGGCGAGATCAGCCCTTTCGCGGGATGACGCCAGCGGACCAGCGCCTCGGCGCCATCGACGGCCTCGCCCACGAGCCGGACCACCGGTTGGAAATGCAGCTCGAACTCGTTGCGCTCAACCGCGCGGGCGAGGTCGGCATCCAGGTCAATTCGGCGCATCACCGCCGCATGCATCTTCGGCTCGAAGATGACGCAGGGACCGGAGCGTTGTTCCTTGGCGCGATACATGGCGGTGTCCGCATTCCGAAGCAGCTCCGAGGCATCCTCTCGCCCATCGGCGCTGCCGGCCACGCCGATGCTGGGATTAACGAAGATTTCCTTGCCGCCAATGGTCACCGGTTCGCGCAACGCGTCGCGAATCCGCTGGGCGACCACCACCACGTCCGTCATCTCCACCACACCCTCGACGAGTACGGCAAACTCGTCGCCGCCCAGCCGGGCGGGGGTGTCCGCCTCCCGGATCGAGCCGCGCAGGCGCCGCCCGACCTGGATCAGCAACTGGTCGCCGGCCTCGTGACCGAGGCTGTCGTTGACGTTCTTGAAGCGATCGAGGTCGATGTAGAGCACGCCGGTGATCGACCCGACCTCACGCCGTGCCCGGGCGAGCGCGTGCTCGAGGCGATCGAGGAACAGGGTGCGGTTGGGCAAGTCGGTGAGCGCGTCGTGCAGCGCCTGGTGCTGCATCGCGGCCGCCATCTTGGAATCCGTCAGCGCCAGGCTGGCATACTCGGCAAACGCGAGCAGGGTCTCCTGCTCCGCCGGCGTGTAGGTTCGGCCCGGCTTCCTGGATCCGACGGTCAGACTTCCCACGACGCGGCCGTTTTCGCGGACCGGGGCGGCCAGCGACACCTGCATCCCCTCCCTCGCGATCGCCTCCACGGCACCCGGGAACGCCTGGTAGTTCGTGATCAGGACCAGCCGGCCCTCCTTGACCGCCAGGCCACTCGCGCCACGGGCGGCGGGTTCGCCGTTCATCGCGATCACGACCTCCGGTGGCAGGCCGACCTGCGACAGGATCACCAGCCGGTCCGGGTTGACCGGGTCGACCATTCGGAAGGCGGCGACCTCGGTGTTGACCAACTCGGCTGCGCCCTTCACGATGGCATCGAGGACCTCCATGAAGGGCGCCCGGTGGGAGATCGATCGGCTGATCTTGCCCAGGCGCTCGAGCAATGCCTGCCGTTCCCGCAACTGCGCGACCAGCCGGACATTTTCCTTGATCTGCTCCTCGCTGTTGACCCGGAGCTCTCGCTCTTCCTCCAGGGCGGCCAGCGAGCGGGCGGTCAGGGCGAGGCCACGACCCATCGCGCGCAGCAAGACCGCCTCTTCGCGGTTGAACTCGGCATTGCCGGTCCGTGCCACCAGCAGCCGGGCGCCAACGGGATTCTCGAGGGCGACCACGGCGATGCGGCAGATCCCAAGGGATGGGAGCTCGATAGTCGCTGATTCGCTGGCGGCCGCGGCAGACAGGAGCGCCGTCGGGACGTCGTGAGCCGGAAAGCCCACGGTGGCCAGGACTTTTTCATCCAGAACAATGGCGGCGACCTCGGCTTCGAGGGCCTCGGCAATCCGTTCGACGGCCCCTTGCAGTGCGGTTAACTGGTCCGGGTAGGAGGCAATAGCCGCGAGGAACTCCGCGAGCTGTTGAGTTGACCAACCGCCGGAGTACGTGCTCATGTCAGCTGAGCGCGAGGATCACCAGGGTCTGGTTGTGGAACCCGCTGACCCCGTTCGTGCGTGCGATCTCGCCGTATGTGTAGAAGCCGGCAATCGGCGCGCCATCGGCATGGAGACTGATGCGCGAGACCTCGCGGCGGATTCCCCCGTCACCCAACACCCCGCGGCGGGCGATGCAGTCGAACGCCATGAACCCGAGCGGCTTCCGACCATCGAGGGGTGCGAGCGCATCGGCGCAGGCGGCGTCCGTGGCCTCGAGCACCGAGTTGTCATCGCCTTCCATGAACCAGGCCAGCCCGCCCTGCGGGACGCCCGCAATACAAACGAGCGACCGGTCGTCGAAGTTGGCTTCGCCGACGAAGCGAACCTCTTCCCCACTGCGCCGGCTGAGACCCAGGGGGTGTGTGATCGCAAATCGGGTAAACGCCGCCGCGTTGGTGCGCGCGTCCAACGGGGCCCCGAGCCGGTCGAGGTAGCGATCGAGCGCCGGCTTGTCGTCGAGGGTGTAGACGCGGTTGTCGGCACTGCCGGTGACGAGCATCGGCTCGCCAACCCGCCGCCATCCATGGCGCACCCCGATCCCCATCGGGGAGTCGGAGGCGATCGCCGCGCCAACTACGGCGTCGGTCACGACCTCCGTGCCGTGGAACTGGTAAGTCCGTTTCATCTTGAGGTCATCGCCAGCGCAGCCTCCGACCAGCGGGACCGCCGCGCCAACCACCGAGTAGGCACCGCGGACGACTTCCTGCTGGTCGCCGGACAGGCCGTCGCTGAGAAGCATCAAGACCTTGTGCGGGCGCTGCGCCACGTGGGCAATGGCCGCCGCCACCTCGGCGCTGGCTTCGCGAAGCCGGCCCGATGCCTTCGTGGCCAGGGCGGTCGACACCGAGAAGCCCTCGCCGCCAAAGGCGGTCACTACGACGCTGGCGTCGCCGGGGCCGAAGCCCGAGATCTCGCCGGCGGTAGAGCATCCGATGAGTGGCGCGCCGCCCGACCGCTCGCTGATGGTGCGGACCAGGAGGGGCAGGTCGTAGGCGTCCGAGCAAAAGACCACCAGGAGGCTGGCCTTGCCCGATTCGAGCGCCTGCCTGGCGGCTTCCTCGCCGGCCGCGCGAGCGTCAGGCGAGGCCGAACGCCCAACCCGCATCCACCGGCTCGCGTCAGTACCCACTAAAGGACACAAGCCAGCGCGACCTGATTGCTTCGCGAAGTCGGGAATTTAGGTGGGAATACGGCGGCGCCGTGACGGAACCGTGACAATAAGACCGGTGGAACGGTTTGCCGGGTGGCCGAAGCCGGCGCTCACATTCCTGAAGGGCCTGGAGAAAGACAATTCCAAGGCCTTTTTCGACGCCCACCGCGAGGTCTACGAGACCGCCTGCAAGGAGCCGATGCTGGCCCTGGTCGAGGAGCTCGAACGGGAGCTTGGACCCGGCTGGAACGGCAAGATGTTCCGGATCAACCGCGACCTGCGCTTCTCCAGGGACAAGCGGCCGTACAAGGAGAACGTCTCCGCGGTTTTCATGTCGAGCACGCATGCCATCGGTCACTATGTCCAGCTGTCCCACGATTCGCTCTATGTCGGGACCGGGAGCCACGAGATGGCGCCCGATCAGCTCACGCGCTACCGCGACGCGGTCGGGGGCAAGCCGGGGGAGAAGCTGGTGGAGATCTTCGCCGCACTGAAGAAGAAGGGATACGAGACCGCCGAACCGATCCTCAAGCGCGTGCCGGGCGGGTACCCGGCAGACCACCCGCGGGCCGACCTGCTGCGGGCAAGCTCCGCGTGGGTCAACCGCACCTTCAAACCAGCGCCCTGGTTCCATACCGACGAGGCCACCACCCGCATCAAGGAGACGTGGCGCGATGCCCGGCTGCTGGCGGCGTGGCTCGACACGCATGTCAAACCCACCACCGCGTCGCAGCGGCACCGCTGATGGCCGACGTCGCCTACGTCTCGAAGGTGCGCCTCGAGCGGGTCAAGGGGTCCTTGCGTCGCGCCTACCTCCCGGCGGAGAGCGAGCCGGTGCTGTTCGGAGCCCACGATGAGGTGGCCGAGCACTATGGAGCGAAGCCGGGGACCTTCACGCCCCATGCGACGACGCTCGACTACATCGTTGCGGCCGCCGCCGGTTGACTCACCGGCACCCTGGGAGGCGCGCTGGAGGCGCGCGGAATCGATCCGAATGAGGGCCGGCTCCTGTCGGAGAGTGAGGGCGACGTCGAGGTCGAAGATGGCGTGCTGATCATCAAGCGCATCCGCGTGCACTACCGGCTGAAGGACTGCCCCGACGACAAGCGCGCCGCCGCGGAGCGGGCGCATGAGCACCACGCGAAGAAGTGCCCGGTCCACCAGAGCATCGGCGCCTGCATCGCGATCACGACCTCGCTCAGCTTCGTGTGATCGCCAAGCGCGCGCTGACCGCGGCCGCGCCCTTCATCACCCCCATCGCCGTGGTCGACGAGGGCGTGATGGAGCGGAACCTGGCGCGGATGGCACGCGTCGCAGCCGACCACCAGGTCAAGCTGCGGCCGCACGCCAAGACGCACAAAAGCGCGGAGGTGGCGCAACGCCAGATGGCCCACGGTGCCGTTGGCCTGACGGCCGCGACCTTCACCGAGGCCGAGACGTTCGCCGGCGCAGGGATCGACGACTTGTTGATTGCCCATCCTCCGGTCGGCGATGCCAAGCTCCGGCGGCTCGACGCCCTCCGTGAGCGGGTGAGGCGCCTGGCGGTTTCTCTCGATGATGTGGGCGTCGCGCAATCGCTACCCAGGGGCGTCGAGGTGCTCTGGGAAGTCGACCCCGGCCAACACCGCGTGGGGACCGCCCCGGGAGCCCCAACCGTCGCCGCGGTCAAGCGGTTGGTGGAAGCGATCGGGGGTGATCGGTTTCGGGGCCTCATCACCCATGCCGGGCATTCGTATGCGGCGACCGACCAGGCCGGCCGCCAGCGGGCCGCCGACCAGGAGAGCGAGGGCGTCTTGACGACCGCGGCCATGCTCAAGGACGCGGGCATCGTGGTGCGCGAGATCAGCGTGGGTTCGACTCCCACCGCCGGGTTGGCCCTGCGGCCAGGCATTACCGAGATGCGGCCGGGCACCTATGTCTACGGCGACGCGAACACTGTCACGCTCGGGGCGCACCGGCTCGAGGACTGCGCCCTGGTGGTGGTCGCAACCGTCGTCTCTACGCCTGCACTGGATCGGGCCGTCGTCGACGCCGGGTCCAAGGCGCTGTCGGCGGATCTACGGGTCGCGGGACTCGAGGGTTACGGCCTCGTGCTCGGGCACGATGGGCTGACCGTGGCGCGATTGAGTGAAGAGCATGCCGTACTGACGTCGGCCACCAAGAC
>DAINCX010000031.1:0-12011 GCA_036732165.1 Candidatus Dormiibacterota bacterium | reverse complement strand
GGGGAGGGGGTCGGTAATGACCGAGGTGTATATCGAGAAGGGAACGAAGCGGGTCTTCGCGTGCGCCCTGGATTGGCCCGGGTGGTGCCGCACCGCAAAGACCGAGGAGGCCGCCCTCGAGGCGTTGGCCGCCACGGCAACGCGGTACGCCGTCTTCGCCAGGCAGGCGAAGGTTCCTTTCAACCCGGCGACCGCGGCGACGTTCAAGGTCGTGGAGCGGTTGCCGGGAACGATGACCACAGACTTTGGCGCGCCCGATGCCCAGGCGAAGGCCGACCGCACCCGCCTGGCAGGAAAGGAGGCTGAGCAGATCGCCTCGCTCCTCGAAGCGGGCTGGGTGGTGTTCGACCGGGTCGTGAAGAAGGCGCCCGCATCACTACGCAAGGGCCCCCGCGGGGGCGGCCGTGACCGGGATGAGATCGTTGAACACGTGGCCGGTGCGGAGGATGCCTTCGCCCGCAAGATCGGCATTCGGGTCAAGGACACGGCATCGCGACGAGCCGCCATCCTCGAGTTGCTGCGCGGCGGGACCGGCCCCCTGGCAAATGCCGAGAAGGGCTGGCCTCGGCGCTATGCCGCGCGACGCATCGCCTGGCACGTCATCGACCACACCTGGGAAATCGAAGACCGCAGCGAGTAGCGACGCTCTACCATCGTGAACATGAGCGAAGGCCCGCTGCATGGGGTGCGCATCGTGGCCGTCGAACAGTTCGGCGCCGGGCCCTTCGGCACGCTGCACTTGGCCGACCTCGGGGCCGAAATCATTCGCATCGAGGACCCAGGGACCGGCGGCGACGTGAGCCGGTACATGAGTCCGGGGCAGCAAGGGGCCGACAGCCTCTACTTCGACTCCTTCAACCGCGGCAAGCGCAGCCTGCTGCTCGACCTCAAGACCGATGCAGGAAAGGAGGTCCTGCATCGTCTCGTGAAAACAGCGCACGCGGTCTACGCGAACCTGCGCGGCGATGTCGTCCGCGAGTTGGGGTTGACCTATGAGGCATTAAGCCCGATCAACCCGGCGATCGTCTGTTGCACGCTCTCCGCCTATGGGCGCGATGGGGAGCGCAGCACGGAGCCAGGCTACGATCCGCTGATCCAGGCGGAGGCCGGTTGGGCCGCGCTGACCGGTGAACCCGGCGGCCCACCGATCAAGAGCGGCCTCTCAGTTGCCGACTACTCGGCCGGCTTGATGGCCGCGCTCGGCATGCTCGCGACCATTTTGGAGGCGCAGCGCACGGGGCGGGGCCGCGACGTCGACGTCAGCCTCTACGATGTCGCGCTCGCCTTCCACAACTATCGAGCGACCTGGTACCTCACTGCTGGCGTGCCGGGCGAGCGGACGCCCAACTCGAGCCATCCGAGCATCGTGCCCTTCCAGTTCTTTGCCACGGCGGACGGCCACCTGGCTGTCGCCTGCGCCAAGGAGAAGTTCTTTCGCGCACTGGTCGAGGGAATCGATCTGTCGGAACTGGCGAACGATCCGCGCTTCGCGAACTTCGAGGGTCGCCGGCAGCACCGTGAGGAGTTGACCAGGATCCTGGAGGCGCGGCTGCGTGAGCAACCGACGGATTACTGGGTCAAGCTGCTGCGGGGGCGGGTGCCGATCGCGCCGGTGCGCTCGATGGAGGCCGCACTCGACCGCCAGGAGTTGGAGCTTCGCGGCATGCTCGCGACCTACACGCACGAGGCGCTCGGCGAGGTCAGGACGGTTGGCCTGCCGATCAAGGTCTCAGGATTCACGCCCGACTACCGGCCGGGGCCGCGGCTCGACGGCGATCGCGACGACCTGCTGGCCGCCACCGGATACGGCCCGGATGAGATCGTGGCGCTACGCCAACGGGGCGCGTTCGGTCCAGCCTGAGCCTTGTAAGAAGATGGTGTCAACCATGGGACGGGGAAGTGTGAGAGTGCGCAGTGCACTATTCACACCGGGCACCGAGGCAGCTCGCCTGCGGAAGGCGGTCACCTCGGGCGCCGACGTTTGCATCTTTGACCTCGAGGATTCCGTGCCGCCGGCCCGCGTCGGCGAGGCGCGCGAGACCGTGCGGGTCGCCATCGAGGAAGTCGCCGGCAGGGCGCAGATCTGGGTGCGCGTCCATCCCCCCTCCAGTCACGAAATGACGCTGGACCTGGCGGCGCTGCCGCTGCCGAAGGTCGACGGCATCATGCTGCCCAAGGCGCGTCATGCGGACGACGTCAGCGCCTGCCACAGCGCGATCGTCGCGGCCAAGGGCTCGCCGCATTTGCCGATGATCCCGATCATCGAGAGCGCCATGGCCGTGCTTGAGGCGCCGGCGATCGCCCGCAGTAGCGGCGTCTTCTGCCTCGCGCTCGGCCGGTTCGACCTTTCGGCGGACATCGGAATCGATCCCGATGCGGGAAGCCCGGCCCTCGCGGTCGCCCGCGGTACCGTGGTGCTGGCCTCCGCCGCCGCCCGGATCCACCCGCCGCTGGACTCGCCCTGGTTGGCGATCAAGGACCTGCTCGGCCTGCGATCGGCGGCGCAGCGAGGACGGACCGATGGCTTCGGCGGCATGCTCCTGGTCCATCCGTCGCACGTGGAGATGGCCAATGCCGTCTTCAGCCCAACGCCGGAGGAGATCGCCTGGGCACGCGACATCGTGGAGTCCGCCGAGGACGCCGAGGCGAGCGGGCACGGCGCCTACACGCGGAACGACCAGATGGTCGACGAGGCCATCGTTAAGCGGGCGCGCGCGATCTTGCAGGACATGCCGGACTGATGGACTTCTCGCTCACGCCGGACCAGGAGCGGCTGCGCCAGGCCGTGGCCGAGGTCTGCGCCAAATTTCCGGAATCGTACTGGCAGCGGCTCGATCGTGAGAAGCGCTATCCGGAGGAGTTCGTCAAGGCGCTGACGGACGGCGGCTGGCTGGCGGTCCTCATCCCGACCGAATACGGCGGCGCCGGGCTGGGCATGGTCGAGGCAAACCTCGTCCTCGAGGAGATCAACGCCTCGGGTGGCAACGGAGCCGCCTGCCACGCCGCGATGTACACGATGGGCGCGCTGGTGCGGCACGGCAGCGAGGCGCAGAAGCGGCGCTACCTGCCCGAGATCGCGGCCGGGCGTTTGCGGCTGCAGTCGATGGCCGTCACCGAGCCGCAGGCCGGCAGCGACACCTCGCGGATCACGACCTTCGCCAAAAACGATCGCGATGGCTACGTCCTCAACGGCCAGAAGGTCTTCACCTCGCGCGTGCAGCACTCGGACCTGCTGCTGGTGCTGGCGCGAACCACGCCCGCGGACCAGGTGGCGAAGAAGACCGACGGCATGAGCCTCTTTCTCGTCGACCTGCGCCAGGCGGGCGATTCGATCGAGGTGCGCCCGATCGAGACGATGATCAACCACGAGACCAATGCGCTCTTCATTCAAGACCTCCGGGTGCCGGCGGATGCGCTGGTCGGCCGGGAGGGCGCCGGATTCATCCATGTGCTCGATGGGCTGAACGCGGAACGCATCCTGATCGCCTCGGAAAGTGTCGGCGACGCACGCTGGTTTCTACAGAAGTCGATCACCTATGCGAAGGAGCGGGTCGTGTTCGGGCGCCCCATCGGCGCCAACCAGGGGATCCAGTTTCCCATCGCCCGCGCCTTCATGCATACGCAGGCCGCCTCGGTGATGCGATTTCGGGCGGCCACCGCCTTCGATGCCGGCGCGCCATCGGGGGGCGAGGCCAACACCGCGAAGCTGCTCGCGTCGGAGGCCGCCTGGGAGGCGGCCGAGGTGGCGATGACGACCCACGGCGGGAGCGGGATGGCGGTGGAGCTCGGCATCGAACGGAAATTCCGCGAGGCCCGGCTCTACCTGGTGGCACCGGTGACCAATAATCTGGTGATGGCGTACGTCGCCGAGCATGTCCTCGGCCTGCCGCGATCCTATGGCACGGAGGTATCCGAATGACGCAGACGGAACGCGGACGGTTCTTCGAAGACTTCAAGGTCGGCGAGGTCTACCACCATGCGATGGGACGGACCCTGAGCGAGGCGGACAACACCTGGTTCACGCTGCTGACCTGCAACACGAACGAAATCCATTTCAATGCCGACTACGCCGCGCAGACGGAGTTCGGACGGCCACTGATGAACAGCTGCCTGACGCTCTCGCTGGTCACCGGGCTCAGCGTCGACGACATCAGCCAGCACATTGTGGCCAACCTGGGGTGGGACAAGGTCACCCTCCCGGCGCCCGTGTTCGCCGGCGACACCATCTACGCCGAGTCGGAGGTGCTCGAGACGCGGCCCTCGAAGTCCCGGCCCGGACAGGGCATCGTCCGGGTGCGGACGCGCGGCTTCAACCAGAAGGGAACGGTCGTCATCCAGTTTGAGCGCACGGTGCTGGTGCATTCGCGGGAGAACGCACCCAAACGCGCCCGACCGTCTCCCCGGAGTGAATAACGACGAGATAGAGTCAGCGCCCTTCAAGGTGACGCGGCTCTTCTACATTGGGCCGTTCATCACCATGTTCGACCGCGGTGTGATCGGGCCGTTGCTGGTTGCCATCGCGCTTGACTTCCGGGTGCCGCTGGCGACCGCCGCCATGGTGGCCACCGTCTACTACATCTTTTATGGCGGCATGCAGCTCGTCTACGGCATCCTCTCCGACCGGTTGGGCCGGGTCCGGGTGATGCGCATCAGCCTGGCGGGCGCCGCCGCCGCCGGCGTCCTCTCCACCATCGCCCCCACGCTGGGGACCCTGGTCCTGGCCCGGGGCGCCGCCGGTGGCCTCACCGCGGCCATCCTCCCGGCCTCGATCGTGTACATCGGCGACGCGCTGCCATTCCGCCTGCGGCAGCGGGTCGTGGCCGACCTGCTCGCGACCGCCGCCATCGGGAGCGCGTCGGCCGCGCTGGTGGCCGGGGTGGTCGCCCGCTACGCCAGCTGGCGACTTGCCTTCCTGATTCCGGCGATCGTGGCCGCGATCCTCTTCTTCGGCTATCGCCGTCTGCCGGAATCGCGAGCGGCGGGCACGGGCGGCGGGCCGCTGGCGCAGCTCGGGGTGGTGGCACGAAAGCCGTGGGCGATCTTTTTGATTGGGCTCGCCTTTGTGGAAGGCATCGCCCTGCAGGGGTTGTTCACCTTCCTGGCCCCGGCCCTGCAGGCGCGCGGATTTAGTGCGGCAGTGGCGGGACTGATCGTGGCCGGCTACGGGCTGTCGGTGCTGGTCGGGACCCGGATCGTCAAGCAGATCGCGCTACGAGTCCCGGCGTCGGCGCTGGTCGCCGCAGGCGGCCTGATGCTGATCGCTGGATTTGCGGCAGCGGCGCTGGACCCGGCGATCCCGGGTGTGCTGGCGGCCAGCGTCCTCGCGGGAGGCGCCTATGCCTTCATGCATTCCACGCTGCAGTCATGGGCGACGGACGTGGCGCCCGGTGCCCGAGGCACCGCGGCCGCGCTGTTCGTGACCGCCTATCAGCTGGGTGCCGCCGGTGGGGTGGCCGCCGTCGCAGGACTGGCCGGATCGCAGCGATACGCGGCGATTTTCTGGGTCGCGGCCGCGGTCGCGGTGCCGGTGGCGGTGCTGGGCACGATCGCCCGCGCCCGCTATCCGGGGTCCCCGGCACAAGGGCAGGTGAACGCGGTAGATTAAGGGCGTGGAAGGGCTCAACCAGAATTCCGGCTTGCGGCTCGCGGCGGTCCTGGGGACAGTGGCCATGGCGGTCACGGCCTGCGGCAGCACCAGCTCCGGCCCGACCACCACGAGTGGTGCACCGATCGTGTTTGGCGCCGCGGTCTCGCTGACGGGGGCCCAATCGAAGGAAGGCGGACTGACCAAGCAGGGCTATGACCTGTGGCTCGATTGGATCAATCAGCAGGGCGGCATCGTGGTCAACAACGTCAAGCACCCGGTGCAGATCAAGTACGAGGACGACCAGAGCAATCCCAACCTCTCGGCAACGCTGGTCCAGAAGCTGATCACCGACGAGAAGTCGCAGTTCATCCTCGGCCCCTATGGCAGCGCCGCGAGCGCGACCGACGCCGTCGTCGCCGAGAAGAACGGGATCCCGATGGTGGAGGCGAACGGCGCGGCCCAGTCGATCTTCAGCCACGGATACAAATACACCTTCGCCGTCCTGTCGCCCGCGAACAAGTACCTCACCGGCGTCCTCGACATGGCCGCGACCCTGTCGCCCAAGCCGACGACGATCGCGATCCTCTCCGCCAACGACAGCTTCTCCAAGGAGGTGGCGAAGGCGGTCGCGGACTATGCCCCGACCAAGGGGATCCAGGTGGTCTTCAACAAGGACTACCCGGCGGCCGCGCCGGACGTCAGTGGCCTGGTGAGCCAGGCAAAGGCAACCAACCCCGACATCGTGATGAATTCCGGCCACCTGGCCGAGGCGATCGCGATCAACAAGGCGGCCAAGCAGCTCTCGCTCGACGCCAAGATCTTCGCCTACTCCGTCGGGCCGTCGACCCCGGACTTCATCAAGGCGCTGGGAACGGACGCAAACTATGTCTACGACGGCAGCCAGTGGACGCCGCAAGTCAAGTACCACCCATCCTTCTACCTGTCGGTCAGCGACTACAGCAAGGCGTACGAGACCAAATACTCGGTGACCGACCCGCCCGACTACCACGTGGCCGAGTCGACCGCCGCCTGCCTGGCGTTCCAGAAAGCGCTGGAGAACGCGGGCTCCCTGGATCCCACCAAAGTGCGCGACGCGCTGGCCAAACTGGACGTGATGACCTTCTTCGGTGAGATCAAGTTCGACGCTCGGGGCATCAATATCTACAAGCCGATGGTCGTCGAGCAGATCCAGAAGGGCGTGCATTACACCGTCTACCCATCGGACGTCGCCAACGGCAAGCCTGCGTATCCGACACCAACATGGTCTTCGCGCTAGCGCCACACTGACGTGAGTCAGTTCGCGCAGCAGGTCATCCTGGGCCTCCTGCTGGGCGGCGTGTATGTGGCGGTGGCCCTCGGTTTCAGCCTCGTCTGGGGCATCCTGAACATCGTCAACCTGGCGCACGGCGCCTTCGTCATCATCGGCGCCTACGTCACCTGGGCGCTCTTCGCCCACCTGCACGTCGACCCGTTTCTGAGTTTGCCAGTGGATGCCGTCGCCCTCTTCGCGATCGGGTATGTCCTGCAGCGCGGCGTGATCAACCGGGTGATCCGCGCGCCCGTGCTCTTCACATTCTTGCTGACCTTCGGCCTGAATCTCGTGATCGTCAGCCTGCTGCTCCTGATCTTCACCGGCGACTTCCGGTCGGTGAACCCGTCCTACGCGGGCGCCGGCTTGCAGATCGGCAGCATCGCCATCCCCTACATCCGGGTCGGCGGGTTGGTGGTGGCGATGCTGCTGGCCGCCATCCTGTGGGCGATCCTGAACCGCAGCCGGGCCGGCGCCGCCATCCTCGCGGTCGGCGCCGACCGGGACGCGGCACAACTGGTCGGCATCGACCTGCGGCACGCCTACGCGCTCACCTTCGCGATCGGGGCGGCCTTCGCCGGGGTGGCCGGCGGCATCATCAGCACCTTCCAATCGATCACGCCGACCGCCGGCGATCCGTACACCCTGCAAGCGTTCGCGGTCGTGATCCTGGGCGGCCTCGGCCGGGTCAGTGCCACCGTCGCCGGCGGCCTGCTCTTCGGGCTGATCGAGGTGCTGGCGCAGAGTGCACCAGGCCTGGGGTCGGGCTATGCCAACGCCATCGCCTTCGCGGTGCTGGTCGTCGTGCTCGTCGTTCGCCCCCAGGGACTGCTCGGCAGGCTGGCGTGATCGCGCGGGTCCGGCACTTACCCGTCACCTGGCGGCGAACAGCCTTCGCGCTGGGCGGGATCGCGCTCCTGTTGCTCATCCTGTTGCCGCTCAGCTCGACCGACGCGGCGCAGCAGGCCGGGTTGCCGCTGCTGACCGACAAGCTCTGGTTCCGGATCGCGACCACGGTCGCGATGTTCGTCGTGCTCGCCTCCGCCTGGAACATCATCGGCGGGCTGACCGGCTACGCCAGCTTCGGCAACGTCGCGTTCTTCGGCCTGGGAGCCTACGCCACCGGCGCGCTGGTTGCCAACCTCCACTGGCCATTCGCGCTTGCCCTGCCGCTGGCGCCGCTCGTGGCCGCGATCTTTGCCATGCTCGTGGGCCTGCCCCTGCTGCGGCTGCGGGGCCACTACTTCGCCGTCGCCACCCTGGGCGTTGGCGTGGCGGTCGGCGAGGTCGTCAACAACGTCGGCCCATTGGGGGCCTCGACCGGCCTCTTCCTCCCCATCGTCCGCTCGGACCTGCTGTTCTTCTACCTGATGCTCGGCGCCGCAGTCCTGGCCGTTCTCAGTACCCGGGTCATCCTCAAGACACGGTTCGGCTACGGCTTACTGGCGATTCGCGAGAACGAGGAGGCGGCCGCCGTCATCGGGGTCAACACCACCCTCTACAAGGTGGCGGCCTTCGTGATCGCCGCCGCCCTGACCGGCCTGGCGGGCGGCATCTTCGCGCAATGGAACAGCTTTATCAACCAGGAAAACGTCTTCCCGGTCACCGCCAACGTCGAGATGATCCTGATGGCGGTGCTCGGGGGCGCCGGGACACTGCTGGGCCCGGTGGCCGGCGCGGTCGTGCTCGAACTGATCATCCAGACGCTCGCCGGGGGCGGCTCGGCCTCGGTGTACTCACAGATCGGTCTCGGCGTCCTGCTGGCGGTCTGCGTCATCTTCATCCCGCGGGGCGTGATCGACTTCTTCGGCGGGCAGAGCCGGCTTTCGCTCGGTTACCTGCGCCGCACCCTGCGCGAAACAAGCGCATGAGCCTGCTCGCGGTCCGCGAGGTGACCAAGCGATTCGGCGGCGTTGCCGCGCTCGCCGACGTGAGCTTCGCCATAGATCCGGGCGACGTGCTCGGCATCATCGGCCCCAACGGCGCCGGGAAGACGACGCTCCTCAACTGCATCAGCGGCCTTTCCCGTCCGGACGCGGGTGAGATTCGCTGGCAGGAAACGTCGATCACCGGCATGGCCCCGTACCGGATCGCACGGTTGGGCATCGGCCGCACCTTCCAGATCGTGCGGCCGTTTCCCTCGATGACGGTCCGCGAGAACACCGCCATGGGCGCCCTCTTCGGACAATTGCAGGGGCGACTTCAACCGGCCGCCGCGCAGAAGCAAGCCGACGCGGTGCTGGAGCTGGTCGGACTGGGGGCGAAGCGGGATTTTCCGGTGCTCCGCCTCACCGTCCCCGATCGCAAGCGGCTCGAGGTCGCCCGCGCGCTCGCGATGAAACCGAAGCTGCTGCTGCTGGACGAGGTGATGGCGGGGCTGAACGCCGTGGAAGTCGAGCAGGCCTTGAGCATGATCCGCGAGGTCCGCGAAAGTGGGGTCACGATCGTGCTGATCGAGCACGTGATGAAGGTGATCGTCGGCGTGTGCAGTCGGGTACTGGTGCTCAACTTTGGACGACCCCTGGTCGAAGGTCCGCCAGACCAGGTGCTGCGAGATCGGCGCGTCATTGAGGCCTACCTCGGCGAGCGGTATGCCCGGCGACTGGAGGGCAACGGCGGCGAGCCGCCACCATCGGATGCCTGAGGGGCCGGCGCTGCTCGAGGTGCGGCAGCTCGCGGCGGGGTTCGGGAACACGCCGGTGCTCTTCGACGTCGATCTGGAGGTGTGGCCGGGCGAGCTGGTGGCGCTGATCGGCGCCAACG
This sequence comes from Candidatus Dormiibacterota bacterium, assembly GCA_036732165.1. Taxonomy (GTDB): domain Bacteria; phylum Chloroflexota; class Dormibacteria; order CF-121; family CF-121; genus JALYYC01. The sequence continues at coordinate 2,352 of DAINCX010000031.1, read as the reverse complement.
GGGCGGGAAAGTCGAGCCTACTGGGAGCCATGACCGGGCTGGTGCGAGTCTCCAGTGGCTCGGTGCGGTTCGGCGGCAGGGCCGTAACCGGGCTGCGGCCGGACGCAATCGTTGGCGCTGGGCTGGCCCACGTTCCCCAGGGCCGACGGTTGTTCGGCACCATGACCGTGGAGCGCAACCTGCAGCTGGGGGCCTACCGGCGCCGCGACGCCAGGGTGCGTGAGGACCTGCGACAGATCCTCGAATATTTTCCCGCACTCTCGGACAAGCTGCAACGAGAGGCCCGGACGCTGTCTGGGGGCGAGCAGCAGATGGTCGCGATCGGCCGCGGGCTCATGGCGAAGCCGAAGCTGCTGATGATCGACGAGCCCTCGCTCGGGCTCGCCCCCAAGGTGGTTGACCGCGTGATGGAGGTCGTCAAGGCGATCAACCAGGATGGGACCGCGGTGCTGCTGGTGGAGCAGGATGTCGTGCTGGCGCTCGAGATCGCCGACCGGGGCTACGTGCTGGAGAATGGGCACATGGTGATGCAGGGCGCGGCGGCGACGCTCCGCGAGGATCCCGCGATCCGCAAGGCGTACTTAGGAATCTAGCTAAGAAGTCGCCGCCGACCAGGCGGCGGCGAGCCGGTCGGGTTCGAACTTCGACTTCGGGATATAAGCGGACGCGCCGCACTCGGCGGCCTTCGGACCGTACTCCTCCTCCTCATAGGTGGAGAGGAGCAGCACCACCACGACGCCGTTCGAGTCCTTGAGGATCTCGCGGGTCGCCTGCAGCCCATTGATCCCCGGGAGGTTGACGTCCATCAAGACCAGGTCGGGGTGAAGGTCGCGGGTGGCGCTGACGGACGCTTCCCCGGTGTCCGATTCCCCGACCACGGCAAAGCCGTCCGTGGCCTCCACCACCGCTCGGGCCGCTTCCCGGAAGGGGGCCTGGTCATCGACGATCAGCACCTTCACACTCATCTGGCTTCTCCTGAATACAGGATGCCACCCCCGCGACTTCAAGAAAAGGATGCTGGCATCCCCTCAGCGGGGAAGCCAACTGCCGGTAGCCCCACAGAGGCCCTATTCTGTTCACCGTGCCAATTCGGGTGGTATTCGCGGATGACAACTACCTGTTACGGGAAGGCGTCGGCCAGCTGATCGAGAGCCAGCCCGAGCTCGAATTGGTGGGGACCGCGACGGACTTCCCCAGCCTGCTCGCGGAGGTGGAGAAGCAGCATCCCGACGTGGTGATCACCGACATCCGGATGCCTCCGACCGGCACCGACGAGGGGATCAGGGCCGCCGCCCAGATCCGGGTCGACCACCCGGAGATCGGGGTCGTCGTCCTGAGCCAGTTTGCCGAGCCGGAGTACGCCCTGATGCTGCTGGAAAAGGGCGCCTCGGGACGCGCCTACCTGCTCAAGGAGCGGGTCTCGGACATCGACCAGCTGGTCAACGCGGTCCAGGAAGTGGCAAAGGGCGGATCGGTCATCGACCCGAAGGTGGTCGAGGCCCTGGTCGCCGCCCGCACGCGCAAACCTGACTCGCCACTCCAGCAGCTGACCCCACGGGAGCACGAGGTCCTGGCGGCCATGGCCCAGGGGAAGAACAATGCGGCGATTGCCGCGCAGTTATTTTTGACCGAGCGCGCGGTCGAGAAGCACATCAACGCGATCTTCTCCAAGCTCGGCCTCGCCGAGGAAAAGGACGTCCACCGGCGCGTGAAGGCCGCCCTCCTCTACCTGTCAGACGGTCGCCGATAGGGTTGAGCCCACGGGGGAGGGAGATCACGAGGATCCTGGGCGGCCCTCGATCCAGCGGACGTACCGATTGGCGGAGCGCTCGATGGCGCCCTTGCCGTCCCGGTCGACCACCCGGTCCCACCATCCACCGTAGATGCGGTCGAAATGGAATGGCCTTACTTCTGCCACGATTCGGCCAACCTCCGCCGGCGACAGCGGAATGACGTTCGGATAGCTGCGCATGAAGCTGACGAAGCGCCGGTCGGCAACGACCGTAATGGAGTCGCCCGTCAGCAGGGCGCCGCGCCCCTCGGCACCGGCCGCCCAATGGAGGACCGCGCTCCCCTCGAAGTGGCCGCCCGTCTGGATCAACGTCAATCCGGGCAGCGGCTCGAGCGTTCCTTCCCAGTTCTTGATCGCGGGATCCGGTCGCATGACCCACTCGCGATCGGCTGTCGGAATGTAGATCGGCGCGCCGGCGAATGCCAGGCTCCATTCGACGCAGACGCCGTAGAAATGCGGGTGCGACATTGCGATGCCGTGGAGCCCTCCTCGCTCGCGCACCGCCGCGATGCCATCGTTGTCAATGAATCCCAGGCAGTCCCAGAGGAAGTTCCCGGCCT
>DAINCX010000030.1:22752-28017 GCA_036732165.1 Candidatus Dormiibacterota bacterium | reverse complement strand
CAACCTCGCACTGCTGGGCGCGCTCCTGGTCCTCTGGCGCCTCTACGAGCCGCGCTTCGGCTCGAGGGCCACCATCCTGGGAACCGGGTTTCTGCTGGCCGCCCCAACCTCGTTTTTTCTCAGCGCCGGGTATTCCGAGTCGTTATTCGTCCTGGTGGTCGCGGCGTCGTTCCTTAATGCCGAGCGGGGCCGCTGGCTACAGGTCAGCCTCCTAGGCGCCGCCGCCTGCCTGATTCGATTTCCCGGCTTCTTCCTCATCATTCCACTCGCCATGATCTGGGCAACCAAACCCAGGCGCGCTCCCCGGTGGCCGGCGCTCGGGGGCCTCGGGATCTTCGCCATCGGGGCGCTCGCCTACCCGGCCTGGCTGTGGGCGGTCTCCGGGGACGTCCTCGCCTATCTCCACCTGCAGGAGACCCACCATCGCGGTCTGTCAGGCCCATGGACCGCCGTGGGAGCAATGATCGACCAGGCGCGCAACGCCGTGCGGGTTCTCCGGGGGCATCCGTCCAACCAGCGGCTCAACGATGTGCCCACCATCGCCGCCAACTCGCTCGCCCTGGTGGTCGGGATCGCAACGGCGATCGTCGGATGGGCGCGCCTCCACGCCTACGAGGTCGTCTGGGTAATCCTGGTCTTCCTGGTGCCGCTGTTGACCGGGACGGGCGAGAGCCTGGACCGCTACTGGCTGGCGGCGTTTCCCATCTTCTTTCTGATCGGCTGGTGGCTGCGCAGGTGGCCGATCGTGGCGGCCGGCCTGATGACGCTGTCGACCGTCTGGCTTGTTGTGCTGTCCTACAACTTTGCCCGGATCATTTGGGTTGGTTAGACCGCCAATCCCTAGTAACTGAAGTAGGACACGCGCTCGACGACGATCGGCCGGTCGCTGCTGAAGCGGGCCGAGAAGGTGGTCCCATTCGGCAGGTCGTCCGCCACGCTGCGCGTCAGGCGGGCCTTCGGTGGAGCGGTGAAGGTTCGCTGCTCAACCGCGCCTGACGACGTGAAGTACGTCAGGGTGATCGTGGCGGCCTGGTCGGACACGTTGAGGAGGCTGAACGACTCGTCGAAGCAGCCGGCGCCCCCGCAGTGGTTCTGGTACCCCTCGGCAAAGGTGGCCGAGGTGGTGACCTCTGCTTCGTCGACGGCGAGCGCCACGTGCCCGCCGGCGCGGCCGCCGGTGGTGAAGTACATGGGGCGTTCAACGACGAGGGGCTGGTCGGCGTCGATGTGGACCGCCGCGGCCGTTCCGGCGGGCAGATCCGCATTGACCAAACGCGTTTGGCGGCTCTCGGCAGGCAGCGTTACCGTGCGGGTGACCGTCTGGCCGTCCGTGAACCGGTAGCTGATGGTTGCCGTGGCGTCTGACTCATTGGGATTGAAGAGCGCCAGGTCCTCCGTGAATCCGTTCCCGGTAAAGCCTTCGGCGAGGTCCAGGTGCTGGCTTGGGTGCGTGGCGCCGACCACGACCGAGCCGCCTGACTCCCGGCCGGTCTGAAAGTAGATGGTCCGCTCACTCAGCAGCGGGAAGTCCGACATGACCAGCATCGACACGGCCTGGTTGGGACCAGCCTCCGCTGGGTCCGCGACGTCCAGCGTCAGGCGGCTGGCAGCCGGAACCGCATGACTGACCGTTTTGGGTTCTTTGGAGCCGGCGAAGAAGTAGGTGACGAGGGCCGTCGCCACCTGTCGCGGGTCCGGGTTGAAGAGCTGCAGGGACTCGTGGAAGCCGGGCCCGGTGTATCCCTCGGCAAAGTACGCGGTGGTCGACAGGGAGGTTGCCCCGACGGTGGCGTCACCACCGCTGATCCCGCCCGGGTAGAAGAAGTACATCGAACGCTCGGCCGTGAATGGCTGCGGCGCGGAGAGCCATGCCGCCACGCCCTGGTTGGCTCCGGCCTCGGCGTTGACGTTGATCGTGGTGCGGCTGTGGGCGGCGAGGGCGTAGGCGCGCGGGACAATTCCGCCGGTGAGGTAGTAGCGGACCGTGAGGGTCTGCGCGGCCCCGGGATTTTGAATCGCGAAGTACTCATGGAAGCTGGCGGTGGCGCTCGTCTGGGTGGAGCCCTCCGCGAAGTAGGCCTGCGTCGCCGGCGCCGCCGCGCCGACCACGTCGCTGCCGCCACGGTAGGGCCGGCCGGGCTCGGTCAGGCTGTATCCGGCGACCGTGGGTCCGCCGGCCGCGACGTGGACCGTCTTGCCACCATCGATCCTGACTTCCGCCCAGCCGGGGCAATCGAGGAAGATGCCGTAGTCACCGGGTGCCAGGCGGTATCCCGTGTCATACGATCCATTGGCCGCGGTATGGACGTCACCGTCCACCCAGCCGCCCTCCGGGCTTCCGGCGGTGCCGCCGAAGGCGTTGATCAAGCAGCCAGCGGTCGGCGCCCCGGCCGCGTCATGGATGGTGCCGGTCAGGCGTCCGCTATGCGCGGCGTCGGCAGCGACGAGATTCAGATCCGCGGTCGCCGACCCCCCGGCCAGTTGGACGCCGTAATGGATCCCGTTGTCCCAGCCCGCGGGCCCGACGGCATGCACGTCGTAGCGGTGGCCCGGCTGAAGGTTGACGGCCTGGTACCGGCCATTACTGTTGGCCTGGCTGAGCGCCGAGCTGCTGCAGCCCTCGCAGTACACCATGATCGCGGCGTTGCACGGCTTGCCAGCGCAGGTCACGCGGCCGCTGATCGAGCCGGCGGCCTGCTTCAACACGAGATCGTGCTTCATCGAGCCTCCGGGCCGGACGGCGATGCCGGCGTCTTGTTGCTGGCCAAAGCCGGCGCTGGCCGGCGGGATCGCCGTCACGTAATACGTGCCCGCGCCCGCGACACCGGCAGCCGCCAGGCAGGAGACCGTGTAGGTGCCGTCGGCCGCGCTGGTGGCGCCGCCCAGTCCGAAACCGCCGGCCTCGGCGTTGTCCACCACCACCTGGACATCGGGAATCGGCGCCCCACTGGAATCCAGCACGCGCCCGGTGATGGCGCCCATCCGGCGCGTGGTGTGGAGGTCAAGCGTCGTGGTCGCGCCATCGGTCACTCGGACGCCGTATTTGTGAGCGGGCGCATAGGTCGACGCGCTGCAAGTCCCGAGATTGGCCACCACGTTCCAGCTGTTGCTCGGGATCCCGTCGAGCTGGTAGTGACCGCTGGCATCGGTGATGGCCGAGCCCCGGCATTCGGCCTCGCACGCGACAATCTGGACACCGGTCGCGGGTCCACCCGTGTCGTCGTCGATCACGGTCCCGCTCACGCTTCCCGTGCCGGCCTGGGCGGGGATCGGCGCCAGCGGGCTGCCGAGCAGCATGAGCGCCGTCAGCGCTACCAGGCGGCGGATGTTTCCCATTGGATCGAAAATCCCCCTGCAGCCGCAACGGCCCCGAGGGATCAGCCCTAGCCTACTTTCGCAACGCTATTCGTAAGGTCCCTGACGGCCGGGTGACGGCTTTCAGTAGGCGAAATACATCGGTCGCTCGACCAGGATCGGCACGACGGCCGAACTGATCTGCGCGGAGTTCGGCGTGAAGTTTCCCAGGTCGCCGGCGACCACCCGGGTATAGCGGCTCTGGGGCGCCACCGTGAACAGTTTGATGACGGTACCGCCGCCCTGCAGGTAGTAGGTCAGGGTGATCGACGCCGGTGTGGTCGTGTTGTTCAAGATGGTGAAGAACTGGTCGAAGCAGGCGCTGCTGCGACAACTGTTCGTAAAGCCTTCGGCGAAGTTGTAGGTGGTCCCGAGCTGGCTGTCGGGCACGGCCACGGCGTCGTGGCCTCCGGTGCGGCCCGCGAAGGTGAAGTACATCGGGCGCTCCGCGACGATCGGCTGATCCGAGTGCAGATGGATCGAGTTGTCGACCGGGGTGATGAAGTCCCAGTTCACGAACCGCGTCAGGCGTTGCCCCGGGTTGATCGTGAAGGTCTTCGTCACCGGGGCGGCGCCGCCACTCAGGTTGTAGGTCAGGGTCACGTTGGCGATCGTCGCGCCGGGATTGAGCATGGTGAGGAACTCGGAGAAGCCGTCGCCCGTGTGGCCCTCGGCGAGGTTGAGGTCGGTGCTCGGCTGCGCGGCCCCCACCACCACGCTGCCCCCCGTCAGGCCGTTCCAGTTGAAGTAGATCGGCCGCTCCGCGAGGAATGTGCCGGCATTGGCGGACGTGACCTGGACCGACACTTCCTTGCCGGCGCCCGCCTCGGCGTTGACGTCAACCGTCACCCGGCTATGGGCGGGAATCGTTCGGGTCGCGGTCGCCAGTGAGCCCTGCCCGTTGAAGAAGTAGGTCACGTTGACGGTGGTGTCGGTCGAGTTGGGGTTCATGAGAGTCAGAAACTCGCGGAAGCCGCTACCGGTGTAGCCCTCGGCGAAGTAGTAGGAGGTTCCCAGCGTCTGGGCGCCCATGACGTCGTCGCCACCGTTGATTCCACCGGGGAACTCGAAGTACATCGGCCGCTCCGCCACGAACGTTCCCCCACCGGTTGCATTCGTGTAGAGGTGCGCGGACACTTCCTGGTTCGGCCCCACCTCCTGGTTCACGTTGATCGTCGTCCGGCTCAGCCCGTCGAGGGTCCGATCTTTCGTGATGACGCCTCCAGACTTGAGCAGATAGTCAACGCGTAGCGTTTCTGCCGTGGCGTTCGGGTTCTGCACGGTCAGGTACTCGTGAAAGCCGACGTCGTACGGGGCGTTCACGCCGGTGTAGCCCTCGGCGAAGTAGGCATCGGTACCGGGAGCGGCCGCGCCGATGGCATCGCTGCCCCCGGTGTATGGGCGCGCGGGCTCGGGCCAGAAGAAGTTCACGGTCCGGGTCTGACCGGCGCTGAGCGACATCTGCTGCCCGTTCATGTCGACATTGGTCGTGACCTCAGGATGCCCGGGGCAGTCGAGCCAGACGCGGTACTGGCCGCCCGGGGTCAGGAAGTAGCCGCTGTCGTAGATCCCGTCCTGGTTCGTCGGCATGCCGGTCATGAAGCCCTGGCCGCGCGGCGGGGTCGCGGTCAGCTGGCTGAAGGTATTGAGCCGGCAGTTGGAGTAGTTCGCGCCGGCCGCATCCCAGACATGGCCGGTGATCCGGCCACTGTTCGCTGGGCCGCCCTGGACCAGGTCGACGTTGACACCGGTCGTGGTGTGATACGCCAGCAGGGTGACGTTGAAGCGGGCGGCACTGTCCCAGCCGGGGATGGCGAAGACATGCACGGTGTAGCTGCCTGGCTGAAGGTTATAGGCAGTGTAGTTACCGTTGGTATCGGGGCTCGTATTCTGCAGCGAGCACGGGTTCGA
>DAINCX010000030.1:2405-22652 GCA_036732165.1 Candidatus Dormiibacterota bacterium | reverse complement strand
CAGTGTAGTTACCGTTGGTATCGGGGCTCGTATTCTGCAGCGAGCACGGGTTCGACAGGCCGGTTGACCCGAGCCCGCAGAACTCGAGAATCAGCAGGTTTGGAACGCCGGGCCCGCAGGGTGCTCCGCCGCAGGTGATCCGTCCCGAAATGCTGGCCGTGCCGATGCTGAGATGCACGTCGTGGAAGACCGTCTGTCCAGCGACCAGGTTGAACTGCGAGTCAGCCTGCTTGCTGTAGGGGGGCGCGGGCGTCGTGGTCAGAAAGTAACCCCGAGCCGCCGGGAGGCACCCCAGGTCATACCACCCGTTTGCGTCGCTGACCCCCGAGTCGTAGCCGTTCCCACCCTGCTCGGCATTGTCGGCAAAGATCGAGACACCCGAGAGCGCCTGGCCGTTGGCGCCGTAGATGTGCCCGGCCATGCCGCTCTTGGCCCTGGTCAGGTAGATCGTGCTGGCCTGGCTGGTCAGGCCGGCACTGACCGTGATCCCCGTGGTCTGCGCGTGGCCGAAATCGGTCGGCCCGCACGGAGTGGGCGGCTGCGTCACGACGGCCCAGGTCCCGCTCGGGACGCCGGTGAGGTTGTAGTACCCGTTCGCATCGGAGGCGGTTGGCGTGGTGCAGCTTCCTCCGGCGCAGGCCGCGAGGCTGACCCCGACGGCCGGCGCGTTACTTCCCGAGTCCTGGTCGATGAGCTGCCCACTGATGGAGCCGGAGCCGTCGGCTCGAGAGGCCACCGGGGTCGCGATCACCGAGCCAAGCACAACCACAGCAGCAGCGATCAGGGTGAGGGCATGCTTCCGCACTGGCGCCGGAGTATAGCAGCGAATCCGGATGAGAAACACCCACCGTGGCACTCATGCTTTGCCCTAGCGGCGCCGTTCGCCGCGGCTAGTAGGCGAAGTACATCGGCCGTTCGGCGAGCAGCGGCACGTTGGAGGTGATCTTGACCGAGTTCTCGCTTCCGGCCGGCAGATCTGCCGCCACGGTTTCCGTGAACCGGCTGTTGGCTGCCACGATCACGGTCTTGGTCACCGGGCCGCCAATCTTGAGGTAGTAGGTGAGCGTCACAGTCGCCGGGGAGGCCGAGCTGTTGAGGATGGTGTAGTACTCGGCAAAGGTCGACCCGACGTAGCCCTCGGCGAAGTTGAGGGTCGTGCTGAGGGCGCTGTCGGGCACGGCCACGGCATCGTGGCCGCCGGTCCAGGAGCCGATCGTGAAGTACATCGGGCGCTCCACGACGATCGGCTGATCCGAGGCGATGTGCACCGAGTCGTCCGTGCCAGCCGGCAGGATGTCGTTGACGTGCACGGTGGACCGGCTGTTTGCCGCGACCTGGAGCACTTGGATCTGGGGGGCACCCGCGCCCTTGTAGTAGGTGATGGTCAGGTTTGCCAGGCTGACATTGGGGTTGAGAATCGTGAGGAACTCGTCGAACCCGTTGCCCACGTGGCCTTCAGCAAGGTTGAGGCTCGTCTGGGGCGCCGCCGCTCCGACTACGACGTCTCCACCAGTCTTTCCGGACCAGTTGAAGTAGATCGGCCGCTCGGCCAGGATCGGGATATCCGAGGTGACCTTCATCGAAACCTGCTGGTTCGCGCCGGCCTCCGCGGCATTGTTCACGGTCACCGTCAGCCGGCTCTGCGCGTTCACGGGGTGGCTCACGGTCTTCGGCGCCGCCCCGCCCTGGAAGTAGTAGGTCACGGACACGTTGGCGGTGCTGGCGTTGGTATTCATCAGCGTCAGGTACTCGTTGAAGCCGGGCCCGGTATAACCCTCCGCGAAGTAGAAGGTCGTGCCCAGGCTCTGCGCGCCCATCACGTCATCGCCGCCGTCGACGCCGCCCGGGAAGAGGAAGTACATCGGGCGCTCCGCGACGAACGGGTTCGGCGCGCTGAGCGAGGCCGAGACATCCTGGTTGGGTCCCACGTCGGTGTTGACGTCGATCGTCGTTCGGCTCTGCGCCTGCAAGGCGTGGGTCAGGACGATCGGGCTGCCCGAGGCCAGCAGGTAGGTCACAGTCAGGGTTTGCGCCGCGCCCGGGTTCTGGACCGTGAGGTACTCGTGGAAGCTGTAGCCGGTGGTGTAGCCGGTGAAGCCTTCGGCAAAGTAGGCCTGGGTGCTACCGGCCGCCACCCCGATGGCGTCATGGCCGCCGTTGAACGGCCTGCGGACCTCGGGGAGGGTGTAGTTTGCGATTGCCGTCCCACCTACGCTGACGCTCACCGGGCTGCCGTTGTTGGCGCGTCCCTCCGGCCAGTTCGGGCAGTCGACGAAGACCACGTAGTTCCCCGGCGGTAGCCGGTAGCCGGTGTCATACGTGCCGTCCGCCTGCGTGAAGACGTCGCCCTCGACGAAGCTGCCGAACGGGGAGCCGGACGGTCCACCGAAGACGTTGATCAAGCAACTCTTCCAGGGACCGAGCGCGCCGTCGATGATCGTGCCGGTGACACGCCCGCTGGTGGACGAGCCGGAGGGTGTCAAGCTCAGGTTGATGACCACCGCGCTGCCGTTCGTCACCGATACGCCGTACCGAATCGAGTTATCGAAACCGCTCGGCGCGATCGCATGCACGTCGTAGAGGTGTCCGCCGGCGAGGGCGCTGGCCGTGTAGTTGCCGCTGGCGTCGCTCGTGACGTTGGCTGAGCTGCTGCACCCCTCGCAATAGACGAGGACGTTGATCGGCGCGCTGCAGGTCCCACCGCCACACGTGACCCGGCCGGTGATGCTGCCACCACCGGTGCCCAGGATGACGTTATGCGAGGTGGTGCCCCCGGGCGAGACGGTGATCCCGGCATCCTGCTGCTGGCCGTAGGGGCCGGGAGGAAAGGCGGTGATGAAGTAGGTGCCGCTGCCGGCGACGCCTGCCGCGGCCAGGCACGACACGGTGTAGCTTCCGTCGGCTGCACTGGTGGTGTTGCCGTAGCCGAAGCCGCCCGTCTGGGAGTTGTCAACCACGAGGTTCACCCCGGCCACCGGGTTCCCTTGCAGGTTGAGGACCCTGCCGCTGATGGTCCCCTTCTGCTTCGTCAGGTGCATGTCGACCCCGGTCGTGGTGGTGTTATCGGTCACCGTGACGCCGTACTTATGCCCCTTGGCATAGTCCGAGGCCAGGCAAGCCGTGGTGTTGGTGAGGATGTTCCAGCCGCCACCGCTGGCGAGCCCCGTCAAGGTGTACAGGCCGCTGCCGTTCGACGTGCCGTTGACGTTGGGGCAGCCGGGGGGGCCGCACTCACCGACCGAGACGCCCACGGCCGCGCCGCCGGTGTCATCGTCGTGCAGGGTGCCGCTGACGTTGCCGGTCCCGGCCAGGGCCGTCGCCGGCAGCGCCGCCAGCACGAGGCTGGCGCCAAAGGCCACGATCAGGGGTCGTAATCTAGCGGTGTGCAAGGGAGGCTCTATCCATGCAACGGCCGGATCGGGCCGGGAATTGCTGAGCCTGCCGTAAGCCCGCCCCAGATGCGGTGCCGGTAAAGGCTGCGTAACAAAGAGGCGCGCCGGCGCCCCCTCCCCGACGCGCTCTCGATCGCGGTGATCCTGGCGATGCCCCTGGCGCTCTTTCACCAGGCGCTCTCCGGCCGCTTCGTAGTCGCCGGCTACGACCTCATCCTCTACGCCTATCCCTACCGGGCCGCGGCGGCGGCCGCGCTCGCCCGCGGACGGTTCCCCTTCTGGAACCCGGACATTTACGCCGGCGTGCCCTTCTTCGCCAACATCCAGAGCGCCGTCCTTTACCCCGTCAACTGGCTCTTCAGCTGGCCCGGAGGACCGCAGATGCTCACCTGGTCGATCATCATCAACCTCGCGATCGGCGGCGTCCTCTTCTACGGCTTCTGCCGCCGCGCCCTCCAGGTCTCCCCCGCTCCCGCCCTGATTGGCGCTCTGGCCTTTGGCTTCAGCGGCTTCGCGATCGCCCAGAGTGAGCATCTGAACCAGAACGGCGCGATCCCGTGGATCCCCGGGGTCCTGCTGGCGGTCGACCAGGCCTACCGCACCCGCCGGCCGCTGTGGGCAGGCGTACTCGGGATCGTCCTCGCGCTCGAGATCTTCGCGGGCGCACCGCAGGAGGTCTATTACACGGTCCTGCTGGCGCTCGGCTGGCTTGCCCTGCTGCTGCTGCGACACCGGGGCGCCGGGCTCCGGCGCGCCGCATTGGATCTGCGCTGGCCACTGCTGGGGTTGGCGGCCGGTCTGCTGCTGGCCATGGTGCAGCTCCTGCCGACCCTCGAGCTCACTCGGTACTCGGTGCGGTCAGGTGGCCTGCCGGTCGACGAGGCGCTCGCCTTCTCGCTGCCCGTGCGTGGCGTGCTCGGCAACCTGCTGGCGGATTATGGCGCGCCTCTGTACACCGAGTGGGCGGGCTACGTCGGCCTGCTCGCCACGCTGCTCGTGGCGCTGGCAATCGCGCGCCGCTGGCGCGATCCGCTGGCGGTTGCGCTGGCGGCACTCGCGGCGCTCTGCGTGCTGGTGGCGCTCGGTCACGCCACCCCCTTGTTTTCGATTGCCTACCACCTGCTCCCGGGGTTCTCCTCGTTTCGGGTTCCAGCCCGTTTGTTGCTCTTGAGCACCTTCGCGCTCGCGGCCCTGGCGGCGCTCGGCGCGGCCGAACTGGATCGCCTGCTGGCGGACCGCCGCTGGCGCGCGGCCTGGCCTCTCCTCCTTGGTCCTCTCCTGCTCCTTCTCTACGCCGTCGCCTTCGCGCTCCAACGGCGTGGCGTTGGCTGGCGAGCGTTGAAAATCTTCCCTGACCCCATCCTCAGCCGCCAGCTCATCGGGTGGCTGGCCCTCCTGGTCGGCGTGGCGGTGATCCTGCTGCTCGCCAATACCCGCCGCTTTCCGGCCAGCACCCTGCTTGCCCCGGTCGTTGCGCTCGAGCTTTTTATGGCGGCCCAGCCGCTCAATCCCCTGCATGTCCTTCCGGCCCAGGTGTACGCCCCGGACCCCGTGCTGGCGGCGGAGCTGCCGTCTGACACCAGTCCGTACCGCAGCCTCTCGCTCGCCCGGCCGTCGAATGCCAGCCTGGCCGATACCGCATATCGTGGCTACGACACCCGGCGCGCCATCGACCAGCCGGACCTTGCGATGGAGACCGGCCGGGCCACCCTCGACGGTTATGACGGCGGCATCCTGCCGCTGGCCTCCTACGTCAGGTTTCGCGCCATCCTCCTACCACCTGGCGCGGGCAACCCGCCCGATTTCCCCCTGATCTCCTTGACGGATTCCGCGCCGCCGCCCGCACTGCTCCACATGCTCGGGGTGCGCGACCTGGTGGTCAACCAAGGCGCCTCGGCAGGCGTTCCGTCGGGATACCAGGATCTGCCAGGCGCCGGCCTCTTTACGGTCCGCGAGGACCCGACGGTTCTTTCCCGAGCGTTTCTTCTCCATGATGTCCAGTCGGCGTCCTCCAGCCAGCAAGCCGTGGCACTGGCCGGCGCCGCGAGCTTCACGCCGGATCAGTCCGCGATAGTAACGGGAGGTGGCTGCGCCGCCTCATTGGCCTCCGCCCCGGATCGAGTGGACCTGGTCCGCAACGATCCCGAGCGGGTTGAGGTGCGGTCAGCCAGTGACGCGGCCGGCGTGCTCGTGATCTCGAGCACCAATTATCCGGGCTGGCGAGCCACGGTCGACGGCCTACCAGTCGCCGTTCGCGAGGTGGACGGACTCCTGCAGGGGGTTTGCCTACCGGCCGGCCGCCATGCCATCGTCCTGACCTTCCTACCGGATGGTTGGGGCCTCGCGCTGGGGCTTTCGGTCCTGGGCGTCGCGCTGACGCTGGGGTTGGGTGCCGCCGGTCTCCTGGGCCGTCGGCGACACCTCGGCCTCCAGGGCCTCGATCACCGGCCGTAGGCTGGCGACCATCCGGCGCTTGAACTCGTGCCTCGAGAAGCGGTGCGAGGCGCGGCGGGCCTGCACGCCAAGGCGCGTCCGCAAGCCCTCATCGGCCGTCAGGGCCAGTGTCCGCGACTTGAGTTGCTCGAGGGTGGTCCAGAGGTACCCATCGACCCCATCGCGCACCACCTCGGGCTGGCCACCGCTCCCGATGACCACCGGGACGGTGCCATGGGCCATCGCCTCGGCCGTCGTCATGCCGAAATGCTCGAAGAGGTCGGGGTCGGCGTGCGCATTGGCGCCGTAGCCCGCGGCATGCCAGTAGATGGCAGCGCGGTCGTAAAGGTCCTGGACCTCCTCATAGCGCGCATCCGGGTGGAAAACGATCGGATAGCCGCTCGCGAGCGCCTCGATCTTCTCGAAGTACCCGGCGTTGTGCCGTTCCCGGTGGACGGAGCCGGCGAGGTGCAGCTCCCAGCCGCGCAAGCCCTGGTCGCACAGGTTTCGAAAGGCGGACACCATCAGGTCATGCCGCTTGGTGTGCCCGCCGGCAAAGAACCGGCCGACGGACAGGATCGTCTTCGATTTTTTCGACCAGTCCGGCTCGGCGCTCGGGATGTCGATCGGTGGATTGATCACGGCGGCCCGCCGGTCCCAGTAGGTCGCAATCCAGCGGGCCACGTAGTCCGACTGGCAGATGATGTCCTGAAAGGATTCCACCTCGTCGCCGAGCATCAGCGGCCGGAGCAGGCGGTACGGGAGTGTGTAGAGACCATAGAGAGGATGCCGCTTTCGCATCCAGGGCCCCCGGCGGTAGGGAAACTGGCACAACATCACCCCGCGCCGAGCCTTGGAGAAGAGCGGGATCACGTAGACCATCGCCAGGTAGAGGTCATAGTTCCTGGTGTACCCGACCGCCTGGGCGCTCAGGAAGAGATCCCGGTAGAGGCGAAGCCTCGGCACCGAGTTCAGCACGCGGTGCAGGCTCGTGATCCGGCGATTGGTCGCGACCATCCGGATGCCAGAAAGGTCGAGCTTGAGTCGCTGTTCGTAGATCGCGGCGTCCACCGGGACGGGCGTGACGATCTCCACATCGTGCTCGGGAAAGGCCTGGTGAACGGCCTCCGCCGTCACCCCGAAGTACTTTTCGCCGCCCCCGATGGTGGAACCGAAGAAGGGAGAGTACAGGCCGATCTTTAGCGGCCGCGCCATTGCTCTCTAGGGTACAACCATGCACGGATGCTGGCGTCATCGACTTTCCGCCCGCTGCGGATGGCCCGGCGCTTGCCCAACATCTCCGGCAGGTGACGGAGGAGGGACGCGACCACGCGGAGGTGGATCCTGGCCCGGGTCACACCGTCCGACGCTGGTGCGCCTGCCCCGGCTCGAGCGTCGATCCGACGCCCAATCGCCCGGGTGGCGCTCGCAGCGGCCAGGCCCGCAAAGGCCACAAAGGACGCCACGACGAAGCCGGATGATCCGTTCTTGAGGATCATGAAGAGGCGGTTCCGGTCGACGTGGAAGGTGAAGAACGGGGACCATTCGCGGCTCGTCCCGGCGTGCACGTGGTCCACCACCGCCGCCGGCTGGTAGACGACGGTCCAGCCGCGCAGCCGCATCCGCCAGCTGAGGTCGGTGTCCTCGTAGTACATAAAGAAGGTCTCATCCAGCATGCCCACGTCGGCGATCATCGCGCGGCGGTAGAGGGCGCTGGCTCCGCAGGCACCAAAGACCTGCTCCTGGCGGTCGAACTGACCCCGGTCGGCCTCATGGAACCCGCGGTCCGCCCCACTGCCATCGCTCAGCAGCAGGATGCCCGCGTTCTGGATCGTTCCCGGTTGGTTCTTGAAGAGCAGCTTGGCCGTGACGGCGCCGACGCTCGGGTCAGCCTCAGCCACCGCGACCAGCGCCGCCAGCCATCCCGGCCGGACCCTCGTGTCATTGTTGAGGAGCACCACGTATCGTCCGCGCGTCCCGCGGATCCCGAGATTGTTGCCGCCGGCGAACCCCAGGTTACGGCCCGCCTGGATCAGTCGAACAGACAGGTACCGCTCACGGACGTAGGCACCGGACCCGTCCGTCGATGCGTTGTCCACGACCACGACCTCGAAGGGCCCTTCCAGGTCCTGGGCCAGCACCGCCGTCAGGCAGTCGTCGAGAAACCCCAGGCCGTTGAAGTTGACGATGATGACGCTCGCGAGCGGGGCGGTCTCGACGGTGGTGGTTAAACCTCCTCGGCGAAGGTCGGCTTGAGGCGAGCGAAGATGGCGGCGCCGATCAGTAGGGCCGCGATGGCGGTAATGGCAAACAAGACCAGGAAATCCGCGCGTGGCCAGAAATTCCAGTAGAGCACCCGCTGGTAGGAGTCCATCAGCCAGGTCAGGGGGTTGAAGAGCAGGAATTGCTTGACCTTCGGGGACAGCAGGCTCGTGGTGTACGGATAGATGATCGGCGTGCCGAAGAACAAGACCAGCAGGAACACCT
The DNA here is from genome assembly GCA_036732165.1 of Candidatus Dormiibacterota bacterium. Classification (GTDB taxonomy): domain Bacteria; phylum Chloroflexota; class Dormibacteria; order CF-121; family CF-121; genus JALYYC01. Next base: position 14,340 of record DAINCX010000030.1, on the reverse strand, counting down.
GGATCAGGTGCTCGATGTCCCGAAAGAAGACGTCGAGGGCTGCCACCGCGAAGGCGACACCGAGGACGAATGCGACCTCGAGAATGATCAGCAGCGGAAGAACCACGAGGGCGGCGCCCAGGTGGATCTGGAACACGATGATGAACGGCACGAGCAGGAGCAAGCTGATCAGGAAGTTCACCAGGTTGGCCCCGACCACCCCCACGACCAGCACCTCGCGCGGGAAATACACCTTCTTGACAAGGTTCGCGTTGTTGACGATTGCGGTTACGCTCTGGGAGAGGACGTTGGTCACGAAGTTCCAGGCCAGCAGGCCGGAGAGCAGGAACATCGGGTAGTGCTTGAGCGGAAAGCGCGCGATGGTCGAGAAGACCAGTGTGTAGACGAGCATCAACAGCAGTGGGTTGAAGAGCGACCAGAGGATGCCCAGCACCGAGCGCTTGTACTTGAGCCGGAGGTCCTTCCGGATGAGCTCGAACGCGAGGCTGCGGTAGCGGAAGAGCTCATCGAAGTGGGAGAAAAAGGGCAGATCCACCGCCGTCGTGCGACGGACGCGAGCCAGCGCGTTGATGCCGTTTAGTCTACCGGGACACTAGCGACAGGGTCGGGCTGTGCGGTCACTGCGACGAACCACAACTCGACTTTAACCAAGTCACGGACCGTCGGTGGGCCTGCCGATCGCAAAGGCTGACACGCAGACTCCCTTCCCCGGAAAGACCACGATCGCGACACGCGTGACCGTTTCCGATGTGAACGGCACCATGGCGACATGGTCCCCGCCGGGAAGATTCCACGGGATCGCCAGCTGGTTGCCCTCCGAATCCACCTGCAGGAGGTCCAGCCGGAAAGGACCCGTCGCCCGATACGTGATTCGAGCAAACCAGGTGCGTGCGGGCAACACGTGGGCCAGGTCGGCGCTGATTGAGGCCCCGGGTCCGTGCGCGCACAGCTCGCCCCCTGCCGAAGCTACGAAGCCGTCGAGTTCAACGCCCGACGCTCGACCGGTTAGGACGTCCACGACCGGGCTGTAGACGGCACGAGCGATCGTCCCGTCATCACGCACATAGAAGCTAGGCACACCCACGTCTTCGATCGCCACCCGCCCCCTCTGGGCCAGGCCAAGTACGTTGCTGAGCCTATTGAAAGGGAAGATGAAGTCCTGGATCACCGAGCGAGGGACGGCATCGTCGTAGAGAGTCGGCCTTGATCCCACAGTTTGAAGGCCGCGCGTCACGTTGGCCGCGTAGGGGATCCAGGGGTTTCTGGCCCAGGCCTCGGACGGGTTTACGACCGAAACGGTGAAGATCGTCACTCGGGCGAGCAGTGCCGCGGCCGCCACGCCCCAGACCCACCATGCATTCGGGATCGACGCCCATGGCGTCGACCTCCGACCCGCGGCGGGCCGACCCAAGTCGTTGCCCGGGTCGCCGAGCCGGGATGGGAGAAAGGCCATAGCGAAGGCGAGCCAGAACACCGATGTGATGTCCACGACGTATCGGCTGTCGCGTCCGAGGTCGATCCCGAAACTTCCCGCCCGGCTGATAACAACCGCGCCAAAGCTGAGCGCCGCGATGACACCGAAAAACGCCCACGATCGCCATGCTTGCGGCCGGCGGACGACGCTGAGCGCAACCGCGCCGATGATCACGACCTGCGCGATCACCACCCACGCAAACGGCGGATATGCGATGGCGATAGCATGGCCGAACGAGTGATCGTCTCGCCAGGTAATGGGTCCTCCGAGCAGGCCGGGGACGAAGCTGTCCAGCCAGAAGATCCCATACGCGCTGGCGACCTGATGAAGGCTGGGCATCGCGGTGATACTGCCGTAGTGTTGGCCGACGTAGAAAACTAAATAGGCAGCAGTGATGATCAGCAGGGTCAGCCACGCGAATGCTCGGCGACGCGCGACCGCGAGCACCTCGCCGACCCGGATGCGCCGAGCTTCCAACACGAGGCTCAGCAATGGCAATTCTCCGGCAAGGAGCACGGCCTTTTCGTAAAAGGTCAAGGCGACGCCAAACGCGACTGCCATGATGAGGAAATAGCGCCACCGCCCCGTCGCGCACATCCGAAGGTAGGCGTCGACCGCGACGAGGATGGCGGCGCCGGCGGTTAGGACCTCCAGGCCGGAGGCCGACCAGAAAATCGTAGTAAGCCACAGTGATGAGGCGCCAAAAGCGAACGTGATTAGCAGGTTCGACCAGCGCGACCCGAACAGGCAAACGAGGATTCGATGAAAGAACAGCAGCGAGGCCGCGTAGCAAACGAGGGTCATCAGGAGGGAGATGTGGTAGTCGTAGGGCAGGCGGGCCAGCGCGTAGTTGATCAGGCGGAAACCGGGCTCCAGGTGCCCGAATACTGAGATCTCGAGATAGGCCAGGCCCAGATGCCCCTGACGAGCGAGACCGAGATTGAGAAAATCGTCGACGAAATATGACCCGCGCCAGCCGGCCGTCGCCATGATCGCGGAAAGCAGGACAACGAGCCCCGCCACGGACCAGCGCCCCGGCCGGGCCGCTAAGGCGTCGAGTGCTCGCGGTGTTTTCAAATTGCTCCCCGCGAGCGCTTGTCAGGCAATAGGTGTAACCATATCGCGCTACGATCCCGGCAGCAGCCCGACCGCCGAGTAAGCATCCCCGATCGCCGGGGCGTTAGCGAGATTACGGGCATGACGCTCAAACAGCGCTGGAAAGGCCATCACCGCGCTTCTCGTAGTAGCGGGTGGCATGCCGTGGAGTTGTTCTGAACGGCCCGGCGGCCGCACCTGGCACAAGCTGGTCGATCTGGCTTTCGACTGCACCTGCACAATGGGACCCACGACGAAGAACGGGCCCCCGGATTTTCTGCAGCAGGCCGTGTTCAACAGCCCGAGGTCCCCTTACGTTCTTGGCACCCATTCCGTCTACCGAGTGCCCGTTCCGGCAGCCACGCGACCCACGGCCTGAACGCGCTGGGCGCCGCAGTGGCGCCTGAGCTTGCTAAATCGCGTGCCGATCCGCATCATGGCCGGATGCCTAGAACTCGCCAAATTCTGATTCGCACTCTCTGTGGCATCGCGTTCGCGGCCACTGCGTTCAAGTTCGCCGCCGGAACGCCACTCAGCGTGGCTGCGTCCGCCCAACTCGGCGCACTTGGGCGCTCGGTTTCGGAGCAACGGGACGCCGTGTTACCCCAGTTTGGGAGTACGTCCCGCGCCACGAGAGGTCCCCTCCGGGCGGCATCCATTGTCACCAGGCAGCCGGCCCGTGGCGCAGCTGCCAGCACGACAACGCGGCCAATGGCGATCAAGATTTTGAAGGCGGCAGCCGCTCGGCACCAGCTCGATCCCCACCTGGTGCTTGCGCTTGCCTACTGGGAGAGCGGTTGGGATCAGTCCAAGGTCTCTGCCACCGGCGCCGTGGGCTTGATGCAGGTGGAACCGCCGACCGCGGCTGAAGCCGGGCCCGCGCTGCTTGGACGGTCGGTCGATGTCCACGATCCCGTGGACAATGCCGATGTGGGTACCGCCGTGTTGCGCCATGACCTCGACACCTTCCATGACCCCAGCCTCGCACTGGCCGCCTACTACCAGGGGCCGAACAGCCTTCGTGCCGATGGCATGTTCCCCGATACCCAGCAGTACGTCCAGGGGATCCTGGCTCTCGCCGCGCGCCTCAACGCATAAGGCTTGCGGTCAGGCGGCTGGTTCATGGGCGATCGTGATCCAGCCCTCGCGAACACCTTTCGCGACCGCCTCGAGCTTGGAGTGGACCCCGAGCTTCGACAGGATGTTCTGCACGTGCGTCCGCACGGTGTTGGGGGACATCCGCAGATTTCGCGCCACCGTGAAGTTGTCGTGGCCTCCGGACAGTTCCTGCAGCACGGCAAACTCTCGCGGCGTGAGCGGTGACGCCGGGGCCGGCTGGTCGTTCTTCTTCAGGCCGTGCAGCAACCTGGCCAGCATGTACGGGGCGATCAGCGCCTCCCCACGTGCCGCGCTCCGGACCGTTTGGATGACCTGGGCCGCGGGCTCGTGCTTGCTCAAGTACCCAGTGACTCCGACCTGGACGGCCGCCCGGAGCACGGTCTCGTCCTCGTCGCTGGTCAGGATCACGACCTGGGTTTGCGGCCGCTCCTTCTTGATCAGCGCCGCCGCGTCGATCCCGGAGCCGTCGGGCATGTGGACGTCGAGGAGGACCACATCCGGATGGAGGATCCTGGCTGACTGGACCGCTTCGGCGACACTGCCACCCTTCCCTACCACGTCAATGTCTGGCTCGATCCGCAGCATGGTCGCCAGGCCATCGCAGAACACCGCATGGTCGTCCACAACGAGAACCCGGATCGGGAGGTTTTCCACAGGGTTGTAACGCGAATCGTAGGGTGGCTCTTTCTCGTTAGAAGGCCGCCGGGGCATAACCGATCGTGTCAGTCGCCCCGTAGCTCCCGGCGCTGGAGCTGTAGGTGGGCTTTTCGACCAGCACCGGCAGCGTCGACGACAGCACGATCCCCAGCGGGGACACCCCGGCCCCGACCCCCTCGCCGGTCCCGAAGACGAGCACCGTGTGCCGCGTATTGGCCGGAACCGTCACGGTTCGGGTTTGGGGGCCCCCGGGCGCGTAGTAGGTGATGGTGACCGTGGCCGGTGCGCTGTTGGCATTCTGGATCGTCAGGTAGTCATTCTCGCCAGCCGCGGTCGAGGCCGCGGCGAAGCCGAACAACGAGTGAAAGGCGATCGCCCCGACCACGTCGTGGGCGCCGTTGACCGAGCCGGTGCCGAAGTCGTGAACCATGTACATCGGGCGCTCCGCAACAATGGGCTGGTCCGAAGTCACCTGGGTTGAGACGCCGACGTGACCCGGACCGACACCGAGCGCGGGGTCGTTCACCAGGATCGTGGCGCGGGACTGGGCTGCGACCGGCGTCGACCGCACGCTCACTGTCCCGCTGTCATCGATATACCGGAGGGTGACGGTCGCGGCGGTGGCGCCTGGGTTTTCAAGCGTCAGGTACTCGTTGAATCCCTGCAGGGTGGTGCCTTCGGCGAAGTTCCACTGCGTCGCCGGCCCGTTGGCGCCGAAGGCCACGTGCCCGTCGCGGATAATCCCCGCCCCGAAGCTGTAGCCGTTCACGTAAAAGGGTCGCTCCGCGATGATGGGCGCCGCCGCCTGGACCTGGACTGAGACCCCTGTGAGACCGGGACCGACGCCACAGGTGCCACCGGCCCCCGGCGTGCAGGAGGCGGCGCTGGTCGGACTTCCGCTCACCATCTCGACGGTGGTCCGGCTGTTGGCCGGCAGCGTCAGCCCCTTGACCGGATGGCCGCCGCCGTCCGTGAAGTAGTGCAGCGTGACCGCCACCGGGGCCGCGCCGGGGTTCTGCAAGGTGAGGTATTCACTGTAGGGGCGCAGCGTGGAGCCCTCGGCGAAATCCCACTCGGTAGCCGCTTGGCTCGCTCCCACCGAGTCGGTCGACCCAGACCAGGTGCCCGTGTTGAAGTGGATCAGGCGCTCAACGACCCCCTGGGCCGGGAGCGTGACCCGGGCCGACACCTCCTGGTTGCAACCCACGTCGCCGTTGACGCTCTCGACCACCACCTGGCCGGCCGTCAATGGGACGGAGATCGGACCGATGTGCCCCGCTTTCAGGAAGTAATCGATGGTCGCCGTGCCGCTTTGTCTCGGCATGAAGAGCGACAGCGTTTCCGTGAACCCGTTGCCGGTGAATCCCTCGGCGAAGTAGAAGGTCGGCGTGGCCGAGGCCGCAGGGACGGGCGTCAGGGCCGGCGTGGTTCCGCAGCTGTAGTACTGGCCGACGAAGATCCGCAGGAAACCCCCGTCATCATCGGAAACCTGGGCGGTGTGGGTGTTGCAGGCGTTGCACTGGAAGCCGCTGGTTGGCACGCCATTGTTGTTGGTCACTCCGTCCCCACGGTCGTCGGTGTAGTTGGTCTGCCCCCCGTTGGCCTTCCCGAACAGCACGGCGGCAATCCCGGCAGCCTGCAGATCGCCCGGATGAGCCAGGAAATATTCGGCCCGGTTGTCCTGGTAGTGGCCGTTCGTGTTGTTCATGGTGAGGAAGTACTGGTTGCCCACCGGCACCTGCCAGACGATCAGGGGACGGCCCGTGTCGGCATGCAGCCGGGCCATGAAGGCCAGCCAGCGGGAGAAGGTGGGCAGCGTGGCGTTGGTCTTGTCCCACCAGTGGGAGGTGTCGCCATACCAGGCGGCGTCGTGGTCGGCCACATCGTGGAAGACCAGGTCCCAGGTCGTCCCGTAGGCGTTGCTGGTGAGGCCGGCCGAGCCGATGAAGGCCGCCGCCTGGTCCGCCACCGCGTTCGGATTGACGGTTGGGTCGGTGTCTGTCGCGAGGTCGATGCCCGTGCCCCAGGCCGAGACGTGGATCCCGAGCAGGATATTGCTGTTGGTGTTGTACTGGTCGCGAAGCTTCAGCAGCGCCTCGGCAAACCCCTGCGCGGTATCCGGGATCCCGGCCACGCCCGCGTAGCCTGAACCATTGACGGAGGCGCTCAAGCTGGAGGCCGGCCCGCCCGCGACGCGTTGCTCGAGGTAGCCCCAGAGGTCCGGCTCGACCTGGACGATGACCGGCTTGCCATAGGCCTGCGCCTTCTGCATCAGGAGCGCGAAGTTCGCGTAGTAGGCGTTCATGGTGCCGGCATTGTTCAGGTTGCTGAAGTCTCGGCTGCTCTCGTCATTGCCGGTTGAGGGGTTCGACTGCAGGAGCTCGTAATAGGAGAAGACCGGCAGATAGCCGTTCGCCCCGCTGTCCGTCATGTAAAAGCTGGCGTAGGCGCCGCTGGGACTGTTCCAGGTTTCCCAGCCCTTGCCGGTGTTGACGCCGGCCGACAGATACGTATACCGGTACTTCCAGGGCACGCCGCTGGAGGTCATCCAGCCCAGGCTGCCCGGCTCATTGCCAAGCCCGAAATTCAGCCCCGGCGGCAAGCTGGGCTGCGCGGCAACCGCGACCGCGCCCCGGGGCGCACCTGCCACGACGGCACTAGAGGCCAGGACAAGGGCGGTGATGAGGCTCGCGGCTGCTTTCCTCATAGACCGCTGCCCGCATACCCGGCGGTATCGGTGGCGCCGTAGGTGGCGAAGTTGGAACTATAGGTTGGCTTTTCGACCAGGACGGCCTGGTCGGCCGCGACGACGATGCCCATCGATCCAATGCCCGGGCCCGGCCCCTCGGCCGTCTGGAAGACGAGGACCGTGTGCCGCGTTGTCGCCGGGACCACGAGGGTTCGGGTGATGGGCGCTCCGGCTGGGTAGTAGGTGATCGTGACGTTGGCGGCCATCGCGTTCGGGTTCTCGATCGTGAGGTAATCGTTCTCCCCCGGCGCGGTCGAGGCCTGGGCGAACCCGAAGCGGGTGCCAAGGGCGGCGATTCCCATGACGTCGTGCGCGCCGGCAACGGGCCCGGTCCCGAAATCGTGGACCATGTACATCGGACGTTCGGCCACGATTGGCTGGTCAGCGCTGACCTGGGCCGAGACTCCGGTCACCCCCGGGCCGACGCCCTGCGTCGGGTCGTTGACCAGGATCGTCGAGCGCGTCTGCCCCGCCACCAGCAGCGAGCGCGTGGTGGTCACGCCGGAGCCGTCGAGGTATCGGATGCTGACGTGGGCGCCGTTGAGTCCCGGGTTGGCCACGGTCAGGTACTCGTTGAACCCATTAAGGGTCGTCCCTTCGGCAAAATCCCATCGCAGGCTCGCGCTGTTCGCGCCGAAGGCGTCGTGCCCGTCGCGAATGGCGCCGGCGCCAAAGCTGTAGTTGTTGACGTACATGGGCCGCTCGACCACGATGGGCGCGCCCGCCGTGACCCGGACCGAGACTCCCGTGTGCCCAGGGCCGACGCCGCAGGTGCCGCCGGCTCCCGGCCGGCAGGGATTCTCCCCGCCCAGGTCGCCGCTGGCCATTTCCACGGTGGTCCGGCTGTTGGCCGCCAGGCTCAGTTGCTTGACCGGATGGGCCCCACTGTCGAGGAAGTAGCTGAGGGTCGCGGCGACCGCCGATGCGTTCGGGTTTTGCAAGGTCACGTACTCGCTGTAGGGCGCGAGCGTCGAACCCTCGGCAAAGTCCCACTCGGTAGCCGGTTGGTTCACCCCGACCAGGTCGGTCGACCCGTGCCAGCTGCCGGTGGTGAAGTGCATCGTGCGTTCGACCACGCCGGCGGCGGGAAGAATGACGCGAGTGGCCACCTCCTGGTCCGGGCCGACGGCGGCGTTCACGTTGACCGTCGTAACCTGCCCGGCGCTGAGCGCAACCAGCTGGGACAGGTGACTACCTCCCGCGAGTTGATAGTCGATCTGGGCGGGGCCACCCGCGTGTGGCGTGAAGAGGGAGAGGCATTCCGTAAAGCCGGCTCCGGTGTAGCCCTCCGCGAAATAAAAGCTGGTCGTCGCCGTCGGCGTCGGCGCCGGTCCCGTCGAAACGGCCGCATTGCCGCAGCCGGCGGCGGTCCGGGCGGAGTTCGGATCGACCATAAGGGAGGACTCGTCCACCGCTTCGAACTGCGACGCCGGGATCGTCTTCAGCTCGCTGAGCAGCGCGTCGGGCCAGCTGGCATCCTCGGTCCCGCTGAAGTACCAGTTGCTCCCGTTGTCCGCCAGGATCAACCCGTAATGCTGCATGGCGCGGAGGATGACCTGCGCCGACGCGCTGAAGGACGAGATGTCGTATCCCGCCTTCAACCGAAAGCGTGCCCCCATCGGCGGGAGGGAGGGGTTCGTGGCCGTGCCGGCCTGGTGGCGTGCCGGCCAGAGAAAGCTCGTGTCACTCTGCTGCGCGGTGAACCGGATCGCGTGGGTGATCGCCCCCGCCTGCACCTCATCCCAGCGAACAAGGCCCGGGAGCAGGGGCAGCCCGGCCGCATCAGCCGAGGTCCAACCCGACGGGCGGAGGGCGTTCGACCCGAGTGGGAAGATGGCCCCGGACCCGGCGGTCCATGCAGACCCGCTGCCCGCGAGATCGAACAGCTCATACAGCGTGCAGGTGTCCTTGTTGACGATCAGGGCATGGTGATCGCTTCCGCTCTCGATCGCGGTGTCCGCCCCAACCGGGTACGGTCCGGGGTCACTCTCGCTTGCGTACTGAAAGGCGACCGGGACGGTTGGATGGCTGTTGTCGACGATGGTCACGGGAAAGCCGTAAGGTGGACCGCCGAAATCCGGGTGCAGCAGGGTGGTCGCGGACGCCATCGAGGTCAGCCACTGGGCGCTGCGCGGATGCACCGGCAGGGCCGAGATGTCGGCGTTCCAGATGTTGTCCGCCGGGAAGACCTGGCAGTTGGTGGGCGGCACGGGCGCCGCGATAGCGGGCAGGGCGCCCGTCAGCAGCGCGATCACGGCGAACAGGGCGATGGCGATCTGACGCATGCCATCCACCAGTAAGCGCCGACCCGCGAGGCCCGGCAATCACTGGCCCGTGACCGGTCGATGACGAGATCGCCCCTTGAGGGGTCGAGCTACGCCGGCCGCCGTATGGGGATGGGCCGCCTAGCGGAAGATGATGGCCATCTGGCCAAAGGTCAGGTAGGCGGCTGCAAAGGTCGACTTCGAAATCCACTGTTGCCGCCCACTACCCCAGGGGTTGTTGATGAGCACGTATCCGGACGAGACGCCCACGACCGTGACGGCATGCTCGAACGGGGACCCCAGCGGAACCAGCGCACCATCGAACGCCGTGTACCAGGTCAGCGGATGCCAGCGCCAGTCGAAACTGACCCAGGCAACGACCGGATGACCCTGGAGGATCGACTGATAGACGGTCGCCGGCGCGATGCCACCGCCGGCCCCGAGCAAATGCGTCCCGGTCTGCAGCGCGACCTTGCGCACGACCGGGTAATACGTCCCGTACCCGGTCATCTTGATCTCGCTACCGTCCGGATTTCCAACAAAATTTGTGTTCGGGTCGCCCCAATGAAAGCCGGTAGAATCCTGGACCGGCTGGCGCCAATCGATGCCCATGGCGCCGAGGATGTTGTTCTGCGTCGTCCGAACCCCACGATAGGCGAGGGCCATCTGCAGTGCGGCCGCCTCGCAGTCGAGGCCATGGATCTGCCGGTACAACGGGACGGGGAGGACGCGATACGTGCCGGCCGCCTCCGAGCCCACGGTGCTGGCGAAGAGCCCGCCCAGTGCGAGGCTGAGGACCGTGATCGTGCGGAATACCGCTGTAGCTCGGCCGAAAACGGGGCGCGACGCAGGCATGTGGTTCCCTCCTGGTGGTATTACGGTCCTGCGGCACGCGGTCTTGCGGACATCCTAGCAGCCCCTTTTCGAGGCTGGTCAAGCGCCGAATACAGCGCCCAGAGTCATCAGAACGAGATTTGGGCACCAGCCGCTAGTGGAGGCGCGTCCAGGTCTCCCCATCCCGAGCCCCAGAGGGGCCAGGTGCTCCCATCCCATGTCCACGTGTCGCTCATTCCCGCACCGCCAAAGAGCAGGGTGTACGCCGGCACCCAGGCTCCCCAGACCGTGGCCGACGGTCACGGCATCTGGTTTTCTGACCAGCAGGGCATTTCCCTTTACACGACCAAAGGCGAGCTGCGGACAGTGTCGCCGACCGTGGCGGACCTGGCGGGCGCCTGCCGCTAACCTCCGGGCCGGGCTAGTAGGCGAAGTACATCGGGCGCTCGGCGAGGATCGGGATGTCGGAGGTGATCGTGGCGGAATTCGCCGTCCCTGCCGGCAGGTCGGCATTGACCCGCTCGGTCCAGCGGGCTTGCGGATTGATGATGACGGCCACCGGGGTCGTGTGACCTGACTGGTCCGCGTACGTGATGACGACATGCGCCGATCGGACCGGATCGGGATTCATGATCGTGTAGTACTCGAGGAACGTCGCGCCGACGAAGCCCTCAGCGAAATTCTGGGAAAGGCCCAGGCTGGTGTCCGGCACGGCCATGGCATCGTGGCCGCCGGTCCAGCCGTTGACCGTGAAGTACATCGGCCGCTCAACCAGGATCGGCAAGGTGCTGTGCACGTGCACGGACGAATCACTGCCCGCCGGCAGGACCGCGTTCACATGGACGGTGGTGCGGCTGTTCGCGGGCAGCGTCACCGGTTGGTCGTGCCGCGGCCCGGACGCGAGATAGTACGTAATCGTCGCCGGGACCGGACTCGGATTGGGGTTGAGCAGGGTCAGGAACTCGTCAAAACTCTGGCCCACGTGGCCTTCGGCCAGGTTCTGGTCGGTCATCAGCGTGCTGCTGCCGACCGTGTCCGAGCCCCCGGTTTCCCCGAACCAGTTGAAGTACATCGGCCGCTCGGCGAGGATCGGATTGTCGGAGACGATCTTCACCGAGACCTCGCGGCCGGGACCGGCCTCTGACGCGTCATTGACGCGGATCGTCACGCGGCTGGTCGCGCCGACGGTATGGGCCACGGTCTTCGGCAGGGATCCGTCGTTGAAGTAGTAGGTAACGTTGACGGCGGCGGCAACGGTTCCCGGATTGAGCAGCGTCAGGAACTCGCTAAACCCGGACCCCGTGTAGCCCTCGGCAAAGTAGTACGTGGTGTTGAGCGACTGGGCCCCCATCGCATCGTGCCCGCCGGTGATCCCGCTCCAGCTGAAGTACATCGGGCGTTCGGCCACGAAGATATTCGGCGCGTGCAGGTGCGCCGAGACATTCTGGCCGGGACCGACGTCATCGTTCACGAGAATCGTCGTCCGGCTGCCTGGTCCAAGGGAATGTTGCTTGGTGATCACCCGACCGCTGTCATTGAAGTAGTCGACCGTTAGTGTTTGAGCTGAGCCGGGATTCTGGACCGTCAGGTACTCGTTGAAATTCAGTCCCGTGTAACCCTCGGCAAAGTACGCGTCGGTCGCCCCGTGCGCGACGCCCACCGCATCGTGGCCGCCCGTCCACGGTCGTCGCGCGACCGCGTTTGAGGTCCAGGCCCACGTGTCGTTCAAGTCGACGACGGGAG
>DAINCX010000030.1:0-2305 GCA_036732165.1 Candidatus Dormiibacterota bacterium | reverse complement strand
CGCGCGACCGCGTTTGAGGTCCAGGCCCACGTGTCGTTCAAGTCGACGACGGGAGCCTGCGATCCTCCACTCTGGAGGCCACCGAACAGAATCACCCGCGAACCGTCGTAGGCAAGACGGTACGAAGACCGGCCAGCGGGTGGGCTGACCGCCGGATGCAGGTTGGTCCAGGTGGTTCCATCCCACGCCCAGGTCGGGCCGCAGAATGCCAGGTACATAACCTGTGTCCCGTCGTAGCTCCCCGCGTTGGTCCCGCAATTAAGAGTCGGGCTGGTGCCCGGGTGGCGCTGCGTCCAGGTCAAACCGTCCCAGGTCCAGGTCTCGAATTGCGCCGATGAACCCGCCTGGACGCCATAAGACACCACTTCCCTCGTCGATGGATCGTCGACCAGGTAGCCCTGGGGCGCCTCGGTGGAGGGGTGCTGCGCCGCCCAGGTAACGCCATCCCACGCCCAGGTTTCCGCCTGGGTTGGGCCGGTGGCGATCTGGGCAATCACGCGATTGCGGGCGCTGTCGTAGGCGATCTCACCGGCGGCAGGCGGCTCCACCAGCGGATGTTGGTCCGACCAGGTTGTCCCATCCCAGCTAAAGGTGTCAACCGTCCCACTCGACAGTTGCTGAAGCAGGATGACGGTGCCGGTCCCCGCGTCGTAGGTCATCGCATCGATCACACTCGTGATCGGCGGGATGGACGCCGGATGACGCTGTGTCCAGGTTGAGCCATCAAACGTCCAGGTGTCGGTGCCGGTAAACAGGACGGTCGTCTCGTTGGCGGCATCGTAGGCGATCAGGTTGCTGTGTCCCGGAGGAGGCGGATTCGCGAACGGCGACGGCGGCGATGTGGCGGGATGCAACTGCACCCAGCCTCCGGAAGTCGCGGCAAACGCTGGTCCAGCGGGCAAGGATCCCAGCCCAAGAACCGCCAGAGCGACAGCCAGAAGCACGCGGCCCCGCGTACTCGATTCAACCAGGCCACGGGCCTTTAGGAGCGCGATAGCGCCGGACTATACCACGCCCGGCCCGCACGACGCTAGCTCTGCTGTTGGCCCGCAGCAGGCATTTCTGATCACTTTCACCCGCGTAACCGTCTCGCGACGTCAGCGGTTACATGAGAGTGAAAGTCCTCGCTCCGCTCGCGGCCGTCGTCCTGGCCGGTTGCGGAGCGACGAGCGCCGCCCCGCCCAGCTCATCGGTCAGTCCAACCCCCACCGCGATAGTCACCGGAACCCCAGCTGCGGCGACGCGCTACGCCGTGATTGTCCACAACTTCTTGACCGACACGGGGCCGACCTACACCATCGCGCTCGCCGGCGCCGACGGCAACACGGCCGCCACCGCGACCGCCACCAAGCGGAGCGCGGCCTCCTGGTTCCAGGTGTCCAGCCTGTCGACCTCCTCGACCCGTGTCTACTACCTCGACGGCAATGCCGATGTCCACTTCCTGCAGCCGGACGGCCGGACCGGCCTGGCGACCCATCTGACCGTGCCGGCCGGGGCCGCCGCCGCCTTCGCCGTGAGCCCCGATGACAGTCGGATCGCGGTGTCGATCATGGACATCAACCACTACCCGGCCACCACCAACCTGTACGTCCAGGACCTGGCCGGCGGAGGCCATCGCGTCGACCTCTTGCAGCCGACGACTGCGCTGGAGTGGCCACTCGGCTGGCACAATGGGCGGCTCATCGTGGCCTTTGGCCTGAACGTGCACCCGCAAAACTACTTCGACGGGTTCGCCTGGGGCCACGGCTACCAGGTCCTCGACCCAGCCACCGGACAGAGCCTCGCCGACGTCTGCAAGGGCCTCGACGCCTACAATCCGCCGGTCCCCGCCGGGGTCACGTGCGTGAGCCAGCCGACCGGTGAGGTCGCCTCCTGGACCGGGACGGCGAACCCGGAACCGGTGGTGAGTGGCTGTGCTCAGGACGGCGCCCTTTCGCCGGACGGCAGCAAGATCACCAGCCGCATGGTTCCGATCAATGGCGGCTGTGGCGGCGCACCGACGGTCAGCCTTGTGGCCCTGGACGGCAGCAGCACCCCGACGCACGCCGCAGGAAACGCGGAGGGCTGGCTGGACATGGACCATTTCGTGGTCAGATCGGATGAACAGATCCGCACCGCCGGGTCCAGCGTGAGCATGTACGACATCGCCACCGGGACGTCCAGCCCGATCCAGGCTCCGGGATTCTTCGGCGGGACCGTGCCGGGCGGTCTCTAGCCGGCGCGGCTTCGGATCGCAGGGCCCCTACAAATCGGGGGAGGCGCCAGCTTGCACCAGGCTCAAAAAGAGTTCAGGTGGCGCCGCTCG
>DAINCX010000029.1:0-28435 GCA_036732165.1 Candidatus Dormiibacterota bacterium | reverse complement strand
CTTCTACGCGGCGCCCAGAACCCACGACCAACTGGCAGCCGGACGATGGGACCCGATCGGGCCGTCCGGGCAGTCGGCCAGCCCACTGCCTTCCAGCGCCGCCGACACCGAGCCGCGACCGACCAACATCTACGCGGCAACCAAGCTCGCCCAGGAGCACATCCTGGCGGCCTGGACCGCGGCTCGAGGTTCGCGCTTGTCGGTGTTGAGGTTGCAGAACGTCTACGGCCCGGGGCAGGCGTTGGGCAATCCCTACACAGGGGTGCTGGCACTCTTTGGCCGGCTCGCCGCCGAGGGCAAATCGATCGACGTCTATGAGGATGGCGAGATTCTGCGCGACTTCGTCTACATCGATGACGTCGCCGACGCGTTGTGCGCGACGATTCAGGATCCGCCCCACGATCGCCGGCTGGTGGACCTGGGCTCGGGGAGCCCGGTAACGATCCTGGAGACGGCGCGAAGGATGGCTCTGCTTGCGGGCGCCCCCAACCCCGTGGTCTCCGGCAACTTCCGCGACGGAGACGTGCGCGCTGCCAGCTGCGACATCACCGCGGCTCACGACGAGTTTGGCTACCGCCCGGCTTGGGACCTCGACCGGGGCCTCAAGGCGCTGCTCGAATGGATCGGCGGCCGTCCCGTGGAGGGCGCCGCGTGACCGGACCTGCCGAGTGGTCGCCGTCTGACCAGGAGCGCGTCGAGAACGAGATGGAGAGCCTTTCCCTGGAGCAGGCATTGATCGACTTCGAGGTCGCCAACCGCCGCGTCGTCGACCTGACCAACCGCCTCGTCGAGGCGCTCGAAGAAAACCGGGTGCTCA
The DNA here is from genome assembly GCA_036732165.1 of Candidatus Dormiibacterota bacterium. Classification (GTDB taxonomy): domain Bacteria; phylum Chloroflexota; class Dormibacteria; order CF-121; family CF-121; genus JALYYC01. The sequence continues at coordinate 27,618 of DAINCX010000029.1, read as the reverse complement.
AGCGCGAATTGGCGCTGATGCGGGTGCGCAGGTACGTCGCTGTCCGCCTGCGCAACCTCGGCCCCGTCAGGTGGCTGGCACGGAGGGCGCTGGGGACGGGCCAGCACGAGAAATGAAGCCCCGCTTGCTGCTGGTCATGACGGCGTACAACGGCAAAGACTTTGTTCCCCGCTCGATCGGTTCGGCGACCCGGGTCGACGACACCGAGTGCGATGTCGACATCCTCGTTCTCGACGACTGCAGCCCGGAGCCCGGGTTCAGCCAGACAATTCGCGCGCTGTGCGGGTCGCTTGGGGTCCAGTACTACCGCTCGCCACGTAACCTGGGTATCCCCCGCAATGTCAACCTGGGCCTGCTGCGAGCCCTCGCCGGCGGCTACACCTACGTCGTCATCTCCAACTCCGACGTGATCTACCCGGCGAACCTCGCCTCCGGCCTCGCCGGCGTCGCCGCTTCGGATCCCCGGATCGGCTCGGTCATGGCCTGGTCCAACAACGTCTCCGTCTACTCACTGCCCTGCGTCGCCCCCGACGAGTACCTGGCCGACCAGGCGACAGTGGACTGGATCTCGGGCAGCCTCACCGCCGAGTTCGGAGCCGAGGTGGTCGATACCCCAAGCGGGATCTCCTTCTGCATCTTGATCCCGACCGCCGCCCTGCCCAAGGTCGGCTTGATGGACCCGGTGTTCGGCCGCGGCTACTGCGAAGAGGTGGATTGGAGCCTGCGCAGCCAGGACAGGGGCCTGCGGACCACGGTGGCGCCTTCGGTGTTCGTCTACCACATGGGCGCAGGCACCAACGTCGGCGCGGGACTGGTCGCGGCCGGGCACGTCACAGTGCCCGCACACGAGAAGATCATCGACATGCGCTACCCGCGCTTCCGGGCCGACCTAAAGGAATTCCGCGCCCACAACCCCATCCATGACATGGGGGACCGAGCTGTCGCGCGCCTGGTCCGGGATGCAGCCGCCGAGTGGGGATGGGTCCTGGCACCCGCCCCGCGCGGCCCGCTCGCCGGTGACAACGCGGTATTGTGCTCCCTGGTCGGCTCCAAGGCGAGGTCGGCTGCCATCGCGTGGCGCGGCTTCCGGATGGAGCTGCAGTTGAACGGCGAAAGCCCGTCAGCTGTGCTCACGGACTTTTTCGGGCGTCCCCAGGGCGCCGCCCCGGTCGCCCAGCCACCGACACCACCACTCCGGGCGGCACAGTTCGACACCATCTATCCCGAGCATGTCTGACCTCTCCCGGGCCCGACTCTCGCGTGGCTGAAGCCGGCGCCCTCCCTGTGCCCGGCGTCGCCCCGGCCGCGGCTCCGGCGCCAACCGAAAGGACAGCTGGAGAAACACCCGAAGCTCCGCTCGAGCAGACCCACTGGCTGCCCCTGATCGAATGCATGCGCGCGGTCGCGGCCTCGGTCGTCGTGGTCCACCACCTCAACGACCTCGGCGATCACCCGGCCTTCATCCCTCAGACGGTGATCCCCGGTTTCGGAGAGTGGGGTGTGGACATCTTCTTCTTGCTCTCGAGCTTCCTGCTGGCCGAGTATTTCTGGCGGGGGCGCGGGCGCCGGTCGCTCCGAGCCTTCTACACCCGTCGCTTCTTCCGCATCGCCCCCGCCTACTACGCGGTGCTGCTGATCCTCTTCCTGTTCTTCGCTGACCACAAGTTGCTCTTCAGCAGGTTTGGCATCAAGCAGGTCCTGGCCAGCGGGACCTTTATGCACTACGCCTTTCCCGCCACCGCCAGCTCGATGAATGTCGACGGTGCCCTCTGGACGCTGACGATAGAGATGCTGCTCTACCTCGCCCTGCCGCTGATGGCCCTGGCCGTGCTCTGGAGGCCGGCGGTCGCGGTTGCGGGCATGGTCGCCGTGGGGTTGGGCTACCGGGTCTACCTTGCCCTCGCGGGCGCCGGCCTGGTGCACTTCTATTTCGGCGATGGCGCAGGCATCGGCGACGGGCTTGCAAGGCTCTACCTTGCCAGGCAGTTCATAGGTTTCCTGCCGGTGTTCGCACTGGGCATCGGACTGCGCTGGCTGCTCGTGAAGCACCGATTGCCGGGGCGCCTGGTGGCCCCTCTGCGCCGGCCCTCCACGCTCATCTTCCTGCTTCTCCTGGTGCCGTCGTTGCTTCTGCTGACGCAAATTGTCCCGGCTTCTCAATTCGGGACCCCGGCCCTGTTCGCCGGTTTCGACCTCGGCATCGGGCTCTGCACCCTCCCCCTGCTGCTCTATGCCAGCCGCCCGGTCACGGGATCGTTGCCTCTGCCACTCAGGGCCGGAGTCTGGCTGGGGCGGCGCAGCTACGGCCTCTATCTCTGGCATTTCCCGGTGATCCTCAGCGTCTATGGGCGCGGATCATCGCTGGGGCCCCCACAACTCTCTAACTTCCCGATCCGGGTGGTGATGGTCTGGGTCCTCGCCGTCGGGCTGGCGGCCGCGAGCTATTCGCTGGTGGAGAAACCGGCGATGGACTACGCCGCCCGGCTGGCCCGGCGCTGGTCGGCCAAGACCATATCCTTGCCGGCCGCCGCACCCGTCTAGTGCCGGCGCACGTGGCCACGTCGATCGCGGCCATGAACTTGCGCCCCGGGGACATCCTCATCGCGAGGCTCGGGCGCCCAGCGAGGGGTGATACCGAGGGCGCGGCGGCGGTTGCGGAAAGCGAGCGGCTGACGGTGCACACCGTGGAGATCGCGGAGGCCGACGTGGCCGAGCTGCTCCAGGCGAGCGCGCCTGCTGACGTTGTCCTCCTGGCCGCGGAGGTCTCGACCCCGGAGGGCTGGCTCTCCTGGCTCAGAGCGGCCGCCTACTCCGACACCGCCATCGCGACGGCATCCGCGATGCCTGGACGCGAGGCGGCGAATGTCAGAGGTGGTGTCGTCAACCCTCGCGTACCGGCCCCAGTCGCAGGTTGTGTCTTCATCCGGCGGCAGGCTATCGACCTGGTAGGCGGCCTCGACGTCGGACTGGCCACCCCAGCCGGCCGCCTCGTCGATTTCTCGCAGCGCTGCGTCGAGGTCGGCTTGGCCCACGTCCTGGCCGGCGGGACCATCGTCGGGAAGGGGGACCATCCGCCGCCGATGACCGACCTCGGTGAGGACACCGCCAAGATCGACAGTCGCTACCCGTACTACCACGCCTGGGCCGAGTCGTCACGGGCCGCGCCGGGCCGCCTGGCCGGCTCGCCAGGCTCGGCTGTTCCTGGCGAGCGCCTGACGGTGACGCTCGACGCCAGTTGCCTCGAGCCCTACATCACCGGCACCCAGGTCCAGGCGCTCGAGATCATCGGGGCCCTCTGGCGCACGCGCGCGGTGGACCTGCGGGTTGTGTTGCCGCGGGTACTGGGCGACTACGCCCGGGACGCCCTCGCCGGGATGGACGGGTTGACCACGCTGATCTGGGACGAGGTGGACAACGGCACTGTTCGGACCGACATCGTCCACCGCACCTACCAGGTCACGGACGCCCGTGACGTGCGGGTCCTGCAGTGTCTCGGCGATCGGCTCCTGATCACTCAGCAGGACCTGATCGCATACCGCAACCCGTCCTACTTCGGCTCCTTCAAAGAGTGGGCGGACTACCAGGGCGCCGCCCGCCGGACGCTTGATGCCGCCGATTGCGCCATTTTCATCGCCCACCATGGAATGGAGCAAGGCATCGCCGAGGGACTGATCGACCGAGACCGGGCGGTGGTCGTCTCGCAGGGGGTGGATCACCAGGTGCTGACCATGTCGCCGGAACCCAGGGCACCTGAGGGAGGCGGCCACCTCTCCGACCGACCGTTCCTGCTCTGCCTGGGCACGGACTACCGACACAAGAACCGGCTCTTCGCCCTCAAGGTTGTCGAGCAGATGCAGGCCCGCCACGGCTGGCAGGGCGCTCTCGTGCTGGCGGGACCAGAGGTACCGGTCGGTGGGTCGACCGCGGACGAGCACGCATACCTGGAGACCCGGCCACGTCTGTCGGAGGCCGTGTTCCGCCTGCCACGAATCACCGAGGCCGAGAAGACCTGGCTCATGACCAACGCGGCGGCCGTGCTCTACCCGACCGTACACGAAGGGTTTGGCCTGGTGCCCTTCGAAGCCGCCCAGTTGGGGGTGCCGTGCCTCTGCGCACCCGTCACCGCGCTGGTCGAGCTGTTGCCCAATGAGGTCTTCACGCTGACGCCCTGGAACGCTGCCGAGAGCGCTGATGCGGCGATCAGGGTGGTCACCGACCCGGCGCTCCGCGCCACCCTGGTGGGGCGGGTGAGGGAGGCGGCTTCTGCCCTCACCTGGGACGCCAATGCCAACCGGCTGCTGGAGGTCTACCGTGATGCCGCGGCGGCAGCGCCCCGGTCTTCTCCGGCAACCGCACCCAGTGTCCTCGTCGGCGACGACGGTCTGCTCCCGGCCGAGGTCCAGGGGGCGTTGGCGGACATGGCCGCGCGGAGGCGCGCCCGCGGCGCCCTCTTCGCGCTAATCCGGGGCGCCCACCGGGCGATGCGGTTGGCGATCCGCGCCCGCCGGCTGATGCAGCGGCCGCCGCCCGCCTCGTGATCAGCCGGCACCCGCCGGCCTAGAGGTCACCCATGCGGATCGCCTTTGTCAACGCGTTCTCCCTGCCGGAATTCGTCAGCGGCGCCACCATCCAGGCCGATGACCTGGCCGTCGGGCTGACCCAGCGTGGCCACAGCGTCGCCCTTCTCAGTGGCGCCCGTCGCGCCGGCGACCGGCCCTTCGCCGAGGCCCATCACACGCACCGTGGGATCGAGGTGACCACTCTCAACACCGAGCCCTTCATCGCCTTCGACGACCCCTTGAACTATGACAACCCGGAGGCAGCCAGGAGCATCGACGCGTGGCTGCAGTCCTTCCAACCGGACCTGATCCACGCCCACTCGCTGCAGGGCCTGGGCGCGACCTGGATCGACGACGCTGCCCGACGAGCCCCGGTGGTCGTGACCCTGCACGACGCGTGGTGGGTGTGCTCGCGCCAGTTCCTGGTCCGCGCCGAGCTGACCTTCGATGGTCCCCTCGCCGAATTCGCCGGCTGCGAGTGCAGCGGCGGCGTTGAGTTCAACCAGGCCCGGCGTCGATGGCTGGCGGACAGGTTGGCGCGCGCCAGCGCCATCATCGCGCCTTCGGCTGCGCACGCCGATCTGATGGCCATCGACGGGCTCGATCCCGCCCGCATCACGATCGTCCCCAACGGCATGCGCCGCCTCGGAGCCCCGTCAGAGGACGCCGGCGCAGCGACCCGGCCCCATTCCCCGCCAACGCTTGGCTATGTCGGCCAATGGCACGACTTCAAAGGCCTGCCCCTGTTGCTGGAAGCGCGCCGACGCCTGCCCGATCAGCCCCTGCCGTTCAAGCTCAGGTGCTGGGGAGCCGCCGAGTCGCCCGAGGCCGACCACCTGCCGCCCGGCGTCGAGCTGCTTCCCTCCTACCCCCCCGAGCAGACTGCGACCGTGATGGCGAGCGTGGACGCGTTGGCGATCCCGTCGTTCTCCCCGGAGTCCTTCTCACTGGTCGCTCGCGAGGCGCTAGCCTGTGGCGCGCCCGTGATCTGTTGCGATATCGGCGGACAGGCCGAGGTGGTCCGCCACGGTGAAAACGGTCTCCTGGTCGAGACCGGCAGCATCGCCGCCTGGGCGGCGGCTCTCGAGCGATGGAGCCGCGACGCTGGGCTTCAGCGGCGGCTGCTCCGAGGGGCCGCCGGCGGGATCGAGACATCCACCGTGGACGAGCAACTGGATCGGGTCGAGACGCTTTATCAATCCACTGCCGCAGGGACCGGCCTGCCCGCGGTCGTGGGTGTCGGACCGGGAGCGCTCGAGGAGCCGGTCGATGTCCCGGTGCGAGAGCAGGCCAGGCGCGAGCGGCGTCCCGGCGTCCCGCCGCCGATGCTGGTGGTCGCCGGCATCGGCGGTGCCACCCTGAGGTACGGTGGCTATCAGCTGGCTCAAGCCCACCGAAGCCTTGGGGCCGACGCCACCGTGGTTGATCACCGCCACCCGGCGATTCCAGAGCTCGTGCCGGAGGACGGCGTGGTCGTCCTCTACCGGGTCCCGTGGAGCCGCTGGATGGGGCGCTGCATCGACGCCGCGCGGGCGCGCCGGGCGACCGTGATCTTCGAGGTCGACGACCTGATCTTCGACCCGGGCCTGCGCGATCGCATCCCAGCCCTTCGCGCGCTGCCCCCCGCCGACGCCGAGCTCTGGCTGGAGGACACGGAGCGCTACCGGATGACGGCGCACGCCAGCGACGTCGTCCTGGCGACCACGCCGGAGATAGCCGCGGCCGCCGTCGGCCAGGGGCTGCAGGCCGAGGTCCACTACTACGGCCTGGGCCAGGAAACCGCCCTGATGTCGCAGGCAGCCCTGCGGCTCAGCCAGGAAAGGCGCGCGGCGCGACAGAAAAGCGGCGTCTTCCGGATCGGCTACCTGACCGGCACCGATACCCACAACGAGGACTGGGCGATGGTGGAGTCGGCCGTGGCCGAGGTTTTGGCGCGCCACGCCAACGCCGAGCTCTGGTTGGTGGGGCCGTTGCGGACGGGAAGAGCAATCGCGCTCGACGATCCGCGCGTCAAGCGGATTCCGTTCCGGCCCCTGCAGGAGCTGCCCGCTCTCCACACCGAGCTCGACACGGTGCTCGCTCCGCTCCTACCCGGACTGGAGTTCTCGGAGGCCAAATCGGCGGTCAAGTGGATCGAAGCCGGCGCCGCCGGGGTGCCCGTGGTCGCCAGCCCAGCGGGCGCCTTCCGTGAATTTATCGTCGATGGTGTCACCGGCTTGCTGGCGGGACCCGACGGCTGGTTTGCGGCCATCGACCAACTCGCCGCCGACGCCGACTTTCGTGTCTCTCTGGGTCGTGCCGCGAGGTCCGCCGTGTACCGCGACCACGGGCCATGGGCTCGCGCTCGGGCCTGGGACGCGACCCTATCACGGATCCTGGAAGCCAAGCCGGACCGGACCACTCCCCGGCTGCCGGACGCCGGCCCTGACCGGCCTCCAACGCCGACCGAGATCGAGCCCGAGCCACCCGCAGGATATGTCGACTACGCCTCCGGCGCGGCCGAGACCACCGTCGATCTAGCCGGCGCAGGGACCATCGAATCGATCCTTCGACCCACGTTGCGCGGCCTGTACCGGGTCGACATCCACACCACCACGTTCGGCCGGCGGGCGGTCGGTCCACTGCAACTCGAGCTCCTCGACAGCGCCGGTGGGACTCTGCGCGCGGCTCAACTGGAGGAAGGCGATGTCGCCGATGACGGCTGGTCGGCGTGGCGTTTCGCGCCACTCACGGGAGAGCCCCAAGAGCTACGGCTGAAGGTCAGTCAGCCGGGCGCCAAGCGCGACGGCGGCGCCGGCTGCTGGGCGGCCCTTGAATCAGGGGAGCGGCTGGTCAACGGCCGCCCGGCTCGGGGCGCGCTGCACCTGCGCTCCTTCTCTTCAGCGACCCGCCTCGAGGTCTGCGCCGCGGCATTGGATCTGGACCTGTCGGAGCTGGCACCGATACCGGGGGCCGGCAGCCGCAGATGGCGCGTGCTCTATCACAAGGGGCTCCATTCGATCCGATCTCGGGGGGTGAGGGAGACGGCGTCGCGCACCGTGGCGTACGCACGCCGCTGGCAGAGAGGTCGCCGGCGGCGGACTCCGTAGCACCAGACCGCGGCTGGTCCCGGCCAGGCCGCGACCGCCCTAATCCCGGTCCGCGAAGCGCCGCGTCCGGCGTCGTACCCCGGCGACCCCCTCGGTGCGTAGGACGTGTATCCCCTTGGTGGCCAGCATCCGCCACTGGGCGGCGGACGCGCCGACACCGGAGGCCGACCCCGCGTTACGGCGCGGGTCATGGGCCCATTCCACCAGCGGGCGCGCAACCTGCTCCCATCGCAGCTCCTGAGCCAGCGCCTGGGTGGCTCGGACCGCCTGCTGGCGCGGTCGTCCTGGAGCCGCCAGCCGCGACATCGCGGCGGCCAGGGCTTCGACGTCGCCGGCGCCCACGGCCACCCCGGCGCCACGGTCGGAGATCAGATCCCCCAATGGGTCACCCCCGGTGCAGGCCACCGGAAGACCCGCCCACAGGTAGTCGAGCAGGCGCGTTCGCCAAGCGTAGCGACTCTCCAAAGTATCGCGATGGGTGGACAGCCCGACCGTGGCTTCGGCAAGGTACCGGCCGCGCTGATCGTAGGGAACCCACTCCTTGAGGAAGTACACGTTGGTATCCAGGAGCTTCTTCTTCTGGGCCAGGGCGCGCGTGCGCGAGCCGGCTCGATGCGCCTGTAAGTATTGGTTAGGTGGTGCTCCCGCCATGAAAACAAGACGGGCGTTTGGCATGGAGTCCAGGAGTCGCTGCAACGCCAAGACCGCCAGCTCAGGGTCGAACCAGTCGTGGAGGCCACCCGCCCAGATGAAAATCGGGTCTTCTGCGCCCACACCCGGGAGAACGCCTCGAATGGCGGGCGGGCCTGGCTCGGGGTTGCCCTGGGGCACCCCGAAGGGGACAACCCGACAGAGACTTGCCAGCGCGGGGTCGGCGGCGTAGAGGCCCGGCTTGATGCGACCGAGCGCCAGCAGCCCTCCGATCCACAGGTCCCGCTGCCGCGGGCTGGCGCAAAGGATCAGGTCCGCGCGGCTCAGCTCCAGGCGCAGGTTGGCGGCGGCGGCGTCAAGCGTCGCTGCGAGCACCGCCTCGGGGGCGTCGTGAAAAAGCTCGGCCGCCTCCAGCGGCACGGGGTCGTAGAGGTCGACCGCCAGCGGGGTCTGCAGCCGCGCCAGCGCCGGGAACCGCGACAGGATGCCGGGACCGATCAGCACCGCCCTGTGTCGTGCCCCCAGCCTTCCCAGCGAAGCGCCAGTGAGCGACACGTGGCTGACCCCAGGTCGCGCGGGGGTCGGCCCGGGGCCGGCCGGCGCCGCCAGGGTGACTTCGACGCCGCTCGCCGCCACCGCGCCGGCCAGCTCGAGGGCGCGAATGGCCGGCCCCGCCATGCGCGCCCCCACGGGTTCACCGCAGACAACCAGCAGGCCGCGGGCCTCAGCCACCAGATTCCCTCGGCGCCGGCCCTCGGGTGCGAGTGGAGAAGCCGCCCGCGGTGGAAGACCTGAACCACCTCCGTGCGTCGGCGGCGTCGACCCGGCGCGAGCGTTTTACCGCATCGCGAACAGCGCGCTGCCGCGGCCGGATCTTCCAGAAATCCACGATTCCCAAGAGAGCGCTGGGCTCGGTCGCCAGCGTCAGGGCCCAGCGGGCCAGCAGCTGGCCGCCGATCCAGGGCAGGTCACGGAGGATGTTGGTGCGATCCTCGTTGCGATAGAGCAGCAGCAGCCTGTTCTTGATGATGTGACGCTGGAGCTCTGGCTGCGTTCGCGCGCCCGACCCAGACCGGACGTGCTCGGCGACAGCGCCATCGACGACCGCCGCCCCCCACCCCAGCCAATTGGCGCGCCAGTCGAGGTCGACATCTTCGAGGTAGGCGAAGAACGCCGAGTCAAAGACATGCCCGCTGACTCCGGCGACATCGTCCAGCATGGCGCGGCGATAAACCGCCGCGGCCGCGGTCACGCCAAAGGTGCTCGCCGGCGCCCAGGGCCCGGCGCCAACGGCCTGGTTCTCGCCCCGGTTTCGCACCCACCGACCACGGGTCGCGGTGTGCCCGGCCGAATCGACCACGCTGCCGCCGGGCCGGACCAGGACCCCCTGGACCCGGCCCAGCTCAGGCTGCCGGTCGAGCGCCTCCAGGCATCGACCCAGGTATCCGGGGCCGAGGCGGACGTCGTAGTTCAAAAGTGCGACAGCCTCCCCGCGACTCTCGTCGATGCCACGTTGGGCCGCCGCCGCAAAGCCAACGTTGTGGCCCAGCCGGATGATCTTGGCCGCCGGCCAGGACAATTCGACCAGCTCAACCGAGCCGTCGGTCGAGCCATTGTCAACGACCACAAGTTCCAGGGCCTCGATGGCCTGGGACCCCAGGCTGTCGAGGCACGCGGGCAGCATCTCGACGGCGTCCCAGGTCACGATCACCACGCTAAGGCGGCAGTCGCCGACCCCCTGCGTAGCCCTGGGCTGTTGGCTCAGGCGTGCGACCGTTCGCCCCGCGCCTGCGGCCCACCTTCCGCCGAGGCGGACACCTCCCAACGGTAGGGAAGTGAGGCCACGCCCTCCACCCGGGTCCCGAGGATCGAGAAATGAAGCGGCTCAACCCGGTTGAGGACGTCGCCCGCCGCGGAGCGGACAGCCACCTCGACACGGTAACCGCCGGGTCGGACCGCCAGGCTGTCGAAGCTGCAGGTCACATGGGTGGTGCCCTGGGCCAGCCCTGTCGGGCCGAGCTTGTCGGTGGTGGCGGAGACGACGCAGATGTCCTCCGGGATGAGGACGCGCAGCGTGATCTGAACCCCATCGAACGCCTCCCCGCTGACGAGGTCGAAGGTCACCGTGGCCGGCTCCCCGGACCTGAGCGTGCCCACTGAAGCTCCGGAGGCGTGGCGGAGGTCGAGGTGCTTGACGGTAACCGGGGGCCTCTCGGCGACCCGGTCCGTCCCGGTCGCGGCAACCTCATCGAGGTATTGAGCAACAACATCGCCGGGTGCGCCGTCCGCCCTGATATGGCCGTTGTCGATCCAGACGGCCCGCTCGGCGAACCGCTGGACGGCGTCCATGTCATGGGTCACAAGGACGATCGTCTTGCCCCGGGAGCGCAGGTCGGCAGCGCGCTCGTAGCACTTCTGCTGGAAGGCCTGGTCACCCACGGCGAGGACCTCGTCGATGATGAGGACGTCGGGGTCGACGTGCACCGCCACCGCGAAGGCGAGCCGCATGTACATCCCTGACGAGTAAGTCTTGACGGGGTTGTCGATGTGCTGCCCCACCCCGCTGAAGGCGACGATGTCGGCAAAGCGCTCGTCGATGAACCGCCGGCCCAGCCCCATAAGGGCTCCGTACAGGTAGACGTTCTCGGCCCCGCTGTACTCGGCGGCGAAGCCGGCGCCCAGCTCCAGCAGCGTCGACACCCGCCCGCGGACGGTCACCGTCCCGGCGTCAGGGCTGACCAGGCCACAGATGACCTTCAGGATCGTCGACTTTCCGGCGCCGTTGCGCCCGATGATCGCCAACGTCTGGCCTTCAGGTACGGCCAGGTCGATGCCGTCCAACACCTGCACAACCTCGTATTCGCCACGTCGGCGGCGGACCAGGGCCTCTTTGAGGGTGGAGTGGCGCCGATGGTAGATCCTGAAGGACTTGTGGATGTCCTCCGCCAGGATCGCCGCCTGGCTCAAACTTCCTCGACGAAACGCCGCGAAAGGCGAACGAAGACGACAAAGCCAAAGACCAGCAGCACCGCGGACAAGGCCACGAAGCCCCACAGCGGACGGGGGTTGGGCCAGGCGTTGACGAAGTGGCCGGCGCTGTCGACGTCACCGTAGAAAATGCTGCGATATGCGCCCACCAGCCAGGTCATGGGGTTGAGCTCGATGATCAACCTGGCCGCTTCGTTGCCGCGGTTCACCACCGCCTCGCGCGGATAGAGGATGGGCGTCGCGAAGAACCAGACCGTCAGCAGGATGCCAAGGAAATGCTCGACGTCACGGAAGTAGACGTTGAGCGCGGACAGAAGAAGCGAGATGCCCAGCGTGAAGGCGACCTGCGCCGCCACCAGGACAGGGAGCATCACCAGGCTGATCCCGAGCGGGTGGCGGAAGATCAGAACCAGGCCAAAGAGCAGCAGCAGCGAGATCAGGAAATTGATGCAGTTGCTCAGCACCACCGATGCCGGCAGGAGCGAGGTCGGGAACCTCGTCTTGCGCACCAGGTTGCTGTTGCCGACCAGGGACATCGTGGCAGGCGGCAAAGCGGTGCCGAAAAAGTTCCAGCAGAGCAGACCGGACAGGATGAAGACCGGGAAATCCGGCTTGGTGCTATGGAAAATGGTGCCGAAGATGGCGGTGTAGATCAGCATCATCATGAGCGGGTTGATGAGCGACCAGAGCAGGCCCACCGCCGACGCTTTGTACTTGATCTTGAGGTCTTTGATGACCAGCATCCGCAGCAGCTCGTAATGGTCGACCACATCACGAACGGCAGCCGCCGTGCCGCTGACGAGGCCAGCCCTGGTGCCGACGCTGACAGTGACTGCCATCGGGCCGATTGTACCGTCCGGCGTATTCCGGACCGGTTGGCCCGAGGTGGTCCCCACCTATAATCCCGAGATCGTGACGCAGAGTTCCACTGTGCCCAAGCGGGTGGTCGTAACCGGCGGCGCCGGCTTCATCGGCACCGAGGTGACAGGTCAACTGTTGGAGCGTGGCTACGAGGTGCGCGTCATCGACGACCTCAGCAAGGAAGGTCACGACGTGCCCCCAGGTGTCGAATTCCACGAGGCCGACCTGACCCAACCGGGCGTTGCCAACGAACTCTTCGCAGGCCAGTCAGCCTGTATCAACCTGGCCGCCAAGATCGGCGGGATCGGCTATTTCCACCGCTACCCCGCGACCATCCTGTCCGAGAACAACAAGCTCTACTCGGCCACCTTCGAGGCGGCCGTCAAACACCGCCTTCAGAGAATGGTCTACGTCTCCAGCTCGATGGTCTTCGAGAGCGCGACGCGCTTCCCGTCGAAGGAATCCGACCTCGCCGAGATCCCCCCTCCGGTGTCGGCCTACGGCTTCAGCAAACTGTCGGGCGAATGGTATTGCCGCGCCTTCGCCGATCAATTCGGCCTGGCCTACAGCATCTGCCGGCCGTTCAACGCTTACGGCATCAACGAGTACCCCGAGGAGGACGTGGGGTACGCCCATGTCATCCCCGACCTGACCCGGAAGATCCTGAGTGGGCAACACCCGCTGGAGATCCTCGGCGACGGCAACCAGACCCGGTCCTTCACCCACGTCCGCGATATCGCCCGTGGCCTCATCCTAGCCCTCGAGTCGCCGCGAGCGGTCAACCAGGACTTCAATATCAGCAACGCTGAGGAGATGACGATTCTCGAACTGGCACGGAAGATCTTCACCCTCTGCGAGACCGGCCGCGAGTTCGAATGGGTCTCGGTGCCGAGCTTCACCTATGACATCAAGCGGCGCAGCCCCGACCCCACCAAGGCCAGGGAATTGCTCGGTTTCGAGGCGGAGACCAAGATCGACGAGGGCCTGGCCGAGGTGATCGGCTGGTTGCGGACGGTGATGGCCGCCGACCGGGTGGCGAGCTGATGGGCACTGGCGTCGCGGTCATCGGCCTGGGCCGCGTGGGTTTGCCGATGAGCCTGCTGCTGGCCGAGAAGGGCTTCCAGGTCTATGGCCTCGACATCAGCGCCGATGCAGTGGCCCGGCTTGGCACCGGCGAGATGCCGTTCTGGGAGGCCGGCACCACAGAGCTGCTCCAGAAGCACCTCGGCGGGGCGTTCGTCCCCTCCACCGACCCCGTCGGTGTCACCGACTGCGAATACGTGGTGCTGACCCTGGGGACCCCGGTGGACCCCAATATGAACCCCGACCTGTCCCAGATCGATCGTGCCCTGGACAGCATCCGGGAGGGCCTGCACGCGGGACAGACCCTGATCCTGCGCTCCACGGTCTCTCCCGGTACCACCGGCTGGGTGATGGCCAAGATCGAGGACGAGTTCGGGTACAAGGTTGGCACCGATATCTTCCTGGCCTTCTGCCCGGAGCGAATCGCTGAGGGCCGCGCTCTGGAAGAGCTGACTGCGATTCCCCAGATCGTCGGCGGCATCGACGAGGAGAGCACCCGCCGAGCGACCGCCCTCTTCGAGACCTTTGGGGTCGAGTGCCTGCCCACCGACTCAACCAGCGCCGAGCTGGCCAAACTTTTCACCAACATGTACCGATACATCAACTTCGCCGTGGCCAACGAGTTCATGATCATCGCCGGCCAGTGGCAAAGCGACATCAACCACATCGTCAACCTCGTCAACCACGGCTACAAACGCGGGGGCCTGGCCCTTCCCGGGTTCACCGCCGGACCCTGTCTGTTCAAGGACGGCTTCTTCCTCGTCAACCAGATCCCCTTCAACGAGCTGATCTCAACCGCCTGGAAGATCAACGAGTCGGTGCCCCTGTTCCTGGTCGCGGCCATCAAGGAGAGGCTTGAGCTGCGCAACAAAAAGACCGTGATCCTGGGCGCGGCATTCAAGGCCAACTCCGACGACGCGCGCCAATCCCTCAGTTACAAGGTGCGCCACGCGCTGGAGCGCGAGCGATCCGAAGTCACCATGCACGACCCCCACATACCCGGGCTTGACGCCGAGCTGGCGTCGGTGCTGGGTGGCGCCGACCTGATCTTCATCGCAACCAACCATGACGAGTACAAGAGAATCTCCCTGGAGCGCCTGCGCAGCCTCGTCGGTACGGACTGCCTGGTCTGCGACATCTGGAACATCTTCGGCACCGATCACATCATCTTCAGCCTCGACCAGGCGCTCAAGATGAACACCGAGCAGCCCCTGGGAACCGCCACTTCTGGCTGAGCCGAAGCCGACCCCGCGGCTTACGATCGTGGTGCCGGCACATTTCGAAGAGGCCACCATCGGTACGACGCTGCGCGCTCTCCACGACCAGGTCCGGCATCCTTTCAAGGCGCTCGTCGTCTACGACATGGACGAAGACCCGACCGCCACGGCCGTCCATGAGGGTTCCGCGGAGTGGCCCGAGGCGGTCGCCCTCAAGAATGCCTACGGGCGCGGCGCCCTGGGTGCCATCCGGACCGGTCTCGACGCTGCCGACACTGAGCTCGTCGCCGTCGTCATGGCCGACCTATCCGACGACCCGGCGGTCCTCAACCTGATGATCGCGGAGGCGGACCGCGGAGCCGACGTTGTCAGCGGCTCCCGATACATGCGTGGTGGGAAACAGGTCGGTGGACCGGTGTTGAAGAGCCTGATGTCGCGACTGGCCGGGCGGTCGCTGCACCTGCTGACGCGGATCCCCACTCATGATCCCACCAATTCCTTCCGGCTCTATCGGACCTCGTTCGTTCGGGGCGTCGACGTGCGAAGCCGCGGCGGCTTCGAGATTGGCATGGAGCTGACGGTGAAGGCCTACATCGCGGGGCTGACCGTCGCCGAGGTGCCGACCACCTGGATCGACCGCGGCGCCGGGCAGTCGAAGTTCAAGCTCCGCGCCTGGCTCCCGCTCTACGTCCACTGGTACCTGTATGCCCTCCGCCGGGCACCGCTGGGAATCCGCCGGAACGCCGGCAAAGGCAGCCCCGGCGCCTCCTAGGGTCCTCAGGCCGGCACCGGCCTCAGGTCAAGCGCACCGGCGACCGCGTCCGCGACGCGACCGCCGATGGCGGCCCAGTCGTACTCGCGCTCCACGATGCGCCGCGCCGCGATCGTGTCGGCTGCGGCAGCGGGATGTTCGAGAAGCTCCCGCACCGCGTGGGGGAAGTCCTCGATCGACGTAACCCTTACGCTGGCGACACCGCCCCCCAGGTCCAATCCCCGCGCTCCATGCAAGGTGGTCACCACCGGCAGGCCGCTGGCCAGGTAGTCCAGCATCTTGAGATTGCTCCCAGAACCCAGCACCATCGGGTTCAAGCCGACGTCGGCGACCTTGAGCAGGGTCGCCTTGGTGGCGCCGGTGATGATCCCGAGCAGGGCGATGTTGGGCGGTATCCGCCAGCGCCGGTAGTACTCGCAGATGCTCCCCGCGATAAGGAAGATGACGTCCGGCATCTGCTGAGCGAGGCTCATGAGCCTATCGGCGGCGTCGATGTTGGGACCGTGGAGGCTGGCGACAAACAGGCCTGTGTGGCGCACGTTTTCGGCACCGCCCAGGGCCCTGAACCGCCGGAACCAACTCTCCCGCGCCTCCCGCCTGGTTGCCGCGTCGATGAACGGGATCTCGGAGGTGTCGACACCGTTGGGTGTGGGCACGAATTTGTCGCCCGACACCGCGAACTCGCGAACCAACGTGGTGCGGTCCTCCTCGGTGCAGAAGAAGACCAGCCTCGCCCCCGCCAGCACCGACCCCTCGACCTTGCGAACGATGTCTGTCAGCTCGTTGCCCGCCGGCGTTCCCGGCAGACTCTCAGCCTTCAGCGCGAACTCGACATTTTGGGCATCGTAGAAATACGGTAACGGTGACTCCAAGGCCTCCAGCGCCGGGAACAAGTAGGGGTGTTCCAGGATTGCTCCGGCGGCGCCGGAGGCGGCGTCGCGCAGAGACTGGAGATACGCCGGGCTTCGCTCGATGAGGACGGTGCTGAGGATGTCCGAGACCGGGAAAGGCATTTCGGCGCCGCGCCGCGCCTCCTCCGCCTCGTGGTCGATCGATTTGGGAACAACCGTCTCCACGAGGCCAGGCGCCAATGCCAGTTGACGCTTGGGTTCGTGGCTGGCGGTGAGGCTCACGATCTCGACGTCGAAGCGCAGGCCAAGCGATTTGCAGATATAGAACGTGCGCTGCTGACCACCGCTCACGCGAGGGTATACGGGGAAGGTCGAGGTCAGCACCAGGCGCGGGCGGGCGGCGGCCTCGACGCCCCCGCCGGGCATCGAGGTCACGAGCCGGCAGTCGGGGCGCCGGGCTGCTGGTGCTCGAGGAGCCCCGCACCACCGTCGGCGTGGGCATCGGGCGACGCCTCCCGGACGCCCTCGGTGGCCAGCGTCGCCTGCAACACCAGCAGTGCCTGCCCGACCTCGGCAAGTCGCGCCTCCAGGCCGGTGAGGGCTTCGACCACGGACCGGTTGTACTCGGCCTGCTCAGCGGTGATGCCGAGGGCGAGGCGCAGGACGAGGCGCTTGGCGAAACCGAGTCGAGCGCCGGCCGCGACCCGCGAGCCGACGGCGATGTGCTCACGGGCGTTGTCGGTCTGGAGCCTGATTTCGGTCAGGTCGCCAGTCGTCCGGGCAACGTCGTCAGAGCCAGCCATGGTCACCGCCAGCGTACCCGACGACACGACTCTTCACAGACCTCGATCCGGTTACTATCTGGCGTGCATCCAACGATCTACGCCTCTTGACCCCAACCGTCCGGCCCGAGGACGACTGGGAACGGCACTGGCGTGAGTACTCTGACAGTGCCGAGATCAACCCCGCGCAGCGCTACCGCAACCGTCTGACCTTCGAGCTTCTCCGGCTGGGTGCCGGCGATGCCCGCGTCGTCGACATCGGCAGCGGCCAGGGCGATTTCGCGGCCGAACTGAAGCGCAGGCACCCCCATTGCGAGGTCCTCGGCCTGGAGTACAGCCAGTCCGGCATCGATGTCGCCAGCGCCAAGGTGCCGGCAGCCGCCTTCCTCCGGCGTGACCTCACGATCGACACCGAGCCGCCGCCGGAGTACCGCGCTTGGGGCACGCACGCGATTTGCATCGAGGTCCTGGAGCACGTCGACTCTCCACAGACCCTCCTCGCCAATGCCGCCGCGTACCTGGGTCCCGGGTGCCAGCTGGTGGTGACGGTGCCCGGCGGGCCGATGTCGGCGTACGACAAACATATCGGCCACCGCCATCATTACACCCCCGGCGAGCTGCACCGGCTTCTGACCGACGCCGGCTTCGAAGTCGAGCTGGCAACCACCGCCGGGTTCCCATTTCACAACCTCTACCGGCTGGTTGTGATCCTGCGAGGACGCAGGCTCGCCGATGATGTCGCCGCCGGGTCCTCCACCTCCACCTCCAGGCTGGTGGGCACGGTGATGAGGGTTTTTGACGTGCTCTTCAGGTTGAACTTGCGATCCAGCCGCTGGGGCTGGCAGATGGTCGCGGTGGCGCGAGTGCCCGAAACGTCGAAATGATCATCACCCGCACGCCGCTGCGCATATCCCTGGGAGGCGGTGGAAGCGACCTGCCCTCCTACTACTCGCGGCATGGAGGAGTTGTGCTGGCCGCCGCTATCAACAAGTACGTCTATATCGGCATCAACCGGACCTTCAGCCAGGACTACCTGATCAAGTACTCGGAACACGAGCGCGTCCCCGAGGTGGACCAGATCCAGCACCCCATTTTCCGCGAGGCCCTGCTCCGTGTTCCCGTAGGCCCGGTGGAGATCGTCAGCATGGCGGATATCCCGGCGGGCACCGGGCTCGGCTCATCCGGCTCATTCACGGTGGGCCTGCTCCGGGCGCTTTACGCCTTCAAGCGTGAGCATGTCACCGCCGGCGAGCTGGCTGAGGAAGCCTGCCAGATCGAGATCGAGACCCTCCGTCGAGCTGTCGGCAAGCAGGACCAATATATCGGCGCTTATGGGGGACTGACCTGTTTTGAGTTCGCCAAAGACGGCAAGGTGCGGGTATCTCCCCTTCAGATCTCGCACGAGACCCTTCGCGACCTCGAGGAGCGAATGCTGCTCTTCTTCACCGGCTACTCACGTGACGCTGAGACGTTGCTGGAGGACCAGAAGACCCGTTCCGAGAAGGGCGACACCATGATGATCGAGAACCTGCAGGCGATCGTTCGGATTGGCGGCCAGGTGAAGGAGGCATTGGAGAACGGCGACACCGGCGGCTTCGCCGACCTGATGCATGAGCACTGGGAGTTCAAGAAGAGCCGGCTCGCCGGCGCCGGCGGGTTACAGGATCAGAAGATCAATCGCTGGTACGACATCGGCAAGGCCAGCGGCGCCCGCGGGGGCAAGCTGGTCGGCGCCGGCGGGGGTGGCTTCCTCCTGTTCTACGCCGACGACCCGGCCTCGCTACGAGAGGCGATGGTGACGGAAGGCCTGACGGAGATCGGCTTCAACTTCGACCACGACGGGTCCAGCCTGCTTGTCCGAGACTGAAGCGACGCCAACGTGGCCACAGGCGACCGAATCTCCAGTCTGTCCATAACGATCGACGAAATGGCAGGTGCCGCCGTCGACGAGCACGGGGCGGACAATCGCGAGGGACTGCAGGCAGATGGTCGTACCCGGGGTCCACTCGCCAAGGCTGATCGACCGCATGGTCTGGCCGTCCAAGTTGTAGACAACGGTGTGGTTCCCGGGGGGCATCGCCCCGACCTCAGCGTTGACAGTCAGGATTCCGGGCGCGGTCGAGCCGAAGCGCACAGTGGTGGCCCGCGAAACACTGCCGCGCACCTCCACCATCAGAGGTACCCCGCGGAGCTCGCGAGGCAATGCCAGCGTTAGTCCAGCCCCGGGTTGTGCGGCCAGGAAGCAAGGCGCACTGATGACGGCGAGCCTGGGAGACGGAACCGGGCCTAATGGTTTCATTCCGCCGAACGGTGACGCAAGCCGCCTGATGTCGGCCGCGGTCAGCAGCACCTCCGGCCGTAAATCGGCGGAGCGTACGGCTGCCCTGTCGTCAATCACCGCCCAGTGGCCGGCATCCGGAAGCACTCCGACTGCGAGATCCGGTGCGATTAGACGCAGGAAGGTCTCTTCGCGCCCGTAGGGGTCGACGAAAGGAGCGGCCACGTCAACGGGCACCCGCAGCGGCACAATCCCGACAGATGGTGCCGTCCACTCCGGGCGCGAGGCGGTGAGGCCTACCTCCCACCGGTGCGCGATCTGGCTGCTCCGCAGAAGCCCGCCAGGGGCCGCGGCAATTGCGTCCGTGACTCCAACACCCGCGATTACGGCCACCGCCGCCAAGGGCGCCACCACCGGCCGCCATCGGGATGCGGGTAGGCGGGGGAACGTGGCGCTGGCGATGGCAACCACCAGGAAGGGCAGCACGTATGCGGCGTACTGCAGGTCGCTGGCCTCGATGTCGATCGAATAGATGCCGAGCCGGCCCACTGCGACGAGCCCGTAGTAGACCGAGTAGACGGCGATGAAGAAGAGAAGCAGCTTGAGGTTCTCGCGGCGGGTGGCCACCAAGACCACGGCCCCCGCAAGGGTAAGCACCAACAAGCCAGCGATTAACCACGGCGGCATCCCGGTGCTGCCCGTGTAGAAGCCGAGCACCGCCGGCAGGAAGTACCTCCCGAAGCTGATGGGAAAGAACCGGACGACGTCTCCCAGGGGAGCCGCCGGCTCCGAGCCGTAGTAGTTCTTGAGGACGTAGTAGTACCAGGGCACCACCAGCGCGGTCATCGCTATGAATGCCCACTTCACCGCCCACAATCTCTTGAACGCGGACAGAAGGCTCATCGAGCGCCACACCACGAACAGGTCGAGGACGACGGCGATGCCGACCGCGAACCCGGCTCGCTCCTGGAGCAGCAGACCAAAGAGCAGGAACACGATCGAGGCGATGTGCCACCACAGCGAGCGCTGCCGGCAGGCGCGAACGTGGGCCGCGAGGATCATGAACAGCGCGGCCAGCGACAGCGGGACGTGGACCACGGTCCCCCACCAGGTCCCGACGGCCATCACCGTGATGGAAAGGCCGAGGAAGGCGACCGACACCGCCTGGCGCCGCCACGGGATTCCAACCTCATGCAGCAGCCAGGTGAAGGCCAGCAGCATGGTCAACACAAAGAGGGCGCCGATTGCAAAGCCGACGGCCACGTTGAGCGGCGCGATCACGAGGTCGACCCAGTAGAGGAGGTGGTTGAGAGGCGCGAAGTGGCCGAATACGTTCAGGTACAGCAGGTGCCTGCCGGGGCCGTGAAGTCGGGCGTAGGTGAAGAGAATGAAGTCGTCATGGGCAAACTTGAAGTTGGGCCAGGCCAGGAGTCCCCACACGGCCACCGCACCGAGCGCCGACAGGAAAACGGCTGGGTGCGTCGATCGAGCGGCGTTGGAATCCGCTCGCAACGCCGTGGTCTCGCCCGTCGTCACACGCCGGGCCCGCTGCGGGTCAGGTGCTCTTCGAGGTCACGCAGGCCTTCAGCCGACCCGACCTCGTAGAAGCGCGTGCCGACCTCGAACCCGGCCAGCTCTCCCGCACTGCTGAGCCGGCTCCACAGCGCCGAGAGCTGCTCGACCTCTCCCGCCCC
This sequence comes from Candidatus Dormiibacterota bacterium, assembly GCA_036732165.1. GTDB lineage: Bacteria > Chloroflexota > Dormibacteria > CF-121 > CF-121 > JALYYC01. The sequence goes on along the minus strand of DAINCX010000029.1, from coordinate 6,793 downwards.
GACCTGACGCTCGACCACCTCACGGGTCAGTGTCGAGAGCCCATAGTCGATCCAGTCCATACCCTCGTGGTGCCGCTTGGGATCGGGCTCGTAGACCACCACCCGGCCATCTTCGAACACCACGTTGCTGCGATCCCACCGCCCCTGGTTGTGTAGCACGGTCATCTGCACGGGGAAGCCGCTAGACCGCCAGGCAGCCTCGACCGCCTCGAAGTCGAGGGTCAGGTATGAGTCGCCATAGAGGACGTGGAATTCGTCCGTCAGCCTGCCCTCGTCGAGTGCATGGCGGAGGGCTCCCGCGGTGCCGCGGAGGGTTTCCCCTTCATCGACATACTCGACGTGAAGGCCGAGCCTCGACCCGTCACCGACATGGTCCATCAGCATCGAGGCGCGATAGCCGAGGCAGTAGACAACGCGATCGATACCGGCCTCAGCCAGCCGGCGCAGTTGCAGGTCGGCGAAGGGAATGCCGGCAACGGGTATAAGGGCCTTGGGGAAGGATTCGGTGTACGGCCGCATGCGCGTGCCGAGGCCGCCGGCAAGGATTACGCAGGGCAGGCGCATCAGCGCTCTTTGACTGGCCCGGAGGCGGAGTCAGATAGCGAAGCCGGCGGCCTGGCCGTCGTTGAAGAACATCTTGACGGTGTCGAGGGAGAACTCGGTCAGGTCCTTCCCCAGGTTGGAGAGTTTCTTGAGCAGGTCGTGGGTGACAGTGATGATGTGGCAGCCGAGCTGGTCGGCCTGGACGATGTTGAGGACTTCTCGCGGACTGGCCCACAACAGCTCGATCCCAGCATGGGGCTTGAGGATCTCGAGGGATTCCCGCATCAGCGGGATGGGGTCGACGCCGGAGTCGGCGATGCGGCCGGCGAAGACGGAGACTATGGCAGGAGGCCCGCCGGCGAGCGCCTCTGCCACCTCGGCGACCTGGACCGGCGTCATCAGCGCGGTGAGGTTCAGCTTCACCCCCTGCTCGCAGAGTCGGCTGGTGAGCGACGACGCGCTTACGCCACGGGTGTTGGTGACCGGGATCTTGACGTATACGTTGGGGCCCCACGTCGTGATCTTCAGCGCCTGGCGCTCCATCTCGTCGAATTCGTCGGCGAACACCTCGAAGGAGATGGGCTTGTCCGGGATCGCCTCGAGGATTTCCCGGGCGAAGCCTTCCATGTCCCGAATCCCGGCGGCATTCATCAGGGTGGGGTTGGTGGTGAATCCCTTGATATGGGGATCCGCGGCCAGCCTGACCATGCCCTCCCGGTCGGCGCCGTCCGCAAAGATCTTGATGCGAAGGTCTTTTAGCTCAGGCATGTGAATTTGATCCCTCCTGCTCGGTGACGTGGACTGCGACGATCCGGGGGACTGCCTCGGCCAGCTCCCCAACCACCAGGTCGGGATTCGACGGCCGCCTTTCAGTGTATCCCCGGTCGACGAAAACGGTGGTGCAGCCGGCCCGCCGCCCGGCCTCGATGTCGCGCCAGCGGTCACCGACCATGAAGCTGCGGCCCAGATCGAGGCCGCGCCGCTCGGCGGCAGCCGTCAGCATCCCAGGCTTGGGCTTGCGGCAGGCGCACCCGTCCTGGTCGTCGTGCGGGCAGACGACGAACTCGTCGATCTCGATCACATCGCCGACAGCGCCGTTGATGGCGCCTACCCCTTCCATGGTCTCCGTGCCCCGGGCGACATCGGGCTGGTTGGTTACCACCACCAGCACGTAGCCCGCTTCGCGAAGCCGGCGACAGGCATCCACCGCCGAGGCGATGATCTTCACCTCATCGACCGACCCCGGGGGGTGCGGCGTTCCCTCGACAACCTCGGCCCTGTTGAGCACGCCGTCACGGTCCAGGAATACTGCCGGGCGAAGCTGCCTGCGCGGGGCGCCCATGCTCGTCAGAGGCGCCCGGCGCGGGCGTCAGGGATCATCGCCAGCATCGACTCCTGCAGCGCCGCTCGGCTGGTGCGCCGATTGGCCCAGCCCAGCGCTCGGATCCGGTCGGTGTTGAGGCGAACCACCGGGATATCGCCCTTCCATCCACGATCGCCCCCGCTGTAGGCGAATCGAACACTCCCGGGGGCCAAGCCAACACACCTCACGGCAAGCTCGGCGATCTCGGTGACCGTGATGTAGTCGCCGGTGGCGACGTTGTAGACGCGGTAGGGCTGGGGCTCGGACCGCAGCGCCGTCAGAACCGCGTCGATGACGTCATCGACGTGGATGTAGGACTTGCTCTGCGTGCCGTCGCCCAGAATCGGCAGCTCCTGCGAAGCGCCCAGCAGGCGCTTAACGAAGTCGAAACCGACCCCGTGCGTCTGACGCGGCCCGACGACATTACCAAAACGAAAGGCGCGGCCACGCAGCCCAAACATGTGGCAGTACGAGGAGATCAGCGCCTCACCGGCCAGCTTGCTGGCGCCGTAGGTCGAGATCGGCAGCATGGGCCCGTGGTCCTCGTCGACCTCCAGCGTCCCGAGGTCCCCATAAACACCACTCCCTGACGCGTAGAGCAGTGTCGAGACGCCGGACCGGCGCATAGCTTCCACCACGTGGTGGGTCAGCAACGTGCCCTCGTCAAAGTCGATGCTCGGTTCGGTTACGGCACGAGCGATGTCCGGGTTGGAGGCCAGGTGGATCGCGGTGTCGTGGCCTGACATCGCCGCGACCAGGCTCTCGAGGTCCTTCACGTCAGCCTCGACGACCCTCAGGCGGGGGTCTGCTTCGTGGCGCGCAAAATGCCAGCGGCGGCCCGAAGTGACGTTGTCGTAGATCGTCACCACCTCTACCGACGCGTCCGAGAGGAGGCGATCAGTGAAGTGGCCGCCGATGAATCCCGCCCCTCCGACTACGACGAAGCGACGAGCGTCCGCGCCGGTGGTCAGCGCATCGACTCCCACTTGGTGCTGGCCCGCTGCAGGTCCGGGTGCGAGACCAGGAGATGCCAGATGACGGCGCACAGGCCTTCGGTGTGAGGCGTGATCCGGTCGTCGAAAAGGGGCGGGATGACCACGCAGGCCTCCGCTGCCTGGAGCGTGTATCCCCCGTCGCGCCCCACAATCCCGAACACCGCCGCGCCGCGATCGCGAGCAAGCTCCAACGCCCGGACCAGGTTCATCGAGATGTTCTGTTCGCGGTTACCGCCGCCGACCGAGAAAACCAGAACGGCGTCGGCGGGGCCCAGCTGCGAGCCGGCGAGCCAGGCTTCGAACGTCGTATCCCAACCCTCGTCGTTGACCCTGGCGGTCAACTCAGAAACGTTGTCGGTGGGAGTGTATGCCTCGAAACCACAGATCTTGCGGAAGTCGTTGACGGCGTGGCTGGCGTGCCCGGCGGACCCGCCCACACCGAGAATGAACAGCCGGCCGCCGCCATCGCGCACCCGCGCCAGCCCCGAGGCGGTGCGCTCGACCTGGTCCCGGTCCAGGGCCGCGACTATGCGCACGGTCTCGTCCAGGAACTGGTCGACGAAACCTGTCACACCTTTACGCAAGACGCGAAGGTGTTGAGGCCAAACTTGTGCCGGAAGACCTTGACCCGGCTGGGCTTGAAGCCGGCTCGCACCAGCATCGGCCAGATGTCGCGGGGGTCGTAGTACATCTTGTGGTCGTCCATCTCCTCGGCCGGGCTGAGACCCAGGCGAAACGCGGACAGCTCGAGAAACCGCTTGCCTCGCCAGGAGGGCACGTTGACGAGGCAGGATCCGCCCGTGGCGGCCACCCGCCAGAACTCCTCCAAGGCCCGCTGCGGTTGCGAGAGATGTTCGAGCACGGAGTTGCACATCACAACGTCGAGGCTGCCGTCGTCGATCTCACCCAGGGCTTCCGGCAACGAACCCTCGACGGCGCGCACCCGCGGGTGCTGGGCGAGGTCCGGGGCCAGCGAGACATCCACCAACACCAGGCTCTTGACCTCGTCCAGGATCGTCCGCGAGAAGGAGGCTTGGTAGCCGCAGCCGAAGTCGCCGACCCGCTTACCCGTGAAATCGGGGACGGCCCGGCGAATCTGGCGAGCTGAGAGCCAGACCCCGAATCGATCGACAGGGCTGAGACTGTTGCCCTCCCCGTACGACCGTTCCCGCGCCCGGTCAGTCCCGGTGGCCATGGACCTGGTTGCTGCGCAGCGCCGCGGCATGAAGAAGCAGCGTGAAGTTGAAGGTCATGAACGCCACCACCATGAGCAGCAGCCCTGTTACCGCAAGGTACGTGAACGGCGCCGAGGCCTCGCCAAGGCGAAGGCCCGATCCCAGGTAATCGACCACCAGCAGCCCGGCCAGCACCGCCCCGAGCACGAAGAGACCGGCGCTGATCCCGATTGTGCGCGTATAGCGGAAGAGCTTCAGCCAGCGACGCCGAGCGTCCCCGGTGTAGTCGTGGAGGACCTGTGCGACGCAGCCGAAGTACAGCGATTGCAACCCCAGCACGGTGATCGTCATGCCGAAGAGCATCGAATACAGCGAAAACGTCACCGGGCCGATCGTGACCGGCCCGAAGCTGAGCGGGATCACAAAGAGGAGGCCGACGACCAGCATCACCAGCCCCGGCTTGAAAACAAAGAAATCGGCGCCATAGATGAACATCGCGCGTAGGTTGATCCAGGCGGCGGAGAAGGGTGAGAACCAGCCCGCCCGCTTATGGTGGCTGAGCCGGCCCTCGCGGTCCTTGAGGAACCTCACCGGCACCTCGGCGGTGCGCAGACGCATGTGCACCGACTTGAGCACCATCTCGGAGGCGTACTCCCAAGACTGCGATTCCAGTTCCATCCGGCGTAGGGCGTCGGTGCTGATGCCGCGCATGCCGCAATGGATGTCCGAGAATCGCGAGGAGTAGAGCACGTTGAGGATCCAGGTGGTCACCGGGGTGCCCAGGTACCGGTGCAGGGGCGGCATCGACCCGGGCTCGATGTACCCCAGCCAGCGCGATCCCATGACGAACTCGTAGCCGTCTTTGAAGCGCTCTATGAAGGGGCGAAGCTGCCGGAAGTCGTAGGTGCAGTCGCAGTCGCCCATGACGATATAAGGGGAGCGAATGAAGGGCAGGGCGTCGATATAGGCGCGGCCGAGCCCGCGGCGTGGCGTCTTCAGGACCCGTGCCCCCCCGGCCAGCGCGATCTTGGCGGTGGCATCCGAGGAGCTGTCGATGATCAGGATCTCGCCCCGGATCCCCGCCCCCGCCAGGCCCTCCTTGCACCACTCCACGAAGTCACCGATGGTGAGCTCCTCGTTGAGGGCGGGGATGACGATCGACAGCTCGGGCGAGTGGACGTCGTTCTCCGGCAGCAGCAGCCGTACATCGGAGTCGGCAGGGGCCACCTCTTCTCGGGGGGCGGGATAACCGACCGCTTCAGCCTGCAATGAGCCACTCCATAACCGGGGAAATCATAGGCTCTCCCCTCCCCGATCCCGCACCAGTCCAATGCTCTGCGAACGACGTCGCCCATTTGGCAGGTGGTCTGAGGGGCCACGGGCTCACCTAGAATCCCTTCATATTGGTAGCCGCCTTTGCTGTTGAGACGCACCCCCTGACGTACACCATTTGAAGTCGGGTTCGCCTCCGGTGATCTTCGAGATCAGAAGCCCTCGCCGCAAGTTTCCCTACAACTCCAGCAGCAAGCCGGCGGCCCCTCTGACCCGTGCTAGGCGAGCTCCAGAGATCATGGATCTGAGCACGGCCCGACTCGACACCCTCACAGCTCTGAGGTTCTTCGCAGCACTTTTTGTCGTCGTCTTTCATGGGTGGTATGCCTTCACTGGACTGCAAGGGGTTTCGGGAGCTGGTCCAGTCCAGTTCGGGTACACAAGCGTCGGCTTCTTCTTCATGCTGTCGGGATTTGTGCTGGCCTGGACTTGGCGGCCCGGCACGGGGATACCCGCACTGTGGTGGAGGCGAGTCGTACGAATATTCCCCCTGTGTGCCCTTCTCACCGTAGGGGTTGCCCTGTACTACCTAGAGGTGCCGGGAGCGGCGCCGGTAGGGCAGCCGCTGACTTGGGGCTCCTTCCTGACCTGCTTCTTCCTGCTCCAAGCATGGCCACCGTTCCCGTATCTGAACGGATACAACTTTCCAAGCTGGTCGCTGTCGACGGAGATGTTTTTCTACTTCGTGTTTCCGTTCCTGGCGCTGTGGTTGGCCATCGTCCGTGTCCGGCACCACCTGCTGGTGACTCTGGCGGTTCTCTTAGGGGCAGCGTACATCGGCTCAGCGTTGTGGCTATATCAACGCAAGATCTACTCACTTACCCCAGGATCGATGCTCGCCTTCCCTCCCCTGCAGCTTCTCAAGTTTGCCGCCGGCGTGTGCGTGGGCACTGCCTTCCGCCAGGGCTGGCGGCCCAAAGTCCACCTGTGGCAGGGGGTCCTGCTGGTGCTTGGTTTACTGGCTCTGATGCCTACGCTGACGACGATCGCCGGCCCTAAGGCCGTCCTGCGGTCGACCGAGCTCTTCCCGGATCTTGTGTTGGTTTTCCCTTTTACCTTCCTGGTCGCGGCGGCGGCCGCGAGTGACCTGCGAGGCGGAACGCTCCTGGGGCGGTGGCGTTTCATGGTCCGGCTCGGCGACTGGTCGTTTGCTCTGTACCTGGTACAAGCACCAGTGCTCTTCGTGAGCTACCAGATGCGGATCCGCACCGGGCATCCCGGGCCTCCGGGGTGGTGGGGACTCGCGGTCTACGTAGTCGCTTGCGTCGCACTCTCGGGCTTGCTCTACCACCTCTACGAGCGCCCCATCGAACGCCGCCTCCGACCGCTGATCGCGGTCCGCACGTGACTATTTAGCGTCGGCTGACCAGCTTCTCTTTGCGGGC
>DAINCX010000028.1:27275-28447 GCA_036732165.1 Candidatus Dormiibacterota bacterium | reverse complement strand
CGTTCATCATCACGGCCGTCCTGATGTACGTCTCGATCGGGGCCAGCATGTTCATCCGGGTGCCGGCCGCCTGGCGCCGCTTTAAGGTTCACGGGCAACGCAACCGGGCGTTCTTCGCCGAAGTCGCGAGCATCATCTTCCACGCCAGCTTCTTTGTGCTGCTGGTCGGCGTGCTCGTGGGCAAGTCGGCCGGCTTCGTCGGCAACGCGGCGGTGGTGGAGGGGGATAGCTTTGTCGAGGCCCGCGCCAACTACGACAACCTGAGCGAGGGCGTCCTCTCCGGGCCGCACGCCGGCTTCGAGGTGAAGATCGACAGCTTCACCGCCGCCTACTGGCCCACCGGGGCGCCCAAGGATTTCACCTCCCGGGTGCGCATCTTCGACCAGGGCAAGCTGGTCGAGAGCAGAAACATCCAGGTGAATCATTACGTCGATTACCGCGGAGTCAAGCTCTACCAGGCCGGCTATGGCTGGGCGCCGACGCTGAAGATCGAGACCCCGGACGGCCGGGTCGTCGCTGACGGGGCGACGATCTTCGTCGGCGACCCGCAGCTGGCCAACGGCGTCATCAAGGCGCCCTCGGCAGGGCCGGGCAACCAGGAGCTGGGCGCGACCGCCATCTTCATGCCGGATCCCCGAATCCAGGACCAGGCGATCTCCCCGGGCACCCCGCAACTCAAGAACCCGCTGCTGCTTGTGCGGCTCTTCCGCGGCGACCTGCACCTGAACCAGCCCCAAAATGTCTTTGCGCTGGACACCGGCAACATGGACCTCCGCTGGCGTGGGGCGCTCCGGCTCGGCGACAGCGTGGTCACCCCCGATGGCTACCGGCTGACGTTCACGGGCCTGAAGCAGTACACGGACCTGACGATTAATAAAGACCCGGGGATCTCGATCGTGCTGGCCGCCTTCATCATCGGGCTCTCGGCCTTGATCCTGAGCCTCTACCTTCCCCTGCTCGGCCCCGAGCAGCGCCTGACCCCCGCCCGCCAGTTCACCGACTAAGCCGGGCTTTCTCCCTCCGCCGCTCGCGGACGAACTGCGCTCGTTTCTCCCTCCCCCGCTTGCGGGCGAACTGCGCTCGTTTCTCCCTCCCCCGCTCGCGGGCGAACTGCACTCGTTTCTCCCTCCCCCGCTCGCGGGCGAACTGCGCTCGTTTCTCCCTCCCCCGCT
>DAINCX010000028.1:7558-27265 GCA_036732165.1 Candidatus Dormiibacterota bacterium | reverse complement strand
CCCCTGCTCGGCCCGGAGCAGCGCCTGACCCCCGCCCGCCAGTTCACCGACTGACCAAGATAACGCCCGCCGTAACGTTTTTGTCGTCGTATGGCCATGGTGAATGGTCCTAACGACCGGGACTCGCGCCGAGCTCAGCAGCGCAGACTAGACCGCGTTGTGTCCGTCCACGGCAGGCGCCGCGGGAAACTCGGTCAAGCCGTCGTGGAGACCGCGCTGCTCTTTCCGGTGCTCTGCCTGCTGGTGATGGGAAGCACCGACCTGGGTCGCGTCTTCTATTACTCGATCGAGGTGACCAACGCCGCCCGCGAAGGCGCGCGCCAGGGCGCCAGCTACGACGTGGTCAATGGCAATGCCTCGGCGACCCACGCGGCGGTGATCGCCGCGGTCCGGGCGGAGGCGGCCGATCTCAACCTGGTCGAGCCCAACCCGCCATTCGCGCCGGTCAACTGCCAGGCCGGACCTCCGTACGCGGACAGCTACTACCCGACGGCCGCGAACACCGGGTATGTTTTCGCGTGTTTTGCGGAGGATGACACCCGGTCGAGTGGCGCCGCCGGTCAGACCGTTCGGGTGACGATCCTCTATAACTTCACGCCCGTCACACCGGTCATCGAGGACATCTCCGGGGCCATCCACGTGCAGGCGACCACCACGATGGTGATCCAGGGTCAGCCATGAGACAGCGCAAGAAGCGCGCCCAGTCGCTGGTCGAGATGGCGCTGATCGCGCCGTTGCTGATCATGATGCTGGTCAGCGTCATCGACTTTGGCCGGGCGGCCTACGACTACTCGACCCTGTCGGCGGCGGTCCGCGAAGGGGCCCGTCAGGCGGCACTGACCGGCCCGACGCGGATGACCGATGCGGACGTCGTGGCGGCCGTCCGGAAGTACGCCGTCGGGCTCTCCCTGGCGCCGGCACCCTGCGTCAACGGCGTGCTGACGGGGAGCCCCTGGCCGCCATCCACACCAAGCTCAGCCGCGCCGAACACCGGTGTTATCTACATTGTGTCCGGATCGTCAAGCTCGGCCGGCGTCAATGCGCCGGCGGGCCAGGCCCCGGCCAACGCCAGCGGCTCCTGCGCCGCGGTCAACCCTGCCTACGCCGGGCACTATCCGCTTACGATCAAGGTCGTCTACAACTTTCAGCCCCTGACGCCCTTCGTTCAGCAGTTTTTGGGTTCCGGCTCCGTCTATCTGACAGTCGCCAGCACGATGACGACGGAGTACTGATGCATGGGTCCTTCAAGCGGCGGCAGGCTGGCCAGGCCATTGTCCTGGTGGCTGCGGCCGTCCTCGTCCTGACCGCGATCCTGGCCCTGGCCATCGACGGTGGCGGGATCTACCTGGAACGTCGCCAGCTGCAGAACGCGGCCGACGCCGGCGCGCTGGCGGGCGCGGAGAAGCTGTGGACCGCGAGCCCCCCGAACTATGCCGCGATGCACAGCCAGGCGCTGAGCACGATCGGGAAGAACCTGGGGATCTCGACCGCTGGCGCGGCCCCGACCAACACTGTCTCCGGCGGCAGTCCCTGGTCGCTCAGCCCGAACTACGTCGTGACGGTGCAGGCGACCATCTACACCTACCGGGTCACGCTGCGACACACCCACCCGGTAGTGGTCGCGCCGATCCACGGCTTTGCCTCGACCCTCCAACTCCAGGTGCAGGCGACGGCCCAGAACGAGAACCTGCCCTACGCGATCGTGCTGCTGCAAAGTGGCGCTGTCCCGACGTACTCCAATCTGCAGATGAGTGGGAGCGGCACCGCCCTAAACCTGAGCGGGCCGGGGGGGGCCAACCCACTTGACCGCGGGGGCATTTTCTCCAATGCCAGCATCGATCCGGGCGCCGGCGATATCTACTTCGGTCCGTGCTCGGCCGGCCCGCCGCTCGATACTGGAGGACCCGGCACCTCGGGCGACCTGTGGGCGGTCTCCGAAACGGCGGCCGACGGAGGTCGGGTGAGCAATGAGGAATACTGCGGCCAGACCTCACCGGCGCCGCCCAGCGCCAACTGGAACACGCCCGCGAGCTTACTCCCCGATCCGGCGTATCCTGAGCCGCCCGCGCCCAACGTGACCTATAACGGGGCAACTGTCGTCAATGGGTCGAATGCTGTGCTGTGTCCGGGTCACTATTCGAATCAGGTCAAGATCGATGGAACGGCGGTCCTGTTTCCGGGCGTGTACCGCGTCGACGTCGGTGGGGTGAACGTCTCCGGCACCTTGCGCACGCTTGTGGACAGTGATCTGCCGGTCACATGCGGCAGCCAGACGATCAACACGGCCGGCTCCTACGACCCGGGCGTCATCATCGAGGTCACCCCCGGGAATGTCTCCGGTGCCACCCAGTGCTCGAAGCATCTGTTCACGACCATCGGGGGCTCGTCGAACGTGACCCTCGCCCCGTCCTCAAAGTATTTCGATATCAATGTGTACATCGAGGAGATGCCGGGCTGGCAAACGACCTGCACCGCGGGGCCAACCGGCACGAACGTGGTCAAGATCACCGGGGGTGGCTTCTACAGCATCCAGGGCATCATCTACGGGCCGGCCGACAACATGCAGATCAGCGGCGGCGGCAGCGGCTCCGGCGTCGGCCAGATCGTCGCCTGGACCCTCGGATTGAACGGCGGCGGGGCGATCAATGAGCTCTACAATCCGACCCAGCTTCCGTACCTGAAAGGCCTGATCCAGTAGGCCGCGTTACGAAGCCGTAACGCCTGCCGCAATCTTGTAACAGCCGCAACGGTGTGTTGCGGGCCCCGAGTTCGTAATAGAACGCGTAGGAACGCGTCTATATCTTCGTGGCTGTGCCGAGGTTCAATCGTGGCCGGGAGGCCGGTAAGAGTCGGGGGCAGGCGCTCGTGGAGTTTGCCCTGGTCGCCCCCATCCTGGCCCTGCTGCTCCTGGGTGCCGCGGATTTGACCCGCGCCTTCTACACGTACATCGTGCTGTCGAATGCCAGCCGTGAGGCCGCGCGGGTGATCGTCGACTACCCGCAGCAGTACTCGGACACGGCCGCCTGCGCCGCCGCCCACAACGAAGCCTCGCCCTTTCTGAACCTCAGCTGCAGCGGGTCGCCGGCCACCATTGTGATCAGCCCAGCCGCCAACACCGGACTGACCCCCCCGACCAGGGTTCCGGGGCGCCAGGTCGTCACGGTGACCACCAAGGCGACGTTCCAACCGATCACGATTCTCATCCAGCTGTTCATGGGGTCGTCGATCACGATCCAGGCGTCGACAACCTACCTGGCGTGGTACTAACCATGATCACATTCAGGCGGTTTCTCTCACGAAGCTCGGGCCAAGGCATGATTGAGTTCGCCCTGCTGGCCCCGGCGTTCTTCCTCCTGTTGCTCGGCGTTGTGGACTTTGGACGGGCTGGCTTCTACTACGTCTCGACGGTGGATCTGGCCAGGCAAACTGCCCGGTACGCCGCCGCTTACAAAGACGGCGCCGGCTTTACGAGCGCACAGGTCAACACCTACAACCAGCAACAGGCGAACGCCACCGCGATGAACACCCCGACGCTGATCAGCACGGGATCGTGCGCCCGCCCGACGGCGGCGCCGACCCTGGCGTGTCAGAAGCCCGCTGTCGGCCAGACCTACTACTGGGTCGTCAAGTGCATCATCCCGACCTGTAACCCGGAGACGGTGACCGTCACCGTGGTCACCGCCTTCACCCCGACGACGCCGATGATCAGCACGGTCACCGGAACGATCTACCTCTATGCCGACTCCCTGATGATCAAGGAGTACGTCGGATGATGATGACGCGGCTTGTTCACCGGCGGCCGGGGCGTAATGCCTCTCGGGGGCAGATGCTGGTGATCTTCGCGCTGTCCGCGGTCGCCCTCTTCGGGGTGGTTGCGCTCGCGTTCGATGGTGGCCGTGTCTTGATGGAACAGCGCAACCTTCAGAATGCTGCCGATGGGGCGGCGCTGACCGGGTCTCTCGAGATCGGCCCGGGTACCAGCACCATCCAGAGCCACCTGGCCAAGGACGAAACTGTCTACGCGGTCGAGAAGGCGCTCAATATCAGCTTTTCCAACAACTACAACACGACGCAGCAGCACTACCTGAACTCCGGCAGTGGTACGAACTGCGGTGCGGTCGCGTGTAACCCGCCGTACAGCGACGCTTGCTGTGCCTGGGTGGACTCGACGGGCGACTACACGCTGACCATCACCACGCCCTACAACTGGAACGCCTCCGATAACGAGGCATACATCCACGTCGACTTGGTCCATCGCCTCCCGCTGATGATCGCCTCTGAGTTCTTCCCCAAGCTCGCCGTTCACGTGCAGAGTACGGCACGGAACTATGCGCTGCCCTATGCCCTGTACACCTTGAAGTACTATGACTCGGCCGATTACAGCATCAACGGCTCGGCATCGCTGACCGCCAACAAGAAGATGGGCACCAACGGCAGCCTGCAGGCCGTCGGCGCCGGTCATGTGCAATTCAACTGCAGCACGCTGGCCAGCGGGGGCACCGGTTACGGTGGCGACCTCTATGAGTACGTGACGACCGGCACGAGCAACATCGGCGCCGGCTCGGTCTCGACCAACTGCTCGACCGCCTCGGCAGATATCGCCATCGGTCTTCAGGCACTACCGCCGATCCATTTGCCACCCGACCCCTATGGCGCTTCCGCGACACCGGCCGTCACCAACGTTGCCGCGCCTTCCGGGGTCACGGCGCTGAAGCCGACGATCCCGGCCGACCCCTCCCAGGCTCCCGGTCCGCGCTATGGCTCGGTGACGGTTGGCAACGGTGCGACGCTGGTGCTGCTGCCCGGCGTGTACTTCTTCGAAGGTACCGCCGCATCTTCCGGCCTGCTCTCGAAGAACAGTGGCGCCGTCATCGAGACGGCCGACTGCTTCGGCTACGTGGCGCCGAGCTGCTGGACGACGAGCTCGGCCGGTAACCCGACCGCGTGCCCGCTCGGTTTTACCGGCGCGGGGGGCGCCCCGGTGACGCTGGCGGCAGGCGGCAGCACGACCTTCGCCTGCAAGAGCGCTGACTTCGGTGTTCTCCTGGTCTTCTACCCGGATGGTTCAGACGTGACGGCCACCTGCACCAATGTCAACCCGGCAGCCTCAACGCAGTACTACTGCACCAAGAACAGCAGCTGGGGCGACGTCAACCAGATGTCAATCTGGGCAGGCTCAACCATCTACATGAGCTCATCGCCCCGCTACCACAATATCGTTGTCTACGTCGACAATACCCACGCGCAAGGCACCTCGCTTAACTACACGGCGTCGGCAAGCCTCAGTAACGCTGGGTGCGCGACGTCCGCCTGCGCTGACCAGATTGGGCTCGGCAGCAATGTCGTCGTCGTCGGTGGTGGTGGCAGCATCAGCATCAACGGTGCCATCGTGGCACCTGATGACAACCTGTCGCTCGGAGGCGGCACGAGCGGTTCCGGCTACGGCCAGATCATTTCATACACGCTCTCGACCCAGGGGAGCAGCCCCTTGAACGAAAGCTACAACCCGCTCGCGCTGGCGTACAGCCCCGTCATCGTGCAATAGAGTCCGACCCCCTCGTTCCTAGAATGGCGGGGTGCCGCAGCCCGCTCCGAGCCGAAACGTGCTCGGCGTGGCCCTGATCGTCGCCTCGGCCTGCTGTTTCGGCAGCCTCGCCATCTTCGGGCGATTCGGGTACCGCCTCGGCCTGACCCTGCCCCAGCTTCTCAGCTATCGATTCCTGTTGGCGGCAATCTTGCTCTGGATTGCCGTCGCGGTTCGCGCTCGAGGCCTGCCGCCGCGGCGAAGCCTGGCCGGTCTCATCGTCATGGGGGCGGCCGGCTACGTCGGCCAGTCCGCCGCCTACTTCAGCGCCCTGCGCTACATCCCGGCCTCGACGACGGCGTTGCTGCTCTACACGTACCCGGTGGTCGTGACGTTACTGGCGGCCCTGCTCTTCCGCGAATCGCTGGGCCGCACGAAAGTCGCGGCCGTGGGGATCGCCTTTCTCGGGACGATGCTGGTGGTCGGCGTGCAGCTGCGCGTGGCGGCGCCAATCGGGATCCTGCTTGGGCTTGCCTCGGCCGCGTGCTACTCGGGGTACATCCTGTATGGGAGCCGGCTGCTGGTGGGGATCCCGCCCGTCTCCGCCACCGCGACCATCATGACGGCGGCCGCCGTCGTCTGGCTCGGGTACGCGGGCGCCACCCGGCAGTTGCCCGTGCCGCTGACTTTGCAGCGCGTCACGCTGATCGTCGGCTTCGTGCTGATTGCGACGGCGATACCAATCCTGTTCTTTATCGTCGGCCTGCAGCTGATCGGTCCGTCCCGCGCGGCCATCCTGAGCACGTTCGAACCCGCGACCACGGTGCTGCTCGCCGTGCTCATCCTCGGAGAAGGCGCGAACCCAATCCAGTACGTGGGGGGCGCGCTGATTCTGGCCTCGGTGCTGGTCCTCGAAGGCACCGGCTGGCGGGCATCGCGCGTGTTGGCGCAGGCAACCCGTGAGTAGCAAACGGACCACTCTATAATCCGCGTCGCCGCCCCCTTAGCTCAGTGGACCAGAGCGGGTGCCTTCTAAGCACTAGGCCGCAGGTTCGAATCCTGCAGGGGGCGCCAGCCCTCGCTCAGGCGACGGCGCGCGCCACCTGCGCCAGCAGCGCGAGGCCCTGCATGTCGTCGAGGTCGTAGTACTGGAGCATCACGCGCTGCACGCCGGCAGCGCTCCATGCGCCGAGCTGTTCCGCGATCTCGTCAGGCGTGCCGACCAGCCAGGACTTCGCCTTCAGCGCCTCGGTGACCCGATTGAGTGGCACGTCCGCGAGGGCCGTCAGAAATTCTTTGAACCAGCGTGCCCTGTCTTCGATCCCGCGCTCATCCCGGGCGATCATCACCCCGCCCATCCACGAGCGAGCAATTTCATCGGGATTACGCCCGACTGTCCGGCAGTGCTCTTCCAGCCGAGATCGCTTGGTTCGGTACACGTCGGGCCCGGCGGCGTGCGAGTTCCATTCGTCCGCGTGCTTGGCCACGATGGAAAGCAACCGGACTTCGCCGTCCCCACCGATCAGCAGGGGAGGGCCCGGTCGCTGACGCGGGCGCGGGTCGGCGGTCGCGCGCCGAAGCGAATAGTACTGACCCTGGACGTCCACCGGGCCGCCCTCCCAGAGCGCCCGGATCACCGCGATGCCTTCCTCGAGTCGATCCATCCGTTCCTTGATCGGCGGCAACGGGATTCCGTACGCCGCGTGTTCGTCTTCGTTCCACCCGGCGCCAACTCCCAGGATCAGCCGTCCGCCGGAGAGAACGTCCACGGCGGCGGCCATCCGCGCCAGCAAGGCGGGATGCCGAAATGTCATGGGACTGACCAGCGGTCCGAACGGGATCACTTTCGTGCGCTGGGCCAGGGCCGTGAGCGAGACCCAGGCTTCCAGCGAGGCGCGCTCGGTCCGGCCCATCACGCTGAAGAAATGATCCGAGCGCCAGAGGGAATCCAGCCCCTGCGACTCGACCTGGTCGGCGATGGCAAACCAGCGCTCCCAGGTCAGCCCCTCCTGACCCTCGACCATGATGCCGATTTTCATCGCCTCACCAGTCTATGCATGAGCTTGGTGCGGTCGTCGCCAACGCCGGACAACGCAGAGTGATACGCTTTCGGACAAATAGTTCACTTGGTAACTGTGTGACAAACAACAATATTGACAAATGGGAGACGGCGAGTAGTCTGGCGAAGTATCGAGCGGGGCGCGACGGGCATGAGTAAGAAGCAGGACTTGTAAGGGAAAGACACAGGCCGAGCCTTGGTGGCGAAGCCTGCGTTCCGGCCCAAGCGGGACCGACTGGACGAGGGGGTCCGGTAGTGAACGAGGGGTCCACGGCCGTGGTATCGGCGAAGGTGGTCGTGCCGCACCTGCAGTCGCTTCCACGTGAACGGATCGATGCCCTGCTGGCGCGGATCTGGCAATACCGGGTTGGCCTCGTGGTCGCGCCCGCGGGCTCCGGCAAGAGCACGCTCCTCACGCGCTTCGCCGCATCGGCGAATGTGCCAGTTGCCTGGTATCGGGCCGAGAGCTGGGACGCGAAGACGAGCACCCTGCTCAATCACCTCGAGACCGCGATGGTCGGCGGGCTCGGCGATCTGCCCCGCGGCTGGCGGTCGGTCGAGACCGCGGCGCGGGCGCTTGAGACCTGGCCCGGCAAGCAGGCGCTGCTGGTCATCGACGACCTGCATACCCTCGAGGATAGTCCGGCCGAGCTCACGCTCGAGCGCCTGATCGACTACGCGCCGCCGAGTATCACGTTCTTGATCGGGTCGCGCGCGCTTCCCGGCTTCAACCTCTCGCGCCTGCGCGTCTCCGGCGCCTTGCTGGAAATCGGCGCCGAGGATCTTCGCTTCCGGTCGTGGGAGGTCGAACGCCTGTTCCGAGACTTCTATCGGGAACCTCTGCCTCCAGAAGAACTGGCTGAGCTCGCCCGCCGCACCGAAGGCTGGGCCGCCGGGCTCCAGCTGTTTCACCTGGCCACCCACGGCAAGCCGGCCATGGAGCGCCGCCGCATCCTGAAAGCGCTCGGCGTTCGGTCCAAGCTGACCCGGGAGTACCTGACGCGAAATGTCCTGGATCAATTGCCGCCGGACCTGCGCCGATTCCTGGTCGGTACCTGCGTCCTCGGCCGCCTGAGTGGCGTTCTCTGCGACGCCTTCCTTGAGCGCACGGGCAGCGAGCAGATCTTGCAGGAGCTCGAGCGGCGGCAGATCTTCACCTCGGCGACCGACGACCATGGCGGCTACCGCTATCACGAGGTGCTGCGCTCGCACCTGGAGCAGGTCCTCGTTGAAGAGTTAGGTGAGATCCAGGCCCGCTCGGCCTACCGGCGCGCCGGGCTGCTGTTGGAACACAACGGGGCATTCCCGGAGGCGGTCCAGGCCTACTCCCGCGGCGAGGACTGGGAGGCGGTGGATCGGCTCTTACGCCACCAGGGCGGCGAGGTCCTGGAAGGACCCGACACCTGGATCGACGCCCTCCCGCCGGCCCTGCTGCGCCAGGATCCCTGGCTGATGCTGGGCAGCGCGCGGCGGCATCGGGCCGAGGGGCGCTGGCGGGAAGCGATCGACGCCTACCATCGCGCCGAGCAGGGCTTCGGGTCGACCGAAGCCGGCCTGATCTGTCAGACCGAGCGAAAAGCGCTGGCCGGGTGGCTCGAACCGACCCCGATGCCGGGGACGGACTGGGCAGGGGTGCTCCGCAAAGCCGTTGCCCACGACCCGCTGGGCGCCAAGCAGATGGCGGGCCAGCTTCCGGAAGCGACCGGGAAACTGACCACGGGGATCGTCTGCCTGTTGGCCGGCCAGATGGACCAGGCCCGACGATATCTGAATGCCGCGGCGGAGAGCCGCGATGCGACATCCGCGCTTGCCGTCGCCGCGCGCCTCTGGTCCGGCGTCGCCGCCCTGATGAGTGGCGATCTCCAGGGCGTCTTCGACATCGAGGAAGCCGCCGATGGGGCCGAGGCGATCGGGCTCGGCTGGCTGGCGCGGCTGGCACGAGCGGCCCTCGTACTGACCCTTCGCCCCGGCAGCATGGCGGAAGCCGAGGCGATTCGCGTCCTCTGCGAGCGCGACGGCGATCGGTGGGGGAGTGCGCTGATCGCGTTGATGGAAGGCTGGGCGGCCGTGTACGCCGGCGAAAATGCGGTCGCCATTCTCGAGCCGGCCACGGATGTGTTCCGACGCCTCGGCGCGGGTGTCCTCGAAGCCTGGGCCCGGTCGCTCCTGTCCCTGGCCCTGGCTCGACTGGGCGCGCCCGAAGCGCGCGACGCGGCGCTCCAGGCGGAGAACCTGGCTCGCTACAGCGGCACGCCGGGAGCGCGGTATTTTCCGTATCTTGCCCTCGCCGAGATCGAGCCGGAGCGAGCCGCCGAGTACCAGGGCCTGGCCCTGGCGGTGCAGGAGGAATGCAAGCTGGCCCCATTCGCCATCTTCGCGCCGCCCGCTGAGAACGTCATCACGATCAGCCCCAGCCGCGTGGTTCCCTCGCTGAGCATTCGCTGCTTTGGCGGGTTCTCGATCGCGATCAAGGGCCGGCCGGTCGACCTCTCGGCGATCAAGCCACGCGCCCGCGCCGTGCTCCGTCTGCTGGCGGTGCATGCCGGCAACGCGGTCCATCGCGAGATCCTCCAGATCGCCTTCTGGCCCGACGCCGACACCGACACCGGGGCGCGCAACCTGCACGTGGCGATCTCGTCGCTGCGCCAGCTCCTCGAGCCGGGCGTGACCCGCGGTGCGTCGTCGTTTCTGCTTCGCGAGGGTGATGCGTATCGCCTCGCTTTGATGCCGGATGCCGATGTCGACCTGCTCCAATTCTCGCGCGCGCTCGCGGCCGGTCGTGTCGGGCGGCTTCGCGGCGAGTTGGAGCCGGCGACCACCGCCTTCCGCCAGACGCTGGACATCTATGGCGGCGACCTGCTGGCCGAGGACGGACCCGCCGAATGGGTCATCGAGCCGCGCGATCGCTACCGCGCCGGCGCGCTGGAGGCCGCCCAGGGCCTGGCCGAGATCCTGATGAAGCGAGGCGATCCGGCCGGGGCCGCGCAGGCGTGCGCCACCGGGCTGTGGATCGACCGCCTGCACGATCCGCTCTGGCGCCTGCTGATCGAGGCTCGCGAACGAGCCGGCGATTCCGGTGCCGCCAGCCGCGCGCGTCGCGATTACGCGCGCGTGCTGCAAGAGCTCGGCCTCAGCGTCGGCGCCCGCTGAGATCTAGTCTTTCGTTCTGAACTCCACCTCGGCAATCGCGACCGATGACGGGGCGGCTCCGGCCGGTGCCCAGGTTGACAGCACGTGGATCTCGACCGACGTCACCTGCTGGGCATCGATCGGGTTGAACTGGGCCGTCTTGATGTCGCTCAGCGCGAGGTCCGCCGTATAGCCATTGGAAAAGACCAGGTGAACCTGGTGCGGTCGTGGCTGTGCCACGAACTGGTCCTGGGGGGCGGTCCCGCTGGCGCCGGAGGTGACCCCGATCTCGGCGAGGTCCACCGGGCCACTGAAGCGCAGGATGAGCACCGGCGCCTTGTCGTTCGCGCTGGCCGCCCAGTAGGTATTCGCAAACGTATCGATCGCCAGGGGCGGCAGGTGACCCGGGGTCGACGTCGTCGCATTCGCCCCGACGGGATGGATGGGATCGAAGTTCGGGTGGACGATCTTTCGGATCGCCGTCACCCCGGCCGTGACTTTGTTCACGACGGCGTTGCGAAACGGCGGGATGAGCAGGAAGGCGAGCACGCCGATGACGAGGACGGCTGCGATCGCGAGCCGAACGACCCGCATGAACATGCCCGTGACGTTGGGCCCGCCCACGCGATTTGGCCGCCAGCCGGCCTCGCGGGTGCGATCGCCAAAGAGGCGATTCAGGATCCGACGATACCACGGCTGCTGCACGGCGACGGCCTCCGCGAGCTCGCTGCCACACCGGCGGCAGAAATGCCGGGTCGGATCGTTGCCTTCACCGCACTGGCCGCAGATCAGGTCGCCGGCATGGCGCCGGGTGGGCTGCTCGACCCGGCGCAGGCCCGGCCGGGGCCGGGTGATGGTCGGGGCGACCGAGGTGGGCCGGCGCGAGAGCGGCTCATCGGCTGAGACCGGCGGCGGTGCCGGGGCAACGCTGGGCGGACCCGGGGCGGCCACACCCGCGAGCACAGGTTCGGGTGCCGTCGCGGCCGCGGGGGCCGAGCTGACCGGGACAGACCGCAGCGGCGCGGCCGCGCGCGGGGCCGCCGGGGCCGCGGTTGGTGCCGGCGCCGGCGTGGTGGGGGCGCGGTCAGCCGCGGTCGGGGCGGTGGCCGTCTCCTCGATCCCCACCGCCTGCTTGACGCGGTCGATCAGGCCGTGGTGGACCGGCTCCGGCTCCGGCTCCACGACGGGCGGCGGAGGCTCGGGCTCCGCAACCGCCACCCGCTCGCCGGTCCATTCCAGGAACTTGCCGCATGACCCGCAGAACGTGTCGTTGTCTTCGTTGTGGTGGCCGCATTGCTTACAGACGATCAACCCGACGTCACCTCCACTGCATCCTTGACAGCTGCCCGCTTCACGACCTGGATCTTGTGCGTGAGATGCGCCGGCTTGGCCGCCGCCACCAGCGCCTCGAGCCGGACCATGTTCACCGCGCCGGGGTCGTCGACCTGCACCCGTACCAGCACGGCGAAGTTCGGCGATCCCGGGAATGCCGCGCCCGCCGTCGTGGACGTAGCGAGGCCTCCGGTGTCGATGATCTCGGCGGTTCCCCCGGTGAAGACCTCGACGTGCGCCTTGAGCCCCTTGCAGGTTCCGCGCATGCGGTAGAACTCGAAGGCGTTGGCGACCAGCGCCCGGCGTCGCTCGACCGACCAGGCTTCGTCGAGGGTCAGGCCAAACCAGGAACCGAGCCAGTCGAGGAAGTCCTCGGGGGCCAGCCACGGGTCCATGTAGGCATTGAGATTGTCGAGTGTGACGAAGATCGGCGCCAGCGCGGCGTCGAAGGCCGATAGAAAGCGCTGGGCGAAATCGTCCTCCTGGTAGAGCGACGGCAGGTACTGGCCAAGCGGGTGCGGGGATGTCAGGGATGCGACCAGACCGCGCTTGCTCTCCGCCAGGGGTGCCGCGATCATGCGCCTTCTACCATCACCTGGTGCTCATAGGAGTAGACGAGGGCATGCGGTTCGATCTGGAGCCGCTGGACCGCCTGGCCCCGCTGGCCGGTGGTTGGGTCGGCGCCGAATAGCCGGGCGTCCTCAACGAGCTCGGTCCCGCGCAGCGCCTGCAGGACGGAGTAGACCTCCCCGACGTGCACCGGCCGTCCGAACGGCCAGCCATTGCGGTCGGGCCCTCCCGAAATCGGGTGAAAATAGTTATACAGTGCCTCCAGCGCGTCCGCCTGCAGCCGGGTCGGGTTGGCGGCCGCGCGCGGCTTCAGCTTGGCGACCACGGTGACCCCGCGATAGACCGGCGGTTCGACCAGGACCCGGGTTCCGATCACGCGCGACTCATCGAGGCGCCGCCCGATCCGCTGCAGCGTCTCCTCGGCCGGCACCAGCTGCTCGAAGCGCAGCCGGCCCGCGCTGCTCCCGGCCGCCGGGACCACCAGGATGCGCACCCCGCCGGCGTCGGCGCCGTCGCCGGCCGTGACGCAGCGCACCCGAGCGACTTCCGGGGCGGCCTCGTTGGCCAGGTGCTCGTAGTCCTCCATCGTCACCGCGCGATCGCGGGTGCGCAGCACGATGGGCCCACGCACCTTGGCGTTCTCGATGTCCTCACCATCCACGCCACCCTCGGCCGCGCGGCGATTCTGGACTTTTGACACGTAGGGAATCGACGACTTCAGCACGCTGATCGCGTTCCGCGCCACGTTGCCGCGGCGGCCGCCGCCGATCAGGTACGAGCGCAGCCGAACCCGGGCGCCCTTGTGCGGCACGGCGCCGTAGTTGCGCAGGATGCCGTCGGGCTCGCGCACGCCGGGCCCGAGCAGGACCTCGCCGGCGACGGCGTCGAGCATGAAGTGCAGGTCCTCCGGTTTGCTGTCCACGAAATCCTGGACCTGTTTCCATTCCTCCCAGCCGTCGATGCCACTGACCTCGAGGACGGCGGCCGAGCCGCCCGGCACGACCGGGTGGTGCTTGAGGATGAACCGCTGACCGGGGACGCCCTCGGAGATGCCGAGGATCTCGTTCTCGATCAGCTCCGCGTTGACCGACTCGCTGGTCCCGCCGGTGGTGAAGGCGCTGACACTCTTGATGATGGGGGAGGCGCTGTAGGTCGGCTGATCCGTTTCGGGCGTGAGGACACGGCCCCGAACCCAGCCGGCCCGCTGCCCCGAGATCACGGAAACCGTATGGCTCTTCGGCACGTGCAGCACGAGGTCCCCGTCGCGGTTCAGGCCGCCCGTGCCATCGCGGTCGACCTCACAGGCGGTCCAGCCGTAGCCGTCCCACGCCTCCCAGATCAGGGGCGGGTTCTCGGGATCGACGCCGACCCCCTCGATGTCGCACTTGAAGCGAAGGGTGATCGCGCAGGAGGGCACCGCGTCGGATAGCCCGAGCAACAGCACGTCGTTGGGCTTCGGAACCTTGTCGAAGCAGAAGAACTGGGTGCGTGCCTCGAGCGCTTCCGTGTGGTCACTGACTTCCCTGTCCGCGCTGAGGCTGGAGGCGATGCGCAACAGGGAGCAAGGAATGATGGGTAAATCCCCGAGGGTCGTGAACACGATCGCGTCGTCCGACTCGGTACGGAGCGTCGCGACCTGGGTTCCCGGCCGGATGTGGACCGGCGCCGGTTGCGGGCCCGCGAGCCAGAACGTAATCGCGGCGCGCGCCGCCGTCGGCGGAAACAGGCGCACCCCGATCAGTTCCAGGAACTTCACGTAATTGCGCTCCGGGAGCCGGTTGAGCCGGTACAGGACCTGGTCCGTCATCCAGGCGAACGTTTCGATCAGGGTCACGCCGGGATCTGACACGTTGTGGTCGGTCCACTCCGGGCAGCGCTGCTGGACGAGGCGCTTGGCGTCGTCGACCAGGTCCTGGAAGCGACGGTCGTCAAGGTTGGGGACCGGTAGCGCCATGCTCACACTCCTCGAAACAATATTTTGCTCATCACGTTGGCTCGGCGGGAATCACGTAGAAGGGAAATACCAGGTTGCGCGGGTCGTTGCTCTCGCCGATCCCGTAGCGGATATCGATATAGATCACGCTCGCATCCGCCGAATCGAAGCTGACGATCACGTCGCGCACGTCGATCCGAGGCTCCCAGAGTCGGAGCGAGGCGCGGACCGCCGCGGCGACCCGGGCCGCGGTCTCGGAGTCGGCCGAATCGAACACGTAGTCGTGAATCGCGCAGCCGAACTCGGGACGCATCGGCCGTTCCCCGATCGCGGTGCCCAGGATGAGTCTGATGCTCTCCTCGATCTCTTTCTCGCGCGAGACCAGCGCGATGCGTCCGGTGGCATCCGTCCGCATCGGAAATGCCCAGCCGGAACCGATGAATTCTTCGCTCACGTTGCCTGGACCTTCATCTGGGTCATGACGACCATGGCCGGGGTCCCGGTGGGGATGCACTGGGCCTGGCTACTCTGCAAGAGCAAGGGCATGCCGCCGCCGATGACTTTGGTGGTCCCGGTGCTCCACATCGCCGTCAGGCAGGGGCCGTTAGCGACCGGCGGCGGCGGGAAGGCGCACCCCGCGATGACCCAGGGCGCCGCCTGCTGGACCGCGGGCTGGCCGCCCAGCAGCACGCGAGGATACGGGACCGTCGCCTGCGCCTGTCCGCCATGCGCGCACATCACCTGGGCGCCCACCTGGATCAGGAACGGCATGGGCTCACCATCACATCACCTGCAGCGCGCCATTGTTGATATCGACCATCGACCCGGTGACCGCCAGCTGGCCGCTGGCCTTGACCGCGAGTTGCGGGCCGCCGTCGAGCGTGGCCCCAGCATTGCCCTTCAAATCGAGGTTGGTCTGGGCTTCGAGGCTGATCCCCTGCTGCGCGGAGAGCTTGAGGTTCCCCTGGGACTCGAGCGTCATGTCCTGCTGGCATTCGATGTGGACCTTGCCCTGAGATGAAATATGTATCTCGGAGTTGGTCTCGTTCAAAGAAATCTTCAGGTTGCCGTCGCTGCTGATGAACGCGACCCCGGACTTGTTGGGATCATCGAAGAACAGGAATTGATGCCCCTTGCGCGAGACGAAGCCGCGGCGCTTGACCTTGCCGTTGTCGAAGAGCCCGCTCCCGAGGTTGGGCGTGTCCTGCCCGTTGTAGAGGGAGCCAACCACGTAGGGCCGCCGGATGTCGCCGAACTCGAACGCGACCAGGACCTCGTCATTCACTTCGGGCACGAAGAGCGCGCCGCTGTTCGGCCCGGCGCCGAGCTGCGTGATCCGCGCCCAGTCGGACTCGTAGTTGTCGTCGAGCCAGGGAAATTTCAACTTGACCCGCGCCCCGTTATTGGGGTCGTTGTTGTCCGTCACCAGCCCGACCACGACACCATTGATCGGGTGGCCACCCGCCGAGGCGCTTCCGTTGGAAGAGCCGACGGATGCCAGGCCCAGGAGCGAGCGATCCTGGCGGCCGCTGATCGCGAAGTGTGTGCGATAGCCCTGCGGTCCGAAGACATGCCGGGCGCCGCTCAGGGTGTACTGGCCTTCGAACTCACTGCCCACCACCCCGATGCTCACCGTGCTTCCCGCCTTCAGCTTGGGATTTCCCCGCGCCGTGCCGTCGGCTTCGGCGACCGCGCTGGAGATCATCTCCGCGATCGACGCCGCCGCGGTGTCGACCTGGGCCTGCTGGCCGAGCGGCCGCGTCACCGTCGTGAACGTGGGTCCACCGAAGGTGCTGGCGAGACTTGCCGGCCCATCGTGCACACTGGCAGCCGCGACGGTGCCGGCGCTGGCCGAGCCGATGACGACTTGCTTGGAATCCGGGTCCCAGCCGCGGACCTTGATGTTACTGACCTGTTCGGCCGAGGTTACCCGCGGGCGAAACTCGATCAGGTCATCGCCGAAGACCAGCTGCAGCGGGTCGGTATGACTCTGGTAACTGCCGGTCGATGGCGCATTCGACGCCTGGATGGGCTGGCGAAATTGGAATTTGCCGTCCTCCATGGCGAGCTCGTAGCCGATCTCGCGGGCGCGGGCCTTGAGAAAGTCCCAGTCCGAAACATTGGCCTGTGAGACATGATCGAACGTGCCGCTGGTGCTGTCGATCTGGCCGATCTGGAGGCCCGCCCGGTTGGCGACGGTGCGGGCGATATCGGAGTCCGTCACGTTCTTGTAGGTCTCTGTCCGGCGGCCACGATGGAGCCGATGCGATAAGTCATAGCCGCGCAGCACGGTGCGCAGGCTGCTGGCGTCGTACTCAGCCTCGAAGGCCGTGATCTCGCCCTTGATCAGGGTTTCCGGCGAGCTGCTCCCCGATGGGGTGACCTTGATCGTGACCGTGGACCCGATATGCACGCTGAGCTGGTTCAGGACGTCCCGCGCCGGGTCCTGGAACGTGATCGCGAACATGCTGGGGAGGTGCTGGTGGTGATCGACCACGACATGCTCGAGCAGGGCCTCCGTCTGGGTAGACAGCGGTGAGCCGTCCAGTTCGACGTCGGGCCAGACGTGAAACGGCTGCGACACTACGTCCGCCTCTCCGAGGCTTCCTCGGCGCTGGGCAACAGAATCCGGCTCCCCAGCGTGAGCCTGAACGGATCGTCGATGTCATTGAACGACGCGAGACCGCGCCACAGATTGGGGTTGCCATACTCGGCGGTCGCAATCGACTGCAGGCTGTCGCCGTCCGTGATCAGATGGGTGCGGCGCGCGTGGATGGAGCCTGACGTCGGGTTCTGCGGAGGGGGATCGTCCGGCACTTCCTTGAGACTGATATCCGCCGTCGCCCGAACCGGCGTCCCGTCCCCGCGGAACATCGTGTACTTGGCGCTGACGGACTCGAGGTAGAACTTGTGACCCGCGAGTTGCTGGTTGCTGCCCCAGATGAGTTTGAGCACCGGGGGCTGCGGCTTGCTGTGAATGGAACCCTTGGTGGGCGTGCACCAGTCCAAAAGCTGGTCGACGCCGTCGGTCACGTCATCGTCGTCGGTTTCCCAGTCGTCGAAGAAAATTTGCAGGCTGATGCTCTGCGGGTTGCTGCTGACATAGTGCGGCTTCGCCCCGGCTTTGGTATTCATGCTCCGCCCGGCGGTATTCCAGGTCGCGCTCTTCTTGACGGAATACTCGGACGGGTTGAACTGAAACTCGAGGCTCTTGCCGCCGTCGGCCTCTTCGAGCCGGGCCTTGACCATCTTGCCGGCGCCGGAATCAGGCATTGCTATCTCTCCTATCCACGGAGGAATCCGTTGTGGGCGAGTTCGAGCGTCTCGGTCGCGATCTGGTTGTTGCCGATGTCCAGGCTTGGTCCATTCCAGCGGACCGGGAAGATTCCGTCGAGGTTCCAGGTCACGATTGCCTGGCCTTCCGGGTCAAGCGCGGAGATCTCCGCGGTGTGCCGCTGGACGTTGGTCCGCAGCCCGGCGATCCACTTCGCGACCTTCGACGAATCGCTGTTGATGGGGCGGGTCAGCTTGATGTTCTGGTACTTGACGCGTCCCGGAATGCGGTGAATGAACGAATTCTCGCCGCCTTCCTTGTATTCAAAGACATCGTATTCGACCGACAGGCCATCGCATTTGGACCAGTCCCCGAGCTCCTGGCCGTTGTCGATCTTGACCCGGAAGCGGAGGCTTTGCGCGGTGTGTAACTCTTGCATGTCTTTACCTCAGGTCCGTGAGCAACCCGGCGCGTTCCCGGTCGACCAGCAATTCTGACTTCAGGCGTCCGCGGATCCGGTCGTAGAGCTTTCGGGCGAGCTCATCCATGTCCTGTTCTTGGTCGGCGTGCGCCGGTGAGGCACCTGGAGACGGTGTAGCCGCAGTGCCAGCCTCGGGAGCACTGGTCGAGCCGGACGTCGCAGGCGCCGGCGCCGCCTCCGGCTCGCGCTGGATCGAGAAGCTCGGCGCGCTGGCGACCGCCGCGGCCGACTCCGCGATCGCGGTGGCCCGTTGGACCGAAGCCACGCTGGCGACCGGCGCCAGCGGCATGTCCCGGGCCGCCTGCTGCTCGACCGCACGGGCTTGCAGCTCGAGGCGCTCGCCCGCGGGTGAGCTTTCACTGGGCAGCGCGCTGCCGTAGCGGCGTTGCTGCGCCACGTGCGTCAGCTCGTGCGCCAGCAGGGACCGACCACGGCCGTTCTGCATCGATCCGTGCGCCGCCGGCAGGGCGATCGCATCGCCGCGGGTGAAGGCCAGTGCCTGCACGGACATCGAGGCGTCTGCCGCGTCATCGCTTCGGTCGATGCGAGCGCCGGAAAGATCCAGGTCAAACGCCCGGCCGATCGGTTCGTGGACCGCCGACGGAGCGGACTCCGTCGCCCGCTGGATCGTCGCGAGTTGTTTTGAGCCCACCAGCGGCGCGAGTGGCGCTTGCAGCGCGAGCGGCGCCTGCGCCGCGCCAGAGCTCCGCGGCCCCATCGTCGTGACCGGAGCGAGTGACGCCCGCTGAGCGACCGGCATCGACGGGGCCGGCGCTGCGATCGGCGTCGCTGCGTCGGTCTTGCCCGAGCCCGAGAGTTCGCCTCTTGAAGAAAGGTCGGCGCGAGCCGGCGTCCGCTGGAGGCCGAGTGGCGGCCTCGAGGTCGTCGCCGCCTCGGCGCTGGTGAACGGGGCATCGGAAAAGGCCTCGGTCGGCGCCATCGCTCGACGCTGCACCAGGTGCAACGGCCCAGATATCGACGGGGGCAGCGCGTTCGGGCTGGGCGAGTCGGCAGGTTCGCCGGTCGCGGCCGGCACGGGCGGCGCCGTGTGTTCGGCTGGCTCGGTCATCGTGGCCGGCAGAATTCCCTGAGCTTCACTCGAGTCAGCTGCGGGCGTGTCGTCGGCTGTGGCCCGTTGCACGGACGTTGCGCCGGATTGTCCTGCCGGCGCGAGCGGCATGTCGAGCCGCGGCCCAGGGACTAACTCGTTCGGCAGCGCCGGCATCGCAAGTTCGTGCTTGTCCGCGGCACGCTGGACGCCGAGCGGCGGCACGGTTGCGGCAGCCGGCGCAGACGCGGTCGCGATCTCATGGCTCGGCTCGGCCGGACGCGAACTCACTTGCTCCACCGGCTCCGGGCCAGGACTCGAGAACGTCGAGGACACGTCCGCCGACGGAGTACCGGC
>DAINCX010000028.1:0-7458 GCA_036732165.1 Candidatus Dormiibacterota bacterium | reverse complement strand
GCTCCGGGCCAGGACTCGAGAACGTCGAGGACACGTCCGCCGACGGAGTACCGGCGGCCTTGTGATGACTCGCCAGGGTCAGCTCCGGAGCAGTGCTAGCCGCTCGCTGGACTGAACTTGACGGCACCTGCCGCAGCGGGGCGCCCAACCCGAGGCGGCGCGATTGCCCCAGCGTTAGTCGCGCCGGGACGTTCGCCGCAGATATCTCGTTTATGTCGTTGCTTTCGTTGCCGATCGGCCCCATGGAGTCGCCGTGGGTGCCGGACTCGCCCGGTATCGACGATAGCGCCGCAACCTGCCGGCCGGCACCAACGGGCACCGGGGCCATCTCAGGCGCCACGGTCGTAAGGCGCTGGACAGCCGGCTCGGCGGCAACGACCGGGAGCTCCCGCCGCGCGGTTGGTCCGGCAATCTCGCCTCTGACCGGCGCGGCCTCGACGGATTGAATTTCCGTGTCTTCATCGGGCGTGGACTGGACCGTCTCGTTTGCCCGACGCTGGACCCGAGGCCGCGGGACCATCGCGGGACCATCATCGCGTGTCGTTGGCACGGCGACGCCCAGCACCAGGCCGGCTGGTGCCTCGGGGCTGACGTGATGCCCGAGCGATCGCGAGACGACAGAGGGATCTTTGTGCGTCGCCAGCTCGCCGGCGAAGGACTCAAGGCGAGCCGTCAGGGGGTGCTCGCCGATGGCACGTTGGATCGGCGCCAGGCCCTTCCAGTCCGAGCGCGTGATGGGCGCGGGAACCGGTTCAGAAAACGTGTCAGATTGACGTCCCGGCTCGGCTTCGGCTTTACGTTGAAAGGGCCACATGGATTAGTCCTCGTCTTGGGCGAGTCGCTTGTTGATGCTGGCCACTTCCTCGACGAAGCGCTGACGCACCGGGTGCTCCATGTCGAGGATCTCTTCGAAGGACCAATGCAAGTGATAGGCCACGTACGCGATCTCTTCGAAGAGACGGTCGGTCGCGTACGTCACGACCCCCCCAGGCGATCACCTGCCATGTCAACGGTGAACTGGTGCTTGCACTCGGGACAGGTAACGGCGGCCTGGGTGTGTCCCTCCTGGTTGATCCTGCGATATAGATCCTGCAAGAACGCCAGGTCCGAGGCAAACAGGCCTTCGATCGTCCCGGTCGTCACCTGGGGCACCGACCCGAGCCTGGTGACCACCCGGGACAGTAAGAGCACCGTCAGATAGGCCTCGTTCTCGCGCACGCGCAGGTCGCGCTGAGGCATGATCTCGTCCCGTGCGGTCGCCAGTCGCATGACGCCCTCGCGATGGACCGTCCCGGCTTCGTCCACGTAGCCCCGGGGGAGGACGAAGCCAAACTCGGTGTGAAGGGCGGAGGTCTTCCGCGAGACCTCCGCCATGCTGGTTGCTGGACTCACTTGACCCGCTCGATCGACTCCATGACGATCGTGGCCTCTTCCGTGACGACGTCGTTCGATCCGGCCTTCAGGCTGCCCGTAGTCAGCTTGGACGGCCATGCGTTTACGAAGTTCCAGCGCGCGACCTCGCCGGACTCAAAGTCATAGAGAATCACCGACCCGTTCTTGCGGGCCTCTTTCACTTTGCCGTCAAGGGCCGACTTGTGCCACTTGTGCAGCTCCATGGAGACGTTCTTGGCCCGCTTCAGGGTCAGCGTCGGCGGCTTATGGGCACCAGGGATCTTCTTGATGATCAGTTTGCCGTCCGGGCCATTCTCTTTAAGTTCCGTGACTTCCATCTCGGATGTCAGGCCGCTCAGCTCCGTGAACTGCGCGATGGTCGTGCCGTCCACCTCGATGGCGAAGTTGCGTGCCGCAATCGCGTCGTTGTTCGATACGCTCGGTAAACCTGTTGGCATGTGCTACTCCCTTATTCCGACAGTGACGTGCCGCCTGAGAACTGGGCGATGCGGAAGACGACGAACTCGGCCGGCTTCACCGGCGCAATCCCGATCTCGACGATGAGCTGGCCGGCGTCGATGGACTCCGCGGTGTTCAGCTCGCCGTCGCACTTGACGTAGAACGCCTCGCTCGGGCTCGCCCCGAAGAGCGCGCCGTCGCGCCAGACGCGAACCAGGAACGAGTTGATCGTCCGCTTGACCCGCTCCCAGAGCTTCATGTCGTTGGGCTCGAAGACCACCCACTGGGTGCCAAGCAAGATCGACCCCTCGATGTAGTTGAAGAGCCGCCGCACGTTGATGTACCGCCATGCCGGATCACTGGACAGCGTCCGAGCGCCCCAGACGCGGATGCCACGTCCCGGGAAGGCCCGAATCACGTTGATCCCCTGAGGGTTGAGCAGGTCATGCTCCGGCTTGGTCACCTGGAGCTCGAGGGAAATCGCGCCCCTGACGACTTCATTGGCTGGGGCCTTGTGGACCCCACGGGAGTCATCGCTGCGCGCCCAGATGCCGGCCATGTGGCCGCTCGGCGGAACGAAGTTCGCCTGCCCGGCCAGGGGGTCGAAGACTTTGACCCAGGGCCAGTAGAGCGTCGCGTACTTCGAGTCGTAACCGGCCTTGTCGACACGCCATTCACGAATCTGCTGCGCGTTGAGCCCGGGCGGCGCATCAAGGATCGCAACGCGATCGCCCATCAGCTCACAGTGCGCGATCATGGCGAGCTGCACGGCCTTGACCTGTTCGCCGTCGATCATGCCGCGCTGGTAGGCGGCCATGAGGTCGGGCACGCAAAGCATCGTGACTGTGTCGACGGCCTCCAGACCGGCAAAGCCTGTTCTGTCTGACGAGTTGCCGACGTACTCATCCGGAGTCACGCGCGCCGGCATGGTGGCGCCGCCACCCTGAAGCGTAACCTTGCCCGGGGCGGGGACCTTTTCCAGGGCACCGGCGGTCCCGATCTCCTCGAGCTGGATCAGCTTCGACGCGGTCTTGACGGCCGTGATGACGTTGGTCTTGCCCTTGCGGCTGGTCACGTTGTCGTACTCTTCGCGATCCTTGCCGCGGGTCACGATCAGCTTGAACGTGTCCTCCGAGGGCTGCGAGGCCTCGGCGACTTCGACCTGGACATCATTGCCGGGCTGGCCGGTTTCCAGGGCCAGGACGCGATAGCCGGCAAGCGCCTTGTCTTTGGCGCTCGGCAGCTCGGCCTGGGCCGCGGGCGCGTGGCCATCGGCGCCGATGCGAACGACGTAGCAGGATCCGCCGCCGTTCAGGAAGTAGCCGTAAATGGAGTGCGCCAGATACGACCCTTCGAGAAATCCGCCGAATGTCTGCGCGTACTGACTCCAGTTGGTCACGAGCGTCGGCTGGTTGACCGGGCCTTTTTCAGCAAGGCCCACAAAAGCCGCCGTAGACGTCCCGACGCCTTCGATGGGACGCGATCCGGCTTCGACCTCCTCTACGTATACGCCGGGCGACAGGTAATTGGGCATGGGCGATTCTTCCTCCTGGATTGATGTGCCGTCAGGAACCTGTCGAGCGTCGCATTGCGCGCGAGTTCGAACAAGAGACATCCGGGCCAGTGAACGGGAAAGTCCGCCTGCCCGAACGGACCACCGGTCGGGGCTGAGCTTGCCCGTTCAGGCAGGAAATTCACCCCAACGACTGCCCCCGCGCGACTTGCTGGGCGGAGATCCATAGCCGAACGTAGCAGCCAATGATCCAGGACGTGGATGAGTCCCTGCGCGCCCTCGTGAAGCGGGACGCCCTGAGCGGGTCCAAAGCCGACGTCGCCTTCGACGCGCCGAACAAAGACTGGTCTTCGCGGCGCAACACGCCGACGGTAGATTTATATCTTTATGACATCCGCGAGGACGTGGAGCAACGGGAGATCATGTGGGAAGACGTGCGTGGCGCCGACGGCATGATCGTCGAGCGCCGGCCGCCGCCCCGGCGATTCAAATTGTCATATCTGGTAACAGCCTGGACCCAGCGCCCGGAAGACGAGCATAGATTGCTTTCGGGCTTGCTCACGTGCTTTCTACGTAACCAGACGATGCCGGCCGACGTGATGACGGGATCGCTGGCCGACGCGCGACAGCCAATCACCTTGAGTATTGCTTTGCCCCCGCCCCAGGATCGATCCATCTCGGACGTCTGGTCGGCGCTGGGCGGTGAGTTGAAGCCGTCGCTGGATCTCGTCGTCAACGCGCCGATTGAAGTCCGGGTCTCGCAGCCCGCTGGGCCGCCAGTGCTCGAAGAGCCACGGTTCACGATCGCGCGGCCGGATGCCGAGGACGAGAACCCGGTCAGTCCTGCGGCCCGCGCAGCCAAGGGCCGTCGCGCGGCCGAGGCGCGAATCGCCGCCGCCAAGCCAGTGGGTCCCGCCGGCGCGGCCGCCAGCAAGCGTTCGGGACGGCTCAAGCCAGGGCAACCGGTCGAACCCGGGACACCTGCCGATCAAGAGGAGTCCGTTCGTTCGGGAAAAGAGGCCCAACCCGGCCGCATTTTCAAGATGCGCGGGATCGAACGGCCGTAATCTTGATGGCGTCCGAGGTCCAGACGCCCAAGACCGACGCGTCATTGACGGCCGGGGTCCAGACGCCCAAGACCGACGCGTCACTGACGTCCGGGGTCCAGACGCCCAAGACCGACGCGACGCTGACGGCCGAGGCCCAGACGCCCAAGACCGACGCGTCGCTGACGCACGTTCTGCGGCGCCTGGAGCTGATCGAGGCCCGGGTGCGCGCCGCGGTCGCCCGGCGTCGTGCCGGCGACCCCGACACGGATGATCGATTTCGGGGGCTTTATATCTCGCCCGCGCACGTCGACAAGCTCTTGTTGGGCGACCAGGTCCCGCCCGCACCCGACAAGGCCGCGGCAAGAGCGCTCGACGACACCGAGCGCCAGGCCGATGCCGCCGAGGCACACGGCGACCGTCTGCGCCTGAGGAACCTGGCTCGCAGCTTCGAGCTGACCGAGATCGACATCGAGCTGGTGCTGATCGCGATGGCGCCGGACGTCGACGCCAGGTTCGAAAGATTGTATGGCTATCTCCAGGATGATGTGTCACGGCGCCGTGCCAGCATCGGGCTTGGGCTCGAGCTCTGCGGCGTGGCGTCGACGAGTGCCTTTGCCAGGAGCCGGCTGGCACCCGGGTCGTCACTGGTCGAGAGCGGCCTGATGCTGATCGAAGATCCCGAGCGACCGACACTCACGCGATCACTTCGTGTGCCCGATCGGGTCACGGCGTACTTACTCGGCGGCGATGGCGTGGACCCGGCCGTTGCGGCGCTGACGTACCATCCCGAGCCTGCGGCCACGGACGCTGCAACCGTCCTCGCGCGCTGGCTCAGTGAAGTCACGTCTCATTTGGCCTACGTTCGCGAGCGCCCGGGCGCCTCCGGTGCTGGCCTGGCCGCGGCCGCGCTGGCGCAACTGGGCCGTCCAGCCCTCGCGCTCGACCTGGAGCGCCTGCGTCCCGAAGACGACGTCGCGGCACTTGCCACCTTGGCCTCGCGTGAGGCTGGCCTGATGGGTGCAGCCATCATTGCCGGGCCGATCGAAGTACTGAGTGCCCGGGGCTTGCCCGCGATCCGGGCATTTGCCGAACTCAGGCGGACGGTAATTCTTGTTGGCGCGCGAGGCTGGGACCCGGCATGGGCCCGAGAAGTGCCATTTCTTTCTGACGCGCCCATCCCAGACGCCGCGCAGCGAGCGCAGCTATGGCGGCAGAGTCTCAACGGCGATGCCTCCCGGGCTCTCAACATCGTCGACACGATGGCGCAGTTCCGTCTGACGGCCGACCAGGTGCATCGCGCGGCGCGCGCGGCCCGCATGGAGGCCAAGGCGAAAGACCAGCCGCTCGACGAAGAAATTTTGAAATCCGGTGCCCGGGCGCAGAACGCGGCCGGCCTGGAGCGGCTGGCCAGACGGATTCAGCCCGCCGTCGGCTTCGCGGATCTCGTGCTGCCGCCGGAACCGCGCGACCAGTTGCACGAGCTGCTGACGCGCGCCCGCTACCGCGAGCGCGTGCTGGATATCTGGAAGATGGGCGGACCGTCGAGCCGCCGCCGCGGGCTGACGGCGCTCTTCGCCGGACCATCGGGGACCGGCAAGACGATGGCTGCCGAAGTCCTCGCTGGCGAGCTGGGTCTTGATCTCTATGCCGTGGACCTGGCGACTGTCGTAGACAAGTACGTCGGCGAGACGGAGAAAAACCTGGACAAGATCTTTGCCGAGTCCGAGCGCGTTAACGGGGTAATTCTCTTTGACGAAGCCGACGCATTGTTTGGTAAACGCAGCGAAGTCAGCGATGCGCATGATCGCTACGCCAACGTCGAAGTCGCCTACTTGCTACAACGGATGGAGCTGTTCGACGGGATTGCAATTCTCGCGACGAACCTGAGGGCCAATCTCGATGAGGCCTTCACCCGGCGCCTGGATTCGCTTGTCGATTTCCCCGAGCCCGAGGCCGAGTATCGACTTTCACTGTGGGAGCGTAGCCTTGGCCCATCCGTGCCACGCGCGAATGATCTCGATCTGGAGTTCCTGGCCGAGGCCTTCAAAGTCTCCGGCGGCGGCATCCGGAATATCGTCGTCGCCGCCGCTTACATGGCGGCTGAAGACGACCGCCCGATCAGCATGCGCGACCTGGTGCGCGCCACCCAGCGCGAGTACCTGAAGCTCGGCAGGCTGTGCGTCGAATCCGAGTTTGGTGACTACTACGAGCTGCTGGGTGAACGGACAGCCGGTGAGTAAGTCCATTGATCGCACGAGCGTGGCAGCCGGGGGCCTGAGCACGCCGGTATCGGAAGCTGAAGATTGTCACTTTGTTCAACCGGGCAAATGAGGAGGCAGCCATGACGGAAGAAAGAGATTTCCTATCGGAACCGGCGAAACGAGCGGAGGTCAAGCGGAAGACGGATGACGGCCCCGCCGCCGGCATCCTCGGCCTACAGCGCGCGGCAGGGAACGCGAGTGTGAGCCGGCTGCTTACCGAGGAGAACGAGAAATCTCCCGTTAAGGACTTGCTGGCCTCGAGCTCGGGGCAGCCGCTTGATCGTTCCACCCAGGCTCTGATGCAGAGCCGCCTCGGTCAAGACTTCAGCGACGTCCGGGTCCATAACGACGGCAAGGCGACGGAGTCGGCGAAGGCTGTCAATGCGCATGCGTATACCGTCGGGACGAATGTGGTCTTTCAGAGCGACAAGTACGCTCCCGAGACCCAATCCGGACAAAAGATGCTGGCCCACGAGTTGACCCACGTTGTCCAGCAGAAGGCGGGACCAGTCGACGGGACGCCGGCAGGCGGCGGGCTCAATATCAGTCACCCATCGGACCCCTTCGAGCAGGCGGCCGAGCGCAGTGCCGAGCAGGCCATGTCCGGTGGCGCGGCTGGTCCGCAATCGGCTGTTCCGGCGCAGGCCAGCTCAGTCCAAAGAGCAGGCGAAGAGGACCAGGTCCAGATGTCCACGATCCAGCGCGAGGCCGCCCCCGAGGAGGACGAACAGGACGTCCAGACCTCAGCGATCCAGCGCGAGGCCGCCCCCGAGGAGGACGAACA
>DAINCX010000027.1:0-29178 GCA_036732165.1 Candidatus Dormiibacterota bacterium | reverse complement strand
CCGATCATCGGGGTCATCCTCGTCTTGAGCGGCAAGGACATTCTGAACGTTAGCGGCTTCGTCGCCGGGTACCAGGCGGTGGTCAGCAGCGCCCTGGGCAGCACCTCGGCCAATGTGCTCAACGGCATCGTCGGGCTGGCGGTCGTCTTCGCCCTCCTCTCGAGTGGAACCGTCTGGCTGATGGGGTCGGATCGCCTGATGGCGATTGGCGCCCTCCAGGGGTCCGGGCCGCGTAGCCTCGGCTACTTCTCGAAGCGGTTTGGCACGCCGGTGCCGGTCAACGTCCTCTCGGGCATCCTCGCCAGCCTCTTTCTGATCGCGAACTTCCTGATCACGGGCGGCAGCCTGAAGAACTTCTTCACCATCGTGCTCGGCCTGGTGATCTCGACCACGACCTTCTCCTACGTCCTCGTTTTCCCGGCGCTGGTCGTCCTGCGCCGCAAGTACCCGAACGCGCACCGGCCGTACCGGGTCGGCGGCGGGGCGATTGGAGCCTGGGTCGTCATGCTCCTCTGCGAGGCCTACGTCGTCGGCGCGACCATCTTCTCCCTGTGGCCGAACCTTTTCTCCGACAAGGTCACCGCGGCGGTATCCGTCGGTGGCGTCAGCATCGATCGCAGCACGTACGAGCTAACGGTCTTCATCGCGACCGCCGTCATGCTCGTCATCGCGGTGGCGTTCTATGTCATCGGTCGCAAGCATGCGGTGCACGATCGCTGGCCCGACCAGGGGGTCACGGCAGATCGTCGCGAGTTGGCGGCGGCGGCTCCACGTCGCGTCTAGACTTCATCGGGTGTCGATCGCGGAACAACGACCGGTAGGCGCGGGCGAGGATCTCGCCCGCGCCTCCACGTTACCGGCGTCGGACTACGTCGATCCCGTGGTGCATGCGCGGGAGAAGAGCCGGATTTTCGGGCGTACCTGGCAGCTGGTGGCGCGTGCCGACGAGCTCGCCCGGGTTGGTGACCTCAAGCCAGCGACGATCCTGGATGAGCCAATCCTGATCACCCACGGCCTCGATGGAACGCTGCGCGGCTTCTACAACGTCTGCCGCCATCGGGCGGCCACCGTGGTGCTGGCCAAAGGCAACCGGCGCAGCCTGCAGTGCCCCTATCACGGCTGGACCTACGGGCTCGACGGGCGGCTGCAGGTCGCCCGGGAGATGGAGGGGACGGAGGACTTCGACAAGTCGAATTTCGGACTGGTTCCCATCCGCGTCGAGCGTTGGGGTCCGTTTATCTTTGCCAACCTGGACAAGGACGCGCCTGCCCTCAGCAAGGTGATGGGATCGATTCCAGCCGAGGTCCGAGCCGCCGGTTACGACGTCGACCGGATGCAACTCGTCGAGCGGCGCGATTACGTGATCAACTGCAACTGGAAGGTCTATGTCGACAACTACCTGGAGGGGTATCACCTGCCAATCGCGCATCCGGGCCTCTTCAAGGAGCTTGACTACGACGCCTACCGGGTCGAGACGTTTCGTTTCTATTCGAAGCAGCACGCGCCGATCCGGGAGCTGAAGCCGGGCGAGGTCATCGGGCGAGATCGGCGTTACCTGCGGGAACCCGGGTCGGAAGACAGCGCGCTCTACTACTGGGTCTTTCCGAACACCATGTTCAATATCTACCAGGACAACATGAGCTCCAACCTGATCATCCCGCTCGGAGTCGACAAGACCCTCACGGTCTTCGAATGGTTCTTCGCCCAACCGGGCACGGGGCCGGGCTGGGAGTCGATGCAGCAGACGATTGCCTTCTCGGACGAAATCCAGCAGGAGGACATCGCACTCTGCGAGAACGTGCAGCGCGGCCTCACCTCACGCGCCTACGACCGCGGTCGCTTCAACGCGAAGCGCGAGAACGGCGTCTATCACTTTCAGTCGCTCGTGTCGGAATTTCTCTCGTAGGCGAGTAGGCCGCCCACGATGGTGGCGCTGACCGACACGTTCATGATCGCGTCCGGCGCCGTGAACAGGTCGCGGTCCACGATCGTGACATCCGCCAGCATGCCGGGACGGAGGGTGCCCCGCTGGCCGTCCTGCCAGCCGGCGTAGGCCGCGCCCGAGGTGTAGCCGGCCAGGGCCTGATCCATGAAGAGACGCTCGTTCGGCAGCCAACCCCCCGGTGGGCGGCCGTCCCGGGTGGTCCGGTTCACGGCCGAGTTGAGTCCCAGCCGCGGATCGAAGGACACGATCGGCCAGTCGGAGCCGAATGCCACCCGGCCACCCGCGCGCAGGATCGATCCCCAGGCCCAGCCGCGCGCCGCCCGCGCGGGCCCGATCCTGGCGGTGAACAGGTCGAGTTGGGCGGGCTCTGGATCGGCATGGTACGGCTGCATGCTGGCGACCACGCCAAGCTCCCCGAACCGGGTCACGTCATGGGGATGCACCGTCTCGATGTGCTCGATCCGGTGGCGCCGCTCGCGCGGGCCGTTGAGGGCGGCGGCTCCTTGGTAGGCATCCAGGGCGATCCGGACCGCCCGGTCGCCGATCGCGTGGATCTGGACCTGCCACCCGCGGGCGTCGGCGACCCGGACCGCCGACCCGAGCTCGCCCTGCTCCCACTGCGGACGTCCGAGCGCGCCGGGCTGGTCCCAGGCCATGCCCTCGTAGGGCTCGAGCATGGCTGCGGTCCCCGACTCGATCACGCCATCGGCGTAGGCCTTGACGATCCCACCAGCCACGAAGGGATCAGCCCGGCGAGGAAAGGCAAGCGGCTCCCATTCCGCCAGCCGTCGTTCCCACTCGCGGAGCGGGAGCCCGGGCTTCATCTGCTGGCCAAGACGAATCCGGATCCGCGGGCGCCCGGCATCGGCCAGCGCGTCGTAGATCGCGAACTGCTCGATCTCGGCGCCCGCTTCCTGCACGCTGGTGATGCCGTGGCGAAAGGCGAGCGTCATCGCATCCCGGAGGCTGGCGATGTCCTCGTCCCGGCTCGGCGCCGGCAACTGCCGATCCACCAGGTCCATGGCGGCCTCTTTCAGAACTCCAGTCGGCTCCCCCGCGGCGTCTCGACAGATCTCACCGCGCGGGGGATCGGGCGTCGCGGCGGTGATCCCCAGTCGTTGCAGGGCTGGCGAGTTCACCCAGGTCGTGTGCCCGTCGTAGGCCTCGAGCGCGACCGGGCGGTCGGGCACCACCCGGTCGAGCAGGGACCGGTCGGGCATGCCCCCCGGGAAGACGGCGTAGAACCATCCTCGGCCGGTCAGCCAATCCCGCTCCGGGTGGGCGCGAGCGAACTCCTCGATACGGCCCAACATCCCGTCGAGCGTGGTTTCGGCCGACACCTCGAGGTTTCGGAGGTTGCGGGCGCCGTTCAAAAAGTGAACGTGGGCGTCGTGAAAGCCGGGCAGCACCAGGCCCCCGCGCGCGTCGATCACCCGGGTGGCCGGGCCGGCCAGCGCGAGCATCGCCGCATCGGAACCCGTCGCCAGGATTCGGTCCTGTCCGATAGCCAGCGCGGTCGCCGGACTGGAGGCGGACCAGACGTGCCCGTGGTGAATGACGATCGACGGGGGCGGGGCGATGGAGAGCATTGTAGGAATGGCGGGACCGGGACCGGTCCACCGCCGGACTGGTGATTGACGGCGGGCTGCCTCCCTGCTACGTTTGGCGGAATCTAAGGGAGAGGAGGGAACCCCCATGTCGTCACACGGCGTCAGCACGCCCCCGTCCGGGGCGGTCGAGCGCAACACCCAGGACGCGGCGGACGCACGCGACCTGGCCGGCTTTGGCTACAAACAAGAGCTCAAGCGCATTCTCGGCGTCTACTCCAGCTTCGCCGTCGCCTTCTCTTACATCTCGCCGAGCACGGGCATCTTCACGCTCTTCGCGCCCATCGGTTTGGCGATTGCCGGACCGTTCTTCTTCTGGAGTTGGCCAATTGTCGCGCTCGGTCAGTTCATCATCGCCCTCAACTTCGCCGAGGTGAGCTCACATTTTCCGGTCGCCGGATCGGTCTACCAGTGGACGAAGTACCTGTCCCACCGTGCGTACTCCTGGATGACGGGCTGGGTCTACCTTTTCGCCGGCATCCTGACGGTCACGGGGGTCGTGGCAACCGTCCCCGGACTCGTGCTCATTCCGTTGCTCAATAACCTCGGCATCGGTCTTGCCAATAACGCCCAGGACCAGATCATCATCGCGCTGGTCGTGCTGGCGAGCACGACCATCCTGAACATCTTCGGCGTGCGGCTGGTCGCACTGATCAACAACACCGGGGTCGTGTTCGAGATCCTCGGGATGGTGGTCTTCGCGCTCGTCTTGCTGATCTTCTATCACCATCAGCCCGCCACCGTCGTCTTCGACAGCAGCTATCTCGGCTCGAATAACCAGGTTGGCGTGTTTCTGGCAGCGATGTTCATGTCCCTCTTCGTGATCTATGGCTTCGACACCGCCAGCACGCTGGCAGAGGAAACGAGGAATCCGCGAGTGGAAGCACCGAAGGCGGTTTTGGCCTCCGTCGTCGGCGCGTTCATCATCGGCACGGTCTTCCTGCTGGCGTTGATCATCGCCATCCCGGATATGAAGAAATTCGTCGCCGGTGCGGGTGCGGTGCCGGCGACCGTCACTTCGCCGGCAGATGTCCTGAACGCGGTGCTGCCAACCTGGATGGCCAACATCTACCTGATCGTGGTCCTGGCGGCAATCTACGTCTGCTGCCTGGCGATTCAGACCTCCACGATCCGGCTGGCCTTCGGCATGGCGCGGGACGGCAAGCTGCCGTTGGCGCGCTTCTACAACAAGGTCAGTCCGACTCTGCACACACCGGTCATCACCTGCCTGGTGGTGGGCGTGCTCGCGGCGCTCCCCTTCATTTACTACGCCGGCGCAGGCCTGATTGCCATCGTTGCGACCGGCATGATCTACCTCTCCTACATGCTCGGCAACATCGCCATCCTGCTCGCCCGGCTTCGGGGCTGGCCGACCGAAGGCGCGCCCTTCAAGCTCGGCGGTTGGGGCCTGGTCATCAATCTGCTAGGCCTCGCCTGGGGCGCATCGATGCTCGTCAACTTTCTCTGGCCGCGCCCGGCGAGTAACCCGAGCGTGAACACCGTGCTAGCCCCAGGCGGTGCCAGCCTGGGCGGGTTCGGCGACTCCGTCCCGATCTTTGAGCTTGTGGTGGTGCTGATCGTCGTCGTCGGCGCGATCTACTACCTGGTGGCGCAGCGAGGCAAGGCGCAGCAGATCTAGTCCACATCAGCCGGCTCGTGACAGGCGGCGGTCCGTTCCGCCGCCTGTACTTATAATGCTGAGACCATGGCCGTAAAGATCCGGGTGCCGGGCGCCCTGCGCCAGCTGACCCGGGGCGCCGCGATCGTCGAGGTGAACGCGACCGACGTCTCGCAGGCCCTCGACGCCCTCGACCAGCAGTTCCCTGGCTTTCGTGAGCGCCTCTACGACGACAAAGGGCAGCTTCGCCAGTTCATCAACATCTATCGGAATGATGAGGACATCCGGTTCGGGTCGGGCCTCCAGACTCCGCTGAGCGAGAGCGACGATCTCTCGATCGTCCCGGCCGTCGCCGGGGGCTGACCGCGGATGGCGCGGACAACCGTGCGCCTGACCTTCCAACGTGAAACCCTGAACGTCCCCGTCATCTACCAGATTGGCAAGGACTTCAAGGTGGTCACGAACATCCGCCGGGCCGAGGTGGGTAACGAGACCGGCTGGGCTGACCTGGACCTGGATGGTGACCAACCGGAGATCGACCGGGCCCTGGAATACTGTCGGAGTCGCGGGGTCGAGGTCCAGCGCCTGGAGCCGGCGTGAAAGTCGCCGTCGCCATGAGCGGCGGCGTCGACTCGTCGGTGGCCGCGGCACTGATGCGCGATGCGGGCCACGACGTGTTCGGCGTCACCTTGCAGCTGTGGCCGAAGGAAATGGCCGCCCGGGACTTCGACAAGCATCACGGATGTTGCTCCCTCGACGCGGTCGAGGATGCGCGCCGGGTGGCCAGCCGGCTGGGTATCCCGTATTACGTCCTCAACTTCGAGGACGAGTTTCGGTCGGCGGTGATCGACCCCTTCACGGAGTCGTACCTGCAGGGTCGGACGCCAAACCCCTGCATCCGCTGCAACGAAACGATCAAGTTCGGGCTGCTGCTGCGCAAGGCACTGGCGCTGGGCGCCGACGTGCTGGCCACCGGGCACTATGCGCGGATCGAGGAAACGCACGACGGCTTCGTGCTCAAGAGGGCCGCTGACGCGCGCAAGGACCAGTCCTACGTGCTGTATCAGCTTGGCCAGGACGAGTTGCGCGCGCTGCGATTTCCCATCGGTGCGTGGACCAAGGCGCAGGTCCGGGCGCGCGCCGCCGAGCTGGGTCTGGTCACGGCCTCGAAGCCGGAGAGCCAGGAGATCTGTTTCGTGGCTGATGGGAGCTACCGGACGCTGCTCAAGGAGCGATTCGGCGAGCGGGTCCGGCCAGGCCCGATCGTCGACGAGAGCGGGTCGGTCGTGGGCGAGCACGATGGCATCGCGATGTACACCGTCGGACAGCGGTCGGGGCTGCGGCTGCGCGCGGCCGGGCCGACCGCCGAGCCGCGGTACGTGAGTGCCATCGACCCCCTGACGAACACGGTGAGGATCGGTGGCACGGATCAGCTGCACCGCAGGGCCTGCCTGGTCGAAGACGTGCGCTACGTCAGCGGACGGGCTCCAGCGACGCCTTTTCAGGCGGGCGTGAAGGTCCGGTCGCACGCCCCCGAAGCCGATGCGGTCATTGCGCCCAACGGCCGCGAGGCGCGGGTCGACTTCGCGGAACCGCAACGCGCGCTGGCACCCGGGCAAGCCGCCGTCTTCTATGACGGCGACCGGGTGATCGGCGGTGGCGCGATTGCC
This sequence comes from Candidatus Dormiibacterota bacterium, assembly GCA_036732165.1. Lineage (GTDB taxonomy): Bacteria > Chloroflexota > Dormibacteria > CF-121 > CF-121 > JALYYC01. The sequence goes on along the minus strand of DAINCX010000027.1, from coordinate 22,338 downwards.
GCAACCGAGCGGTGACGCGTCTCGACCTGGCCGCGCAGCATCCGCTCCTCCCGATCGTCGCGCAGATTGCCCTCGTCTACCTGGCGTCCCTTGGCGGGGTCTTGGCCGCCCGGGTGGCGTGGCAGGGCCGCCCCGCCTACTGGCTCGCGGTCGTGGGTGTCTTTGCCTTCCTGCTCGGCACCCTGTGGGGACGAGGCTACCTGTCGGGGGGCGCGACCTTCACGGCGGTCGGAGCCGGCATCGTGCTGGTCATCTTTGGCGTAGCGCTGGATCTCCTCTTCGGGCCACCCTTCGGCGCGACCAAATAGCATTACCGGTGATGGACGCCTCCGATAAGTACATGAGCGCGGCGATCATCCGCCGCCAGGACTACGGGCCAACCCTGTTCAGCATGTGGATCAAGCCACCCGAGCCCCTCGCCTTCAAGCCCGGCCAGTATGTGGCCTTCGGCGTGGAGAGCCAGGAGAAGGTCCTGGAGCGGGCCTTCTCCATCGTCTCGAGCCCGCTCGAGCCCGAGCTGGAATTCTTCATTGAGAAGGTGCCCGAGGGGGCCCTCTCCCCGCTGCTCCACGAGCTCCAGATCGGCGACCAGGTGTTCATGCGGAAGAAGGCCAAAGGCATCTTCAACCTTGATGCGAAGTCCGGGCACACGAAGCACTTCTTGATCTCTACCGTGACCGGCATCGCGCCCTATGTCAGCATGGTGCGCACGCTCGCCCGCGAGCTCAAGGAGGGCCGAATCGCCGAACCGCAGCGCCTCATCGTCTTACAGGGCGCCGCCCGGTCCGATGAGTTCGCCTACGACCAGGAACTGGCCGAGGCAGCCCGGACCTTCCCCTGGTTGACCTACGTGCCGACGATCAGCCGGCCGTGGGAGGACCCGCAATGGCCGGGCGAGCGCGGACGGGTGGATGACCTGGTGCGCAAGTACTCCGATTCGTTCGGCCTCGATCCGGCCGAGACGACCGCCTATCTCTGCGGGAATCCCGGGATGATCCTGAATGCCCGCGACATCCTGCGTCGCCGCGGCTTCGAGCACGCCGCCATCAAGGAGGAGACCTACTGGGCGCCCGGTGACGGTGAGATTGAATACTGAGATAGAATCTCTCGCCGTGCTCCTGCTCAAGGGCTCGGTGCCATCGCCGATCACGGCGGAGCCGGCGGTGGTCGTGATCTACGTACTTCTTGTTCTCATCGTGGGCAGCGCGCTCGCCAGCCTCGTGTTCCGGAATGTCCTGTTCGCGGTCGCCAGCTTCGGTGCCACCATGGTCGGGGTTGCGCTGCTGTACCTGATGCTGGCGCCCTTCCTGCTCTTCGCCGTCCAGCTGCTCATCTTCACGACCGTCAGCGCCGGGCTGTTGCTCGCGCTCCTGCGGTCGACCTCGGGCCTGGAATCTCCGCCGGAAAGCCCATTCAGCCCGGAGCTGATCGGTGGTTCGGCGGTCGGCGCGGCGGTGCTGGCGCTATTCGGCGTGGTCGTCGGGGCCACGAACTGGCCCGTCAGAATTCACGGTGGTCCGATGGTGGGACTGGGCGGCACCCTCGTCAACACCTATATCGTCGGGATCGCCATCCTGGTGGTGATCGTCGCATCGGCCGCCCTGGGCGTGGGCCTCCTGACCATGCAACGCCCACGCCGCCGAGCGACAACGGTGACCACCACGCCGCCCCGGGGACGGCGTCGTGCCAGTCCGCGAGAGCCACGCCGGTGAGCGCGGGCCTCAACCTGATCCTGGTCGCGTCGGCGGCCCTGTTTGCGATCGGCGCCACCGCTCTGCTCGTGAAGCGGAGCGTCGTGGTGATGCTGATCGGCACCCAGCTCATGTTGACCGCGGGAGGCGTGGCGTTTGTTGGATTCGCTCGGTTTGGGTTGGGCTGGGTCAACGCCAACAATGGACCGGCCGTTGCCCTCTTCGCCTCGGCAGCGGGGATCGCCGAGATGGCGGTCGGGCTCGCGATGGCCGCCATCATCTACCGGGAGCAGCGCACCTTCCTGGTTGACGAGTACGAGTCGGTAGCGGGCTGACGTGACGCTCACCCTCCTCGCGGCGGCGGCCAGAGGTCCGCTGGACACCTGGAGCCCGACGTTCCTCGCCCTGGTGGCGTTGATCCTCCCGCTGATCGGGATGCTGCTGATCGTCAGCTTCACCATTGATTCACGCCGCGTGAGCGCGGGCGTCTCGGTTCTCTTCACGCTGGCCAGCGCCGTCGGCGCCCTCCTGGTCCTCGCCATTGAGGTGGCGCACCCACTCCACCTCGAGCGGGAGGGGACCTTCCTCCAGTTCTTTACCGGGCAATCCGGCATCGCCGCCGAATTCAGCCTGAAGTGGGGGGTCACGGCCGATCCGCTAGCCGCCGTGATGCTGATCACGGTCGCGGTCGTCAGCCTGCTGGTGCAGGTCTACGCGCTCGGCACCATCCGACGGGAAGATGGCGGGATCCGCTTCTTTACGGTGCTGCTCTTCTCCACGTTTGCGATGGAGGGCTTCGTGCTGTCGACGAATTACTTCGAGCTGTTCCTCTTCAGCGCCCTCGTGACCGTCTCCTCGTATTTGTTGATCGGCCATTGGTGGCAGCGCGAGGAAGCCGTCGCATCCGGCGCCGGCGCGTTCCTCATCTCCGCCGTCGGTGACGTCGCCCTGCTGATCGGGATGGCCTACATCTATTACCGGTTCAACGAGCTCAACTTTCAGGCGCTCAGCGGCCAGTACACCAGTGGCAAGGTGAGCGCCAACGGCCTGTTCATCATGGCCCTGCTGGTTTTCGTCGGGGCGGCCGCGAAGTCCGCCCAATTCCCACTGCACATCTGGCTGCCTGGCAGCGTCCAGGCGCCGGCGCCGGCCGCCGCCCTGATGCACTCGGCCACGGTCGCCGTGACCGGCGTCTACCTGGTCGCCAGAACGTACGCGCTCTTCTTGCATAGCCCTCGAGCGCTCGTTGTCGTCGCCATCGTGGGCAGCATCACGGCTGTCCTTGGCGCCGCCTGGTCGCTCTTCCAGGACAACCTCAAGCGGGCCATCGCCTACTCAACCATGAGCGAGCTGGGCCTGATGATGCTGGCGCTGGGGATCGGGGCCTACGGGGCGGGCGTCTTCGAGCTGTTCACCCATGCCTGGCCGAAGGCGCTGCTCTTTCTCGCCGCCGGCGTCGTCATCCGAGAGCTGCGCACGGAGCACATGCGAGAGATGGGGGGATTGCTCCAGCGGATGCGATTCACCGGCATCATGGCCCTGCTGGCGATCGCCGCGGCCGCCGGCATCCCGCCGCTCAGCACCTTTTGGAGCAAGGACGCGATCCTGTCTTCTGCCCTTGCCCAGGGAAACGCGGCCTGGATTCTGATCGTCATCCTGGTGATCTTCCTCTCCGCCCTGTCCCTGTTTCGGATCTTCGCGCTGGTGTTCCTCGGGCAGACGGCCCGCCGGCGCCGGTTCGAGCCGGAGCGGATCCGCGATGTCAGCGGCCGGGCCGCGCTGGCCATGACCCTTTTCGCGATCCCGTCCCTGGTCGTGGGCATCCGGGGGATCCCGGGGCGTGCCGACTTCCTTCGATTCATCGTCTTCAAGGGGGTCGGCTTATCCAACTCGCATTTGCACGCGGCAGAGATCGCGACCGTGGCCAGTGTGCTCGGGGCCGTCGTGGCGCTGCTGGTCTACGGACGTCGCCTCATGCCGGGCCTGGCGACCCGCTTCGAGGGTGCGCGGCTCGCGCTCCGCCATGGTCTCTACGTCGATCGCGCCTATGGGCTGGCGGTCAGCCGTGGGTTCCTCCCGGTCAGCGGCGCCGCCGGCTTCGTCGACCGCCGGGTCATCGATCGCGGGATCGACCTGGTCGGCGAGTCCGTTGTCTACGCCTCGACGCCCCGCCCAGGCCTGCCCCGGCTGCGGCCCCAGCATTTCGCGCTCGGACTCTTCGTCGGCCTGGTCGGACTCGCCGCCCTCACGATCCTGTTCCTGGGCCATCTCATCAAGGGTGTGGGCGCCTGATGTTCCTCCTCACCGCCATTGTGTGGGTCCCGGCAATCGGCGCCCTGGCCCTCCTGTTCTTTCCGTCCCGAACGCAGGCACACCGGGATCGGGTGCGATCGGTCGGGCTCGCCACAGTCGCCTTTACGACCGCGCTCGACGTCGTCATGTGGTACGGCTTTCGTGATCAGAGCGGCAGCTACGCCTATGAGGAGACCCGCTCCTGGCTGCCCAGCCTTGGCGCGAGCTACCACCTCGGGGTTGATGGCATCAGCATGGCGCTCACCTTGCTCGCCGGCATCGTGTTCCTCACGGCGGTGCTCGCCTCTAGCCGCACCCGCGATGACCTGCGGGCCTTCATCATCCTTCTCCTGCTGGTCGAGACCGGGGTCAACGGCGTCCTGACCTCGCTCGATTTCGTACTCTTCTTTTTCTTCTGGCAGCTCCAGGCGGTCCCCTTATGTTTTCTGATTGGCCGCTGGGGCGGTCCCGGTCGGCTCGCCGCGGCCTGGAAGTTCCTGGCCATCGACCTGGTCGGCAGCGCGCTGCTGCTGCTCGCCATCCTGATCCTCTACGTCAAGGCGCCGACCCGGACCTTCGACCTGGTCACGCTGCACGACCTGCGGCTGCCGGTGTCGGTCAGCGGGCTCGTCTTCGCGCTCTTCTTTGTGGCGTTCGCCCTTCGGCTCCCCGTGTTCCCGTTCCACACCTGGTTCACCGATGCCCAGGGCGAGGCCGCGCCGCCGGTGTCCATCATCCTGGCGGGGGTCATCACCAAGCTCGGGGCGTACGGGCTCTTCCGGGTCAACGTGGGCGAGTTCCAGGCCACGTTGCACAAGGTGTCCGGCGCTGTCGCCGCGCTGGCCGTGATCACCATCCTCTGGAGCGCGGTGGCCGCCTTTCGCGAGGATGACCTTCGACGCCTGGTGGGCCACCTCGGCGTCAGTCGTGGCGGGTTGCTCCTGCTCGCGGTGGCGTCGGCGGCGCCAGTCGCGCTGAACGGCGGCGTTCTCCTGATGGTCGCCGACGGCCTGGCCGCGGCCATGCTCGTCGTGCTGGCCGCCACCGTCGCCGACCGGGCGAACACGCGCTCGATCCGGGCCATGGGCGGGCTCGCGGCGCGGATGCCGAAGGGCGCAGTCCTCTGGATCCTGGGGGCGCTCGCCGCCCTGGGTCTGCCTGGCCTGGCGGGGTTCGTCGGCCAGCTCTTGATCGTGCTCGGGGCCTACCCCGGTCACCGGTTGGCAACCAGCCTGGCCATCCTCGGGGGCCTGCTGGTCGCCGGCGTGATGCTCGTAACCTTCCAGCGGATCTTCTTTGGTCCGCTCCGTGAGTCCCATGCCCGCGTCCGCGACTTCGGAACGCTCGATCTGGGCACCGCCGTGGGTCTCTTCAGCCTGATCGTCCTGCTCGGGGTCTTACCCGCCATCCTGATGGACAGCATCAATTTCTCGGTGCTGACTTTGCTCAGCGGGACTGGTGGATGAGAACGCTCGGCAACCTATTGGCGTTTTCGCCCGAACTGTGGCTGCTGGCCGGTGCGGCGGCCGTCTTCGTGCTGGGCCGGCTCAATCCCGGCTTGTGGAGCACGACCGTTGCGTTCGGCGCGCTGGCGCTGGCATTTCTCGCCCTCCTGACCCAGTTCACCTCCGCGCTGATCATCCTGGACGGCGCGTTCGTCCTGGATCGCTACGCGATGTTCATCGACGTGATCGTGCTGGCGGCGGCCGCGGTGACCCTGCTGGCATCGGCGGCCGACCTGCTTCCCGGGGAACCGCGGGGTGGCGAGTTCGCCGGCTTCCTCTTGCTCGCCACCATCGGCGCGATGCTGGTGGCATCCGCGGCGGAGATGGTCGCCCTCGTCCTCGGTCTCGAGTTGCTGGCGGTCAACCTGTACCTGCTGGCGGCCCTCGCACGACGCGGCAGCGACGCGGCCCACGCCGGACTCGGATACCTGATTTTGGGGATGGCCGGCTCGGCCGTCCTGCTGTACGGCCTCGCCCTGATCTATGGCCTGACGGGAGAGACCCGGTTCGCACCGGCGGGCCTCGCGCTGCGCGAGATCGGACCCCGCCAACCGGCCGTCCTGCTGGCGCTGAGCCTGCTCCTGGTCGGCTTTGCCGGCAAGCTCGGCCTGGTCCCGGTCCGCTGGTGGACCCGCGCCTTCGACCGCGGCGTGCCGCTCCGGGTGCTCGCGCTGGTCTCCTCCGTCGGCCTGACGGCGGGCTTCGCGAGCTTCACGCGATTGGTGTCGGCAACCGTCACCGGGAGCAGCGTCCCGTTTCCCGTTGTCCTGGCGGTCGTCGCCGCCATCGCCATGACCGCGGGTAACGTGCTTGCCCTGGCCCAGACCAGCGTCCGGCGGCTGCTCGCCTACTCGACGATCGCCCAGGCCGGCTACGCGCTGGCGGCGCTCGTCGATCTCCGGCACAGCGGGATCAGCGCCATGCTCATCTTCTTGAGCGCGCTGGCCCTCACCAACCTCTGCGCCTTCGCCGCCATGATCGCCTACTCACGCGCCGTGCACAGCGACGCGATCCGCGACCTCGCGGGGATGTCCCGCTCGACGCCGGGGGTGGCGATCGCCATGGGCATCGCGCTTGCCTCATTGATTGGACTCCCTCCATTTGCCGGGTTCTTCGGCAAGTTCTTCGTGCTCCAGGCCGCCGTGGAGGGTGGTTTTACCTGGCTCGCGCTGGTCGGGGTCGTCAACCTCGGCCTGGCGGCGCTCTGCTACCTGCGAGTGCTCCGGGTCGCCTTCCTAGATCCCCCGGTCTATGAGGTCGTTCCGCCCCCATCCGACGCGACGCTTCGGGCAGCCCTTGGGTTCGCGGCGGCCGGCGTCGTCTTCTTCGGCCTCTTCCTGGGGCCGATCCTGACGGCCGCCGGGTATGGACAGCAAGCGCTTCCTCACTGAGAGTCCAACCAGAGCGCCAGTATCACGTTTCGTTCAACCGCCTGATCTGACCTGAAATTGCGGCCGAGGGTAACCTTGGGCGCTGTGCCATCGTTTACCCGGTCGCAGGAGTGAGAACCAGGACCATGCGCCAGCGTTGCAGCCGGCGCGCCCCGACGCTCCGACCGCGCGTCATCGCATCGCCGGTTCGCCACGCCGGGCGCCTGCACCGCTGGCTGCGCCGGCTGCTTGTCCTCGGCCTGGCCGGGGCCCTCGCCAGCCTGATCGGGGCCGGAACCTTCCTCTACACCTACGCGGGCGAGCTGCCGAGCCTCAGCCACCTGAGCGCCCAGAGCCTGCCGCAGACGACCCGGATCTACGCGCGGGATGGCGTCACGCTGCTCGAGGAGCGCTATCAGCAGCGGCGGACCGTGGTGCCGCTCACCAACATCGCCTGGGACCTGCGTCACGCCACGATCGCCATCGAGGACCGCGATTTCTACAACCACGGCGCGGTCAGCCCGATCCGGATGGTGGCCGCCGGTCTCTACGATGTCCTGCATCGAAGCGCGGCGCAGGGTGGAAGCACCATCACGCAGCAGCTGGTGAAGAACTACCTCCTCGGGGCCAGCGCGGACAGCCGGAGCCTCGACCGCAAGGCCCGCGAGCTGGTCCTGGCGGTGGAGCTGGAACGGGAGTATTCGAAGGACCAGATCCTCGAGATGTACCTGAACACCATTTTTTACGGCAACCAGGCGTTCGGGATCGAGGCGGCGTCGCAGACGTACTTCGGGGTGCCGGCCGCCAGGCTCGACCTGGCCCAGGCCAGCTTCCTGGCGGGGCTGCCGCAGCGGCCGACGTTCTTTAACCCCTTTTTGGCGCAGGGCTACAGCGAGGCGCATGCCCGGCAGCGTGACGTCCTGAACGCGATGGTCCGGGACGGCTATATCACGCCGGCGGCCGCCGAGCGCGCCTACGCGGAGAACCTGCAGGCTCGGCTCACCGCGGCGCAGCAAGTCGCCGGCGGCCGCCGCTCGTCGATCGCCCCCCACTTCGTCGACTACGTCTGGAGCGAGCTCGAGCAGCGCTACGATCCGAACTACCTGCTCTCCGGCGGTCTCAAGATCGTGACCACCCTCGACCCGCACACCCAGGCGCTCGCGGAGCAGGCGGTGCAAAGCGGCGTCGCGCACTTCGCCAAAAGCAATGGCGTCAACAACGGCGCCATGCTGGTGATGGACCCGCACACGGGCGAGGTGCTGGCGATGGTCGGGAGTGCGGACTACTTCAACGCCGCCATCGGCGGGCAGGTCAACTACACTGTCTCACCCAGGCAGCCGGGTTCCTCCTTCAAGCCCTATACCTACGTGACGGCCCTGATCAACGGGTGGACACCCGCGTCCCCACTCGACGACAGTCACGGCGCCAAGGCGTTTCCCGGCTACCCGGTGCATGACTGGGATGGGAAGGAGCTGGGGTTGATCACCCTGCGCCAGTCGTTGCAGCAGTCGCGGAACATCTCGTCCGTGCACCTGTTCCAGGACGTCGGCATGGCGAACGTCTTCGCGGTCGCCAGGAGCCTGGGGATCAGCACGCCGATGGACCCGAGCCTGCCGACCACGCTGGGGGCGAGCGAGCTCCGCATGATCGATCACCTGTCCGCCTACAGCAGCTTTGCCAATGGTGGTCTCCGGGTGCGCCCTGCCACCGTCCTCGAGATCCGGGACGGGCAGGGGGCGCTGGTAGAGTCCGATCCGGCTCGGAAGGACGCGGGCGAACGGGTGCTCCCGGCGGCGGCCGCCTACCTGCTGACTGACATCCTGAAGGGCGCCGTCCGGCCCGGCCTCGGGATCCCCGCCGCCGCCAAATCGGGCACCACCACCGATTTCAAAGACGCCTGGTACGTGGGCTACACGAGTGACATCGCGGTGGCCAGCTGGATGGGCCGGACCGTCATGTCGCCAACGCCGCACAACGAGTCCATGAATGGGCTCTGGGGCGAGACCGGGCCGGCGATGGCCTGGCGGCAGTTCATCAAGACGTTCTATGCGGGCCACAAGCCCGCTGCCTGGGCACGGCCCGCGGACGTGGTTTCGGCAACGCTCTGCAAGCTCACCGGCCAGCCGGCGGCCCAGATTCCGGCCGATCTCGCCGTGACCGACCTCGTGATCAAGAGCGCCTCGGCCCCGGCGGCCGGCTGCGGCAACCCATCATCCGGCGGCCAGCCTGGTGGTGGCCAGCCTGGCGGCATCCCGCCGATCTCACCGCCGACCCTGCCGGGAGGGCTGCCCTCGCTTCCGCCGCTGCCGCCCTTGCCCCTTCCGAGTCTGCAGCCCTAGGGCGGGCGCCGGCCACTCCGCCATGCGCACCTTGACGGGTGCCGGCAAAGAGCCTTTACTCAAGTGGTGGTTCGGCACCCCTCCGACAAAGACGCCCAAGCGGAGGAGCCCGAGCTTCCGCCGAATCTCTTCGTCATCGGGCTGCTGCACGATCTGAAGAAAGGCGGCTACAGCCGGCGGGCCTGGGGCGCCTTCTGGCGCGCGTCGTGGATCCGCTCGATCCAGATCATGCAGGAGAACGAGGAGCTGCGTGGCTCCTGGATCCGATTCGCGGTGGGCGGAGCGACGGCCATCCTGCTGGGGGCGGTCGCCGTCTTCAGTGCGGTGCACGCCATGGAGTCGCTCTGGTTCCTCATCACCTGCCTCCTGTGGTGGGGGGTGCTGATGATCGACATGGGGTTGCACCTGGGGTTGATGGTCAACCTGGAAACCGGGGAGATGCAGCGGTCCCTGGGCTGGCCGAACCGGCTCACCGAGCTTCGAGGCTTTTCCGCGGTGCTGGTGGCCTGGGGTGCCCACTGGGCAAGCCAGGGCTCCTACGTCGCGCTGGTGGCCGTCTTCGGCGTCGCCGCGATCACCGACCTGCTCGATGGCTGGCTGGCCCGCCGCGGTCATGCCTCGACCCGATGGGGCCGGCTCTATGACCCCTTCATGGACGGCATCTTCTTCAGCGTCGCGGCCGTGTCGCTGGCGGTCATCGGCGTCCTGCCCCAGTGGCTCGGGGCGCTCGTCACCTTCCGCTACGCCTTCCCGATCGTCGGCGGCATCGCCTTCCTCTTCGTCCGCCGCCGCACGCTGCGGGTTCGGCATACGACCTGGGGCCGGCTGTCGTCCGCCGGGATCGCGGTCACGGTGTTCGTGGCCGCCGCGTCCGCGTTCCTGCACCTGCCCTTCAGCCTGATCGCGCCCGGCCTCTACGCCGCCGTCTGCGTCGCGGCGGTGGCCGCGTTCATCACGATCCTGATGAAAGGCATCGAGCAGACGTAGCCAGCTGGGGACTCGATCTCACGACCGACTTCGGCAAGCGGGTCGAGCGACGGCTTCGGTCGGCCCCCTTGATCTGGCTGACGACGGTCGACCCGAAGGGCGCGCCACAGCCGAGCCCCGTCTGGTTTCTCTGGAATGGATCAGAGATCCTGATCTACAGCGAGCCCGACAAGCCGAAACTGCGCAACATCGAGCAGAATCCCCGCGTCAGCTTGCACTTCGACGGCGACGGCCAGGGTGGCGACATCGTGATCATTCGTGGACAGGCCCGCATCGCCATGGCGGAGCCCCCAGCCACCGACGTCCCCGACTACGCCCGTAAATATGACGCCGGCGGCTTCTACAAGCGGACCGGGTTCAGCGGCGCGGCCTTCGCCCGCCGCTACTCGGTGCCCATCCTGGTGGCGCCGGCCGGCCTACGCGGCCACTAACTAGAATTCGGTCCGTGCGCCCGCTCCCGATCCTCCTGGCTCTCACGATGCTCGGTGGCGCCGCCTGTGGCACGGCCCCGGCCTCCAGCGCCACGATCCGGGTGGGCGCCGTCTTTCCGCTCAGCGGTCCCCAGGCGCCGCTCGCCGGCCAGGAATATGCCGGCGTTCAGATCGCGCGCGACTTCGTCAATGCCGACGGCGGGGTGCACGGCCGGCAGATCGAGCTCGTGACCAGGGACATCACGGCGGCCGGCGACGCCCAGGCGCGAGTCGAGGAGCTCCAGGCCCGTGGCGTCCACAGCATCATCGGGGCCTACTCGAGCGCCCTGTCGATGCCGATCAGCCAGGCCGCTGAGTCTCGCGGAATGCTTTACTGGGAAGCCGGCGCCGTGGCGGACCAGCTCACCGGCCGCGGCTACCCGCTGGTGTTCCGGGTGGGGGCGACTGGCGGAAACCTGGGCGCGATGTCGAGTCATTTCGCCGCCACCGTGCTGGCCGGCCGGCTCGAGCAACCCCCGGGTGCGCTCCGGATGGCGATCGTCCACAACCTCGACGCCTATCCGACGACGGTCGCGACCGCCGCCGTCCAGCAGGCTCGGCAGGAGGGGATCCAGGTCGTGGCCCAGGTTGTCTACGACCCGCGCCTCCCGGATTGGGCCAGCGTGCTGAACGCCGTGCGGGCCGCCAAGGCGGACATCCTGCTGCTGTCCTCCTACATCGACGACGGGGTGCGCTTTCGCCGCGCCATGCTCGCCTCGGGCCTCCACGTCAAGGCGTTGATCGGGACCACCATGGCGCAATGCGTCCCCGACTTCGGGGCGATGCTGGGCGCCGACGCGATCGGGGTGTTCGCCTCCGACCGGCCACCGCACGGCTTCAACCCGGGTGCCCTCAATCCCACCGGCCTCGCGCTCTACACGCGGTTCGCCGCGGCCTACCGGCAACGGGCCGGGACCGACCCGACCGAGGAGTCCCTCGCCGGCTTCTCGGCTGCCTGGACCCTCTTTCACTACGTGATGAGCGCCTCCCACGACTCGAGCGCGACAGGGCTGGCGGCCGCCGCCCAGACGCTCGACCTTCCGGCGGGAACGCTTGCCAACGGCGCCGGCGTGCGCTTCGCGAGTACCCCGGAGGCGCTGGGGCAGAACCTGCGCGCCGCGAGCGTGATCTGGCAATGGCAGGGGGTCCGGCAGAGCGTCACCGTCTACCCACCGGTCTTCGCCACCGGCGTCCCCGGCTTCATCCCGCTTCCGCGGTGATCGCGCTCCCGGCCCGGCGGTGGGGGACGGCCGCCCGGGTGACCGGCCTCGTCCTCGGCGCGGCCCTGCTGCGATCCGTGCTCCTGCCCCTGGGAGACGCCGTGAGCACCGCCGTGTTCGGCGCCTGCCTGCTCGGAATCGCCTGGAGGGAACGAGCGGTGCCGGCAGCCGAGGATCGATGGGGGAGGGGGGCCTCGATCGGAGCCGGCGTGGCCCTTGGCGTGGTGCTGGTGGCCCCGCTGGCCGGCGGAGCCTGGAGCGGACGGCCGTTCGACGAATTCTGGCCGTGGGGCAGTGTCGCGGCGGCCATCGCGATCCTCGAGGAGGTCACGATCCGAGGACGCCTCCACCAATCCTGGACGCAGGCAGCCGGACCGCTGGCCGCGATCGTGATGGGCGCGCTGGTTTTCGCCGCGATTCATCTGCCGCGCTATGGACCGTCCGCCATGCCCCTCGACCTTGCCGTTGGCCTGGCCCTGGGCGGGCTCCGGGCGGTCAGCGGGCGGGTGATGCCGGGCGCCATCGCCCACGTCATGGCCGATTGGGGGGCCTGGTTCTGGGTATGACGGCCGGGCGCAAGGCGGGAATCGTCGCGCTCGCCGCCGGCCTGCTGGCCGCCCTCTTGCTGCACGGACGCGGGCCGGTGCCACCGATCTTCGACGGGATCGTCGTTCCGCCGGCGCCCTACCACTGGGAATCGCCGCCCGCGGACCTTCGCGCCGGCAACACGCCACCGTCGCCGGGCGACGCCACGTTCCCAGTGCATAGCGGCCAGGTCGCGGGTGGCAGCCTGCAAACCAGCGACAACCAGGTGGTGCTCTATTTCGGTGTCGGCCTGCTCAAGGTTTCAAGCTCGGCGCAGAGCGTTCGGTGCACTGTTACCCCCATGGCGAGCCCGCCACCCGTCCTGGCAGGAACGCAGATCCGTGGCAACGTCTACCAGATTGGTTGCGTCGAACAACCCGGTGGGGCGGCTCTCCAGGCTAACGGGACCTTCCATTTGACGCTGCGTTACCCGCCTGGGCCGTTCCAGGAGATCCAGACGTCCGACGGGACCGCCTGGCATGCGCTGCCAACGACAAAAGCGCCGGGCGGCGACCCGTATGCGGGTGCCGTGCCGACCGCCTTCGGTGACTTCGCCGCGACCGCGCCGGCCGGTGCCCAGGGGCCCGGCATCCTGGCCTTCCTCGGGCGGTATATCGAGTTCTACGGCATCCTGGCATTCGTTATCGTGTTTGGAGTGATCGCGGTCGTCCAGGAGATCCGCCGCCGCCGGAGGAAGGCCCGCTGAGCACGCTGCTGCCCCTCCACGCGTTTGGCGCGCGGTACGACCTCCCCGCGCCGCTGTACTTCTTCCTGCTGGGGGCCGGCGCGGTGGTCTTCATGTCGTTCCTCCTGGTGCTGCAGCGACCGGTCGCGCGTGAGGCGCCCCGTGGTGAGGACGTGCCGCCCCTTAAGCCGGTCCCGAGCTGGCCCGGTTGGATCATGGCCGGTATCGCCCTCCTGCTCATCGCGGCCGGGCTCGTTGGGACGCAGAGCACCCCGGACAGCATCCTGCCCACCGCCTTCTGGTTGGTGTTCTGGATCGCGGTGCCGATCAGCATCGCCGTCCTGGGCAACTACTGGCCCTACATCAGCCCCCTCAATGCCGTCGCCCGTCTTGTCGGCGGACGCCCTCGCCGGCCCTATCCGGCCGCCTGGGGCTACTGGCCGGCGGCGGTGCTTTTCTTCTTGTTTGCCTGTGGTGAGCTGGTCTTCAACGGCGTCACCACGACGCCGGCGGGCGCCGCCCTGGTCATGCTCGCGTACGGCATTTTCAACGCGGCGATGGCCGCCACGTTTGGGGCGGACGCCTGGCTGCGGCGTGGGGAGGCCTTCTCCGTTCTGTTCGCGACCTGGGGCCGGCTGGGGTTCTTTCGATTCGGCGAGCCAGGGCGGCGGGGCTTCCTTAACGGGCTCACCCGGCCATTCGACGCCTCCGTCAGCCGCCTCACCTTCGTCCTGTTGTTGCTGGTTTCGGTCAGCTTCGACGGCCTGCTCGCCACGCCAGGCTGGAAGAACGCGGTCACCGCGTTACCGGATGCCCTGAGGCCGGGGACGGCGGGGTATACGGTGCTCCTGCTTGCGATCTTCGGCGCGCTGGTCTGCTTGATCTGGGCTCTGTTCGCTGGGTTCAGCGTGGCCGTCCGGGCAGTGGGCCGGCTTGATGCCTCGTTCCTCCAGGTCATGTCGGGATTGACCCCGTCGCTGGTGCCGATCGCGTTTGGCTACCTCGTGGCGCACAACCTGGACTATCTCGTCATCAATGGGCAGCTCATCATCCACCAGGTGTCCGATCCGCTCGGGACCGGGGCGAATCTGTTTGGAACGGCGACCTACGAGCCCAACCGAAACCTGATCCCGACCGCGGTGATCTGGTATTTCCAGATTGCGTTGATCATCGCGGTCCATATTGCGGCCGTCGTGCTGGCGCACGGCTATCTCGGCCGGGCGGCTCGCTCCGAGCGGCAGGGGAAACGCGCCGAATGGCCCTGGATCGTGGCCATGGTGGGATACACGATGTCCAGCCTCTGGCTGCTGGCCCAGCCGATCGTCCAGGAAGGCACAAAAGGCTGAGCCTGCCTCCACTCCACGGCAGCCTGACGCTGGGGACGTGGTCCTGGGACCCCAGCATTTTGCTCGGCACCCTGGCGCTCGCCGCCGGCTACGCCTGGCTGCTCCGCTCGCGTGGCCGGCCCGACGGGTGGTCACCGGTGGCGCGCCTGTACTTCAGCGCCGGCCTGCTCGCCCTGATCCTCGCGCTCGAGTCACCGATCGATGTCGGCGGGGATCATTACCTGTTCAGCCTGCACATGGTCCAGCACCTCATCCTGGCGATGATCGTGCCGCCCCTACTCCTGCTCGGGCTGCCCGAAGAATGGCTGCTCCTGGAGCGGATCCGGGTGTCCCCGATCGTCGCCAACATCGCCTTCAACCTGGTCCTGGCGGTCTGGCACCTGCCAGTCCTTTATGAGGCAACCCTCCGGAATGGACCGCTCCATGTGGCGGAACATCTGACCTTTCTCGCCGCCGGCGTGCTCTTCTGGTGGCCCGTCCTGGCCCCCGCGACGCGCCGTCGAGGCCTGGGCGTGATGGGGAAGATCGCCTACCTCGGCTTCGCCGGTGTGCCGCCGACCATCCTCGGGCTGGCCTTCGTCCTGTCAAGGAGCGTCATCTATCCCTTCTACGCCGCGGCGCCCCGGGTGACCCCCCTGTCGCCCCTCGACGACCAGGTGGCCGCCGGGCTCGTCATGTTTGGGGTGGGCAACCTGATCTACTTCGTGGCGATCGCCATCATCTTCTTCAGCCTCGATGAAAAGGGCGCCACGGCCGGGGAGCCGCCTTCGGTGAGCGCCGGACAACCCCATGCCACAATGAAGTCGTGACCGCCAAGACATCCGCCACCGAGGCGCTGCACACGTCCGGGTATCGCCTCACGATGCAGCGGCAGATCGTGTGGGATAGCCTGCGCCAGGCCAAGAAGCATCTCAGTGCCGAGGACCTGCTGGGGCAGATCCGCCGCCAGTATCCGCGCTTCAACATGGCGACCATCTATCGCTCCCTGGAAGTGCTGGAAGAGCTTGGCTTGATCAAAGAAACGCGGATCGGCGACCGCGGCTATTACGAATTGGCTGAGGAAGGGCAAGATCACTATCACCTGGTCTGCGACCGCTGCGGATCGACCCTCCACATCGAGGGGGACCACCTCGTGCCGGTCCTGCATCACATCACTGAGGAACACGACTTCGTGGTGAGCTCGGCGGACCTGGTGGTCCACGGCCGCTGCGCCCGGTGCCAGGCGAAGGCGGCCCGCCGCTAGTCTGGCCGCGAGCGGGCGGCCCCCTCACGGTCTTGATCATCATCAGCGGCAGCCACGCCGTCATCCACGCCTACTCGACGCTGATGCCACTCGTCTACCCGCTGGCCCTGGCCGATCTGCACTTTTCCGTGGTCGCGCTCGGTTTCATGGTCGCGCTGTCCAGCCTCGCGGGCGGTCTCTTGCAGCTGGGCGCCGGCGCCGTCACGCGCGTCATCCAGCGGCACAACCTGATCGGCTGGGGGGCGGTCGGCATGGGCATCGCGGGCATCGTCACCGGCACGGCCACGACCTTCGCGCAGTTCGTTGCCGGCAACCTGTTGCGGTCGGTCGCCACCAGCGCCCAGCACCCGGTGGGCAACTCCTTACTCTCGGACCTGTACGAGCGGCGGCGCCGTGGCGTGGCCATCTCCGGGCACGTGGCGGGCGGCAACGTGGGGACCGTCTTGCTGACCCCGGCCGCCGCTGTGCTGCTGAATGCCTGGGGCTGGCGGAACGCGCTGTTGCTGCTCACGATTCCCGCGACCATCGCCGGGCTCGCGGTGGTGACCTCCATCCACGAGCGGCCCCGGCCGGACCACACCAATACCGCGGTTGGCGACATGCTCGATGGGCTCCGCGTGGTTCGCCGCTCCTGGAACCTGGGACTGATCTTTCTCGCCTCCCTGATCGCGGCCGGGGGACGCGGCCTGGGGGTGGTCATCCTGGTCGTCCCCCTCTACCTGAAGCTGCAGCTGCACCTCTCCAATGGCTACGTCACGATTCTCTACGCGCTGCTGTTGATTGGCAGCGTGGCGGGCCCGCTGATCGCTGGTCCGCTCAGCGATCGAATCGGTCGCAAGGCGCTGCTGCTGATCGCCTACCCCCTGAGCGCGCTGACCACGCTGGCCGTGCTGGTCGTGCCGGCCCGGGGTCCATGGCTCGCCCTGGCGCTGGCGGCGATGGGCCTCGTCGTCTACGTGGAGAGCCCGATCCTCCAGGCGTTCCTCGCGGATGAGGCACCGATGACGCAGCGCGATGCGATCTTCAGCCTCTACTTCGCCGTGGCCTTCGGCGTCGGCGCGCTCTGGGCCGCCGGGGTGGGCGCCGCGATCGGCCGGCTGGGCTTCGGCTTCGTGTTCGTCATGATGGCGGCGACCTACCTCGTGGCGGGAGCCTGCGTCCTCGGCATGCGAGAAGGGGCGCCGGCCCCGGCGCCGGTGCGAAGATAGGCCGCATGGCACAGCCGGACGCCGGTCCCGGAGGCGCGATCCACGCGCCGGACGCGCCGCAAGGGGGGCTTGGGCGCAAGCTGCGCGACATCATCCTCGGCGGACAGGATGGCCTGGTCAACGTCCTCGGCCTGGTCCTCGGGGTGGCCGCCGCCACCGCCCAGCTGAAGGTCATCATGGTCGCCGCGCTCGCGGCGACCTTCTCCGAGTCGATCGCGATGGCGGGCGTGGCCTACACCTCGGCGCTCGCCGACCGGGACTACTACCTGGCGGAAGAGGCCAAGGAGCGGCGCGAGATCGAGGAAGTCCCCGAGGTCGAGCGAGAGGAGGTGCGGCAGATCTTCCGGGAGAAGGGGCTCAAGGGCGAGCTGCTGGAGCGTGTCGTCAACGAGATCACGTCGGACAACGATGTCTGGGTCGACGTCATGATGCGGGACGAGCTGCACCTCACGCCCATCCTGGCCGAGGGGATCGGGACGCGGGCCCTCGTGACCGGGTTGGCCACCCTGATCGGGTCGTTGATTCCCCTGATTCCGTTTTTGCTCGTCCCGATCTTCGGCATCTCCGTCACCCTGGCCACCGTGCTCGCGGTGCCGCTCTGCGCCGCGGTGCTCTTCGGCGTCGGCGCCTACAAGGCGATCACGCTGGTGGGGGACTGGCGGATCAGCGGGCTCCAGATGCTGATGATCGGCATGGTCTCGGCGGGCGCCGGGTACCTCATCGGCCGCATCCTCCACGTCGGGACGGCCTAGGGCTCACCCGCGGGTCGTCCCGGTCGTTGCGCCGGTTCTGGTACGGAGCGGTGACGAGGCTGCTAAACCGGCCATTTTGCTTTTGCGAACCGTTCGCAACAAGGGTATACTCCCACCGTGGCGACCACCCCGGCCATCTGGCGAACCAAGGCTGAGCCGAAGGCCGCGTCCGTGTCGATTCGGCTAACGGGTCTGTTTGGTAGCGTCGCCCTGCTGCACCTGGTGGGCTGGGGCATCATGCTCGTCCTCGTCGCGCCGCGCTATCCGCTCATGCTGGGACTTGGCGGGCTGGCCTATTCGTTCGGCCTGCGGCATGCCTTCGACGCCGATCACATCTCGGCGATCGACAACACGACGCGCAAGCTGCTCCAGGACGGGAAGAAACCCCTGGGGGTCGGATTCTTCTTTTCCCTCGGTCATTCCACGGTGGTCTTCCTGATCGCCATCGGCCTCGGGTTCGCCACGCAGTTCGTGGTCACCAACGTTGTCAACGGGGGCCGGCTGAAGAGCCTCGGAGCGCTGGTCGGGACGGGCGTGTCCGGGATCTTCCTGGTGCTCATCGGCATCCTCAACCTGGTCATCCTGCTGGAGATTGTTCGGTTGTTCCGGCGGATGAAGGCCGGCGACTACGACCGGCACAGCCTCGAGCAGGAACTCGTGGCGGGCGGCCTGCTGACGCGGCTTTTCGGGCGGCTCTTCAAGGTCATCACCCAGAGCTGGCAGATGTACTTGGTCGGGTTCCTCTTCGGGCTTGGCTTCGACACTGCCTCGGAGGTCGCCTTCCTCGCCATCTCGACCGGCGCCGCCGCCCAGCACCTCCCGCTTTATGCGCTCATCTCGCTCCCCCTGATCTTCGCCGCCGGGATGTCCCTGATGGACACCGCGGACGGGGCCTTCATGTCCCACGCCTATTCGTGGGCGTTTTCGAATCCTGTGCGCAAGGTCTTTTACAACCTCAGCGTCACGGCGCTCTCCGTCTTTGTGGCGTTGTTCGTCGGGGTCGTGGAGCTGGCCCAGATCGCGATCCAGCAGGTGGACCTGCGAGGCGGCATCTGGGATGCCATCCGCGGCCTGGACTTCGGGTTCATGGGGATCGTCATCGTCGCGGCGTTCATCGTGACCTGGGTGGGCGCCATCACCATTTACAAGACCCGTCGCATCGAAGAGCGATGGGGAAGGATGGTCGGTTAGCCATTACCCTGAGCAGGTAATGGTCCTCATCCAGGCGGTCCTGCACGCGCTCTCGACGTCGTTCAACATGTTGTGGGAGGTCCTGTGGGCGTTGGCCCTCGGCTTCATCCTCTCGGCGATCGTGCAGAGTCTCGTCTCCCGCCAGGCTGTCGCCGGCACGCTCGGCAGCGACTCACCGCGAAGCCTGGCCATCGCCACCGCGCTCGGTGCCGCCTCCTCGTCCTGCTCCTATGCCGCGGTCGCGATCGCCCGGACCCTTTTTCGAAAGGGCGCGAGCTTCGCGGCGGCGATGGTCTTCGAATTCGCGTCGACCAACCTGGTCTTCGAGCTGGGGCTGATCCTGCTGATCCTGCTCGGATGGCAATTCCTGGCCGCGGAATTCGCCGGCGGCCTGCTGATGATCGTCATCCTCGCGGTCGTCTTTCGCCTGACGCTGCGCAAGCCGATGGTGGAGGCTGCCCGCCGCCAGGCCGACCGTGGCCTCCCGGGAAGGATGGAGGGCCACGGGGATATGGACATGGCCGTGACCGAAGGCCCGTTCTTGACCCGGCTCTTCTCGAGCCGCGGCCTGACCGCCATCAGCCACTACTTCTGGATGGACGTCACCGCGGTCTGGACCGACGTCGGCATCGGACTCCTGATCGCCGGCGCGCTGGCGGCCTGGGTGCCCGACTCGTTCTGGCAGGGATTCTTTCTCAGCCACCATCCGGTGATCGCGACCTTCTGGGGCCCGTTGATTGGTCCCGTGATCTCCATGCTGAGCTTTGTCTGCTCGATCGGGAACGTCCCGCTCGCCGTCGTCCTCTGGAACGGCGGCATCAGCTTCGGCGGCGTGATCGCCTTCATCTTCGCCGACCTGATCATCCTTCCGATCCTCAATATTTATCGCAAGTACTACGGCCGGCGGATGAGCGTGTATCTCCTGGTTGTGTCCTACGTAGCCATGGCCATCGCGGGGTTCCTCATCGGCCTGGCCTTCCAGGTCAGCGGCCTCCTACCCGCCCACCGGCACGTGATCGTCTTCGAATCATCGCCGACGCTCAATTACACCGCCGTGCTGAATGTTGTGTTTCTTGGCATGATGGGGCTGCTCGCCTGGCGGTTCCTGCGAACGGGGGGCCTCAACATGTTGCGCATGATGGAGGCGCCTGCCGGCCACAGCGCGGACATCACCTCGTCCGGGGAGTCACACCAGCACCACCATCACTGAGCCGGGCTGAGGCCACAGGCTCGCGCCAGGACGCGCTCCATGCTCGAGTGCGCGGCCAGCACCGCCCCCAGGGCCCTGGCCCGGACGCGGAGCTCCGTTTCGAGGTGCCCCGTCACCGCGATCACCCGCGGCGCAGGCTTCGACTGGAGCAGGCGCTCGACCAGCGCCAGCTGCCGGTCCGGGTTGAGGGTGACCTGGACGACGACCACGCTGTCCGTGTCCCAGGTCCTCCCCCCGGCCTCGGCGGGTGCCAGCGCCACCAGGTCCAGACCCAGCCGCCTGGCCGCGCCCCGAACGCGCTCCGCGAAAAAGAGATCGTCCTGGATTAGGTACAGGGGTGCGGTCACCGATCGAGGATAGCCGGTCGATTCGGCCGAGCGTCCTTTTGGCCATCACCAAATGTGGCTGAATGCTTGCTATAATCCGCGCGGGAAGTTTGGGTCGCAGGCTGCGCCGGACTCCCGGCGGGGACTCGGGATCCAAAGTAGAAAGAAAGGAGATCTCTGCCGTGAGCTTCAGTGATAGGACCTTGACCTGCCGCGACTGCGGACTCAACTTCGTTTTCACCATCGGTGAGCAGGAGTTTTATGCCGCCAAGGGGTTCCAGCATGAACCCTCGCGGTGCCCGGACTGCCGCTCGATCAATCGCAACGTCCGTGGGACCGGTCGCGCCAAGGAGCTCCACGAGGTCGTGTGCGCGGAGTGCGGCAAGCCCGCCCAGGTGCCCTTCACGCCCACCATGGGGCGCCCCGTCTTCTGCAGCGATTGCTTCGACAAGGTGAGAACCACCCGGCACTAGGAGCCCGACCGCCGTTTCGTAACGGAAGCCGTAACCTGTCGAGCGCAGCATCGAGGCAGCGGCACCCACGCCAGGATGGCGGGTGTCCGCCGAACATCATGCGCGACGGAATGAACTCGGTGCTCCGCCTCGTGGGTCCGCCCGGCGATCCCGGTGGTCCGCGGGTTCGGCGCGTCGGTGGCCTGACCCTCTGGGCAGAGACGCTCAGCCTTCAGACGACGGCCCCGCGTGAGTTCATCGATATCACGGCTCGGGTGGCCGAGGTCGTCCGCCGATCCGGCGTGACGCAGGGCTGGGTAACCGTGTTTTCCAAGCACACGACGGCCGCCGTCATCCTCAATGAGAATGAGCCGCTGCTGCTCCAGGATATGGGCGCGATGCTGGAGCGCATCTCGGGGTCGGCTGGTGTCTACCAACACAACGACATGAGCCGGCGCAGCGGCGAGATGGAACCGAATGAATGCGCCAACGGCCACGCCCACTGCCAGCATCTGCTCCTCGGCGGTAGTGAGAACATCCCGATCGCGGACGGTGGCCTGGATCTCGGCCGCTGGCAGCGAATCTTCCTCCTCGAGCTTGACCGCCCTCGCGATCGGCAGGTCGTCGTCCAGGTCTTCGGCGCCTAGAATCGTCCTCGGCAGCCGGTCGCAACCGCGCAGAGGAGGAGCAGATGCTCGAGAAGTTCACCTGGTACAAGCAATCGGCCTACAAGTGGAAGGGCGACGGGATCACCGTCTACATCGATCCCTGGGGTGTGACCAAGGGGCAGGACGAGCCGGCTGACATCATCTTTATCACGCACGCCCACTTCGATCACTTTCAGCCCGAAGAGATCGATAAGATTCGCAAGTCCAAGACCCAGATCGTGGCCCCGCACGATATCGCCAAGGAACTGGGCGGGAATGTCAAGGCGGTCAAGCCTGGCGAGTCGCTGGAGGTCGCCGGCATCAAGATCGAGACCGTCGTTGCCTATAACACGCATCCGGAACGCCTTCAGAACCATCCGAAAAGCAATGGCTGGGTCGGCTACATCCTGAAGCTGGGTGACCACCGGTACTATCACGCTGGCGACACCGACCCCGCGCCCGAGCTGGAGCACATCAAAACCGACGTCGCCTTTGTGCCGATCGGCGGTACCTACACGATGGGCGCGTCCGAGGCGGCCGGGTTCATCAAGAAGATCCGCCCGCAACTGGCGGTGCCGATGCACTATGGCTTCGTGGTCGGATCGCCCGCCGACGCCGAGACGTTCGCCAGGGAATCGGCTCCTGTCAAGGTGCAGACGCTGAAGCCGGTGCATGCCTTCGAGACGTCGGAGGCCGCGGCCCACTAAGCACTCCAACCGGCGTCAAAGATGGCTCTGCGGCGCAATGGTCGGTGCGCGGATTGCTGGCTGAGCGGGTGCAGCGGGAGGTGCGCCAGGGGCTGAAGCGCGGCTTGATGGT
>DAINCX010000026.1:28796-29596 GCA_036732165.1 Candidatus Dormiibacterota bacterium | reverse complement strand
TCGATTGGCGACGGAGGTTAAGCCGAAGAGCAACCGCATCCTCTTGATCTTCGGTGTTTTCCTTGCCATCGTGGCATTCGGAGGGGCCCTGCTCGTAGGTAGGACCGGTGGGGGACAGACGGCGATCGGAGGCGGAACCAAGAACGTGCCAGCAGTGGTGGCGTTGAAGGACATTCCTGCATCGACCCAGATCACGGCCGACATGGTGACCGTTCAGAACTTCAGCACGGACCAGGCGCCGCCGTACGCCTTCCGGGCCAAGGACCTCGTGGTCGGCAAGTACGCCGGCATCGCGATCCATCAAAACCAAGCGATCATCGACTATGACCTGGTCAACTCCGCAGGCGAAGTCCAGCCGGCCAAGCAGGCGTTCCTGCCGATCCCGAGTGGCCAGATCGCCATGCAGATTCCGACCGGCGAGCTGGTTGGCGCGGGCGGATACATTCAGCCCGACGACCGGATCGACGTTCTCGTCAGCTACACGCCAACCGGCGCAAAGGTGTCCAAGACCAAGACCGCGTTCACGAACCTGCACGTCATCCGAGTCGGCCCGGCCGGCGGTGCCAACGCGCGCGGCATCTCGTCGAGCTTGACCGTCATCGTGACGCTGAACCAGGCGGAACAACTCAAGTGGGCGCTCGACAACACCAACTACAAATTCGTCCTCAAGTCGGTCAAGGACTACGATGTCCCTGATCCGGCGAGTGCGACGGTTGATATCGACGCCTTCTCCAACGCCTACCAGATCCACTAGACCGATAAGAAATACGTTGACAGGCTCCCCGCGAAATCGGAAGATT
>DAINCX010000026.1:0-28786 GCA_036732165.1 Candidatus Dormiibacterota bacterium | reverse complement strand
GGGATCTGTCTTTGAAGACATAGTGGCATGACCGAACTGATCAAAGTCCTCATCGTGGACGACATCGTGAGCACCCTGGACAACCTCCAGAAGCTCCTGTCGTTCGAGCCCGACATCCAGGTCGTTGCCACCGCCCCCAACGGCAAGGCGGGCGTGGAGCAGGCCAAGAAGCTGGTCCCCGACATCGTCCTGATGGACGTCAACATGCCGATCATGGACGGCATCCAGGCCACCGAGACCCTCGCCCAGGAAGCGCCCAACTCGCCGGTCATCATCATGTCGGTGCAGGGCGAGCGGGACTATCTGCGGCGGGCGATGCAGTCAGGCGCCCGCGAATTCCTCATCAAGCCCTTCTCCGGCGATGAGCTGATCGCGAGCATCCGGCGCGTGTATCAGCTCGAACAGAAGAAAGAATTGTTTCTGGCCAAGTCCACCGGCGCCGCGACGCCCGCCGCCGCCACCCCGCCGCCGGACGGCGGCGAACCGGCCCGTCGCGCCGAGAACGGCCAGGTCTTCTTCTTCTATTCGGGTAAGGGTGGCGTCGGGAAATCGCTGCTGGCGGCGAACCTGGCGGTGTCGATGGCCAATGAGACCAAGGGCAAAGTGGCGCTCGTCGACCTGGACCTCCAGTTCGGCGACATTGGCGTGCTCCTCAACCTCGATCACGCCCAGGGCATCACCGATCTGATCGAGAACATCGATCACATGGATGCCGACTTCATCCGGGAGATCATGGTCGATGGCCCCTTCGGCATCAAGGTGTTGCTCACCCCGACCAGCCCTGAGCTGGCGGATCTCGTGACCGTCGACCACATCCGCCGAATCTTCAGCGAACTGCGGAAGATGTTCGATTACATCATCGTCGACAGCAGCGCGCACCTCGGCGAGATCAATCTCGAGGTCCTCGATCACGCCGACAAGGTGGTGGTCGTGACCTCGCTCAGTATCCCCTCGATCAAGAACACCAAGCTGGCGCTGAAGATCTTCGACTCCCTCTCGATTCCGCCGGACCGGGTCGTGCTCCTCCTCAACAAGTCGGACGCCCACTCCGAATTCAACAAAGAAAGCGTCGAGGCGAATCTTCGCTTCCCGATCGCGGGCCAGATTCCGAACGACGCCAAGCTCGTCATCAACTCGGTCAACCGCGGCAATCCCTTTGTCAGCACCCACCCGGAGGCCGAGATCAGCCAGCGCATCCGGGAGCTGGTCGCCAAGCTCCTCCCAACCCCCCAGGCTGCCGAGCCGGAGACCACGGACAAGAAACCCCGCAAGGGTCTGTTCGCCCGGCGTTAGGAACTAGAGATGACTTCCGTTAATGCTGGCTGGCGCGCGTCGTCACCCAGCGTGGCCAAAAGCGGTCTGCACGTGAAAACCCAGGGAGGGCAGTAGCGCCGTGTCCCTCTTAGACCGCGTTCAGAAGCAGCAGGCCCCGGAGCCGTCGGCCATTCCCGACGGCGCCTTCGTTCCGCAGGGGGGGCCGGCCCCCGCTGCCCGTGTCCAGGCACCCCTGGCGCGAGTCCGCACCCCCTTCGAGGTGCAGGCCGAGCGCATCAAGAACCGGCTCCAGGCCAAGCTGATCGAGGACCTCGACAGCTCGGAGGAGGAAAGCCGGGATGAGCGCGCCACCCGGATCACCGATGCCATGAACGTCGTCATCACTGAGATGGGCCTGTCCGTGACCAAGCCGGAACGGCAGCGGCTCCTCGACTCCGTGCTCAACGACTTCCTCGGCCTCGGCCCGATCGAGTCCCTGATCAACGACCCCAGCGTGACCGAGATCATGGTCAACGGCCCCGACCAGGTGTTCGTCGAACACAAGGGCAAGTTGACGCTGTCGTCGGTCCAGTTCGAGAGTGACGACCAGCTCCGCCGGGTGATCGATCGCATCGTCTCGACCATCGGCCGACGGATTGACGAGAGCTCGCCGATGGTGGATGCCCGCCTCAAGGACGGATCGCGCGTCAACGTCATCATCCCGCCCCTGGCCCTAAACGGTCCGGTGCTCACCATCCGAAAGTTCTCCAAGGATCCCTACAAGATCGCGGATCTCATCAAGTTCGGCTCACTGACGGACCCGATGGCCCAATTCGTCCGGGCCTGCGTCCGCTCGAAGTTGAACATGCTCGTCTCCGGTGGCACCGGCTCCGGAAAGACCACCACCCTGAACGTGCTCTCCAGCTTCATCCCGGAGGAGGAGCGGGTGGTCACCGTCGAGGACGCCGCGGAGCTTCAGCTGAACCAGGAGCACGTTGTAACACTTGAGTCACGGCCGGCGACGGTGGAAGGCCGCGGCCGGATCGCCATCCGGGACCTGGTCGTCAATGCCTTGCGTATGCGCCCAGATCGGATCGTAGTCGGCGAGTGCCGCGGCGGCGAGGCCCTGGACATGCTCCAGGCGATGAACACCGGCCATGACGGATCGTTGACGACTATCCATGCCAACTCTCCACGTGACAGTTTGAACCGCCTCGAGACGTTGGTGTTAATGGCGGGAGCAGAACTGCCCTCCCGGGCTATCCGGGAGCAGATCGCGTCCGCCATAAACGTCATCGTGCAGCAGAGCCGCCTTCGCGATGGGTCTCGCAAGATCATCGCCGTCAGCGAAGTGCTCGGACTGCACGGCGACCAGGTGAAGGTACAGGACATATTCATGTTTAAGCAGACCGGCGTTAGCGAAGACGGCAAGGTGCAGGGCTTCTTCACAGCCACGGGCATCATTCCGAAGTATTTCGATCACCTGCAGTCGTCGGGCGAGGGCGTGTCGAAGGATCTCTTCACGCCATCGCCGGATCCTGCCGGACAAGGAGGCAAATAAGTGTCGCTTCAACTCGTCTTCGCGGCCATGGCGGCGATCGGCGCCCTGATCGTAGTCATGGCGCTGGCAGCGAACCGGCAGCCCACCGAGACTACCGAGCTGCACATGGACGGCTACAACCCGACGGCCGCTCCGGGCAAGAAATCCGGCATGTTCGAAGGCCTGATGGAGGGCTTCAACAAGAGCCTGACCAAAAAGGGCGGCCGAACCTCCAAGCTGACGGAAGAACTGGCCAAGGCGGACCTCAAGCTTCGCGTTTCCGAGTACGTCATGGTCATTGTTGGCCTGATCATCCTCCTCAGCCTCGTGATCTTCCTGCGGTTCCACAATCCGGCTCTGGCGCTGATCGGGATTCCGGTCGGCTATTTCGTCCCGGGCTTTTTCCTCAAGTTTCGCCAGCGGCGCCGGCTCAAGGCATTCAACAACCAGCTGGGGGACACGATCGTCCTGCTGTCAAACGCGCTCAAGGCCGGCTACTCCTTCGCCCAGGCCATGGCCACCATCGCGAAGAGCTCCTCGCCGCCCATGGCGGATGAGTTCAGCCGCGCCACCCGCGAGATGAACCTGGGCGTGTCGGTCGACGACGCGTTGCAGCACATGGTCAAGCGCATCGAGAGCGAGGACTTCGATCTCATGGTCACCGCGGTGCAGATCCACCGGGTGGTCGGCGGCAACCTCGCCGAGATTCTCGACACAATCGCGTTCACGATTCGCGAGCGCATCCGGATCCAGGGTGAGATTCGAACCCTCACCGCCCAGGCTCGGGCCTCGGGATACATCATCACCGGCCTGCCCTTTGCGCTCGCTCTGCTGCTCACGTTCATCAGCCCGAGCTATATCACGCCGCTCTTCCATGAATGGCTTGGCTACGTCCTCATCGGGATGGGCCTGGTCTCGATCACCATCGGCTACGGCATCATCTCGAAAATCACGAACATCCAGGTATAGGAATGAATATTTTTACTATCGTCTTCGCCTTCCTCGCCTTCAGCGGGGTGTTCATTGCGGTGCAGGCCGTCACCGCCAAGCCGCGCCAAGACCTGATTGCCGAGCGGCTGGCGCAGTACCGCGACCACAACCTGACGCTCGACGAGATCGAGCTGTCGCTTCCGTTCAGCGAGCGCTTCATCAAGCCGGCCCTGGAACGGATCGGCAGCCTTCTGACCTCGCGCATGGCGAAGAACCGCCAGCTGGTCGTCCAGAACAAGATCAACCTGGCCGGGCGACCCTATGCCCTGAGCGTCAACGGCTTCGAGGTCCTCAAAGTCATCGCGGGCATCGTCATCGCCCTGGTGGCCCTCGGCCTGAGTGGCATCATGGGCGCCAACAGCCTCCCGATCAAGGGCGGCGCGCTGGCCCTCGGGTTCGTGCTCGGCCGTTTCCTTCCCGACCTCTGGCTCAGCAACCTGATCAAGGGTCGTCAGAAGGAGTTGCGGCTCGCGCTGCCCAACGCCCTCGACCTGCTCACGATTTCGGTGGAAGCCGGACTCGGATTCGATGCCGCGATCGGTCGGTTGACGGAAAAGTTCAAGAACGCGCTCTCCGATGAGTTCGCCCAGGTCCTCAACGAGATCCGGCTCGGACGGCCCCGCCTGGAGGCGCTCGACGAGATGGGACGCCGTTCCGGCGTCGAAGAGCTGCACACCTTCATCCAGGCGCTGATCCAGTCGGAACAGTTAGGAGTCGGGATCGCCAAGGTCCTGCGCATCCAGTCCGAAGAGATGCGCCGTCGTCGCCGTCAGCGGGCAGAGGAGCAGGCCGCGCAGGCTCCGCTCAAGATGCTCTTCCCCATGATCGGCTGCATCTTCCCGACGCTGTTCATCGTCCTGATGGGGCCCGCCGTGATCCTCATCATGCACACCTTCACGCACAAATAGAGAACCGGGGAGTGGGGCCGCGAGCCCAGCTCCCCGGTTTCGTTTCCCGGGTCCGCGGCGAGCCCGGGAGGGGCCGGTATAATACATGACAAGAGTTTTGCGACTGACAAAAAGCGATGGCACGGTTGTCGCCGAGCCGCTCGAGGAGGCGACCAACATGTGGAGTCGCGGCATGGGCCTGATGGGCCGGCGCAGCCTCCCCCCGAACGGGGGCCTGCTCATCCATGGCTGCAATGGGATCCACATGATGTTCATGCGCTTCCCCATTGACGCGGTGTTCGTCGATAAGCGGGGCGCGGTGGTCCGGGTCTACGAGCACGTGCGGCCCTGGATCGGCGTGGTGCCCTTTGTCTTCAGGGCGGACAAGGTGGCGGAGCTTCCCACAGGTACGGTCCGACGCCATGCCATCAAGGCCGGCGACCAGTTGACCGTTGCGGCCTAGCGCGCTCCTCGATCTGATCTTCCCGCCCGCCTGCGGCGGGTGCGGATCCCCGGGCAGCGCCTGGTGTCGCCGCTGCGCATCGTCCCTGCGGCGGGCACCCGTCAACCATCTCGGGGCCGTCCCGCTGATTGCCGCCGGGCAGCTCGAAGGGCCGTTTCAGCAGGCAATCCACACCTTCAAATACCGGCCCCGGCCGGTCCTCGCCGGCTGGCTTGCCCGGCCGCTGGCACAAGCCATCCAGGGCGCCGGCCTGCACCTGGAGGCCCTGAGCTTCGTGCCCCTGCATCCAGCACGCGAGCGCCAGCGTGGCTTCAACCAGGCGGAGCGGCTTGCCCGTGAGCTCGGCGCGACGCTCCGGCTGCCCCTGGTCCAGGGACTGACGCGGATCCGACCGACGCCGGCCCAGGTCGGCTTGACCCGTCGGGAGCGTGACCTGAACGTGTCGGGCGCCTTTCGCTGGATAGGGACCGAGCCCGCCCCGGCGGGCGTCGGGCTGGTCGACGACGTCTGCACGACGGGGGCGACGCTGCTGGCCGCGGCCCAGGCGATTCGGGCCGCGGGCGGCTCCGTAGCGGGATTCCTGGTCCTGGCGGTCCCGCATACTTTGCCCGCCCCCGTCGTTACATTGCCGGAATAGTCCGTCTATTCCCAAATTCTCAATCTGGGGGATCAAGCTTCATGGTCAATGCGTCGGAAGTCTCACAGGACGAGCTCGCCCGGTATTACGAAGCGCTGGGACCGATCCGGGATCTCGTCCTGGACGACAGCTTGACCGAGGTCATGGTCAACGGCCATGAAAACATCTACGTGGAACGTGGCGGCAAGATCCTCCTGACGGACCGCAAGTTCGACGATGAGAACCACCTGTTGCGGGTCATCGACTTCATCGTGTCGGCCGTCGGACGGCGGATCGACTTCCGCACCCCGATGGTGGACGCCCGGCTGCTCGACGGCTCGCGCGTGAACGCCGTCATCTCGCCGATCGCCCTCGACGGGCCGATGCTGACCATCCGAAAGTTCTCCCGGGACCCCTTCCAGGCTGAGGACCTCGTCAACTTCGGCACCCTGACCGGTGAGGCGGTTGGCTTTCTCAAGGCCTGCGTCATGGCCCGTTCCAACCTGCTGATCTCTGGAGGGACCGGGACCGGGAAGACCACGCTGCTCAACGTTGCCTCGTCCTTCATCCCTCCCGATGAGCGCATCGTCACCATCGAGGACGCCGCCGAGCTGCAGCTCCACCAGGAGCATGTGTGCCGGATGGAGTCCCGTCCGCCCGACCTGAACGGCGAGAACAAGGTTGGCATTCGCGAGCTGGTCATCAACGCCCTCCGCATGCGCCCCGACCGCATCGTGGTCGGTGAGTGCCGCGCCGGGGAGGCCCTGGACATGCTCCAGGCCATGAACACCGGCCACGACGGCTCCCTGACAACGCTGCACGCCAACACGACGCGGGACGCCCTCTCACGTCTCGAAACCATGGTCCTCATGGCGGGAATCGATCTTCCGACCAAGGCCATCCGGCAGCAGGTCGCCTCGGCGATCGACCTCATCGTGCAGCTGTCGCGCATGCGCGACGGCCAGCGAAAGGTTACCAGCATCACCGAGATTACCGGCATGGAAGGCGACACGATCACGATGCAGGAGATCTTCCTCTACGAGTCGCACGGCGCCGACAAGAACGGTGTCATGACGGGCGTCTTCCGGCCTACCGGGATCCGCCCGCACATCATGGACAAGCTCTTCGCGGCCGGCGTGCCGATCCCGCCGGAACTCGCGCGCGTCTTCCCGGATCGCCGGGCCAACGAGCGCCCGACGAAGTAGCCCAGCCCGGGCCGGCGCGCCGACGGCCAACCGCGTCCGAGCCGGCTCGGTATACTGCGTCCACGCGAGATCTCGCGATGGAGGTCAGGCCCATGCAGATCTTGATCCAGGCCAAGAAGTCCGTGGCCAATGCCGAGCTCAAGGCCTACGCGCAGGCCAAGCTGGAAAAGCTCGGCCGCCATTTCGACCATGTGCTGGAAGCGCGCATGGAGCTGGAGACGGAGAAGAACAAGAGCCTGGAGAGTCTCAAAGTCGCGGTGCTAACGGTGCACGTGACCGGCCGGACGGGCAACATCCTCAAGGCGGCGCAATCGGCCGAACACATGAACGAGGCGGTCGACCTCGTGATCGACAAGATGGAGCGGCAGCTGCGCGATCACAAGGAGAAGCTGAAGGATCATCGGCCGGCCAGGGTGCCGGGGCCCAGCCACGGCCCGGAACGGCCCCGGCCGTCGAACGGTGTGGCCAAGGTCAAGCGATTCCGGCTGAAACCCATGTCGCCGGAGCAAGCCCGCGAGGAGATGGAGCAGCTGGGGCACGCGTTTTTTGTCTTCCTCAACGAGGACACCCAGGAGCTGAACGTGCTCTACAAGCGCCACGACGGGAGTTTGGGGCTGGTCGAGGCCGATCTCGGCTGACCCGGGCTCGCGCCCGTTTGGCTCGCTGGAGTCCGGGTATGCTTACTCATTGCGGATCAGGCATTAACTGAATGAGCGTTCTTACCAAAGTCTTAGGCGATCCCAATGCGCGTGAGGTCAAGCGGCACCTCGAGCGGGTCGCCGACGTCAATGAGCTCGAGCCGCTGATCGAGAAGCTCAGCGATGCTGAGCTGACGGCCAAAACGGAGGAGCTCCGGGAGCGTCTGCGTCAGGGGGAGACCCTGGACGAGCTCCTGGTGGAAGCCTTCGCGGTCGTCCGCGAGGCGGCGCGGAGGGCGATCGGCCTGCGCCCGTTTGATGTGCAGATGGTCGGGGGCATCGTCCTTCACCAGGGAAAGATCGCGGAGATGAAGACCGGGGAAGGGAAGACGCTGGTGGCGGTCCTCCCGCTGTACCTGAACGCGCTCGCCGGCAAGGGCGCGCACCTGGTGACCGTGAACGATTACCTGGCACGTCGCGATGCCGGCTGGAATGCCCCCATCTACACGCTGCTGGGGATGACGGTCGCCGTCATCGGGCACGAGATGTCACTGCTTTACGACCGCGAATTCCTCGACGAGACCCACCCGGATCCTCGTCTGCAACATCTCCGTCCGGTATCCCGTCCGGAGGCCTACCAGGCCGACATCACGTATGGGACCAACAGCGAGTTCGGCTTCGATTATCTCCGCGACAACATGGCGGTCGACCTCACCCAGTGCGTCCAGCGGACCCTGAACTTCGCGATCGTCGACGAGGTCGACAGCATCCTGATCGATGAGGCCCGCACCCCACTGATCATCTCGGGCCAGGCGCAGGAGTCAACCGAGAAGTACTACCAGTACGCGCGTCTCATCCCGAGGCTGGCCGACACGGATTACACGGTCGACGAGAAGACCAAGTCCGCGGCCCTGACCGAGGAGGGCATCAGCAAGATCGAGCGCTGGACCGGCATCAAGAACGTCTACGAGCTGGAACATGTCGACGAGGCCCACCAGATCAACCAGGCGCTGAAGGCGTTCACGCTCTACAAGCGCGACCGCGACTACCTGGTCAAGGATGGCGAGGTCATCATCGTCGACGAGTTCACCGGGCGCCAGCAGCCCGGCCGGCGGTGGGCTGACGGGCTGCACCAGGCGGTGGAGGCCAAGGAAGGCGTCAAGGTCCAGCAGGAAACCCAGACGCTGGCGACCATCACCTACCAGAACTATTTTCGCCTCTATCAAAAACTGGCCGGCATGACCGGGACCGCGGTGACAGAGGCCGAGGAGTTCGACAAGATCTACAAGCTCCAGGTCGTCGTCATCCCGACCCACCGCCCGATGGTCCGCGACGACCATGCCGATCTGATCTATAAGACCGAGGATGCCAAGTTCAAGGCGGTGGCCGATGAGATCGTGGACATGGCACAGTCTGGCCGGCCGGTCCTGGTCGGCACCGTCTCGGTGGAGAAATCCGAGAAACTGGCGCGACTCCTGGAGAAGCGGGGGGTTCCGCATGAGGTCCTGAACGCGAAGCAGCACGAGCGGGAGGCGCTGATCGTCGCCAACGCCGGTCACGCCGGTGCGGTCACGATCGCGACCAACATGGCGGGCCGCGGGACCGATATCGTCCTCGGACCCGGGGTGGTCGACTCGGGCGGCCTGCACATCATGGGCACCGAGCGACACGAGAGCCGCCGGATCGACAACCAGCTTCGCGGTCGCGCCGGTCGCCAGGGCGATCCCGGGTCCTCGCGCTTCTTCCTTGCGCTCGACGACGACCTCATGCGCATCTTCGGCGGGGAGCGCATCAAGGGAATGATGAACATGCTGCGCGTCGCGGACGACGAGCCGATCGAGTCCCGCATGGTCTCGCGGCAGATCGAGGGAGCCCAGACCAAGGTCGAGGGACACAACTTCGATGCCCGCCGCTACCTCGTCGAATACGACGATGTCATGAACAAGCAGCGCGAGATCATCTATGGAGAGCGGCGCAAGGTGCTCGAGGGCGCCGACCTCCGGGAGCTGGTGCTGGCCTGGGTCCGCAAAGTCATCGAGGACGCGGTCAACGAGCACTGCCAGTCGCGCCACCCGGATAACTGGGAGCTGGAGGCGCTCGTCGCCCAGTTGCAGACGGTGTTTCCCCTGCCGCCCTTCGAGGAGATCCCTCCGGACGAGTTTGGCGAGGTGAAGGAAGCGGTCACCGATCGGCTGTTCCAGTACGCGGACGCGGCCTACGCCGCCAAGGAAGCGGACCTGACCGCCCCCATGATGCGCAAGGTGGAACAGTTCGTCGTGCTGAAGACTATCGATTCGAAGTGGATCAGCTACCTGACGATGATGGAGCACTTCAAGGAAGGGATCGGCCTCCGCGCCTTCGGACAGAAGGATCCCCTGATCGAGTACAAGAACGAGGCCTTTCAGGCGTTCCAGGAGCTGCTCTCGGATATCCAGTTCGACATCGCCTCGACGGTCTTCCGCGTCCAGGTCGTCCAGGAGCCCCCGCCCCTCGCACCGCCGCCTATCCCGCTCGCGCATCCGCCGGACGCCCCCACCTCGCCCGGGGCACCCGCCCCCAACGGGCACGGCGCCGGCGCCCCGGCGACCGCCGGGAAGATCGGCCGCAACGATCCCTGCTATTGCGGCAGCGGCAAGAAGTACAAGAAGTGCCACGGCCGCTAGCGGAAGCAGCGGGTAAGATGTAGCGCCAATGGGAAAAAAGAAGACCTCGGGCGCCGCGATCAAGGCCTCCCGGACCAAGCGAGAGCGGGCGAACGCGGCCTCCGCCGCCAATCCGGTCCGGGTGAACGAGGTGGAACGGCCGCCCAAAGCCGCCAAAGCCGTCCCGGCGTCCGCGCCAGCGTCCCAGGTGCCGTTCCGGCGACCGGTGTCGTTCAATTTCGCCGGGGTCGGCCGCAATGACATCTGCCCGTGCGGCAGCGGGAAACGGTTCAAGAACTGTCATGGACACTAAAGCTGTCGAAGACATCCTCGAGCAGGCAGGCGATCTCAAGAAGAAGATCCTCCAGCTCCAGGAGCATCTTTGACCTCCCCGAAAAGGGCCACCGACTCGACCAGCTCCAGCGTGAGCTGAACGACCCCGACCTCTGGCAGGACCCGCCTCGGGCGCAGCGGTTGAGCCAGGAGGCCAAAGGACTCCGGGAGGAGGTGGGCGTCTGGCGCCGGCTGGAGTCGCGCGCCAGCGATGTGATCGGCCTCGCCGAGATGGCGATCGCCGAGCAGGACGGGGAGCTCGAAGCCACCTTGCGCGACGAGTTGAAGGCACTCGATCGAGATGTGGGGAACCAGGAGGTGGACCTCCTCTTCGCCAACCCGTACGCCGATCACGCCGCGCTCGTCAGCATCCATGCCGGCGCGGGCGGCACCGACTCCCAGGACTGGACCGAGATCCTGCTACGGATGTACCTCCGCTGGGCCGAGCGCAACAAGATGAGCGCGGAACTGCTCGACGAATCGCCCGGCGAAGAGGCCGGGTACAAAAGCGTGACGGTCCGCATCGGCGGCAAGCGGGCATTCGGCTGGCTCCGGGCGGAGCGCGGGGTCCACCGGCTCGTTCGGCTATCGCCCTTCGACCAGGCACACCGCCGCCATACCTCGTTCGCGCTCGTCGAGGTGATCCCGGAGATCGAGGATACGGGCGACATCGAGATCCGTCCCGACGATCTCAAGGTCGACGTCTACCGCTCCAGCGGCGCGGGTGGCCAGCACGTCAACAAGACCTCCTCGGCGGTCCGCATGACGCACCTGCCGACCGGGATCATCGTCACCTGCCAGAACGAGCGCTCGCAGATCAAGAATCGGGACATGGCCCTCAAGGTGCTTCGCTCGCGGCTCGTCGCCCTCCGGGAACAGCAGCGGTCGGAGCAGCGACAGGAGTTGAAGGGCGCCCACCAGTCCAATGAGTGGGGAAGCCAGATCCGCAGCTATGTCCTCCACCCCTACACCCTCGTCAAGGACCACCGCACCGGCTTCGAGATCGGCAATGTCCAGGCGGTCCTGGATGGCGCGATCGAGCCGCTGATGGAGTCCTTTCTGCGATGGGATGCGGGGCGAGACCCGAAGGCCGCCTAGATCGTCGCGCTCAGGCCGCGAGTCGCTCGGGCAGGGCGGCCCGCGTGCGTTCCGACTGGAGGGCCAGGTAGACACTGGCGAAGATGACCCCGGTGCCGATCAGATAGGCCTCGCTGACCAGCCGGGTGGCGGCCCGCGGGACAAGGTCGAGCCAGCCGGCCCAGTGGGGGAGGGGAGCCAGGATCAGGGCGTAATGGGCGGCCGGCCCGACCGAGAAGCAGAGCCAGGCGAGGAAGAGGAGGCGAATCCGGGCCCGTGACGCCGACCCCGTAAAGACGCCCCGGAGCAGCAGGACGATCGGAAAGATCAGGACGACGAGATGGAAGCTCCAGGTGACGGTGCTGACCAGGGGGATGGCCGTCATGGCCAGCGCAAATTCCAGCGCTGAACGACCCGGGCGCCGGATGGCGGAGGCGACGATGGCGAGGACGACCAGCGTTGCCGGCCAGTCGATCAGCCGGCCGCACCAACCGGCGCCGCCGCCCTGATCGGCGGTGGACGGGTTGCACAGTCGGGCGGCGAGGCCGCTCAGCGACTGGTTCTCGCGGTATCCGGTGCCGGCGGCGAGGTGGGGAAGGACGTCCCGGAAGTAGTAGAGGTTATGGCCGAAGCCGGTAACGAGCAGGCAGGCGAGCAACCCGACGATCCCAGTCGCCATGGCGGCCAGGACCAGGCGCCACTCCCGGCGCCAGGCGAAGTAGGGCAGGAGGGCGACCGGGAAGATCTTGAAGACCGCGGCGACGCCGACCAGGATCCCGCCGGCGGCGTCGCGGCGCCGGTGCCAGGCGGCCCAGGCCGCGGTCAGCAGCAGCAACAGGATCGCGTTCATGGCGCCCGTCCACATGGTGTTGATCAGCGGAAAGAAGGTTGCCAGGACCGCCACGAGGGCCAGGAGCTCTGTGCGCTTCGGCCGGCCGATGATCGCGTACATGATCACCACGCTGGCGACCACGGAGGCCTGGATGATGAGGAGCCAAACGCGGACGGCCAGATCATTGGGAATCCAGGTCAGCGGGACCAGGACGGCGGCAAACACCGCCGGGTAGATATAGCCGCTGTTGAGCGACCAGTCCCAGGGGACATGGGTGCGGGTGAAGTTGCCGTAGGGGTCCCCGCCGAGGGCGATCTGGTGCGCCGCCCACAGGTAGTCCTGGAAGTCGTCCGCCCGGGGGGTGGCCGGGGCGACCACGGGTAGCAGGAGGAGCCAGGCGTACATCAGGAGGAGCAGGGCCATCAGGGCCGTGGTGGCGAGCAGCTTCGGAGCGGGCCAGCCGAGCAGTCGTCGCACGGGCGTATAACCCGGGCGCCCGGGGCGGTCACGTCTGCTGTTACACGGCCGTTACGAGATCCGGAAGCAGGGGCCTGACGACACCGACCTCGAGATGGCGCACGTTTCGCAGCGGGGGGCGCGCGAATCGGCTCAAGCGGTCCGCCTCGGCCGGCTCCAGCCAGCCCAGCCGGCTGAGGGCGGCCATGACCGCGACCGCCGTCCAGGTCCCGTCCCCGCTGTCGAGCTTGATCGCCAGGCCGCGGCCAGACCGCCGGTCGCCGGTGCAATGCGCCCCGGCGGCGCCCCCCTTGGCCAGCAGGCGCCCATCCGTCGCCTCCATCAGCGCGGTATCGAAGCGCTCCGTGCCTCCAACCAGGTAGGGATCGCTCGTCATCGCGTCGACGACCGCACGGGCATAGTCGTCGTGTGACGTCACCAGCGTGGCGAACGCCCGCGCCATCGCCTGGAGGGGAACAGCGGCGTTCGGGGCACTGCAGCCGTCGATCCCGTAGCGCACGTCCGCCTCCGGCACCCCGCTGAACTCCGCCAGCGTGGCGCGGACCTGGCGCTGGACCGGGTGGTCCAGGTCCAGGTACCGGTCGAGCGGGGCCTGGAGACCTCGCGCCGCCGTCAGCATCCCGGCGTGCTTGCCGGAGCAATTGTTGAAGACGGCGATCGGCTCCGCCATCACGCGGCGGACCACCGCCGCCGCCGGCTCGTAGTAGGGCCAGTGGGCGCCGCACTGGAGGGCGCCTTCTTCCAGATCGGCATGGGCGAGCAGGTCGCGGACGACGGCCAGATGGCGCGGCTCACCGTTGTGCGAGGCGGACATGATCGCGATGTGCTCCGGGGTCAGCCCGTAGCGGGGCACGATCTCGGCCCGAAGCCCGGCAATCGTCTGGAAGGGCTTGGCGCAGGACCGAAAGTAGGCGACCACGTCGGGATCGCCAAGCCGGTCGTGGATGCGCCCGGCGGCGTCCACGCTGGCCAGGTGACCGACATGGGTGGCCTCCCGGACCCCGCCGCGCTCCACTGCGATCAGCGGCGCTGGCGAGTTCGGCATGGGCTGAGTATAGGGAGCGATATCCAGGCCGATTTCACCGGTGGTGGCCAAGCAGAGCGAAGCGCGACGACATGCCCTATACTTCCCGCTGTCATCGGCCCGCTCGGCCACGGCCCTTAAGGGGCCTCGGTTCTCGCAATGGACTTGTTTACGTGCCAGCACCAACTGAAACACGAGCGACCCACCCGACATACGCCCCGGGGCTTCGCGTGGCGTCCCTGACCCCGACGCCCCCGCAGATCAGCCTGCAGGGCGTCCATAAGCGCTACCCGAACGGGACCATCGCCCTCCGCGAGATCAATATTGTCATCCCGAAGCAGGATTTCGTCTTCCTGGTCGGGCCCAGCGGGGCGGGGAAATCCACCCTGGTCCGTCTCCTGATCCGGGAGGAGAAAGCCACGGCGGGAAGCATCAGGATCGAGGGGCAGGAACTCGGCCGCCTCAAGCGACGGCACCTGCCCTTTCTACGGCGAAAGATCGGCATGGTGTTCCAGGACTTCAAGCTCCTGCCGAACCTGAGTGTCTTTCAGAATGTGGCCTTCGCCCTGCGGGTGACCGAGGGCGCGCTTCGGCACCTCAAGCCCAAGGTCGAGGAGGTGCTCAGCATCGTCGGCCTGGAGGGCAAGGAGGATAAGTTCCCGGACCAGCTGTCGGGTGGCGAGCAGCAGCGGGTGGCGATCGCGCGCGCCCTGGTCCACGATCCGCGCATCTTCCTGGCCGATGAACCGACGGGCAACCTGGACCCGGCCACCTCGTGGGAGATCATCCAGCTCCTGCTGCAGATCAATGCTCGCGGTACGACCGTGCTGATGGCCACCCACAACCGCGAGATCGTGGACGTCATGCGGCGCCGCGTGGTCGCCATCGAAGGTGGGCAGATTGTCAGAGACGAGGATGCGGGAGGGTACCATGCACCGGCTCTGGAATCGCATTAATTTCGCCTTCACCAGCGCCTGGCAGAACTTCTGGCGCAACGCCGCGGTCAGCGTGGCGAGCGTCCTGATCGTGTGGGTGGTGTTGCTGGCGCTGGGCAGCCTCCTCCTCGTGCTCCATTCGCTCGATCAGATTGTGGCGCTCGAGAAGACGAAAGCCAGCGCCATCTCGGTCTACCTCTCCGACAACACGTCGCTGGCGAGCGCCATGGACTTCAAGTTGCACCTCGAAAACGATCCTCGGGTCAGTGGGGTGACCTACGTCACCAAGGACCAAGCGATGGCCCGCTTTCGGCAGCTGCCCGCCCTGGACCCGAGCGTCATCGACACCCTGGGGACCAACCCCCTGCCCGCCAGTCTCGACGTGACGGTGAAGGATATCCGTGACCTGGGCGCCATCGACCGGGAGGTCCGGGTCTCGCCGCTGGTCGACAAGTCCCCCGCGACCAACTACGAACCGAGTGTGATCGACAAGATCATCCTGCTTGCCCGGGTCGCCGGGATCGCCGGAATCGCCTTGATCATCGGGCTGACCGGCCTGTCCGTGTTCATCATCATGCTCACCATCAGGACCGCGATCTACCTCCGCCGCAAGGAGATCGAGGTGATGAAGCTGGTTGGCGCCACGGACTGGTTCGTGCGCTGGCCGTTCATCGTCGAGGGCCTGATCGTCGGCATGGTGGGCGCGGTCGTGGCCGTGCTGATCGTCGGATTCGGTTACCGGCCGGCCGTGTCCAACCTGCAGAGCGTCCTGATCTTCGTGCCGCTGGCCTTCGACCCGAGTTACCTCCGGCTCGTCCTGGCGGCGATGCTCGCCTTCGGATTGCTCCTCGGCACCGTCGGCAGCTATCTGGGCGTGCGTCGGTTCCTCAAGCAATGAGGTCGGCTCGACTGCGGGCAGCCGTCGCCGTCGTCGCGCTGACCTTCCTGCTGCTAACCGCGGTCTCCGACAGTGTCTTCGACAAGCAGCAACAGCTGCAGGGCCTGAACGGCCAGATCATCACCGCGAAGACCCAGATCAAGCGGCTGCTCGACCAGGAGAACGCGATCAAGCAACAGATCGCCGCGCTCGATTCGCAGCTCCAGAGGGTCGCGATGCAAATCCAGCAGGAGGTAGCGAAGCTGGCGGCGATCGCGGCCCAGATCGACCAGGCGAAGGCGGACCTGGCCGCGAAGGAGGCCGAGCTCGCCCAGCATCTGGCCGATTTTGGCAAGCGGATGCGGGCCATGTACAAGAGCGGCCAGGTCAGCGGCCTGGACCTGGTGCTGTCAGCCGCCAACTTCACCGACCTGGTGAACCGCATCTTCTTCTTTGAGGCCATCGTCCAGGACGACCGTCGCCAGGTGGAGGCCCTGCGGCGGGAGCGCGCCGCGATCGAGGGCCTGAAAGCCGACCTGGAAGCCAAACGCGTCCAGCAGGCGCAGGTCGTGAAGACAATCCAGGATCAGCGGGCGCAGCTGCAGGCCGTCCGCAACCAGCGGGCCGCCGCCGTGCAGCAGGTCGCCGCCATCGAGGCCCAGTTCGCCCAACAGCTGGCCGACATGGAAGCCCAGCGAGCGGCCCTCCAGACGCAGATCGCGGCGATCCTCGGCGAGAGCCTGCGGGCCCGCTCGTCCGGGAAGTGGAAATGGCCGATGGACGGGCTGATCAGCCAGGGCTTTGGCTGCACGACCTATCCATTCGAACCCTACGACCCGAATTGTTCAACGCGCCATTTCCACAGCGGCATCGACATCGCGTTCGATTACGGGACACCGGTGCACGCGGCTGACGGCGGCATCGTGCACAACTACACGATGGGGTGCTCGTACGGAGGCGGCCTCTGCGGATACGGCCATTACGTGATCGTGGTCCATGCGGGCGGTTTTACGACCCTCTACGGGCACCTGTCGGGCTACGCGGTGGCCGATGGGACCCAGATCGAGAAAGACACCGTAATCGGGTACGAGGGAAGCACCGGGGCGTCGACCGGCCCGCACCTGCATTTCGAGATCGATCTCGCGGGGACGCCGGTAGACCCGCTCGCCTACCTCCCGGCAGCCTGACCGCAGCTGAACGGACGGGTGTGATAATCCAGTGATGCCCAGAGGACGCAGCACTATCACGCTGATCGCGGTCGCCGTTTTCGCCTTCTACCTGGGGAGCCTGCTCCAGTTTCACTGGGGCGGCTTCGCGCCCTCCTGGGTGAAGGCGGCGCTTTTCTACCAGCCGCCAAAGTCGGACATCGATTACGCCGCCCTGGGCGAGGTCTTCACCACCATCCACGATCACTACATCAATCCGAACACGGACGGGGTCAAGCTCACCGAGGGCGCCGCCTCCGGCATGGTCAGCGCGCTCGGTGATCAATTCTCCCGCTACCTGACCCCCGATCAGTACAAGGCGAACCAGACCTTTCTCGCGGGGAGCTTCGCCGGCATCGGCGCCTCGGTGCTGCAAAAGGGCGACCAGATCCAGATTGCCTCTGTCATGCCAGGTACCCCGGCGGAGCGGGACGGCCTGAAGGTCGGCGACGTCATCCTGGCGGTCGACGGCCAGAGCACCAAGGGCTGGACCGCAGATGATGCGGTCAACCACATCCGGGGAAAGGCGGGAACGCACGTCAAGTTACGGCTGGACCGAGGTGGTCAGCAGCTCGACGTTGACCTGGTGCGGGAGATCATCACGGTGCCCAGCGTGGCGACCCACGTCTTCGACCATCGCGTCCTGTACGTTCGCGTCTTCGAATTCGGCGACCGGACCGCCGCCGAGTTCGACCAGGCGCTGAAAGACAATCTGAAGGGGCCGGTCGACCTCGTCGTGCTCGATCTGCGGGACAACCCCGGCGGGTTCGTCGACGCGGCCAATGACGTGATCAGCGAGTTCGTCAAGAGCGGGACGAGCACGGTGCTCGTGCAGCGGGCAGGGAAGGAGGAGGTGAAGACCGTGACCGGCACCGGCCGGGCTTTCACCAATCGCCTGGTGGTGCTGCTGAACGAGAACTCGGCCAGCGCGGCCGAGATCACCGCCGGCGCCATCAAGGATCATGGCCGCGCGACCCTGGTCGGCGTCAAGTCCTTCGGAAAAGGCTCGGTCCAGGAGGACTTCCTACTTCGCGATGGCGATCTGCACTTGACGATCGCCCACTGGCTCACCCCGAACCGGCATTCGATCGACAAAACCGGCATCACGCCGGACCGGGTCGTCACCCTCGCAAAATCGACCGACGAGTACGCCGTCGATCAGACGCCGAACGCCTTTGCGCAGGATACGCAGCTGACCGCCGCCCTGGCCCTCGTCGAGAGTTAGCCCGGACTACAATCGTTGCTGTATGGCCGATGAGGCGTTCGACGTAGCCGTCATCGGCGGTGGCTCCGCCGGGTATGTCGGCGCTATCCGCGGTGCGCAACTCGGCCTGAAGGTTGCGATCGTCGAACAGGAAAAGCTTGGAGGCACGTGCCTCCATCGCGGGTGTATCCCCACGAAGTCGTTTCTCCATTCCTCGGAACTGGCCCACGAGATCCGCACCATGGGCGCGCTCGGTCTCAAGGCCGACTCACTCCAGATCGACTGGCCGGCGGTCTTGAAGCGAAAGGAGGCGGTCGTGACGCAGCTCTGGCGCGGCGTCGAGTTCCTGATGAAGAAGAACAAGATCACGGTCTTCAAGGGCCAGGGCGTGATCGAATCTGGCAACACGGTGGTCGTCAAGGAGAGCGGGGAGACGATCACGGCCAAGAACCTGCTGGTGGCCACCGGGTCTCGACCGAAGTCGCTGCCGGGCCTCGAGATGGACGGGGATCGGGTCATCAACAGCGACCACGCGGTCAATCTCGACCAGATGCCCAAGTCGATCGTCATCGTGGGCGCGGGCGCGGTCGGCACCGAGTTCGCCTGCGTCTACAACGGCTATGGCGCCGAGGTCACCCTGATCGAGTTCATGCCGACCCTGCTGCCGCTGGAGGATCCCGAGGTCGGTCAGCAGCTCGCCAAGGTCCTGACCAAGCGTGGCATCAAGGTGTTAACGGGCGCGCAGGTACAGCCGGACACGCTCAAGCGGGCCAGCGGCAAGATGACCGTGTCGGTCAAGGTGGGCGATCAGTCCCAGGCGATCGAGGGTGAGCGGCTGCTGGTGGCCGTTGGTCGGGAAGGGCTGGTCAAGGGCTTCGGGCTGGACAAGCTCGACCTCCAGATCGAGAAGGGCTACATCAAGACCGACGAGCATTACCGGACCGGTCACCCCAACGTCTACGCCGCCGGCGACGTGATCGGCAACTTCCTGCTGGCTCACGTCGCGTACTACGAGGGTGAGCACGTCATGGAACACATCGCAGGGAAGAACCCGAAGCCGCTCGACTACAATCGGGTGCCCCGCGCGACCTACAGCTACCCACAGGTGGCGAGTCTCGGCCTGTCGGAGCAACAGGCGAAAGACCAGGGCCTGAAGGTCAAGGTGGGGAAGTTCCCGCTTGCCGGCAACGCGAAGTCGGTCATCCTGGGCGAAACCGAGGGGTTCGTCAAGATCATCAGCGATGAAGAATCGGGCGATCTCCTGGGGGTCTTCATCATCGGCCCCTCGGCCACCGAGCTGATCTCGGAGGCCGCGCTGGCCAAGCT
This sequence comes from Candidatus Dormiibacterota bacterium, assembly GCA_036732165.1. GTDB lineage: Bacteria > Chloroflexota > Dormibacteria > CF-121 > CF-121 > JALYYC01. Next base: position 9,261 of record DAINCX010000026.1, on the reverse strand, counting down.
CCTCGAGTCGACGCCATGGGAGATTGGAGCCAGCATTCACCCGCATCCGACCGTCTCCGAATCGCTCAAGGAGGCGGCGCTCGCGGTCGACGGCATCGCGGTCCACATTTAAGGGACGAGGGATGGCAACCAAGACCGAGCAAGTCCAGGCAAAAGGCGGCAAGAACCGGCACCGGTCTCTCGGCCTCAGCGATGACCAGGCGCTGCGCATGTACGAGGTGATGCGGCTGGCGCGCGCCGTCGACGAGCGGATGTGGCTCATCAACCGCCAGGGGCGCGCCCCCTTCGTGATCTCGTGCCAGGGACAGGAGGGCGCCCAGGTCGGCGTCGCCGCCGCCTTGAAACCGGGCCACGACTGGGTCGCACCGTACTACCGTGACGCCGGCGTCGTCCTCTGGTTCGGCATGACGGCCCGCGATCAGATGCTGTCCTTCTTTGCTCGCCGGGAGGACCCGAACAGCGGCGGCCGCCAGATGCCCGGCCACTATGGAAGCCGCGGCTTGCACATCGTGACTGGAGGAAGCCCGGTTGCCACCCAGCTCCTGCACGCGGCGGGCGTGGCGCTGGCCTCCAAACAACGCAAGGAGGATGCGGTCACCGCCACCTTTTTCGGCGAAGGGGCGGCCAGCCAGGGCGACGCGCACGAGGCGATGAACTTCGCTGCCATCCACAAACTGGCCGTGCTGTTCGTCTGCGAAAACAACGGCTATGCGATCTCGGTGCCCCAGACCCGGCAGATGGCGATCCAGGATGTCGCCCAGCGGGCGGCCGGGTACGGCTTCCCCGGCGTCGTCGTCGATGGCAACGACGTGCTTGCCTGCTACGAGGTCGCCGCCACCGCGGTGGCGCGAGCCCGGCGCGGGGAGGGACCGACCCTGATCGAGGCCAAGACCTATCGGATGACGCCCCATTCCAGCGATGACGACGACAAGCGATACCGGCAGGCGGAAGAGGTCGCGCTCTGGCGGACGAAGGATCCGATCCAGGCCTACATCCGCTATCTCCGCGAGGCCGGAGTCCTGCGGGACGAGGTGGAGCAGGCGATCACGGAGCGCGTGACCCAGCAGGTGGACGAGGCGACCGAATATGCCGAGCAGGCGCCGGATCCGTCGGTGGACGACCTGCTGAAGTTCGTCTACAAGAAGGACGTCAGCGGCTGATGGCCAGCAAGACCATCATCGAGGCCATCCGGGGCGCCATGGATGAGGAGATGGAGCGCGATCCGTCGGTCTTCATCATCGGCGAGGACGTCGGGATCCGCGGCGGCGTCTTCCTGGCGACCGACGGCCTCTATAAGAAGTACGGCGAGGATCGGGTGATCGACTCGCCGCTGGCCGAGTCCTGCATCGTCGGGGTGGCGATCGGCGCTGCCGTCAATGGGATGCGGCCGATTGCGGAGATCCAGTTCGCGGACTTCATCGCGCCCGCCATGAACCAGATCATCGAGGAGGCGGCCCGCTTCTGCTACCGCACGGCGGGTGACTTCAACCTGCCGATGGTGATCCGGGCGCCCTGGGGGGGCGGGGTGCACGGCGCCCTGTACCACTCCCAGAGCATCGAGGCGACCTTTGGGCATATCCCGGGCCTCAAAGTCGTCATCCCGAGTACCCCGGCCGACGCCAGGGGCCTCCTCAAGGCGGCCGTTCGTGACCCCGATCCGGTTCTGTACCTGGAGCACAAGCGGACCTACCGGCTGGTCCGTGGCGAGGTACCCGAGGGCGACGGCGTGGTGCCGATCGGCAAGGCGGAGGTCAAGCGCGAAGGGACGGACCTGAGCCTGATCGCCTATGGGCTGATGCTCACGCACTGCCTGGACGTGGCCGCGAAGCTGGCGAAGGAAGGGATCTCGGCCGAGGTCCTCGACCTTCGCACCATCAAGCCGATGGACGAGGCGGCGGTCATCGCCACCGCCCGCAAGACCGGGAAGGTGCTCGTGGTCCACGAGGACAACCGCTTCGCCGGCATCGCCGCGGAGGTGATGGCGATCATCATGGAGAACGCGTTCGATGCCCTCGATGCTCCCGTTATGCGCCTGACGGCCCCGGACGTCCCGGCCATGCCCTTCAATCACACCCTCGAGGAGGCCTTCATGCCGAACGTGGAGAAGATCCTGGCGAAGGCCCGGGAACTGGCGAGGCTCTGATGGCATCGGTCAAGATGCCGCAGCTCGGGGAGTCCATCACCGAGGGGACCATCGCCAAATGGCTGAAAAAGCCGGGCGACCAGGTCAAGAAATACGAGGCCCTGGTCGAGGTCATCACCGATAAAGTCAACGCCGAGGTGCCGGCGCCGCTGGCGGGCGTGCTCAAGGAGATCAAGGTCGTGGAGGGCGCGACCGTGACGGTGGGGACGGAGATCGCCGTGATCGAAGAGTCGGTTCCGTCGTCGGGCGCCCCGGCGACCGCGTCGCCGGCCACTCCGGTGGCCGCGTCAGCCAAGTCAGCCGAGTCCGTCGCGCCGGCCACCCCGTCCTCCGCCGTCCCAGCCGATGGCGGATCGCAGGAAGGCCGCACGCGGCTTTCGCCGGCGGTGCGGGCGCTGGTTGAGCAGCACCGGATCTCCGACGCGGAGCTGGAGCGCATCAGCGGCTCGGGGATCGGTGGTCGGATCTCCAAGAAGGACGTCGAGGAATTCGTGGCGACCCGGGGCGAAGCCGCGCGGTCCGACGGCGCGACGGCCGCCACAGCCCAGCCGCCGGCGACACCTGGGCAGGCGATCCCACTGAGCCCGATGCGCCGCGCCATCGCCACCAACATGCTGAAGAGCAAGCAGACGATCCCGCATGCCTGGACCGTGGCCGAGGTCGATATGACCCAGGTGGTGCGTTACCGGCAACAGGCCAAGGCCAGCTTCAAGGAACGGGAGGGGATCGACCTCACCTATGTCCCGATCATCATCAAGGGGGTGGTTGAGGGCCTCAAGGCCGTCCCCATCCTCAATGCCAGCTGGAGCGACGCCGGCGTCGTGCCGCACCGCGAGATCAACATCGGCATCGCCGTCTCGGTCGACGACGGCCTGATCGTCCCGGTGATCCGGGGCGCGGACCGGATGTCGATCTCCGGGCTGGCCAAAGCCACCGACGACCTGGCCCGCCGGGCGCGGGCGGGGAAACTCACGCTGGAGGACGTCCAGGGGGCCACCTTCACGGTCAACAATCCCGGGACATTCGGCACGATCCTCTCCTACTCGATCATCGCGCCGCCGCAGGCCGGGATCCTGGCCATGGACGCCATTGTCAAGCGGCCGGTGGTCGTGGAAGGCGACGCCATTGCGATCCGGTCGATGATGAACTTGTGCTTGAGCTTCGATCACCGGGTCCTGGATGGGGTCTCCGCCGCGACGTTCCTCCAGGGGGTCCGGCGCTGGCTGGAGGGCTTCTCGGAGCAGGTTCCGCTGTATTGAGCGGCAATTCGGGGTTGATGCGCGATACTGAAGGGCGATGGCTGACGTCGCTCCGCTGAAGTTTTACGGCCGCTCCAAGCGCAACGCGAGCGTGCCGATCGATACCAGGCGGCCCGATTGGCTGCGGGTTCGCCTTCCGGGTGGCGCCCACTACAGCGAGCTCAAGGGGATCATGCGTGGCCTGGATCTCCACACCGTCTGCGAGGAGGCCCGCTGTCCCAATATCGGCGAGTGCTGGGAGGCCCGCACCGCCACCTTCATGATTCTCGGAGATACCTGTACCCGGGCGTGCGGGTTCTGCGCGGTGAAGACGGGCCGGCCGGGGACCCTGGACCTGGGCGAACCGGTTCGTGTGGCCGAAGCTGTCGAGCGGATGGGTCTCAAGCATGCGGTCATTACCTCGGTCAACCGCGACGAACTCGAAGATGGGGGCGCCGCCATCTTCGCCGGCACCATCCGGCAGATCCGCAAGCGGCTCCCCGAGTGTGGCATCGAGGTCCTGATCCCGGACTTCATGGGGGACGAGGCATCGCTGGGAACCGTGATGCGGGCGCGACCGGACATCCTCAATCACAACATCGAGACGGTGCCGCGGCTCTATCCACAGGTCCGGCCCAAGGGTCGCTACCCGCGTTCGCTGGAGCTCCTCGCCCGTGCCAAGCGGATGGACGCCACCGTCTACACCAAGTCGGGCATCATGTTGGGCCTCGGCGAGGAGATGGACGAGGTGATCCAGGTCTTCCGCGACCTGCGCGCTCACGACGTCGAGATCCTGACGGTGGGCCAGTACCTGCGCCCGACGGCCAACCACCTGCCGCTGGTGCGCTACGTCACGCCGGAGGAGTTCGCGGAGCTCAAGGTCGAGGCGCTCTCGCTGGGGTTCCGCCACGTCGAGTCCGGCCCGCTCGTGCGCAGCTCGTACCATGCTGCCAGCCAGGTCCCGGAGCGGGCGGCGGCCGGCTGACGCTGATGGACGTTCGCCGGCTCGGGCTGGTTCCCTACGCGGAGGCCTGGGCCCTACAGAACCGGCTGGCCGAGGATCGGGCCGCCGGCCGGATCCCGGATACCCTTCTCCTTCTCCAGCACCCCCACACCTACACGATCGGCCGTAGCGGGACGCGTGACCACGTCTACCTTTCGGAGGCCGAGCTGGCCGCGCGCGGGATCACCTGCCTCGACGTCGACCGCGGGGGTGACGTGACCTACCATGGGCCCGGGCAGCTGGTCGGCTACCCCATCCTTGACCTCGGCCTCGCTCCGGATGTGGGTGCCTACCTGCGCGGCCTCGAGCAGTGCGTGATCGACGTGCTGGCACAGTTCCAGATCCGGGCGGGTCGGGTGGAGCGATACACCGGGGTCTGGATCGGGGATGAGAAGATCGCGGCCATCGGCGTCAAATTGGCGCGCGGGATCACCACCCACGGCTTCGCGCTGAACGTCAGCACCGACCTCGAGCTCTTCCGTCACATCCTGCCCTGCGGCATCCCGGATAAAGGCGTCACCTCGATGGCGCGGCAGCTGGGCCGGGCGCCGGCCATGCCGGACGTCGAGGACGCCGTGATCGACAAGCTGACCAGCCAGCTTGCCCCCGCGGGACGCCGTCCAGCGCGCGTCGCATAATTAGCCCGCGAACGGGCGGTTAGCTCAGCTGGTAGAGCGTCTGCTTTACACGCAGAATGTCGGGGGTTCGAGTCCCTCACCGCCCAGACCGTGCTAACCCGCCTCCCGGCGTTCACGCCGGTCCACGGGCGCCTGGTGACCGTGCGACCGCTCGCGGAAGCCGAATTCAGCCAGGTCTGGGCGGCGTCGCCGGGTGGCCGAGACTCCCGCGCGGCCGGGCGGCTCCGTCAGCGAATCCGGCGTTCGGGCCGCCTGGCTCACGGGATGCTGGACCTGGGGATCGACCGTGCGGGTCGCCTCATCGGCGATATCCAGGCGCGGCACCCCGCGCACGCCGTCCCCTCGGGGGTCTATGAGCTTGGCATCCGGATCTACCGGCCGGAGGATCACGGGAGGGGCTATGGGAGCGATGCCGTCCAGCTGCTGACCGGCTGGCTCTTCGAACGGGCTCGGGCCGAGCGCGTGCAAGCGGGGACGGCGATGACCAACCTCGCGATGCGTCGGGTTCTCGAGAGGCTCGGCTTCACCCTGGAAGGCGTGATGCGCGCCTTCATGGCCGGTCCGACGGGCCGGGAGGATTACGCCCTCTATGGCGTGACCAGGAGCGACTGGCAGACGCGCGAACACCTGTATTGACAGGAGCCGCGGACGGCGTATCGTCAGGCGAGGCGGCCGGCCATAGGGCTCGGGAGTGGGAATCGTTCGACGGGTAACGCCTCCACCGGGAGGAGATACCGATCGGGCTGGCCGCCAGCTCTGGGTCGACCGGCGCTACGATGGTTTTCTAGGAAATCCCGCGGGGGAGAGCATAGTGGAAGTAGCGGCTGTTCCGTCGGCTGTGGCTCTGTTCCAGAACCGCCCGCACGCCCCCTGACCATCGTCCGCTCGCGGCACCGCTGAGACGTATTTACAAGGAGGATGAAATCGATGGCAATCAACGACACGCAACGCATCATGGCAACGCCGGCACCAACGCCGGTGGTGGCCGACCCCGGGCCGCTTGGCCTGGCCGCCTTCGCCCTCACGACGTTCGTACTCAGTGCGCATAACGCCGGCCTTTTCGGCTTCGACAAACATGCCAACACGATCGTGATCGGACTCGCGATCTTTTACGGGGGCCTGGCCCAATTCATGGCGGGCATGTGGGCCTTCCGCAACCGGAACGTCTTCTCGGCGACGGCGTTCTCGACCTATGGCGGCTTCTGGCTGTCCCTGGGCACATATCTCGCGCTGGCCGCGTTCGGAAAGGTCGTCGCGACCGACATCACCGTCTCGCTTGGATGGTTTCTGCTCGGCTTCGCCATCTTCAATACCTACATGATGTTGTGGGCGCTTCGCATCAACGGCGCCGTCTTCGGGGTGTTCCTCACGCTTGAGATCACCGAGATCCTGCTCTTCTGGGGTTTCTTTAGCGGCAATGTCGACATCATCCACCTGGGCGGGTATATGGGCGTGATCACCGCGATCGTTGCCTGGTACACCTCCGCGGCGGACGTGATCAACTCGATGGGGACGCGTCCCTTCCTGCCGGTCGGGACCCCGCTCTGGCGTGAGTCCGCGGTTGGTTCCAGCGCGGTTCGCCCGGAGCCGGCACCGGTCCGCCGGTAATGACGGTCCAGACCGGCGCGCACGCGATCGAGTCGACCCAGGTCGAGAAGCGACGCTTTCCACCGCCGCCCGACTTTAAGGCGCAGGCCAACGCGAAGCCGGATATCTACCAGATCCCGTTCGAGGAGTTCTGGAAGACCGAGGCGGAGCGGCGCGTCAGCTGGTTCAAGCCGTTCGAGACCGTGCTGGAATGGAAGCTGCCCTACGCCAAGTGGTTTCTCGGTGGCAAGCTGAACGTCTGCTACAACTGCGTCGACCGCCATGTGGAGGCGGGGCGCGGTGACAAGGTCGCGTACTACTGGGAGGGCGAGCCCGCCGATCAGACGCGCACCATCACCTTTGCGGATCTCCAGCGCGATGTGGTGCGCTTCGCCAATGGGCTGAAGAAGCTCGGGGTGAAGAAGGGCACGCCGGTCGCGATCTACATGGGGATGGTCCCGGAGTTGCCCGTGGCGATGCTGGCGTGCGCGCGCCTGGGAGCTCCCCATACCGTCGTGTTTGGCGGCTTCAGCGCGGATTCCCTGTCGAGCCGAATGAACGACATGGAATGCGAGGTCCTGATCACCCAGAACGAGGGCTGGCGAAAGGGCGGGCGGGTCCCGCTCAAGAAAAACGCGGACGCCGCGCTGGACCAGTCCTCCGGGGTCAAGAAATCGATCGTGCTGCGTCGAACCGACGCGGATACGGCGATGAAGGACGGGCGCGACGTCTGGTGGCACGACCTGGTCAAGGACCTCAGCGACGATCCGACCGCCTGCCCCTGCGAGGAGATGGACGCCGAAGACTTGCTCTACTTGCTGTACACGAGCGGCACGACGGCGAAGCCCAAGGGCATTGTCCACACGACGGCCGGCTACCTGGTGGGGACGGCGACGACGCATCACTACATCTTCGACATCAAGCCGGACTCGGTCTACTGGTGTGCGGCCGATATCGGGTGGGTGACCGGCCACAGCTACATCGTCTACGGCCCCCTGTGCAATGGCACGACCGGCGTCCTCTACGAGGGGACGCCGGATTTCCCGGACAAGGACCGGTGGTGGGCCATCGTCGAGCGCTACAAGGTCGATGTCCTCTACACCGCGCCCACGGCCATTCGCACGCACATGAAGTGGGGTCCGGAGTTTGCCGAGAAGCACGACCTGCGCTCGCTGCGCCTGCTGGGTTCGGTCGGTGAGCCAATCAATCCGGAGGCATGGATCTGGTACCGAGACCACATTGGTGGGGGTCGCGCCCCGGTTGTCGATACGTGGTGGCAGACCGAGACCGGAATGATCCTGATCACCCCGCTGCCTGGACTCACCACGTTGAAGCCGGGCTCCGCGACCAAACCCTTTCCCGGGGTCGAAGCCGCGGTCTACAACGACGCCGGGGAGGAGGTCGGACCGGGCGGCGGCGGCTACCTGGTGCTCAAGCGGCCCTGGCCCGCGATGCTGCGCGGGATCTTCAAAGATCACGACCGCTACGTCCAGACCTACTGGAGCAAGTTCAAGGGCGTCTACTTCGCCGGCGATGGCGCGCGGATCGATCAGGACGGCGACTTCTGGCTGATGGGCCGGGTGGATGACGTCATGAACGTTTCGGCGCATCGGATCTCGACCATCGAGGTGGAGAGTGCCCTGGTCGACCATCCCAAGGTGGCCGAGGCGGCGGTCTGTGGCCGCAGCGATAAGCAGACGGGACAGGCCATCGTGGCCTACGTGACGCTCAAGGGCGGGGCCGAAGGCTCCCCGGCGATGATGCGCGAACTGCGCGACCATGTTGGGAAGAAGATCGGGAAGATCGCGGCGCCGGCCAATATCGTGTTCACCCCCGAACTGCCGAAGACGCGGTCGGGCAAGATCATGCGACGGCTCCTGCGCGACGTGGCCGAGAATCGCGAGCTCGGCGATACGACGACGCTCGCCGACCCGGCCGTGGTGACCGAGATCGGCCGCCGGGCCAAGGCAGAGGCGGCGACAGAAGAGGCCTAGCTCGCTCGCAAGCCGGGATCCTGGCGGATGCCGGGGTCCCGGCTACGCCTTGGCCTGCTGCAGCACCCGGTACAGCGCGCTGAAGTCGAGGCGTGAGTCCCGGAGCTGATCGAGACGATCCCGCAGGGCATAGACGTCCGACTGGAGCCGGTTGAGCTCGTCGGTGTGATCCTCGTTCGTGTCCTCCTGGCGGGCGAGCAACTCGCGACGCCGCCGGACCTTCTCGGTGATGGTCCGTTCCACCTCGTCCCACTGCTCGGAGAGGGCTCGGAGTTGGCGGTCAAGCGACGCCAGTTCGGTGGTCAGTTCCTCTCGCTCGGCACCCTCGCCAGCGGTTGTCATCTGGTCGCCCGCCCCGTGCTAGCCAAACCGTGCCTTGTTGATAAAGGTCAGCGTGGCGATGGCGGCGAGGCTGAAGACGACAGCCGTGAGGAAGAAGCCGAAGGCGAGCGCCGCATTTCGCCGGCTCGAGGTCAGGCGCAGGGCCAGCACGACGAAGACCCCCGCCACGAGGACCAGCAGCAGGATCCCGAGCAGGACGAACGGGGTCGACTGCACCACGCGTAGAGCATGCCATGCCGGAAGGCGTTCCTGCTGGCGTGCGGAGAACTACAATACCGACTCGTGCCGAGGTAGCTCAGTCGGTAGAGCACATGAC
>DAINCX010000025.1:0-30677 GCA_036732165.1 Candidatus Dormiibacterota bacterium | reverse complement strand
CATCCGGGCGATTTCGTCGAGGGGGCTGCCACCGCCTCGGACGCGGGGGTCTACCCCACCCTCCCGCTGGTATTGGCGCTCAGCTTGTGGCGCCTTACTCCCGGCTGAGCCCCATTTATAGTTCCCGGATGCCGGAACTGACCTGGGCCCAGGTGCGGGCATGGCGCCTTCGCCAGCATCACCTGGACAGGCGGGCAGGGGCGGCCAGCCTGGTGAAGGTGGTCAAGGACCTTGGTGGCGTGCAGGCGCAGGTGCTCTCAGCGGCCGAGCTGGCGCTCTGGAATCGGGTCGCCGGCGTCCGCCGCCGCAGCGTCGACGACGCACTCTGGAAGAAGAAATCGCTGGTCAAGATCTGGGCGATGCGAGGCACGCTCCACCTGATGCCGGCCGACGAGCTGCCGATGTGGTGCGCGGCGGCGAGCACCAAGCAGCTCTACTGGCATCCTTCCTGGCTGAGCTACCAGGGCGTCGGCGCACCCGAGTTGCAAGCGATCATGGACGCGGTCCCGGAAGCACTCGACGGGAAACGATTGACCCGGGAGCAACTGGCCGACGCGGTGTCGCGAATTACGAAGCGCGCCCACCTGGCGAAGTTGCTCCGGCAGGGATGGGGGTCATTGCTGAAGCCGTCCGCGTTTGCGGGGCATCTGTGCTTTGGTCCGAACGAGGGCGCAAATGTCACCTTCGTCCGTCCGGACCAATGGGTCCCCCGGTGGAAAGCCATGGAGATCGAGACGGCTCTCAAGGAGGTGACGCGGCGTTACCTGCGCGCCTACGGCCCGGCGAAGCGAGAGGAGCTGGCGGGATGGTGGGGTATCCGGGGCGCGCAGGCAAGGCAGATGCTGGCCGGTCTCGGCGACGAGATCGAGGAGGTGCAGGTCGAAGGCTGGCAGGGCTGGATGCTCAGAGGTGACCCGAAGCGCGCCGCCGCGCTGCCACCCGTTGAGTCAGTGCGGCTGCTCGGCAACTTCGACCCGCTGACCCTGCTGAGCGCGAAATACGCCGGCTATGACCTGAAACCGGAGCACAAGGTGCAGGTCTACCGAAAGGCGGGATGGGTGTCCCCCGTGCTGCTGGTCGACGGCATCATCGGTGGTGTCTGGGCCGTGGATAAATCGGGCGGCACGGTCCAGGTCGTTCCGTTCAAGCCGCCGACGGCGCGCGTGAAGGTGGCCATCGCGGAACAAGCGGCCGCGCTGGGGCACTACCTCGGGCGAGACCTGCGGGTGGCCTACGTCCGGGCGATCACTCCGGGGGTGCCGGCGACTCCGTAAACCAGGTCGTCTCGCCGAGGTTCACGACGATGTGCGCCATCCGCCCGAGCCGGCCGGCGCCGTGCCAGTGGACCTCGTTGGGCTCGGTGGCGACCGTGTCGCCTGCGCGAATCGGGCGCGCCTCGAGACCCTTGGCCTGGACCCACCCCTCCCCTTCCACCACATGCAGCAGCTGGCCGCCCGCATGCGAATGCCAGTGGTTGCGCACGCCTGGCTCAAAGCGGACGAGCGCGACGGACGCCGAGGTTGGCTTCGATGCAGCCGGAAGGAGCGGCTTCGAGCGAGTCAACCCGGTGAAGTGGCCAAGGTCCATCGGCTGGAGATCCTTGACGACATCGGACCGCGGCGTGATCTTCATCCGCTCATCATGCCCGAACCTCTCTACCATTGCTGGAAGGCATGCCAGTCAGCCAGGGCCCGCCCTCGGTCACCATCAACCACGATCACCAGTTCCTGGTGTGCGACGTCGACGCCACGATGGAGCCGGATGGCGATGTGGGGTTCTTCGCGCGCGACACCCGCTTCGTGTCGGGGTATCGAATCACGATCAATGGTCGCAGTCCGCTGCTCCTCGACGGGAGCACCGTTGACCACTTTTCGGCGCGGCACGAGTTCGTCACCCCGGAACTGCCGCTGAGCGGGACCGAGGGGACGACCGACGCCGTTCTCAGGGCACGGTCGATCGGCTTTCGCCTTGACCGCACCATCTTCGAAGGCGTCCACGAGGACTACGACTTTTACAGCTACGCGCCGATGCCGGTGCGGCTGGTGGTGGAAATTGCCATCGAGTCGGATTTCGCCGACATCTTTGACGTGCGGCGCAAGCGGCTGGTCCGGCGCGGCGACATCCAGAGCTCGTGGCACGAGAAGTCCGCTGAGCTGCGCACCGCGTACAGCAACGGCACCTTCAAGCGTGACCTGCTGCTCAAGGTGATGCGGTCGGGATCAGTTCCCGAGTATGCGAACGGCCGGCTCGTGTTTGTCATCAACCTGGCGCCGAAGTCGACCTGGCACACCTGCGTGGAATGGTTACCGGTCATCGATGGGAAGCGCGCCCGGGTCCTGCCCTGTGAGGCGGTCAACAACCGGCATCCCGAGATGGCGAATGCCAAGCTGCCCCCGGTCATGCTGGAAACCAGCCATCCCATCCTGCCCAAGATCTGGCAGGTGGCGGTCGCCGACATGGAGGCGCTGCGGATGACCGACTTCACCGTCCGGGAAAGCGTGTATGTCCCGGCGGCGGGCATTCCCTGGTACGTGACGTTGTTTGGTCGGGACTCGCTCGTGGTCGCGATGGAGAGCATCGGCGCCTTCCCAGAGTTTGCGTTGGGGGCTCTCGATCGATTGGCGAAAGTGCAGGCCACCAACGACAACCCGGAGCAGGACAAGGAGCCGGGCAAGATCCCGCACGAGCTGCGCTTCGGCGAGATCGCCAGCCTCGGACTGTTGCCGTTCGCGCCGTATTACGGGACGCATGATGCGACCTCGCTCTATTTGATTGTTCTCTCGTATGCGTACCAGTGGTCGGCCGATGACGAGTTGCTTCGCCGGTACCGGCCGAATGCGGAGCAGGCGCTGCAGTGGCTGATGAACTACGGAGACCGCGATGGTGACGGTTTCCAGGAGTACAAGACGCGCTCGAGCCGCGGCTTCTATAACCAGGGGTGGAAGGATTCGCACGACGCGATCGTGCACGAGGATGGGACCATCGCCTCGCTCCCAATCGCGTTGTGCGAATTGCAGGGCTACGCCTTCGATGCCTATCTCCGGATGTCGGAGATCTTCCAGGTCTGGGGCGACGACGCGCGCGCCGAGGAATTACGACGGCGGGCGCTGGCGCTCTACGAGCGCTTCAACGAAACCTTCTGGTGGGAGAGCGAGGGGACCTACTACATCGCGCTCGATGGCGAGAAGAAGCCGGTGAGAAGCGTGGGCTCCAACGCGGGGCATCTGCTCGCGAGCGGCATCGTGCCGCCGGATCGCGCCACCCGCGTGGTCGACCGCCTGATGCGGCCGGATATGTGGAGCGGCTGGGGCATCCGCACGCTGTCGACCGAGCACAAGTGTTTCAACCCGCATTCGTACCACCTCGGCTCGGTCTGGCCCCACGACAATGCCACCATCGCCGGCGGGTTCCGGCGCGCGGGCCGGGCCAAGGAGGCGCAGATGATCGCGGAGGGAACGTTTGCCGCCGCGGAGCGGTTCGATTCCTACCGCCTGCCGGAGTTGTTTGCCGGGGTGGCACGCGAGGAAGGCACCTCGCCGGTGCCGTATCTCGGGACCAATGTCCCGCAGGCGTGGGCGGCGGCCGCGGTGTTCCGCCTGGTGGCGATTTTGTGTGGCATCCATACCAATGGGCGGGTGCGCACCATCTATGTGAACCCGGCCCTGCCGTGGTGGCTGCCGGATGTCACGTTGCGGAATTTACGGGCTGGTAAGGGCGCACTCGATCTTCGGTTTGAGGGCGACCAGCTCGAGGTGCTGAGCAACACCACCGGATTCGAGGTCGCGCATCGACAGGCGCCGCCGGTGCCGCTGGAGGGCGCGCCGCTCGCGCGGACGTAAGACCCCCTCCCCGACCCGACCCCGCCACGGCGAGGGAGGGAGAAGTCATTCAGGACTTCTTCGCGTGCCAGAGGAGCTCGCCGATGCTCCAGGCCTGCGAGATGGCGCCGAGCGGGCGGTAGGGCGGCTCGGGCTCGAAGATCTCGCTGACGGTGCCCAGGCCGGCCTGGCGGAGGTGTTCCTTGAAGGGCGCGAGGATGCGCGCGGCGGCCGACGGATCGTTGTAGACGCGCATGTGCGCATCGAGGTAGGGCCCAAGCAGCCAGGGCCACGCGATCCCCATCTGGTATGCGCCGTCGCGGCTTCGATGGTCGCCGGCGAAGGTGTGTTGATAGCGTGGGTCGTCGGGACTGAGGGTGCGGAGGCCAACGGGTGTGAGCAGTTTCGCCGTCACGATGTCGAGCGCCGAGCGCGCGGGGGCGCCCTCGATGAGCGGAAAGGTGAGGCCGAGGGCCATCAGCTGGTTTGGTCTCAGGCTGGCGTCGTCGCCCTCGGGCCCATCGATGACGTCGAAGAGATAGCCTCCCGCCGCGTACCAGTAGCGGGTTTGGGCGGCGTGGCGGGCGGCTTCCGCCATGTCGGCGTAGGCCATCGCGGCGGGGGCGCTGCGCGATTTCCAGGTCGCGAGCAGGCGCAACGCGTTGTACCAGAGGGCGGCGATCTCGACGGGCTTGCCATGTCGCGGGGTGACGACCCAGTCGCCGTCTCGCGCGTCCATCCAGGTGAGGCCGTAGCCGGCCGGACTGGCGGTTAGGAGGCTATCGACCGGGTCCATCTGGATCCCGAAGTGCGTGCTCGCGATATGCCAGCGAATGATTTCTTCGAGCGCCGGGAGCTGGTCGCGGATGAAGGGCCAGTCATCGCTCGCGTCGAGGTAGTGGGCCAGCGCCTGGAAGAGCCAGAGGGTGGCGTCGATCGTGTTGTACTCGGTCACCTCGCCGGGGTCGTGGAAGGCATTGGGCAACATACCCTGGTCCAGGTAACTGATGAAGGTTTGCAGGATGCGGCGCGCTTCGTCCGGGTACCCGCTGGCGAGCGTGAGCCCGCGCAGGCCGATCATGGTGTCGCGCCCCCAGTCGGCGAACCACGGATAGCCCGCGATGATGGTTCGCTGCATCCCGCCGGTCGCGGTTTCGTGTCGCGACACGCGCGCGACGCGGACCTGGCTGGCGGCGAGCGCCAGCTGGCGCGCGATGGGCGAGGCATTAGGACCGAGGTGTTCGCTCGCCTGCCGCTGCACGCGTCTTGCCGTCAGGAGGGATTCGGCCGGGGACCATCCGCGCGGGACTGGGTCGGTCCCGGCGATGACCACCGCGGGGCGACCTGGATTCAGTGGCAGCTCGATGAAGCCGGGTGCGTAGAGGGTTTCCTCATCATCGAGGGCGCGGTCGCGCTCGGCCCGATGGAGGACGCGGTCGTACCAGGTCGGGGTGTCGGTGACGTCGCCGATCGGATCCGTTTCGAGGTGGGTCGTGATTCCGTCGAGCTCGACGCGCCAGCCGCGGACGAGGCGCTCGACGAGCACCTCGGCGCGGTCGTGGCGCTGGAGATCCGCGGCGCGGTGGGCGAAGAGCGGACGGATGCGCAGGGTTCCTGGCGCGCCGCTGATGAGTCGGTAGCTGATGATGGTTCGATTCTTGCGGTCGTCCATCCAGGTGCGGCGCTCGATCAGGCGGCCGGCCAGATGCCAGCGAAAGCGTGGCAGCATGCCGTCGAGGCGGACCTCCAGCAGCGATCGGAAGCCGGCGGGCGAGAGGGTGCCATCCCAGTATTCGTGGGTCGAGAGTGGCTCGCCCTCGAATGCCTCATCGAGGGCGGCGAGCAGCAGGACGCGCTGGACCGGCGGGCGGAGCGCCGCCATCAGCAAGCCGTGATACCGGCGCGTGTTCGGTCCGGCGACGGTGCCGGAGGCGTAGCCGCCGAGGCCGTTGGTGACCAGCCACTCCCTGGTGATCGCGGTCTCGAAGTCCTGGCACTCGTCCGCGTTGAGCCGGATCGTCACGACGACTCATGGTAGGGTGCTGCCGTGTCCGCCTACAGCGCCGTCGCGGCGGGCGACGGCCTCGTCATCACGGCGGGCTCGCTATTTCAGGCCGGTGGTGGCGATGCCCCGCACGAAGTACCGCTGGCCGGCCACATAGACGATCAGGATCGGCAGGATGGCGATCACCGAGCCCGCCATGATCAGATCCCACTGATTCTGGTAGACCGACCGGAACGTTACGAGCCCGAGCTGGATGTTGAACATGTTCGAGGTCTGCATGTAAATTAGCCAGTCGAGGAAGTTGTTCCACATGCCGGCGAAGGTCAGGATGCCAGTGGCCAGCAGCGCCGGTCGCGCCAGGGGCATGACGATCTTCCAGAAGACGCCGAACCAGCTGAGGCCATCCATGATGGCCGCCTCTTCGAGCTCTTTCGGGATGCTCTTGAAGAACTGAGTCATCAGCAGGATGTAGGCCGGCTGAACGAAATACAGGACCGGCAGGGCACCATAGGTGTTGATGAGACCGGCGTGCTGGAGCATGATGAAGCGAGGCACGAAGAAGACGAACCCCGGGATGACCATGGTCCCGATCATCAGCGCGAAGAGCAGGTTTTTGAACGGAAACTCGAGCCGCGCGAAGGCGTAGCCCACCAGGGCATCAAAGAACAGATTCAGGGCGACGACGACGAGCGTGATGAAGAAGCCGTTGAACACCTGGCGCGGGAAGTTCTGCGTCTCCGTGAAGACGCGAACATAGTTCTCGGGATGCCACACCGACGGCAACAGGGTGGGTGGAAAGGCGATGACCTCGGCAGAGGTCTTGAAGGACGACAGCACAGTCATGGCGAAGGGGATGAAGAGGAACAGGGTGATGATCCCGTACAGGACGTACCGGACGATCACCTCAAGCTGGTTGACACGATCGGTCGAGTCGCGCTCGGCCCGTTGCGGGGTCATCTCAGCCACGGCGATCGGCTCGTTCAGTCCGGTAGAAGGTTGGGCAATCATCTCAGTACTCGATCTTGGTGTCGATGATGCGGCGTGACAGCAGCGTCAGGCCGAAGATGATCAGCCCGAGGGTGACCGCTTCGGCGCAGGCAAGTCCGACCGTCCCGGTGTCTTTGAACAGGTTGATGTAAATGAGGTAGGCCACCGTCAGGGTGGCCTTCAGAGGCCCGCCGTTCGTCATGATGAACACCTGGTCGAAGACCTGGAAGGCACCGATGATCCCGAGCGAAACAACGAGGAAGATGATGGGGCGAAGCAGGGGGATCGTGATCGAGAAGAGCTTCCGGACGGCGCTAGAGCCGTCGACCTCCGCCGCCTCGTAAATCTCTTTCGGGATGTCCTGGAGGCCCGCGAGGAACATCAGCATGAACGTGGGCGCCGTGGTCCAGATGTTGAGAAACATGATCGCCGGCAGCGCCCAGGTGGTCGACTGGAGGTAGGCCGTCGTCGTGTGGATCCCAACCAGGCCGAGGAGCGTATTGAGCAGGCCCGTGGGGTGATAGACATAAAGAAAGATCATCGAGATCACGACCGACGACGCGATCGACGGCGTGTACCAGGTCGATCGAAAGAAGTTGCGCCCCTTGATCTTCGTGTCCAGGAGGACAGCGAGCAGGAGGGCGAAGATCGTCTGCAAGATGACCACCACCACGGCGTACTCGGTGGTGTTGCCGAGCGCCTTGAGGAAATCGGCATTGCCGGGTAGCCGGAGGTAGTTGTGCAGGCCGACGAAGGGATTGTCGAGGGCCAGCAAGTCGTATTGATGAAAGCTGACCCAGATCGCGAAGCCGAAGGCACCCGCCTGCAGCACGAGGAAGAAGACGATGTAGGGAGCGACGAAGAGGAGACCAGCACGCCGCTGCGCAGCGGCCATGCCACTGAGCTTCGGCTTCGGCTTCGGTTTAGCCGTGAGCGCGGGGGCTTGCGGCGCCAGGGTCGCCATCCTCGTCCTCCCTCAGTCCTTTATTCAGTCAATCCCGTTAGTGCGTCAGCCTCCCTGTAACGCCGAGTTAGCGTCCGCCGCGGCCTTGGTGAGGGCGTCTTTCACGGTTCCCTTACCCAACAGCACGGTCTGCAGGGCAGTGTCGGTCGCCGAGTTGATCTTGTCCTCGTGCGGTCCGAAGGTCCACGGAACGGCGAAAGTGGCGCTGTCCCAGAGGTTCTTGACGTCCGGGTTCGAGGTGATGGCCGGATCGGCCGCGAGATCCTTGCGAGAGGGAAGCGCGAACCCACTCTGCAGCACCTGCTGCTGGACGACCTTGCCGGTCATGTACTTCACGAAGAGCATGCAGGCGTCCTGGTTTTTGGTCTTTGCGGAGCAACCCCAGCCGTTGGTGAAGAGCAGCGACGCCTGCTTCGCCGGCCCCTTGGGTAGCTTCACGCTGCCGTACTGGACCGACGGATAGGTGTCGTGCATGTAGGGGATGAGCCAGCCACCTTCGATGACCATGGCGGCCTTCTGCTTGCCGAACGCGTCACCGGGCCAGCTCGCGCCCAGGATGTCCGGAAGGGCGGAACTGTGATCCTGGAGCTGGAACGAGCTGTAGAACGTCAGGGCGTCTTGCCCGTTCTGGTCGTTGAAGGCAACCGACTTGCCGTCGCTGTTCAGAATCTTGCTGCCGTAGGCATAGAGGAAGGCGTCGAACCGCGCCGAGTCGGCCGGCAAACTGATGCCCTTGACCGACCCCTTGGTCAGTGTCTTGGCGTCCGTCTTGACCTCGTCCCAGGAGGTCGGCGGCTGGAGGCCGGCCGCGGTGAACATCGCCTTGTTATAGAAGAGCACGAGATCGCCGAAGTCCTTTGGCAGAGCGTACTGCTTGCCGTTGAGCTGCCAGGGGCTCAAGAGGGTGCTCACGAACTCGTCTTTGGTGACGCCCCATTTGCTCATCAGGGAGGTCAAATCGAGCAGACGGCCGGCCGGCGCCGCGAAGTTCATGAGCTTGGTGCTCACGTACATGGCGTCGGGCTCGCTGTTCGCGGCCATCTCGGTCTTGATCTTGTCCTCGAAGTTGGTCGGGATCTCCTCCTGGGTGATCTTGATCTTCGGGTACTTCGCCATGAAGTCAGCCTCGTACTTCTTGACCAGGGAATTCTCGGTCGGGTTGCCGCCCCAGTTCGCCGCCCGGAGCGTGCCCGTGACGTCGGATTCATTTGTCGCGCTGCCGCCGGTGGTCGAGGCGCTTCCACCGCACGCCGCCAGCGTCAGCGAGCCTGCGATTGCGAGCGCGAAGCTCAGTCGGATAGGCCGCATCAAACTTCCACCTCCCAGAAATTGCCCAGAGAGACGTGCTCGTCTGGCACGCCCTGTGCACCTATAGCATCAATGGATGAGCGCTCGGTGTCAACTCCCATGAGTGCGAGAGTGGCTGAAATGAGACAGCCAATCCTCTGGATCGTCAGTGGCATCTTGATCGGCATTGGCTTCATCAGCGCGTTCAGCGGCGGCCTCCTGTTCCTGGTCGCCGGCCTGTCGATCGGGATCGTGCTCTTCGTGCGATACCGGGGCCGCCGGCGCGGCTGGTCCGGAGTCATCTACGGGATCGGCGCCTCCATTGCGCTGGTTTTGCTCCCATACGTCGTCCGACCGCCGCGCTGCGTGCACGACGGTGATCCCGGGTGCTTCCAGGCCTTCACCGTCGGAATCTTCCTTGCGGGCGTCGCGCTCGCCCTGGCCGGGCTCGGCCTAGCGATCGTTGAGCTCCGGCGCTGGCGCCGGGGTTAGCCCCGCGCCAGGGCGGCTGCGGTGTGGGCGGGGCGGGGCAACCGACCGTGGACCACGTTGAAGCCGGTCGTGTTGCGGAGCACCTGGACCCGGTCGGTCTCCATCTGGAGATCCAGGGAGCCTTCGCCCGCGCGAAGGTTTTTCAGGGTGAGCGAGGGGAGCCAATCCGGCAGGTCGGGGTTGACATAGATCGTGCGAGTCCGCCCCACGGTATGGATCCCGCAGAGAATGGCGACCAGCCGGAAGACGGCCGCCGCCGCCCAGGCCTGGGGGACGTTGGCCCCGAGGTAGGGCACCGGAAAGGCACCCGCGTCACGCGGGAGTCCGGCGAAGAGCTCCGGGAGCCGGTAAGCCTGGAATCGCTCGGCCGCGGCGAAGATGCCTTCCGCCACCTGGTGCGCCTCCTTGTGACGCCCGGCCCGGCGGAAGCCCCCCGCGATATTGGCGTTGTCATGCGGCCAGACCGAGCCGCAGTGATAGGAAAACGGGTTGTAGCCTGGGTGCGCGCTCGAGAGCGTCCGCACCCCCCATCCGCTCCACATGTCCTCCGCCATCAGGCGGTCGACCACACGCCCGGCTCGCTCCGGCGGCACGATGCCGCTCCCCAGGCAGTGGCCGGCATTCGAGGCCACCGTCTCCATTGGCCGCTTGTCGCCGTCGAGCCCAAGGTAGTAGGTCCCCTCCCCTTCCCACCAGAACGTCTCGTTGAAGCGCTCGTATAAGCGGCGGGCCTGCGCCCGCATGTCGGTCGCACGCTTGGGCTCCTCCAGCAGATCGTAGATCTCCGCCATCCGCACCATCGCATCGAAGGCGTAACCCTGCAGCTCGCAAAGCGCGATGGGACCTTCCGGGATCGATCCATCGGCGTGCCGGATCGCGTCCCAGGAGTCTTTCCATCCCTGGTTGGCGATTCCGTGCTTGGATCGGCAGAGATACTCCTGGAACCCATCGCCGTCGCGGTCGCCGTACCGGAGGATCCATCGCAGGGCCGCCTCCGCATTCCGGCGATAGCGGCGCAACAGGCCGACGTCGCCCGACCACTGGTAAGCGTAGGACAGCACGATGATGTAGAGGGGCGTCGCGTCGTGGGTCCCGTAGTAGGGCGCGTACGGCAGTAACTCGAGGCTGGCCAGCTCCCCGGATCGAATTTCGTGCGGGATCTTGCCTGGCTCCTTGTCTTGCTCAGCGTCATCGTCCTTTGCCTGGACCCGGGCGAGCGCGTGGAGGGCGCCCAAGGCGAACTCGGGGTAGCCGCTGATGCTTTCCAGAGAGACCACGAGCGAGTCACGACCAAACAGGGTCACGAACCATGGGATCCCCGCCGCCGGAACGAACACGCTCTTGCCTACGGCGGTATCGACCATGCGGAGGGCCTCGATGTCATCCGCGGCCTGGCGCCAGATCGCCGGAAGGGTGGCGTGTGTCGTGACCAGCTCAACGGGTGGCAATGGATGCGCGTTGATGTGCGCCTGGGCCGCGGTCAGCGTATGGCAGGGTAGGGTCGCCGCCTCGTGCTCGCCGATCACCGGGAGCCAGAGCAGGCAGACATGCCAGGTCTCCCGCGGCGCGATCTCGCAGGTGAACACCAGCCGGCCGTTGGCGAATCCCGGCGGGGAGCCGGGCTTTTCCACCTTGACGACCAGCCCGCGGCGGAAGGACCGGTTGCGGTAGGAACTCCGTAATTCGGCGATGCGCCGTCCCCAGGTGGTCTGGATATCCCCGCGTCGGACCAGGTGCCGCCCGCGCACGTCGAAGATGTCGGCAAAATCCGACTCGATCGCGACCTCGAGCACGAGCCGGACGGGGTGGTTGACATGGCTTGTCAGGTCGTAGTCCTCGTGGATGCCTTCCAGGATGCTGCGCTCCAGGCGAAAGCCGATCGAGCCTTCGGCCAGGGCGCCATCTCGACCGCCGTCGGTACCAGGGCTGAGCGGGAGCTCGGGCGTCATGAACTCATGCCGAGCCGAGAAGTGCTCGACCGCCGTGGCATCGAGCAGGAGCGGCGGGCGCCCGTTGATGGTGACCCCATAGCCGCTGACGAAGCGCGTGTCGCGGGCGTAAAAGCCGACGTCTCCGCTGGGGATCACCGTGGCATCACGCTGGCACACGAGGAACTGCCGGTCGTGATTAATGGTGACAGTCGATGGACCGATGATGACGGGCATGCGCTGCCGATGTTACGGGATATTCTCCGCGTGCTCCGGCAACGATTTGGGGCCGGCTCAAGGCCGAGCTCGAACCCACAGCGGCGGCCGACCTTCAGTTCCTTTGTCCTGGCAGAACCCGGAAGGGGTGAGCTAGGATTGCGCGGGGGCCGACCGAAACACGATTGGAGGGAACACAATGCCGACCTACATGGATGTCCACGATGGGATGCACGTGACCCCGGAACAGCTCGCCGCGGCGCACCAACTCGATGTGGAGGCGCAGAAAGGAACTGGCGTGGAGTACGTCCGCTACTGGCTGGACTCGAAGGCCGGCAAGGTGTTTTGCCTCGCGAAGGGACCGAACAAAGAGGCGGTCGCCGCTGTCCACAAGAAGGCCGGGCATCCCGCCAGTGAGCTGTACGAGGTCAGCGAAGGACACTAGCCGGGCTCTTTTTGCCCCTTACAGCATTCTTACCTGGGGGCGCGACGATATAGGGACGTGAGCCAGCCGCGCCGGATCCTGGTCGTGGATGATGACGCCCTGGTGGCGGCTACGATTCAGCGGGTCCTGCGCCCGGAGGGGTACGACGTCGATGTCGCCCTGGGCGGCCTGGCCGCCCTCGAGCAGGCGAAGCTGACGCCCCCCGACCTGGTCGTCCTCGACGTCATGATGCCTGAGGTCGATGGTCTCGAGGTCTGCCGGCGCCTGCGGGCACAGGGCAACCTGGCGATTCTCTTCCTGACCGCGCGGGGCAGCACGCCCGATCGGGTCCGCGGCCTCGACAGCGGCGCCGATGATTACCTGGTCAAGCCTTTCGCCTACACCGAACTGCTTGCGCGCGTTCGTGCGTTGCTACGGCGGTCGCCTGCCGGTGGCGAGACCCTTCACTTCGGCGATCTGTCCCTCGACCTCACCGCGCACGAGGTGCGACGCGGGGCACGGCGGATCGAGCTCACGGCCCGCGAGTATGTCCTGCTCGAACACTTCCTTCGGCACCCACGCCAGGTGATGAGCCGCGACCAACTGCTCTCGGCCGTCTGGGCGGATGAGGAAACCGAAGACAACGTCGTCGCCGTTTACGTCGGCTACCTCCGGTCGAAGCTGGAGGAAGCCGGTGACCCACGGCTCATCCAGACCGTTCGCGGCTTCGGCTACTGCCTGCGCGAGGACTGAGACGGATGTCCTTTCGCCTCCGCCTGACGCTCTTCGGCGCAACCCTGGTCGCCTTGACACTTCTGACCTTCGGCTGGCTCGTCTACGAGCTGGTCACCCACAGCCAGGCCACCGCGCAGGATGACGCGCTCACGCAACGAGCCGGCGAGGTGCTCGCGGCGATCAAGATCGCGCCGGGGTCTCAACTCACGAGCCCCAGCGCGAGCTCGTTGACCGCCGCCGAGGACCTGGGCCACCAGAGCGAGATCTTTGCCGAGGTGCTGGACGCCTCCGGGGCAGTACTTTCAACCACCGGACGGATCGGCGATCATGCGCCCGCCATTCCCGCCGATGCGCTCCACCGCGCCGTGACGCAAGGGCACGCGCTCTGGACCTTTGCCGACAACGGGATTCAACTTCGGGCGTTCCTCGTGCCCTGGTCGAGACCCGACCTCGGTCTCATCGGGACGGTCGCCGCCGCCCAGCCGCTCCGGATCCAATCCTCCAACCTGAAGGGCCTGCTCGGTTTTCTGTTTATCTCCTCGATCCCGACCCTCCTGGCGGCGCTGATCGCCAGCTGGCTGGTCGCCGGACGCGCGCTGAAGCCGCTGAAGACCGTGGCGGAAACCGCCGACTCGATCGGGCAGACCCGTGACCTGCGACGTCGCTTGCCGGAGAGCGGGCGGGCCGACGAGATCAGGCTCTTGAGCCGCAGCTTCAACCGGATGCTGGAGCAACTCCACGATGCCTATGAGCGCCTGGCGCAGGCCCTGGAGGCCCAGCGCCGCTTCGTGGCGGACGCGTCGCATGAGCTACGCACGCCCCTGACCACCATCCGCGGGAACGCCGGCCTCCTGGCCACCGGGCCGGCAGTCAGCGACGAGGTCCGAAGCGCGGCGGCGAAGGACATCGCCACCGAGGCGGAGCGGATGAGCCGGCTGGTGGAGCATCTCCTCACGCTGGCGGAGGCCGATGCCGGTCAACGGCTGACCCTCGCGCCGGTCGCCCTGCGCCAGATCATCGCTGACGTCTGCCGCCAGGCACAGGCGGTACATCTTGACCGCACGGTCCGCAGCGCCGGCCTGACGGACGCGACCGTGCCGGGCGATGCCGACGCCCTGACCCAACTGCTGTGGATCCTCGTCGACAATGCCGTCAAGTTCACGAGCGCTGGCGGTCACATCGAACTGGGGCTGCAGCAGCACGAGGGTCGAGCGCTCCTCACGGTGGCAGACGACGGCACCGGGATCCCGGCGAGCGACCTGGAACGGATCTTTACCCGCTTCTACCAGGTGGATGCCTCCCGCTCGGGCACGGGGTCCGGCCTCGGCCTGTCGATCGCGCGGTGGATCGTGGACGAGCATCACGGATCGATCAGCGCCCGCAACAACGACGGGCCCGGCAGCACCTTCACGGCGGCCCTGCCACTCGCACCAGACGCCGCCTAAGTCTTACGTCCTTCTTACGGCGCGCGCGTACGGTCGACGCATGTACGATGTGGCTCCCGAACACGCAGTGGGCCTGAGTGCCGCGCTCGCCACCGTCGCCTTTGCCGCCATCTTCGTCATCGGCTTGCGCCTGCTGGCCCGCCGCCAGGTGCGCTGGGTTCTGCCATATATGGCCGCCTACGACGCGGCCTCCCCGATGACCCGGCTTGCCGCCCTGTTGATGCTCGTCAGCGGTAGCGTGCACCTGGCTCTCGCGCCGGGCCACACGCAGGGCGAGGCGGTGACCAGGCTCCTGTTCATCGTCGACGGGCTCGGCTTTACCGTCCTCAGCCTCGCCGCCTTCGTCACCACCTGGTGGCGCGGCGCTGCGGCGCTGTGGCTGACCGCCACCCTGGTCGCCTACCCGTTCTGGGTGCTCGCCGGGTCGGAAGCGCCGGACCAGGTCGGGATCGCCTGCAAGCTGATCGAGCTGGTCGCCCTCGGCCTGGTGCTCCGACTGGCCCCCCTGCGTCGCTACGGCTGGCTTCGTCGATCCTGGCGGGCGTCGCGCCTGCCGCTGGTCACCGCCGTCATCACGCTGGGCACCTGGGTCGGCGGTCTGGCCCACCCGGACGCCCTGCACGCGCACGCCGGCGCGGTCCTCCAGCCCGTCAGCGCGGCGGCCAGCACGGAGCAGCAGGCAGCCGCTGCCCGGCTGCTGGCGGACACGCGCGCCAGCCTGGTGCGGTTCGCCAACCCCGAGATCGCCAAAGCCGCCGGGTACAAGCCCGGCCCCACCTCGGACGTGGAGCCGCTGGTCCACTTCGAGAACAAGCACAACGCGGGCGCCATCCTCGACCCGACCCGGCCGCAGGCACTCGTCTACGCGCACACGACCCACGGTCTCGTCCTGATCGGCGCCATGTTCCAGATGTCCCGGATCGGTCAGTGGGGACCGGATCCCGGCGGTCCGCTCACCCAGTGGCACCAGCACGAGGGCATCTGCTTCTCCCCCGTCGGCATCGCCGTCAGCTTCGCGACGCCCTTCTGGACCTGCCCGGTGGGCGCGATCAACATCACGACCGCCCCGATGCTGCATGTCTGGATCATCGAGAACCCCAACGGCCCCTTTTCCGCGGACCTCGACCCGAAAGTCGCGGCGCGGCTGGCGAGGAGTTGACAATGCTGGACATCGCCGAAGTCCTGCTGGTACTCCAGGGCAGCCTCTTACTGGTGACAGCCCTCGGCACCGTCCCCTTCGCGGTCGTCGAGCCGGGCTTGCGTGTCGCCACACCGCTCACACTGGCGCTGGCCGTCCTCACCTTCGTGGTGGCGCGCGGAATCCGACGGGACCGCCGATGGGCCCGTCGGGTCGCGCTCCTGCTCGAGGGCCTGGTCGCGCTTGGATCGGCGCTGCTGTGGCTGCTACCGGTTGGTGCGATGCGCGGGCCGGTCCCGCTCCTGATCAACCTGGTGCTGCCCGCGGCGGTGCTGGCCATCCTGCTCACACGAGGTGTCCGTCAGCGGGCCATCATCCCGTCCCCTTAACCCGTGTGAAAATCGCCGCGGCCTGATAGCGTGAGGACGCGATGCCAGACGACCAGGGCGAGGTCGCCACCCTGTTGCATGAAGCCGTGCGAAGCGAGCTCATCTATATGCTCGTGAAGCTGGATCGTGACTACACCGCCCTGAAGCCGTCCGAGCCGTGGGAGCGATATTACGCGAATGAGCTGATCGAGCACGTCCGGGCCGGGTCCTGACGTGCTGGACGACGTCAGCCGCAGTCCGTATCCGCCGATCGCCGAGTACGCCTTCCT
Organism: Candidatus Dormiibacterota bacterium; assembly: GCA_036732165.1. Classification (GTDB taxonomy): domain Bacteria; phylum Chloroflexota; class Dormibacteria; order CF-121; family CF-121; genus JALYYC01. Next base: position 14,580 of record DAINCX010000025.1, on the reverse strand, counting down.
GGCGGACGGGGAGGTCAACGCGCTCATCGCACCCAGCGGCAACGTCGAATGGATGTGCCTGCCGCGCCCCGATTCGCCAAGTGTGTTCGGCGCCATCCTCGACCGGGCGGCCGGCGGCTTCCGCCTCGGCCCTGCGGATGTCATGGTTCCGGTTGGACGGCGCTACCTTCCGGGCACCCTCGTGCTGGAGACCACCTGGCGCACCAAGCGCGGCTGGGTGGTCGTCCGCGACGCCCTGCTGATCGGACCCTGGCACGACCTCAATCGGCGCTCGGAGCATTTCCGCCGGCCACCGACCGACAACCAGGCGGAGCACATCTTCGTCCGCACGGTGCGGTGCGTCAACGGTAGCGTCGAGCTGAGCCTCGAATGCGAGCCGGTCGGCAACTACGGACGGGTCGACCCCGAGTGGGCCTTCGTCGGCGAGGGCTATGGCTGCGCCGAGGCGACCGTGACGGGATATGAGCCCCGGCTCCGGCTCAGCAGCAGCCTCCGACTCGGGTTCGAGGGACGGCGCGTCAGCGCCCGTACCACCCTGCATTCGGGCGACACGGCGTTCGCCGCCTTCTCCTGGTCCCACCACCAGGAGGTGACGAGCTACGAGGATGCCACCGCGCGGATCGAGCGGACGGCGCAGTTCTGGCGCGACTGGCTCAACCACGGCGACTTTCCGGATCATCCCTGGGCGCCCATCCTCCAGCGCAGCGCCCTCACACTGAAGGGCCTGATCTACACGCCGACCGGCGCCCTGCTCGCCGCCGCCACCACCTCGCTGCCGGAGACGCCGCATGGCGAACGGAACTGGGATTACCGCTACAGCTGGATCCGCGACTCGACCTTTATGCTCTGGGCCCTGTACACGCTCGGGTTCGATCATGAGGCCAACGACTTCTTCTCCTTCATCAGCGATGTCGCCGAGGACAGCGACCTACAGGTCATGTACGGCGTCGGCGGCGAGCGCATGCTGGACGAGTCCATCCTGGACCACCTGAGCGGCTACGATAGCGCCCGACCGGTGCGGATCGGCAACGCCGCCTACAAGCAGAAGCAGCACGATGTCTGGGGTGCCGTCCTGGATTCGGTCTACCTGCACACCAAGTCGCGGGACCGGCTCCCGGAGCGGGTGTGGCCGCTGCTCCAGCACGCGGTCGAGGCCGCCATCGCGACCTGGCGCGAGCCGGACCAGGGGATCTGGGAGGTGCGAGGGCCGGCTCAGCATTTCACGTCCTCGAAGCTGATGTGCTGGGTGGCGGTCGACCGCGGCGCGCGCCTGGCCCTGCTGCGCGGCGAAGCGGCGGTGGCCGAACGCTGGCGGTCGATCGCGGCCGAGATCCATGCCGACATCTGCAAGAACGGCCTCGATCAACGCGGGGTCTTCACCCAGGCGTACGGCAAGCCCGCGCTCGACGCCTCGGTCCTGCTGATGCCATTGGTGCGGTTCCTCCCCCCGACCGACGAGCGGATCAAGAAGACCGTGTGCGCGATCGCGGACGAGCTCACCGTCGACGGCCTCGTTCTCCGCTACCGTGTCGACCAGACGGACGACGGACTCTCCGGAGAGGAGGGCACCTTCGCCATCTGCTCCTTCTGGCTGGTGTCCGCCCTCTCCGAGATCGGCGAGCGGCAACGCGCGCGCCACCTCTGCGAGAAGATGCTCTCCTTCGCCAGCCCGCTCGGGCTCTACGCCGAGGAGATCGATACTCGAAACGCGCGCCACCTCGGCAACTTCCCGCAGGCCTTCACCCACCTGGCGTTGATCAACGCCGTGATGCACGTGATTCGCTCCGATGAAGGTGTCGAGAGCCAGCGCTTCGCGCCGGCCCGCGCCCTCATGGCGTGAGCCCATCCGGTTATTCGAAACCCACGGGAGATTCGGGCTGGCCCTACAATCGGCGCAGACCGCGAACGGAGGGGACGCATGACCGATCGCCGGCGCTGGATCCTGGTTGCCGCCGTGCTCGGCTCCGGGATCGTTTTCCTCGACTCGACCGTCGTCAATGTGGCCCTGCCACGGATCGGCCGCGACCTGCCGCGCTCGCTCTTCGGCGTGCTCGAGGGGCAGTCCTACGTCTACAACGCCTACCTGCTGACCCTGAGCGCGCTGCTTATCCTGGCCGGGGCCCTCAACGACTATTTCGGTCGCAAGCGGATGTTTGCCCTGGGCCTGATCGGGTTTGGCGCGACGTCCCTGCTATGCGGGCTGGCGCCAACCATGGAGTTGCTCGTCGTCTTCCGGATCCTGCAGGGCGCGGCCGGCGCCCTCCTGGTGCCGGGGTCGCTGGCCCTGATCACCGCCAACTTCGAAGGCGAGCAGCGGGGCTGGGCCTTCGGCATCTGGGCCGGCGCGTCCGGCGCGACCACGGTGCTCGGCCCCTTCATCGGAGGCCTGCTGGTCGACACCATCTCCTGGCGGGCGGCCTTTCTGATCAATGTGCCCCTGATCCTGGTCGCGATCTGGGCGACCTATGCGCACGTCCCCGAGAGTCGCGACGAAAACGCCTCGAACAAATTTGACTGGCTGGGTTCCGGCATCGTGGCGCTGGCCGTCGGCGGCCTCGCCTTTGGCGCCATCTACGGCGGGCAACGGGACTGGAAGGACCCGGTTGGCTTCATCGCGCTGGCGGTGGGTGCCCTCTTCACCATCGCCTTGCCCTTCTACATGAACCGGGCGAAGCATCCGCTTATCCCGCTCCAGCTTTTCAAGTCGCGCAACTTCACCGTCACGAACATTTCGACGCTGCTGATCTACGGTGCCCTCTACGTCACCTTCTATTACCTCGCCATCTTCATGCAGGGGACGCTCGGCTACACCGCCGCGGCCGCCGGGCTCGCCGGCTTGCCCGGGTCGCTCTTCCTCATCTTCCTTTCTGCCCGCTTCGGAAAGCTCGCCGGGCGCATCGGTCCGCGATGGTTCATGGCGGCGGGCCCGGCGATCATGGCGCTCGGCGTGCTCTGGTATGCGCGCATCCCGGCCACCAGCGTCCCCTGGAAACTCCAGCTCAGCGACCCGTCCACCTTCTGGCCGACCCTCTCCTACGTCACCGATCTGCTGCCGGGAAGCATCCTCTTTGGCATCGGGCTGACGATGCTGGTCGCGCCGCTGACTACGGCCCTGATGGCCTCGGTGCCGCCGCGAAACGCGGGCCTGGGCTCTGCCATCAACAACGCCATCTCACGCGTGGGACCCCAGCTCGCCGGCGCCCTGATCTTCGTCTTCCTCACGTCGGCCTTCTACTCCTACATCGGGAGCCGGGTTCTGGACCTCGACGTGTCTTCGTTTCATTTCCGCCAGCTGGTCAGCCCGCTCAACCCGTCTCGAGATCCTGCACTGGCGGGCGTGGTGCGGGATGCGTCGACCGCCTCCTTTCACCTCGCCATGCTGTTGGGCGTCGCGCTCTTGCTGGTGGGCGCGCTGGTGAACGCGTTGTGGATCCGGAATGCCCCGGCGGCCGCGCCGGCTCATGCGGATGCGCCAGCCCCGGCCGGCGCCGTCGGCGAGGGCGCCTAGATGGCCGTCGCGCACGATGTGGTCAACACCATCGCGGCTTTTGCCCTGTTCGCCGACCTGACCGGCCCACAGCTCGAGGAGATGGCCCACCTCTTTGATGAAGCCTGGTTCTCGAAGGGTGAGCGGGTCCTCCGGCAGGGCGTCAGCGGCTCCGGCTTCTACATCATCCTGGAGGGTAGCGTGGCGATCCATGTCAACGGCGTCGAACGCGGCACCCTGAAGGCCGGCGACTACTTTGGCGAGATCTCGTGCCTGCTGGGCGAGGTCCCGGTGGCAGACATCGTCGCCGCGCAACCGCTGCGATGCCTCACCCTACCCGCCTCCCAGGTCGAAGGATTCCTGACGGCGCATGCGCGGGTCATGTTTCGGCTGCTCCAGGGGGAAGCCCGGAAGCTCAAAAACACAACGACGTGGCTGAGCTAGCGGACAAACCCTTTCCTCCCGGTTCGTATCGACTCGTGGTGGTGGGGAGCGGCCCGGGCGGCCTCCAGCTGAGCTATGCGCTGACACGCCTTGGCATCGACCATGCCGTCCTCTCCGACGATCCGGCGCCGGGCGGGATGTTCCGCCGCTGGCCGATCTTCCAGCGGATGCTCAGCTGGACCAAGCCGTATACCGGCCTGGACCCGCACTCACGGGCCTACGAGCGCTACGACTGGAACAGCCTGCTGGCCGACGACGAGGAATCGCGCGCGGTGATGACCGGGCTGATGGATGGCACCTCGTACTTTCCGTCCCGCCCCGAGATGGAGCACGGCCTCGAGACCTTCGCCACGCGCACCGGGATCCGGGTCCAATACGGATGTCGCTGGGAATCCACCCGCCGCGAGGACGATCACTTCACCCTGACGACCTCCGACGGGGAGTACCGCACGCCCCTGCTGGTGTTCGCGGTTGGCGTCGCGCAGCCGTACCGGCCACCGATCCCCGGCCTCGAGGGGGTGCCCCACTATGGCGAGCTGCGCGCGGCGGAGAGCTATGCCGATCGGCGCGTCTTCATCGTTGGCAAGCAGAACTCCGGCTTCGAGATCGCCACCGGCCTGCTGCCGTTTGCCCGGCAACTCGTGCTCGCGTCGCCAAGCGCCACCCGGCTCTCGGTCAACACCCGGTCGCTGGTCGGCGTCCGGGCGCGCTACGTCCAGCCCTACGAGGACGCGGCCCTCGCCGGCGGCGTGGTGATCCTCGACACCACGATCGAGGCGGTGACGGCAGCCGGGAACGGCTACCGCGTTCGCACCCGCAGTGCGCACGAGGGCGGCGAGCTGACCTTTGAAGCCGACGACGTGATCGCCGCCACGGGCTTCACCGCCCCCCTGCGCGACCTGCCCGCGCTGGGGGTCGCGACCGTCGGCCAAAGCAAGGTGCCGGTCCAGACGCCCTTTTTCGAAAGCGCGACCGTCCCCGGCATCTACTTTGCCGGCACCATCACCCAGGGCGCCCCGGGCCTCAAAAAACATGGGATCCCGAGCAACTCGGGCGCCGTCCAGGGGCACCGGTACAACGCGCGGCTCCTCGCCCGGCACCTCGCGGAGACGAGCTTCGGACTGGCGCCAGCGCGTCCGCGCCTCGAGGCGGCCTCGGTCATTCCCCTCTTGCTGGCCGAGGCCAGTCGCGGCCCGGAACTCTGGCACCAGCGCTCCTACCTCAGCCGCGTCATCAGCACCGACCCTGACCAGGGCATCGTCGACGAGGGGATCGCTCCCCTGGCCCACTTTATCGACGCCCTCGGCCCCGACGCCGTCGCCATCGCGCTCGAGTCCAACGGCGTCACCGATCCGTACCCCGCGGTCTACGTGCGACACGCCAACGTCATCAGCGAACATCTCCTGGCGCCGCACCCGCTCCTCCAGTTCGAGGGCGCCGAGTACGTCCGGGCGCTCCATGAGGCCCTCGAGCCCGTGCTCAGCAGCGCGGCCTCCCGGGCATGAACGACCTTCCCACCGGCACCGTCACCTTCCTCTTCACCGACATCGAGGGGTCGACGCGACTGATTCAGCAACTGGGGGACGGGTACCCGCCGGTGCAGTTGGCCCACAACGACATCCTGCGGCAGGCGCTCACCGCCGACGGCGGCAAGGAACTTCGCACCGAGGGAGACTCGTTCTTCGTCGTCTTTGCCAGCGCCGTCGCCGCCTGCACCGGGGCGGCCCGTGCCCAGCGGGCGATCGACGCGCACGCCTGGCCGCAGGGATCGCGCGTGCGGGTTCGAATGGGCGTGCATACCGGGGAGGCCACCCTGGTCGGCAACGACTATCTCGGCCTCGACGTCCACCGAGCCGCCCGGGTGTCGAGCGCCGCCCACGGGGACCAGGTCCTGCTGTCGGAGTCGACCAGGGCACTGGTCGAGCACGGGCTCCCGCCCGGCCTCGCCCTGATGGATATGGGGCGCCATCGTCTCAAGGACCTGGCCCGCCCCGAGCACCTGTTCCAGTTGCGGATCGAGGGGCTCCGCAATGACTTCCCGGCCCTGCGCACGCTCGAGTCGACCCCCAACAATCTCCCGATCCAATTGACCAGCTTCGTGGGAAGGGACGACCAGGTCCGGGAGGCCAAGCGGTTGCTCGATCGGTCGCGCCTGCTGACCCTGACCGGCCCGGGAGGCACCGGCAAGACGCGGCTCAGCCTGCAAATTGCCGCCGAGATGCTCGACCAGTTCCCGGACGGCGTCTACTTCGTGCCACTCGCAGCCGTCCAGGACCCGGCGCTGGTGCCCTCGATCATCGCCCAGGCGCTGGCCATTCCGATCACCGGCAGCCAGCGTCCAATGGACGGGCTCCTCGACTATCTCAAGGACAGGCGGACGCTGCTCGTGCTCGACAACTTCGAGCAGCTGACGGCCGCCGCCCCCGTCGCCACCGAGCTGCTCCAGGCAAGCGACGGGCTCCGGATCATGGTGAGCAGCCGGGCGGTGTTGCGCGTCTATGGCGAGCAGGAGTTCCCCGTGCCTCCGCTCCGACTCCCGGACCTGCGAGCGCTTCCCACCCTGGCCGCCCTGTCCCAGTACGAAGGCGTGCGGCTGTTCATCGAGCGCGCGGTCGCCGTCAAGCCAGACTTCGAGGCCACGAACGACAACGCGCCGGCGATCGCCGGGATTTGCGAGCGGGTCGACGGGCTGCCGCTGGCGATCGAGCTGGCGGCCGCGCGAACCAAGCTGTTCTCACCGCAGGCGCTGCTCAGCCGCCTGGACAAGAGTTTGCGTGCGCTCGGCACAGGCGCCCGTGACCTGCCGAGGCGGCAGCAAACGCTGCAGGGCGCGATCGCCTGGAGTTATGACTTGCTCAAGGCGCCGGAGCGACGCCTGCTCGCCCGCCTCGCGGTCTTTGCCCGCGGCGGGAACCTGGAACAGGTGGAGGAGGTCTGCGGGCCCGACGAGGACATCGGGGGGTCGCTGATGGACCTGCTGGACGAGCTCGCCGACCAGAGCCTGCTCCGACGGCTCCCTGAGATCGAGCAGCCACGCTTCCTGATGTTGCAGACGATTCGCGAATTCGCCCTGGAACGCCTGAGCGAGAGCGGCGAGGCGGACCGCATTCGCAATCGCCATGCCGGGGCGTTCCTGACACTGGCCGAGCGCGCCCAGAGTGACCTGTTCGGCGCCAGGCAGAAGGCGTGGCTGGACCAACTGGAATTGGAGCACGACAACTTCCGGGCAGCACTGGACTGGTGCGTCGCCCAGGCGCATGCCCGCACCGCGATGTGCCTCGGCGCCTCGCTGTGGCGGTTCTGGCAGATGCGAGGCCACATCCATGAGGGACGATCCAGGCTGGCGCAGGCGCTCGCGATTCCAGGCGGCGAGGCCTACCCAGACCAGCGACTCCGGGTGCTGGAGGCGGCCGGCGGCCTGGCCTACTGGCAGGCCGACATGGCGGAGGCGCAGCGCCTCTACGACGAATCCCTGGGCTTGACCCGCCAGCATGGCGACACGCGGGCGATCGCGAATGCGCTCTATAACGACGCCTTTCCGGCCATCGCCGGACGGATCAACCTCGACCGGGCGCGACTCCTTCTCAATGAGGCCCTCGGGCTGTTTCGACAGCTCGGCGACGACGGCGGGGTCGCCCGGTCGCTCTGGGGCCTCGGCAACCTCGCCTACTTTCTCAAGGACTACCCCGCCGCCAAGGGGCTGCTCGAGGAATCCGAAGCGCGCTTCCGGACGATCGACGACCGGTTCGGGCTCGGCTGGTGTCTCCATACCCTCGGCCTAACCTTGATCAAGAGCGATGACACGGCGGGGGCGTCACGATGCTGGCATGAGGCGCTCGAGCTCTTCAATTACGCCCAGGACGTTGCCGGCCTGGTGGTCCAAGTCGACAACCTATCCGTGATCGCGCGCCGTGCCGGCGACCCGGTCCGGGCGACCAGGCTGGCGGCCGCCGCCGCGGCCCACCAGGTGAGCAGCGGAACCGGGCTGGCCGGCCTCCTGACAGTGCAGGAAGGGCGGACGGGGCGGGAGGGATTGAGCGAGGACGCGGCGTCCAGAGCCTGGGCCGAGGGCCAGGCGATGACCCTGGCAGAGGCGGTCGCGTATGCCCAGGATGGCCCGGTGGCCGAATCGAAATTCGCTCCAGGCCGGGAACCTCTGGGACACTGATCGGGTGAGCGAACGCGTCGACGCCATCGTGGTCGGCATGGGGGTTGGGGGCGAAGAGGTGGCCGGCCAGTTGGCCACGGCCGGCCTGCGGGTGGTCGGCATCGAGAACCGGCTGGTTGGTGGCGAGTGTCCCTACTGGGGCTGCGTCCCGAGCAAGATGATGATCCGTGCCGCCGACCTGCTCGCTGAAGGGCGGCGCATCCCGGGGCTGGCCGGCACCTCGTCGATCACGCCCGACTGGGCGCCGGTGGCCCGGCGGATCCGCGAGGTGGCCACCGACAACTGGGATGATCGCGCGGCGGTCGAGCGCTTCGAAAAGAAAGGGGGCCATTTCGTGCGAGGGACTGGCCGGCTCCAGGGGCCCGGCCGGGTCGAGGTCGACGGCACCACCTTCGAGGCAACGCGCGCTGTCATCATCGCGACCGGGACCTCACCCGTGATCCCGCCAATCCCGGGATTGAAGGACGTCGCCTACTGGACCAACCGGGAGGCGATCGAGGTGGAAGAGCTCCCCAGCTCGCTGGCCGTGCTCGGGGGCGGGGCGATCGGCGTCGAGCTCGCCCAGGTCTTCGCCCGGTTTGGTGTCCAGGTGACGGTGATCGAGGGGATGGACCATGTGCTCGCGATCGAGGAGCCGGAAGCCGGGGCGGTCCTCGGTGAGGTCCTGCGGCGGGACGGCATCGAGCTGTGTCTCGCAGCCAGGGCGCAGGCCGTCCACAAGGAGGGGTCGATGATCGCCATCACGCTCGAGGGCGGCAAGCAGGTGACGGCCGAGCGCCTCCTGGTTGCCACCGGCCGGCGGGCCAACCTCGCGGACCTGGGGCTGGAAACCGTCGGGCTCGATCCGCAGGCCCGATCGATCGAGGTCGACCCGCACCTGCGAGCCGGCAAGCGGCTGTGGGCCGTCGGCGATCTGACGGGAAAAGGCGCCTTCACCCACGTGGCGATGTACCAGGCCGGCATCGCCATCCACGACATCCTGGGGAAGCCCGGGCCGGGCGCCGATTACTCGGCCTTGCCGCGGGTCACCTTCACCGATCCCGAGGTGGGAGCCGCCGGGATCACCGAGGCCACCGCCCGCAAGCAGGGCATCAAGGTCAAGACCGGATTGCAGAAGGCCTCGGTGACGTCGCGCGGCTGGATCCATGGCCCCGGCAACGACGGCTTCATCAAGGTGGTGCTCGACGCCGATCGCGGCACCATCGTCGGCGCCACGGCGATGGGCCCCCGGGGCGGCGACATCCTCGGCATCTTCGAGCTGGCGATCAAGGCGAAGATTCCGGCCGATGAGTTGAACCACCTGATCTACGCCTACCCGACCTTTTATCGCGGGGTCGGCGAGGCGATCGCGGCGGCGATCGGCGAGGACCTCCACCTCCGGTAGCTCGCGTTGAGGTCTTTTTTGCTGTACCCTGTCCCCTCGGTAATGGTCGGGAGCTGTCTATCGCCCTAGCCCAGTCGACCCCATTGCCGGGACCCCCTGGGGATGAGGTTGGCGAACTCATCCAGATCGCGCTCGACCTCTCCGGCTCCCTGGACCCTCGCGAGGTCATTGCCCGCGTGCTGGAGCGCGGAGTTCGCGCCGTGCAGGCCGACCGCGGCACCCTCTCGAGCCTGGTCGGCGACGACATCGTCATCGAGGCCACCTACGGCCGGGCCGGCGCACTGACCTGGGTGGGCCAGCGCTATTCCAGGCAGTACTTCGCCGGACAACCGGTCGTGCAACGCGCGATCGATTCCCTGCAGCCGGCCTTCGGCGGGCAGCTTTCGGTCGGCGATGCGGCGCCGGAATTTCGGGGCGCGCTGGCCCAGGTCCGCCATACGGCCGTCATGCCGCTGGTGCATGGTGGGCGCGCCATCGGGCTGCTGGTCCTCAGCCGCTACGAGGACCGTCCCTTTACGCACGACGATCTGGCGGCCCTGGGCTTGCTGAGCACCTTCTCGGGATTGGCCCTGACCAACGCGCGGCTCTTCGAGGAGGCGGAAACGGCGCGTGCTCGCGCCGATGAGACCGCGGCCCGGCTTCGCGCGGCGGTCGAGGCAGCCGAGGATGTGGCGAGCCAGGTGGAGCTGGACGAGGTCCTCAGCCGGCTGCTCCGGCGGGCCGCCACCGCGGTGGGCGCCGATGAGGCGACGCTGGCTCGCGTCGAGGGACCATCGATGATCCTCGAGTCCACCACCGGCAGCGCGCCCCTGGGCAGCCGGTGGCCGATCGCGCCCATCGTCCTCGAAGGCATCCAGGCAAGCCGCGCCGTGCAGCTGACGGCCGCCGAATACGCCGGCACGCCGGCCGGTTTGGAGCGCGTCGTCCAGCCCTACAGGCGGTTCCTGGTCGCGCCGCTCGCCGTCGGCGGCGAGGTGATCGGCGTCGTGGCCATGGGCCGCGTCAAGGACGAGCCCTTCGCGGTCGACGCCGTGGAGTCCCTCCAGCAGTTCTCGACCCTGGGGGCCCTGCTCCTGCGCAACGCGCGGTTGATCGCGGAGGCCAGGGAAACCGAACGCTCCAAGAGTGAGTTCATGGACATCGCGGTCCACGAGCTACGGGCGCCGCTCACCGTCACCAGTGGCTATCTGTCGATCGCGCTCGAGGGTGGATTTGGTGAGCTGCCACCCGGCCTCAAGAACGTGCTCGAGACCGCGCAGCGGAAGACGGAGGAGGCCAAGGTGCTGGCGGAGGAGCTGCTCTCGGTAGCACGGCTGGAAAGCCGGACCCTGTCCCCGAAGGCGGAGCCGGTGGCCATGACGGACGCCCTGCACGAGGCGATCACCCGGGCAAGGCCCCGGGCGCAACTGGCCGGCGCCACACTACGCATGCACGCCGCCGAGGCGGTCGATGCCCTCGCGGACGAGGCCATGGTCGGCAAGATCCTCGACAACCTGATCAACAATGCGCTGGCCTACAGTCAGACGGCCCCAACCATCCGCCTGGCGCTGGAGGTCCGCGACGGTGAGGTTCTGGTCACGGTCACCGACAACGGGTCCGGCATCCCGCCGGAGGACCGCGACCGCATCTTCAACCGGTTCGTGCGCGGCTCGAGCCGAATCGTGCGCGACCAGCGTGGGAGTGGGCTCGGCCTCTACCTCAGTCGTGGGCTGGCGCAGCGCATGAACGGCTCGTTGGAGTTGCAGGCCAGCGAAGTCGGCAAGGGCAGCACCTTCCTGCTCCGACTGCCTGGCGCCCAGGCATGCGTTCCACAATGAGTCCGAGCATTGCCCCGTGGCTCACCGTCCGTGATGCGCAAAAGGCGGTTGACTACTACAACGAGGCATTCGGTGCGGTCGAGGTCTATCGACTCGCCGGCGACGACGGAACCCTCCAGGTCGCGCAACTCTCGATCGGAGGTGCCTTGTTCTGGGTCCAACACGACGTCGACGCCCGCCCTGAAGACGAGGGCGCAGGATTGATTCGGATGATCCTATCGGTCGACGATCCAGACTCGGTGTTCGAGCAGGCGATCGCGGCGGGCGCTTCGGTCGTGGCGGCGATGCACGAAGGCTACGGGTGGCGAACAGGGCGCGTCACCGATCCGTTTGGCCACGATTGGGAGATGAGCAAACAGCTCAGTTCGTAGGCCCAGAAGGCCACACGGGGTGAGCACCGGCACGAGCGGGTATAGATATAGGAGGCGCATCGGGACGCTTTGACGTCCCCCATCCTCAGGGTTGAGCCTGAGCCTGGCCCTTCAAGGTCGACACCTCACGAGTCGCGACTTCCGCAAACGGAGCGGCTCAAGGAGAACATCAGATGTCAGCAGAACAGAACAAAGCCCTAGCCCGGCGCATGCCCGTCGAGGTCTTCGAGCAAGGCCGCCTTCAGGTCGTCGATGAGATCTGCGCGCCCGAGCTCATCGAGCACCTTGACCTTCCCCCGGGCATTCCCGCGGGCCGCGAGGGAATCAAGGCGATCGCCTCGGCACTCCGCAAAGGCTTTCCGGACATCAAATACTCGATCGATCTCCAGATCGCCGAAGGTGACCTGGTCGCCAGCTATGCGACAGTCACCGGGACCCACAAGGGTGAGATCTTTGGGATGCCCGCCACCAATAAGCACGCCAAATGGGCGGAGACACACTTCGTGAAGATCGTCAACGGCAAGATGACCGAGCACTGGGGCGTGGTGGACCAGCTTGGAATGCTTCGGCAGCTTGGCCTCGCTCCGGATCCGCAAGCGGTGCCGGCCGGCCGCTAGAGACCTACGATTCTTAAAGAGAGGTGGCCGACAGGCCGCCTCTTTTTTTGTGAGCTCGGCGTGGCGGCCCCGGGGGCCACCCAGTTATAGTCGGCCCAGAGCAGGAATGCGCCAGGACGCAGCGGCGGCAGCACTCTGGCGGACCGCGGGCGAAGGGGCCCATCTCTCCTTCGCCACGGTTCCAGGTGTCGACCTGCGACGGGTGCCCGAAGGTTGGCTGACGATCACCGGTGAACCGATTCCAGACCTGAACGGCGGCTTCGTCGACCGTGGCGTCAACGACAAGAACGTGCTCCGTGATTTCGTCAACGCGATTCGAGAACGGGGCTTCGGTGGGTTCATCCTCCTGACCACGGCCGCCGAACAGCGACTGGCTCCGCTCGCCCGCGACCTCGGGCTCACCGTCGCCGGCCCGAGTCCGTTGATGGCGTACGAGCCCACCGAGCCTCCAGCGCCGAGCGACCGCTATCGGGTCGACGTCGTCAAGGACCGGCGGGGCCTCGACGTGTTCACCGACTTGATGTCCCGCGGATATGAGGTACCAGTGGATAGCTGGCGGCGCTTGATCACCGAGGGCTCCCTCGACGATCCCGCCATCACGCACCTGATCGCGTCATCGGGCGAGGAACCGTACTCCTGCGGCAGCACCATTCAGACAGGGTCGAGCGTCGGTATCTGGAACATGGCCACGCCGCCCGAGCACCAGGGCAAGGGAGCCGGACGGGCCCTGCTCCTGTACGCCTTGCGTTCCCAGATGATGCGCGGCAGCCAGCTGTTTTATCTCCTGGCGTCCGAGGCTGGGAGGCATCTCTATCAACAGGTCGGTTTTCGGACGCTCGACGAAGCCACGGCCTGGCTGATCGAACCCTGAGCCGGCGCCACCAACGCGAGCATCCGCCGTTTCGACTCAGGCAATTTGCTCAGCCGCCTTGCGGGCAGCGATCAGAGTCGGATCCCAGACCGGCGAGAAGGGCGGGGCGTAGCTCAGGTCGAGATATTGAAACTCCTGCACGGTCATTCGGGCATGGAGTGCCGTCGCGAAGGCGTCGATGCGCTTCGCCGCTCCCTCGACACCGATGATCTGGGCGCCCAGGAGCCGCCCCGTTTTCTTCTCGGCCAGGACCTTGACCGTGATCGTCCCGGCGCCCGGGTAGTACCCGGCGCGGGTCGTGCTCTCGATACGGGCCGTGACGTAGGGGATGCCCAATGCCTCCAGGTCCTGCTCGTGCAGGCCGGTGCGCGCCACCTCGAGCGCGCACACCTTGGTGACGGCGGTGCCGACCACCCCGCGAAAGTGCGCCTCGCGGCCGCCGAGGTTGATGCCGCAGATGCGACCCTGCTTGTTGGCGATAGTGCCGAGCGCGAGGTTCACCCAGCGCCCGCTGACAAGATGAAACGACTCCGCGCAGTCCCCCGCCGACCAGACGCCGTCGGCCTCGGTCTGGAGGCGATCGTTCACCTTGACCGCCCCGGTCGCACCGAGGGGGATTCCCGCCTCGCGCGCCAGCCCCGCGTTCGGCGCGGTGCCAATCCCGAGGATGACCAGATCGGCCGGTAGCGTGCGGCGCGCGGTGACGACCGCGGTCACCATCCCCGCTCGGGATTCGAAGGCCTCGGCACTTTCGCCAGGGTAGAGATGGACGCCCTCGGCGCGGAGGGCGTCGCCGACGAGGTCGCTCATGTCCGGATCGAGGCTGGTCATCACGGCATCGGTGCGATTCACCAGCGACACGTCAAGGCCCCGCTGGATCAGCGCTTCGGCGACTTCCAGCCCGATGTAGCCACCGCCAATCACGACCGCGGTCTTCGGCCCGGTCTGGGTCATCATCTCGGCGAGGCGGATCCCATCCCCCATCGTCTGGAGCCCGTGGATCCCCCGGACGTCCGACCCGGGGAGCTCGGGCCGGACCGGGATACCCCCGGTGGCGTAGACGAGCTGGTCATAGGCTTCCTGCCGAACGGTCTGGGTATCGAGCGCCCGGACCGTCAGTCGGCGCGCCTTCAGATCGATCGCCTCCACCTCATGGCGCACCCGGGCGTCGATGCCCTGCGCCTGGAACTGCGCCGGCGTTCGGGCGACCAGCCGGTCGAAGTCCGCCACCACGCCTCCCACGACGTAGGGGAGGCCGCAGGCCGAGTAGGAGGTGTAGTCGCCACGCTCGAAGGCGACGATCTCGAGATCGGCTCGCATCCGGCGGGCCTGCGCCGCGGCGCTCATGCCACCCGCATCGCCGCCGATGATGACCAGGCGTTCGCGGCTCATGACGCGTGGCTCGTCACGACCGTAGCCTC
>DAINCX010000024.1:0-32119 GCA_036732165.1 Candidatus Dormiibacterota bacterium | reverse complement strand
AACTGACTCGCCCGGCGGCGGGCCGCTCAACACCGCCCGAGCGCTCGCGCGACTCGGGATCCCAACACAATTCCTTGGCCGCCTGTCCACGGATGCCTTCGGTCAGTGGCTCCGCGAGCTCCTGGCGGCCGATGGCGTCGACCTTGGGTTGACCAGCTTCGGTCCCGAGCCGACTACGCTGGCGATCGCTGCGGTCGATGCGGAGGGTCACGCAGCCTACCGATTTGTGATCGAGGGAACCTCTGCCCCGAACCTGACGCCGGAAATGGTCCCGGCCTTCTTGGCCCCCGAGGTCAGCGCCCTGCACGTGGGCACTCTCGGCCTCGTGCTCGAGCCAATCGCCACTACAATCGCTGCGCTCGTGCGCCGGGAGCATACCCAGCGGGTCGTGATGGTCGACCCAAATATTCGTCCCGAGCAGGTCACGAGCCAGGCCGGCTACCGAGCACGCCTCGACCAGGTCATCGCCGATAGCACCATCGTCAAGGCCAGCGATGCCGACGTCGCCTGGCTCTTTCCGGACGGCGACTTGCAGACGGCTGCGCGGACCTTGCTCGCTCGCGGGCCTAAATTGGTCGTCGTGACCGTCGGGGCCGACGGCGCCTTTGGAGTTACGAGGGATAGCGAGGCGCAGGTCCCCGCTCCGGTGGTCGAGGTCGTCGACACGATCGGCGCCGGAGACGCCTTCGGTGCCGCGCTGCTGGCCTGGCTCCACGATCACGGCGCCCTCGGCCGCGACCTGGCGCTGAGCGCTGACGAGCTGCGCTCGGCGCTCGAGTACGCGTGCCTCGTTGCATCGCTCACGTGCACCCGTGCCGGGGCGGAGCCGCCCCGCCGGGCAGAGCTTGCCGGCTAGTACGCGGGAACCTCCGACCGGATCAGAGGGCTAGAGTCTGCTTGCGGCGAAGGCCGCGAGGAGGAGGAAAGACACCATGCTCAAAACAGACCTCTGCAAGCAGCTGGCAATTGAGCACCCGATCCTGTCAGCCGGATTCGCCGCCGGTGCCGGTCCTGACGTCGTGGCGGCCGTGTCGAACGCCGGTGGTTGCGGTGTGCTCGGGGCTAGCGGATTTTCCGTGCCCTATCTACGTGAACAGATTCGCCGGGTGCGGGCGAAGACCTCGAAGCCGTTCGGTGTGAACCTGATCCTCGATGAGATCGAAGAAGGTCCGATCGAAGCCTGTCTCGAGGAGCGGGTCCCGCTCCTCGTGTTCTTCTGGGGAGATCCGCGCCCCTACGTGCAGCCAGCCCACGCTCGCGGGGTCAAGGTGGCGGTGCAGGTAGGCTCCGTCGATGAGGCGCGGGCGGCGGCCCGCGCGGGCGTCGATTTCGTCATCGCCCAGGGCATCGAGGCGGGTGGCCATGTTCGAGGGACCATCGGGCTGGCCGTGCTGATCCCGGCTGTCGTCGACGCCATTGCCCCGGTCCCGGTGATTGCCTCTGGTGGCGTCGCGGACGGGCGGGGCCTTGTCGCTGTCCTCGCTCTCGGCGGACAGGGTGTGTCGATGGGAACGCGGTTTGTCGCGAGCGCAGAGGCCTTTGTACCGCAGCGGTACAAGGAACGAATCATTAGCAGTGGGGCTGACGACACCCTCTACTGCGAGGACCTCTTCGACGTCGGCTGGCCGAACGCGCCGCATCGCGTGTTGCGGAATCTCATCGTCCGCGAATGGGAGGCCGCGGGGCGGCCACCGAGTGGACAGCGACCTGGGGCCGGAACGACCGTCGGCACGCGTACGCGAGATGGCATGACGGCTGAAATCGAGCGATACCAGAGCGTAACCCCAACCCCGGAGCTCACGGGCGACCTCGAGTATCTCCCACTCTGGTCCGGGCAATCCTGTGGCCTGGTCAACGACATCAAGCCGGCCGGAGAGATCGTTCGCGATATCGCCAAGGAGGCCGAGGCAATCATCGAACGATTGGCCCGAGGCGGGCCTCAACCCCGCTAGGCCCGGGCAGACGGCGTCCTGCCGTACCAGGCGAGAGTGGCTCGCCCCCCGCCGCCCTAATCACACTTGCCGGCGGGCTCGGTTCTTGCGTTGGCGATGGCTGAGAATATGGCGGCCACCGACTCGAGCCGTTTCGGATCGATGTGGTCGAGGAAATGCCGCCGGACGCCTTCCCGAACGAGCGGCCGGGAATCGCGCAGCAGTCGGAGAGCTTTCGGCGTCAACCGGGCCAGCACGACTCGTCCGTCATTTGCATCAACTCGGCGCACGACCAGGCCCCGATTCTCGAGCCGCCGGACCCGGTGCGTGATATTGCTGGGCGCCAGCCTGAGCATCGAGGCCAGATCACTCATCCGGGCTTGGCGCCGGGGGAACCGCAAGAGTTCCTAGAGCAATACGTAGTCGAAGTGACCGATACCGAAGGCTCTCTTCATCTCGGTATCCAGCGCTCCAAGCGCCAGCATCGGCCTAATCTCGGAGTTTCGCGAGGCCGTCGAGGATCAAGTCGAGACCGAACTCGAACTCGTCCCCATAGTCGTAGCCCGGCGTCATGGCGTGCTGGGTGATCATCTCGGCAAGATGGGGGTACTCGTCAGCGGGAAGCTGCCGAATGATGTTCTCCCCGACCTGCGCGACCTGTTCCGGGGTGTGTAGCGGCAGATTGATCTGCTGCAGCGCGAAGCCATAGACATAGCCATCGATGACCGATACGGCGTGGGCGGCCATGACCAGCGTAAATCCTGCCTGCCGAAGGCTCCCCAGCACCGAGTCGTGATGTCGCAGGGTCGCGAGACCGGGTTTGGTCCGAGACTGCATCAGGCTGGTCGCCCAGGGGTGCCGCAGCAGCGCTTCGTGGGCCGAGATCGCGCGCTTCCGCATGGCCGTCTTCCAGTCACCTCGATCGGCCGGCAGCGCGATCTCGCCGAACACGAGGTCGACGATGCCGTCGATGATGTCCTCCTTGTTGGCGACGTGGTTGTAGAGGGACATCGCTTCGACCCGGAGCTCCTGGCCGAGCCGGCGCATGGTCAGGGATTCGATCCCGCCCCGGTCGGCAAGAATGAGGGCGGCACTGAGGACGCGCTCTCTGCTCAAGTGCGCCCGGGGCTTTGGCCTGACGTCGGTTTGGGTGGCCATCTTGACAAGCTTACGCTGTAGGTATAAGCTTACGCCATAAGTTTACAGTGTATGTTCAGGGAGAAAGCATGATCAACTCACCGAAGCGCCTGGCCAGAATCGCGGGCGCCCTCTACCTGCTCAACGGCATTTTCAGCGCCTTTGCGCTGCTCTTCGTGTACGCCAACGTGTACGTCCCCGGCGACGCGGCGACCAGCGCTAGGAACCTCCTCGCCAACTCCGGACTGGTGCGCATGGGCGTCGTCGCCGACCTCGTCCAGGCGACGGTCTGGGTCTTCCTCGCGTTAACCCTCTATCGGCTGCTCCAGCACGTGAACAAGAGCGTGGCGAGCGCAATGGTCGTCCTCGTTGCCATCGGGGCCGGGATTGTGATGCTGAACGAGATTTTCGGGTTTGAGGCCTTGCGAGTTGCAACGGGCGCCGTGAACCTCGCCTCCATTGGTCCTGCCGCTTCGAATGCCATCGCGCTGCTCTTGCTCGACGCCCAGCACTACGGGCTCCTCATCGCCCAGATCTTCTTCGGCCTGTGGCTGGTGCCGCTGGGCTATCTCGCTTACAAGTCAGAGTGGTTCCCGAGGGCGCTCGGCGTGGTGCTCATCCTGGGGGCCGTCTGCTACATCGTGGACATGCTCGCGCTGTTCCTGGTCCCCGACGTTGGCAAGGCGATGCATGGCTTCGTGACCATCCCATCAGCAATCGCGGAAGTCTCGATGGTCCTCTACCTGCTCGTGATCGGCGTGAAGACCAAAAAGTCGGACGAGCGCATCCTCGCCGCAGCGTGATCGTTACCCCACCCGAAATTAGCGTGAAAGCCGGAGCGCGGGCACCTGCTAGCGTCGACAGGTGCCCGCGCCTCTAACCCCCGTCCTGGCTCGCGAGCCATCGGCGGCGGCAAGGACTGTCCTCCAGGATGTCTTCGGTCTGCCCGATTTCCGGCCGGGTCAGGGGGAGGTCGTGGCCGCGGCCGAGTCGGGTGCCGATGTCCTGTTCGTTGCCCCGACCGGATCGGGAAAGAGCGTTGCCTACTGGGTGCCCGGCGTCGTCGCGGGCGATCTGACGATCGTGGTTTCGCCGCTGATCGCCCTGATGGTCGACCAGGTGGCACGGCTGACCCTGCTGGGCATACCCTCCGCCTGCATCCACAGCCAGATGACGGCGGACGAACGTCGCCAGGTGATGATGCGGGCCTCAGCCGGCGGGTTGCGCTTCCTGTACTTGGCCCCGGAGCGGATCGGCGCGAGTGGCTTTCTGGATGCGCTGGGGAGGCTGAACGTCTCGCGCTTCGTCATCGACGAGGCGCATTGCATCTCCAGTTGGGGGCATGACTTTCGACCCGACTACCGCCGCCTGGCCGACGCCATCGCGGCGTGCGGCAGGCCGCCGGTCGGTGCGTTCACGGCAACGGCGACGCCTCGGGTGCGCCTCGACATCATCGCCAGCCTGGGCCTGCGAAAGCCGGTTGGGAAAGTCACCGGCTTCGTCCGCGAGAACCTCATGATGTCGGTGGTGCGCTGCCGGGGCAAGGCGGAGAAGCGGACGAGTCTGCTGGCCCGCATCCGTCCTGGCGACGGCCGGTCGTTGGTCTACTGTGGCGCGCGGAAGACCGCGATTGAGATTTCGGCTTTGCTCTCGGAGGCCGGCATCGCCACAGCCTCGTACCATGGCGCCCTCGATGGCGATGAGCGGCAGGATGTCTACGAGGAGTTCACCGCCGGCCGCCTCAAAGTGATCGTCGCCACGTCGGCGTTCGGGATGGGGGTCGACTTCCCCGACATCCGCCAGGTCATCCACTACGACTTCCCGGGCAGCCTCGAGGAGTACTACCAGCAAGCTGGCCGCGCCGGCCGCGACGGCCGGCCGTCAGAATGCATCCTGCTGTACAGCGCCCAGGACCGGCAGCTCCAGGAGTTCTTCATCGAGCAGGCCTACCCCGATCGGGACACCGTGCGAGCCGTCTACCGGGAGATGCTTCGCGATGGTACCGGCTGGATTTCGAACTGGCAGGCCCGGCTGCCGCGTATCGACGATGGCGCCATTCGCGCAGCCGTTGCTTTGCTCGAGCGGACCGGCGTTGTGGAAGCTGACGGCGGAATCCGCAAGCTGACTGGCGCGCCTGTCGACTTCGAAGAGCAGGCGCAACTCAAGGAGCATGCCTACGCGCGCGTCAACCAGGTCATGGATTACGCCAGGTCGCGCGGCTGTCGCCACGCCCGGATCGCGGACTATTTCGGTGAGGAGGGCGTGCCCCGCACCTGTCGCTCCTGCGACAACTGTCTGAACCCGCGAAGCATCGAGACGGTGACCGTCGCGCCGGAGGACGTGGAAGCCGCGGTCGCGTGTGTCGCTCGCTTCACGGGGCATCTGGGCGCGGCGCGCATCGCGTTGATCCTGCACGGACAGCTGGACGCGTGGTCGAGCTCGAAGCCGTGGGTCAAAGACCTCGCCTTTTTCGGGGCGCTGCGGGACTGGGAGGTGGAGCGCATTCGGGACCTCGTCTCCACGCTGGTGGAGCTGGGCATGGTCGTCCGCGGGCACGGCGAGAAACCCACGATGGCAGTCACGCAGACCGGCCGGGCCCTTCTCGCCGGCGAGCAGTCCCCGACGGTGGAGCTTGAGGTCGGCGCATCTCGACCAATCCCTCCCCGGCGCCGTGTATCGAACGGCCCCGGCGCCAGCGACCTAACCGGTCAGGTCTTGGTTCGATTCGAGGCGCTGCGTCGGTGGCGCCTCGACATGGCGACGCGGGCCAAGCTGCCGCCGTACGTCATCTTTCACGACAAGACGCTGGCCGAGATCGCGCGAACCCGGCCGTCGTCGATCGCCGCCCTCGCAGCGGTGCCCGGTGTCGGTCCCGCCAAGCTGGAGCGTTACGGTGCCGCCGTACTTGCCGCTGTAAACGAACCGGACGGTTGAGACTGCCCCGCGGCATCCTCGCGGGCCCGAACAGTGAGCTCGAACATGACCCAGGCGTAGGCCGCCGGATCATGGTCATCGAAGGGGATCGGATTGAAGCCAACAGCACGCAGGTCGGGCTGCCTTCCGCCGTCGCCAATCAACATGGAGTCCCGGGTAAGCGCAAGCAGCGGTGCGATCGTCTGGTAGCCAGCCTTCGCGACCGCCTTCGAATCAGCCGCTCTCGCGACCAGCCCGTCAGCTTCTTCCAGCCTGCTAAAGAGGTCATGGCAGTCGGTCCCTTCGCAGGTCAATTGCTCTGCCATGCGAAAGATGCGATCCTGCGTCTCGATAGAGTGGGCCCGATCGGGTAGCCCGCGCGCCCAGCGATCGGCGGCCGGGACCTTGCGCCGATATTCGGATACCCAGCCGGCGCGACGCGTGTCCGCGGCGGGCGCCGCAATCGCGACCGGGTGAGGACAAACTGTCGTAGTCATTGCCCTGAGCATGCTCGCTTCGCGGTCAGGTCCATAGGGGCGGAGGTCCCCCGAGGATCAGGACGGTTGGTCCTGTGACCGTCCTGGCGCCGGGCGACGAGCGCATCGAAGTTCGTCTTCCGCAGGCCGCGTAGCCGAAGAAATCTCGTTCACGCTTGCGTCGCCGAGGGCGATAGGGTAAGGCTGAGGCTTCTGACGATGGCTAGAGCGAGTGCCGGCTTGATTTTGTACCGGCAGCGGGACGGTATGCTCGAGGTGCTCCTGGTGCATCCCGGTGGCCCTTTTTGGCAGAAGCGCGATGACGGCGCCTGGTCGATACCGAAAGGCGAGGTCGCCGACAATGAAGTTGGCATGGACGCGGCGCGGCGCGAATTTCAAGAAGAGCTTGGGGTGGCGGCGCCCGACGGTGACCTGACCGCCCTGGGCACCGTGCGCCAAGCCGGAGGCAAGATCGTCCATGCGTGGGCCGCGCGCGGGGACCTGGATGTGACGCGATCGACCAGCAACATGTTTGTGATCGAATGGCCGCCCCGCTCAGGGAAGATGCAGGAATTTCCTGAGGTCGATCGCGCCGCCTGGTATGACCCGGATACGGCGCGCCGCAAGCTGGTGTCCGCGCAGCGCGCCTTCATTGATCGTCTCGAAGCGTTGCGATGACCTTCTCGGAGCTCAGCGGCTACCTCGACCGGCTGGAGTCGACCAGCAGCAGGAACGAGCTGGTGAAGACGCTCGCCGAGCTCTACGCGAAGACCTCGTCCGACGAGATTCAGCCGCTCACCTATCTCATCCAGGGGCGACTGGTTCCCTTCTTCGAGCCGATTGAGATCGGCCTTGGCGAGAAGCTGGTCATGGCGGCCATCGCGCAGGCGTTCGCCACGCCGATCGATGAGGTCGCGAAGCTGTTCGGCCAGGTCGGTGATCTGGGCCTGCTGGCGGCGAAGCTCTCGGCGCACGGGTCGAGCGAGGCGCTACCGGTCACCAAAGTCCACGCGAGGTTGATGGAAATTGCCGTCTCGGCCGGCGCCGGATCGGTCGAAAAGAAGCGCTCGCTCTTCGCCGGATTGCTAAAAGAGGTCGATCCGGTTTCCGCCAAGCATCTGGTACGCATCGCACTCGGCCGGTTGCGGCTCGGCATCGGCGACCCGACCGTGCTCGATGCGCTCTCGTTTGCCAGAAAGGGTGACCGTTCGTTGCGACCGGTGCTGGAAGGGGCGTACAACCGAGTCTCCGACCTGGGCCTGATCGCGAAAACCTTCTGGTCCGGCGGGGAAGACGAGGTCAACGCCCTCAAGGTCACGGTCGGCCGGCCGATCCGAAGCCAGCTCGCGGAGCGTCTCCCCAACCCGGAAGCCGTGATCAAGAAGCTGGGCCTGGTCGCGGTGCAACCCAAATACGACGGAATCCGCGTGCAGATCCACAAGAACGGCTCAGAGGTACGGGTCTTTTCGCGCAACCTCGAGGACTACACCCTCATGTTCTCCGAGGTCACCGCCGCCGCGAAAGGGTTGAAGGATGAGACCCTCATCCTCGACGGCGAGGCGATCGCGTACAGCAAGGAACTGGAGGAATACCTGCCGTTCCAGCTGACCGCGAGCCGCCGGCGCCACCACGGCATCGAGCAAGCCGCGCTTGACCTGCCGCTGGTCGCCTTCGTCTTCGACATCCTGTACCGAAACGGGCGCGACCTCACCGAGCTGCCTTACGAGGAGCGCCTCGCCATGGCCGATGAAGTGATTGCCGGCTCGACCGTGTTGCTCCCGGCGCCCATCATCAAGACGGACTCGGTCGAGGTCCTCACCAGGACGCTGCTGGACTCGATCAGCCAGGGCTTAGAGGGCGTCGTGGTCAAGCGACCGGATTCCAAGTACCAGGCTGGGGCGCGCAACTTCAACTGGGTCAAGCTGAAGCGCCACACCAGTGGCGAGCTCAGCGACACCGTCGACCTCGTCTTGCTCGGCTACTACTTTGGCAAAGGCAAGCGTGCGGAGTTCGGGGTGGGCGCGCTACTGGGAGGGGTGTACGACGCGGAACAGGACCGCTTTGCCACCATCACCAAGCTTGGCACCGGCTTGTCCGACGCCGAGTGGCGGCAGATCCACGAGCGCGCCGACAAGCTGCAGGTCGATCAGCGGCCGGCACGTGTCGACTCGATCCTGGTGCCCGATGTGTGGCTGAAGCCTGAGGTGGTGGTGGAGGTGATGGCCGATGAAATCACGCCCAGCCCGAGGCACACGGCTGGAAAAGTCGGTGATGAGCCTGGGTTCGCCTTACGGTTTCCTCGTGTCGTCTCCTTCCGAGGGGCGGACAAGAGGCCCGAGGACGCGACGACCGTGAAGGAGATTGCCGACCTATTCCGTCAGCAGCACGTGCGCAAGCAAACCACTTGAGGCGCGCTCCGCTCGCCAAGGCGCCCTGAGGCAACCCGCGCCTGCCCGGTGCCACTTCGCCAGGATCGAAACGGGCCGCGGCGCCCGTTTCGACGGTACTTGCATATGCAACCATGCGAGAGTAAAGTATTTGCACGTGCAATTATTGACCAATGCCTGAATCGACGCTGCGTGTCGGGATCATCGGGGTCAGCCCCGTAAGGGGCTGGGCGGCCACGGCCCACATCCCAGCACTGCGAGCGTTGCCGAACTACGAAATCCGGGGACTCAGCGCGCACAGCGCCGAATCCGCGCGCGCAGCAGGCGAGGTGTTCGGGGTCAACGCGGTGTTCTCGGACCACGAGCAGCTGGTGATGCGCCCAGACATCGACATGGTCGCGGTTACGGTCAAGGTCCCGCACCATCGAGAGCTCGTCTCCGCGGCCCTTGCCGCCGGCAAAGCCGTCTACTGCGAGTGGCCACTTGGCCGCGACCTCGACGACGCGCGAGCGATGACCGCGCTCGCCGCCGAAAAGGGGGTGCGCACGGTCGTCGGGTTGCAGGCCCGCCAGGCCCCGGCGATCGAGTTCGTCCAGGAGCTGCTCAACGATGGATACGTCGGCGAGGTCCTATCCACGACCATGGTCGGGCTGTCGGTCCCCGGCGATATCGTCGTGCAGCCCAACGCCTACATGCTCGACAAAACTAACGGGGCCAACCTGCTCACGATCGCCGTCGGCCACAGCCTCGACATCCTCAACTACGTGCTGGGCGAGTTCGCCGAGTTGTCGGCAGTGTCAGATCTTCGCAGGCCGCTCATCATCATTGAAGAGACCGGGGCGCAGATCGTGAAAACGGCGGACGACCAAATCGCGGTGATCGGCACACTCAGGTCCGGGGCGATTGCCAGCATCCACGTGCGTGAGGCCGTGGCCGGCGGCACCGGGTTCCTGTGGGAAATCAACGGAACCGACGGAACGCTACGCATTACGGCCGACGCCGCAGTACCCGGAATCTACCCGCTGACCGTCGCGGGAGCACGCGGGCGCAACGAGCCCACCGTGCTTGCAACCCCGGCGGCCCTGACACAGAAATGGCCGGCGCTCACCAGCCTGGAAGACACGCCCGCCTTCAACGTCGGGCGTGTTTACGCCGCGTTCGCGGCAGACATTGACAACGGGACTCATACCGTAGCGGACTTCGCCGACGCCGTCCGGCGCCACGAGGTCATCGCGGCCATCGAGGGGTCCGCGGCATCAGGGGAACGCGTAAAGCCGTAGCCGACTGCGCCGAGCCGAGCTAATCAGGCAGCAATTGAATTCAGGTCCGAAATTTTGGCTTTGCATATATTCGCAATGCGTCCATTAAGTGCTGTTAAGTCCATTGGGTTGGCTACAGAATTGGCTACAGAAATCGACCCTTATCGGCGCGCCGCCGGCGCGCTTTCTGTCCTCGCGAGCCAGGAAATCGGGGAAAAGCCGATGGCTGCCCGGCCACGGTTTGGAGCTAGTCGGTAGGGCGGAGGCTTCCGGTTAGGACCCGGGCCACCAGCAGCGCGATGACGGGGAAGAGGGCTCCGTAACCCAGGATCCCGATATTTCGAACCTGTATGTTGCCGACCACGACGCCAGCCAGCCCAGCAAGGCAAAGCGTTCCTGCGACTAGCATTCCGGTCCTCACCGAGCGCCTCAGGCCGTGGCCTCCGAAGACCGGCGCTGCGGCAAGGAGCGCGAGGCCAAAGCAGAAGTCCCACGCCAAGATGTCGAGCGCGTAGAAGACTGAGGGCCACTGCCAGCTGAAGAGTTGGGCGAAGCCGGGAATGGCGGCCGGACTGAGTTGGCGTCCGACGGTCAACAAAACGAAATGGACACTGATCGTGATGCCGGCCATCAGGCAAACGAGAGCGAACGCCGTCAGGCTCAACACTCGGTTTGCTGGCTGAGCATAGGCGTGAATGACGGCAAACATCACGACGATGATGGGTGCCTGCACCAGGATCAGCAACTCCATGATCGCCAGGTTGGGGTCCCTGATCGGATCCGTCAGATTTCCCGCGGCGACAAATCCGGCAACCATGGTGAGGACGTACGCGATGCCCATGGCGAAGAGCGTCCACCCAGCAACAATTCCCAGTAGCCGAGCCCGCGGGGTCCAGTCACGGGTTGGCTCGACAGAGGCAGTCTGATCGCTTTTTTCCGACGTCCGCTGGGATGTTCCTGCTGGCGGTATGCGAGTGGCCGTGACCGGCATTACAAGTCACCTCCAGGTCCAGTTCCGTTTCGCGCGCCAGTGGATCGCCACCACGCTGCCCCAACCGCCGCGATCACCGTCCCGAGAATCAGGTAGAAGGCCCAAAGCAAGCTCGCGGAGCCGGCGAACAGCACCATCTCGACAATGATCCAGGTCATCAGCGTCACGCCCACGGCCATGGCAGCGAGCGGCCCGATCGCTCGTTGTCGAGGTGTAACCGCGGCTGCCACGATAGGGCCAATGCCGACGAAGGTAAAGAGTAAGAGCCCCGGCAGTAGGAAGGAGTGGAATGGCGTTCCCGCCAACATCTTGAGGGGAAGCCCCAGTAGATGGCCGTCCGGCGCCAGGATGAACAGGCTTCCGCCACCGACTGCCCCGATCCCAAGGAGGATCTCGAGGACTATTGCGAAACGCGCGAGCCCGGGCAGGCGACGGGACGTCGAACCTCGTCGCGCAGCTGGATGCCGGGCCGTGGATTCGGTGGTCCAGGGTCTTGTTCCAAGAGTCATGCCGCGCACCAGAGGCTCAATGCCAGGCGATCCGCAACACCCTTCGCCCATTTCGCGGCCCGTTCCGTTTCGCCGTCTTCGAGCTGGGGAAGGCTCCCCCGAACGAAGAAGCTTTCCGGGGCAGCGAAGATCCGCACGCCCACGCTCATCAGCTTCCTGGCGATGGCCTTCGCGGCTGACCCCGAAATCACGGCTGGCATCCGGAGTCTGGTATCGAAGGTGGCAGCGGCGATGCCGTTCGCTGGCTTTGCTCGCAGGGCGTCAACGAACTGGCGCATCCGTGCGGTCATCGCATGTGCCTGAGTCGGACCACCTATGAACAGGAGATCGACGGGCCCCAGGTTCTGCGGCGGGATCTTATCGAGTCCAAGGAGGCGGACCGGGCCATGACCAACCAGCCCGGCGGCAATCGCCTCGGCAACCCTCTTGGTGTTTCCAAACTCTGAGTCGTAGACGACCAGGCTTCTCATTAACATCCTCCTTTGAGCGCGACCACTATTCGCATCCTGGCCTCAATCCCTAGGCCGGGGTAGAGGCTAAAGTCCTGCGCCGAGAGGGTCCTCGATCGCGAGTGGCCCCCCGGTCCTATTTGGCCGGCTCGACTCGCTCGACCACGATGCTGCAATCAGTCACCAGCGCGGCGATGGCGCCGACCGCCGCCAGCCAAGGTGCCTCGCGTGTGCGACACGATGTGCGACTCGCTCTGCGCGAGGGTGCGCAGACTGGCCGGCTAGCTCCATTCAAAGCCGCCGCAGCCGGCGACCAAGCCGGTGGGCGGATGGATGGTCCCGTCAATGTCAGGACCATTGGCCCCTACCGATCGCAATCCGAGGCCGTCATTCTGGAGGAGATCCATGAACGCAGCTGTACCGGCTCAGGAGCTTGACAATCCGCCGACGGTCCTTGTCGTCGAGGATGACGAGAGTGCCAGGGAGCGTTACGATGACTGGCTCGAAGCGGCTGGCTACCTCGTCAGCAACTGTCCGGGTCCGACCGTGTCGGAATACACCTGCCTCGGCGTCCGCGGCCAGCCCTGCCCGCTCGGCCATGCCGCCGACATCGTGCTGCTGGATAGCCGCCGGCTACCTGGTGTCTCGCACAAAGAGAAGCCGGGGTGGCGTTTGCTCCGCTACTACCTGAAGACCGGCAAACCAATCGTGGTGATCGCCGACCGATATCGTGCCGATCGGGCATTCCGCCCCGAGCAGGTGGCGGTTCTCCATTCCGAGCCGGGGCGGGAATCAGTCCTGCTCGCGGTCCGACGCATGCTGAGCGAGTCACGCCGCTGGTAGCGGGATCCGGCCTGACCATCGCTAGGCGATTGGTTCCGAACACGACCGATGAGCGCTCCTAGCCGTCCACAGAGGCCGGCCGCACGTGAGCGCCTGCTGACCACCCGCGAAGCCGCGACCTTCCTGAAGGTCAGCGAGGCCTCGATTCGCCGTTGGACGGACGGCGGCCTGCTGCCGGCGAGTCGCGTCGGTCGTCGCCGGGCCCGCCGACTTCGCGAAGACGACCTCTGGAGCTTCCTGGAGGCGGGTCCAGGCCAGGACAGAGCGGCCACCGACACTGGCCTGGCGTCCACCATGGTCGTCCAGGACGTGGTCGTCCGCCTCGGGAGCCACCTCGCATGCTTTTACACGACCGATGCGGGCCGGCTCCGGCTCGGCCTCCCCTTCCTCAGGGACGGCTTGCTGGCCGGCCAGTCGGTCTTGCTCCTCCGGACCACCCCTGATGTGCGCGAGCACTATTTCGCCGCGCTGCGGAACGAGGGCATCGACGCCGCGGACGCCATCCACGCTGGCCTGCTGATGCTCTACCCGGAAGTCTCCGGCTCAGCCAGTGAGCAGGTCGCGCGCTTCGAGCAGCTGCTGACGGCGGCGTCCCGGAGGCGACCGGGACCGATCCGCATGCTAGCTGAGGTGGTCGCGGACGTCGAGACCGCCGGCTCGGTTGCCGAACAGCTCCTCGTCGAACAGCAGGTAGATGCGCTCTTCAAACGCTTTCCCGTCGTGACGGTGTGCGCCTACGACGTCCGCGCCTTCGATGGCGTGACCGTCGTCGAAGCGCTCAAGCGGCACCCCGACATCTTCGGGCGCCAGATCGGCTACTGGCTAAACTGACCCCTGGGTCAGAATTTGAGCCGAGTACGTAACCCCTAGCGCCCCGGCGGGATCAGGTTCCCGGGACGAAGGGTCTTCGAAGCCAGCCGCCAGACACTGAACCCCTTCGCCCGTATTCCTACATCAGCGGCAGCTTGCGGCGCACCGTATCCGTGCTCTGGATCCGGAGCTCGTGGTGCACGCGGTAGGCGTCATAGCGAAAGTGCATCTCTTCCTCAACCGGATCGAAGATTGGCGTGGCGCCATGGGCCTGGGCAAGCGTCAGGGTGTTGGCATATGAGCTCGACGTCAGCCATCCGACTCATGTCCATCCGAACTGGTGGCTCAACATGGTGGCGAATCCCGAGGTCACCCTTCGAGTCAACGACCAGGTCATCAAGGCGCGCATGCAGGAGATCACCAACCCGGCTGATCGGGACCGCATCTGGCACAACGTGGTGGCCAGCGGGAAAGGCTACGCGAACTACCCCAAGAAAACGTCGCGGGTTATCCCGCTCGGCTTGCTCCGCCCCGTTTCCTAGCGCGGGCGGCGGGCCGGGACAGCCTTCCTCGGCGCCGCCGACTTCGGCGCCGCCTTCTTCGAGCTCTTCGACTTGTCTTTTGCCGGCAGTATGCGTGACCACGCCAGCGCCGTCACGATCCATGTCCGCGTCGCATCAGGTTTCTTCTGCCAGCCGACGGGCACCACGACGTAACCCGTCATCGCCCGTCCGGGCATCGGTTCGAAGGCCCGTCCGCCTTGCTTGCGGACCTTGGCCTGGTCCTCGTCCGATACCCGCACGAACAGGTCTTCGCCAAGGAGGCGGCAGAACATGTTGCCGTTGACGAAGCCCGCGAGGTTGCCGAACATCGGGCGGGTTGTGACGTTCGGGTCCGGCGGTACCAGCTTCTGAAAAGCGGCTTTCGCCTGCTCGCTCGGCTTGGGCATGGTCATCGGGCTCATGGCGCAATCCTAGCCTGTAACAACTTTGTACGGTAACTTGATTTTTGGAGTCACTCCGACTTTACTGTGACTAGTATCAAGGAGGTGACGGCCATGAGCGCCGAAATTCGAAAGACAGCGATCGAACCATCCGCCCAGGGACGTGGCGGCCGCTGGTGGGCCCTCGCTGCCCTCGTCATCAGCGGCCTCGTCGTTGGCCTCGACACGACGGTGCTGATCACCGCTCTCCCCACCCTCTCGTCGAAGCTTGGCGCCGCAACCAGTGATCTTCAGTGGATCGTGGCCGCCTATACCTTGACCCTTGGCGGTCTCCTGCTTCCCGCCGGCGTCCTCGGCGACCGGTACGGCCGCAAGCGAATGCTCATGGTCGGGCTCGCACTCTTCGGCATCTCCTCGGTGATCGCGAGCCAGGCGACGACCGCTGTTGAATTGATCGCGATGCGCGCGGTCATGGGCATTGGAGCCGCATTCATCGTGCCCCTCTCCCTATCGATTCTACCCAGCATGTTCACGCCCGAGGAACGTCCTCGCGCCGTCAGCGCCACCGCGGCTGGCGCCTTCCTCGGCCTCCCGCTCGGCCCGCTGCTCGCCGGATTTCTGCTGACCCACTACGCTTGGGGATCCGTCTTCCTGATAAATGCGCCCGTCGTCGTCATCGCACTGCTCGGCGTCTGGTTCCTCGTACCGGAGGGCAAGGATCCGAACCCGCGATCCTTCGACTGGATTGGCGGGTTGTTGGCGGTGGCGGGCGTCACCGCGCTCGTCTACGGGGTCATCGAGGAGCCCATCCACGGTTGGACCGACCCGCGCGTGCTGGTTGGGATCATCGCGGGGGCCGTGATCCTCACCGCCTTCGTGGTCTGGGACTTGCGCCATCCGTCACCGTTTGTCGACCTCAGCAACTTCCGGAGTCGCGGCTTCACCTGGGCGACGATGGCGTTCGTGGTCACCGGCTTCAGCCTGTTCGGCGTAATGTTCATCCTCACGCCCTTCCTGCAGATCGTGCTGGGTAACGATGCGCAGGCGACCGGGATCAAGTTGCTGCCCCTGATCGGCGGTGTGATCCTGGGTGCCGGCGCCGGTAATGTCCTTGCAGCCAGGTTGGGCCAACGAGTCGCCGTATCGGCTGGACTCGCCATTACCGCTGCCGCTTTGGTGGGTTTCTCCCAGATCGGGGCGGGAACGGGCTACGCTCCGGTCGCGGCCGCGCTGGCCGTCATCGGCCTCGGCATCGGGATAGCGCTTCCGACAACGCTGAACATCATCCTCGGTACCCTGCCGCCCACACAAACGGGCGCGGGCTCGGCCCTGACCCGGGCACTGCAACAGATCGCCGCCACTCTCGGTGTCGCGACCCTTGGAAGCATCTTGAGCAGTTCGTACCAGGCGCAGATCGGGCCGCACGTCGCCGGCTTGCCGTCCGCGGCCCGGGAGGCAGCGCTGGGCAGCATTGCCGGCGCTCACGCGGTGGCCGCCCATCTGCCCGCGCCGATCCGCACCGCGGTGGTGGGCGCTTCGAATCAGGCCTACACTCACGGGATGTCTGAGGTGATGCTGGTGAGCGCCGCCCTCGTGCTGGCAACAGCGGTCGCGATCGCGATCTTCCTGCCCTCTCGCATCACGCCCATCGATGCCGGAAACTCATAACGATGGCCCTGGCCAAGGCGAGCAAACAGCGGCGGCCCACAGTCCCCTTACCCTCCGGGGGAGGACAGCGTGGGGGTCTGCGCGAGCGGAAGAAACAGAAGACCCGAGAGTCGATCCAGCGGGCGGCGCTGCGACTCTTCGAGAAACAAGGCTACGAGGAAACGACGATCGAGCAAGTCGCCGCCGCAGCGGAAATTTCACCGAGCACGTTCTTCAATTACTTCCCGACCAAGGAGGACGTCGTCCTCTATGACGCCTACGACCCGGTGGCGATCCGCATGTTCCTCGAGCGGCCCAAGGGCGAGCCCCTGGAGGTCGGCCTCCGTGAGGTACTCAAGAACCTGGCGGCTCTGTTTGAGAGGGACGAGCGAATGATCCTGGCCCGTGGCCGCTTCTTCTTCGAGGTGCCAGCACTGCGGGCTCGTCTGTGGGACGAACTCGAAGGCGCGCAGCTACTGATCTTGGAGATGCTGGCGAAACGGACCGGCCGCAGCCCCGACGACTTCGAGTTACGCGTCGCGGCGCGGGTCGTGACGGCCGCGATCCTGGAGGCGAGCAAGGAGTGGATGCAAAGCAACGGTCGCCATGGCCTCGCAGACCTGGCCAACCGCGCGCTCGCTGTCGTTGCGTCAGGCGCCCGCCTGCAGGCACCAACTCGCGCCAAGCCTCGCACTCGCCGCCGCTCCTAGCTCTTTACAAAAAGCTCCGCGGTCATCACCGGGACCACTTGCGGAAGCCTTCTTGGACCCGACTTAGGCCCGCTGGACGACCGGGTTCTTTGAAAATTGGTGGTACTTTTGGTGGTATGGGAGCGGTAGCGATGCGTCCGTCGCCCGCGATTCGTATTCAAATTTGGAGCCGACGACAGGATTCGAACCCGCGACCCGCTGTTTACAAAACAGCTGCTCTACCAGCTGAGCTACGTCGGCTTGGCCCCGATTATATGTCCGGGCTTTCGTCGAAGCTCGTCTGGCGCTAGCTCGCTGGAGCGACGTTTCCAGTAATCCAGGCGCAGGCCGAGGTGGCTGAAATGAGCCTGGATCAGGGTGAGGTCCGGGCCCTCCAGACCGTCGCTGGGGGAGGGGAGCGAATCCAGCCGTTGTTGAGCCAGCTCCAGGTGCTGAGTGGTGAAGCTGACCAGCTCCTGGTAAACGTTCACCCAGTGAACCGCGTCCTGCCAGTCAGCGGTCTCGGCTGGCTCGCCCGGCAGGAGCCGGTCCGGGTCAACTGGTTGGGCCAGCCTCGCGCCGTCGCGGGCGTCTGTATCGTCGAGCTCGGGATGCACGTGCTAAGCATAGGAAATGCTGCCTTTAATGTCAATGGTGGCGTTAGAGGCATTTATGTGCTAGGCTCGATGCAATGAAGTCAGACAGGGGTTCGGATGCCGCGGACTCGTTGCGCGAGCCCTGGAAGTCCTCAGAGCCGACCGAGCGAAGGCGGCCCGCCCCGCCAGGCCGCGCCACGTTTCATCTGCCCGCCGACCTCGTCGATGACTTGCGCAACGCGGTGGTTGCGCTGTCGGGCCCGCCGCACCGGTTGACGATGTCCAGACTTGCCGAGAACGCCCTGCGCCGGGAGCTGGACCGGCTTCGTCAGGAGCGGGTTGGCCGCGATATTGGGAAGCCCTTTCGCCAGCGCGCCGACGAGGTGACCAGAGGGCGGCCGATCCGCTAAGCCCTTAGGTCGAGGCGACGGTCGTCTGCGCCGGTTGGAGCGGCTCGATCGTGACCTGGTTCACCGGCACGTTGTCGCTCAGGAACGTAGTCACGAACGTGCTCCGTGTGGGGTCCCACCAGGTCACCAGATAGTTCTGGCCGGGCGGCATCACCAGCGTGAACACGCCGTTCGCGTCGGTGGTGGCGCCGTAGATCTTGCCGCCCGAGTCGTCGTAGGTGTGGGCGCGCACGATGCGCCACTTGGTCGAGATTCGCACCAGCCGATGGGCGACTGGGGTGGGGTCGGTGCCGCTGATCACCAGCTTCCCGGTGAGGGTTTGCGCTGCGCCGAGCGCCGCTTTGGCCTGGGTGGCCCACGTGGTCCCGGCGTAGGACTGCACGACCTGGTTCATCGCGTCGCGCGCCTGCTGGAACTGCGAGTTCTTGACGTAGGCGAGCCCGGCATTGAACAGGCTTTGCGGGAGCAGGCTGGCTTGCGCTTGCTTCGCCTCGGGGCTATCCGGAAACATCTTGACGAGATCCTGGAACCAGGTCACCGCGCTCGGATAGTCGGGCGGCTGCTTCTGCGTGAAGGCCTGCGCGTATCCCGAATACGCCGTGGCCAGCTCGGCGCTGGTCTTTAACGCCAGGTTGCCTGCCGCGTCGAAGCCGGCGACCTGGCCATACTTGTCGATCCCGGCCTGGAAGTTCTTGCTCGCCACCAGGGACTGGCCCCAGGTGAGGAACAGATCGGCCAGGCCCTCGTTGGCCCGGGTTTGCCAGTCGGCGATCCCACTCTTCGCGGCATCGCGCAGCTGCGTCTCCGCGTCGGCGTAATAACCGGCTCGCTCGAGCTGGGTGCCCCAGGTGAAGTGCGTCTCCGCCGTTCCGGTGCGTGCCTTGTCCGAGAGCTCTCCCAGCAGGACGCCGGCGACGGGATTCCCGGCGATATTTTCGACCGTCTGAAATTGGCCCAGCGCCTGCGCATAATGGCCCTCGGCCTCCGAGGCCTGCGCCTGGGTCAGCTCGTTCTGGGCGAAGCCGAAGAGCCCGCCCGGGATCGCGATCACCACCAGCGCGATGGCCAGCGGCACCAGCAGCAGCCGAAGCCGGCGTGGCCGGGGGGAGACGGGCCGCGGGTCCGGCACCGCGTGGGCGAAAGCTCGGTTCATGAAACTGGCGGAATAACGCTTGCTACCGGGGCTTCCTGCGATTGGGGAGGCTGATCCACATCACGACTTGACCAGCCGGCCCGCGCCGCCCTAGACTTGGGGACCCACATTGTTGAGTTTGTAAATCGATTTAGTCAACTTTAAGGAGCGAAGCATGGCAAAGAGCGCAGCGGAGGTCACGCGGGCGGGATACGCGCACCCCGAGGTCCTGGTCGATACCCAGTGGGTGATCGACCACCTCAACGACCCGAAGGTCAAGATCGTCGAGGTCGACGTCGACACCAGTGCCTACGACACCGGGCACATCAAGGGGGCGATCGGCCTGGACTGGCGTAAGGACCTCCAGGCTCGGCCGGTTCGGGACCTGCTTCCCAAGGACCAGCTTGAGAAACTCCTGTCCTCCAAAGGGATCAGCGCCGAGGACGCCGTCCTGGTCTACGGCGACAACAACAACTGGTTCGCGGCCTGGTTCGTCTGGAACCTCAAGTACTACGGCCACAAGGACGCCCGGCTGATCAACGGCGGCCGCAAGAAGTGGCAGGACGAGGGCCGCGAGCTGGTGACCGACGCGCCGTCGGTCAAGCCGGCAACCTACAGGGCCGGTCAGCCCAACCAGGCGATCCGGGCGCTGCGGGATGAGGTCCTGGCCGAGCTGGGTAAGGCCGGCTCCGTGCTGGTCGACGTCCGCTCCCCCAAGGAGTACAGCGGCGAGCTGCTGGCGCCGGAGAACCTCCCCCAGGAAGGGGCGCAGCGCGGCGGGCACATCCCTGGGGCGGCGAACATCCCGTGGGGCCAGGCGGTCGGCGAGGACGGAACGTTCAAGCCGGTCGACGAGCTGCGCGCGCTTTACGAGGGCAAGGGCGTGACCCCGGACAAGGCGGTGATCGCCTACTGCCGGATCGGTGAGCGGTCATCGCACACCTGGTTCGTCCTGAATTACCTGCTCGGTTACCCGAACGTGCGGAATTACGACGGGTCGTGGACCGAGTGGGGCAGCCTGATCGGGGCACCGATCGAGCGCTAGCCAGCCCCCTCAGAAGGATAGACAGCCTCGCGCGTTTCGCGGGGCTGTCGCGCGTCTGACGGGCGGGTAACGAACGTCACGGTTTTTCACCACCCGATGACCTTCGGAATGCCGTAACGTTATGTCATTCGCGAGAGCAATCCGCCGGCCGGCCTGCTGAAGGACGGTCGTCGGTGCTGCAAATCTAGAGGGGTGTCTTGGTGAGGGGACTTCGTCGAGCGATTCTGATCGTGATCATTGGGGCGCTGGTCGCGGCGGTCCCCGTTTCGGCCCTGGCGAGCGACAACATCTTGCGCGGCTCGGTCCGCACCGCTGAGACCCAGTTCAACGACTCCCTGTCGAGCGCCATTCGCGGTGGGCTCGACACCACTCAGGCTGACCAGCTCCTCTGGCGCTACAGCCAGGTCGCCTCCTCCAGGCCGACATCCTGGTGGCAGGCCCCCGTGGTTGAGCACGCCCAGCTCGACAAGTTGAGCCAGCTCCAGGTCGACCTCCAGACCCAGTACCAACAGCAGACTACCGAGAGTCGCGACGCCCTGCAGCGAGAAATGCACCGCTGGACTGCGATGATGGGCGAGGCGCAAAAGGCCGGGGTGACTACCGCCGGTATCGACTCAGACCAGGCGCGATTCCTCAATTACTCGGCTACGGCCACCAGCCCGGCCGAGCTCATCGCCCTCGCGAAGGTCGTCAGTGATCAATACGCCATTCTCAACGGCCGCATCGCGGCCTACCGGACCGCCCGAGCGCAGGCGGACGCCGCCGTGCAGAGCGACAAGGCCCTGCTTGCGACCGCCTCCCAGTATTCGCAACTCAACCTGGGCCCGTTCCAGAGCCAGGTCACCGCCGCCGCAAGCGGGCTCGACGCCATTCATGACTCGGCCGACTTCGGCCCGGCGGTCGCCCAGCTGCAGCAGGTCGCCGTCGGCGTCCAGGGCCTGCTCGATGCCCGCGCCGCTGCCTACAGCCAGCTTGCCGACACGCGCTCGACGCTTGCCACCGCGCAGTCGATCGGCGCCAGCGTCGGGAACGCCCCCGCGACCATCAACAACCTGGCGGCCCAGCTCGGGTCGGCCGCCGACCAGGCGACCTTCCGGTCGATCGCGTCCCAGCTCTACACGCAGAAGCAGAACCTGGCGAGCGCCATCTTCGTCAAGCAGCAGCAGCCGGTCGCCTTCAATGGCGGCGCCGGCAAGGTGATCGTGGTCTCGCTGGGCCGGCAGGCGCTCACCGCCTACCAGGACGGAACCGCCGTCCTGACGACACTGGTGGCGACGGGCCGCCCTGCGCTGCCGACGCCGCCCGGCGTTTACCACATCTTCGCGCGCTATTCGCCCTATCAGATGATCTCGCCCTGGCCCTACGGCAGCCCGTACTGGTACCCGAACTCCTGGACCAACTTCGCCATGGAGTTCGCCGGTGGTGGCTACTTCATCCATGACGCGCCCTGGCGAACCTGGTACGGTCCCGGCTCGAACATCTACAACGGTACGCACGGTTGCGTGAATGTCCCCTACAGTCCAATGTCGTTCCTGTGGAAGTGGAGCCCGATCGGCACCACCGTCATCGTCCAGTACTAGTCGTCGCGGCACGCATTAATAAGGTATGCGCGAGGCCTCGGGTCGATCCTGGGGCCTCGTTGTGCGTCTAGGCCATGACCATATTGACGACCTTCCAGAAGTCTGGTATCATGCGAACTTGCCTAGCAGGCGCTAGGTCTTTTTTGTGTTTGGAGATAAATGCCTGCCCTCGGATCGACCATCACCCTCCAGTGCCAGACCTGCAAAGAGCGGAACTACACCACGGTCAAGAACAAGAAGAACGATCCCGATCGTCTCGAGATCAAGAAGTTCTGCCCGCGGTGCCGTCAGCACACCGCTCACCGGGAGACCAAGTAGGTTGGGTTCCACCTTCTTATACTGTTCGCGCGGCCCGGCACAGGGGTGTAGCTCAGTTGGTAGAGCAGCGGTCTCCAAAACCGCTGGTCGGGCGTTCGAGTCGCTCCACCCCTGCCAATTCTGGGTATAAAAAAGCAACATGGCACGAGCAATTCCGACCGAACCACGGCCCAATAAGGTGCAACGCGCGGCTCCCGCGCCGAGGCGCGGGATCATCCGTGGCTTGGAAGACATCATCAATGAGCTCCGCAAGGTCATCTGGCCGAGCTGGGGCGAGCTGCGCACGATGACCTTTGTGGTCATCGTGACGGTCGTCGTCGTCTCCCTGATGCTCGGATTGATCGACTACCTCCTGGCCCACAGCCTGGTGAAGATCGAGTTCCCCCGTGGCTAAGGCCGATACGAACTCCCCGGAGACGGCGTCGCCGACGCCGCCGAAGCCGCGCAGCCGGCGCCCGGCCGCTCCCAAGGAGAGCGCCGAGGCGGGTCGCGTCTGGAGTGGCGACCGCGTCCGGGTTGGGGAGGGTCACCCCGCGCCGCCCGAGATGCCGACGCCGTCCGTCGCGATCGCGCCCGAGGAAGGCTCCAGCTCGGCTGCCGGGCAATCCGCCGCCGGCGAGGCGCACTGGTACGTGGTGCATGCCTACTCGGGTCACGAGGACAAGGTCCGCAACAACCTGATGAAGCGCGTCGAGTCGATGGACATGCACGACCGGATCTTTGAGGTGCTGGTCCCGACCGAGGACGTGATCGAGATCAAGGACGGCCAGCGCCGCCACGTGGCCAAGCGCACCTTCCCGGGCTACATCCTGGTCAACATGATCATGTCGGACGAGTCCTGGTATGTCGTGCGCAACACTCCCGGGGTGACCAGCTTCGTCGGTTCCGGCAACAAGCCGGTGCCGCTGCAAGAGAAGGAGATCAAGTCGATCCAGAAGCAGATCAAGGCCGAGGCGCCCAAGGTCCGGGTCGAATACCAGGTGGGCGAGAACGTCCGCGTCATCGACGGGCCGTTCTCCGACTTCCACGGCAAGGTGGATGAGATCAACGCCGACAAGGGCAAGCTCAAGGTCCTGGTCAACATGTTTGGCCGCGAGACGCCGGTGGAATTGGACCTCCTGCAGGTGGAGCGGCTCAAGTAATGACGAAGAAGAAAGTCAAGGCGATGGTCAAGATTCAGATGGAGGCGGGCAAAGCCACGCCCGCGCCGCCGGTCGGCACCGCGCTCGGCCCGCACGGCGTCAACATCATGGAATTCGTCAAGACCTACAACGACCGGACCGCCTCGATGGCGGGCCAGGTGATCCCGGTGGAGATCACGATCTTCGAGGATCGGACCTTCACCTTCGTCACCAAGACCCCTCCGGCGGCGGCCCTCCTCAAGAAGGCGGCCGGCGTGGAGAAGGGTTCGGCCAAGCCGAACAAGGAAAAGGTCGGCAAGGTGACCCAGCAGCAGGTCCGTGAGATCGCGCAGCTCAAGCTCAAGGATTTGAACGCGTTCGACGTCGAAGCGGGCATGCGGATGGTCGAAGGCACGGCCCGATCGCTCGGCATCGAGGTATCGAAGTAATGCCCGAGCAACGCGGCAAGAAGTACAAGGAAGCGGCCAAGGGGATCGATCGGGCGACCCAGTACGCGCCAGACGATGCCGTCAAGCTGGTCAAGCAAGCCTCGACCTCCAAATTCGACGGCGGGATCGAGGCGCACCTCCGGCTCGGGGTCGATCCCCGGCACGCCGACCAGATGGTGCGCGGCTCGGTCACGCTGCCGCATGGCACCGGGAAGAAGCGCCGCGTGCTCGTCTTCGCCACCGGGGAGAAGGCGCGCGAGGCGACCCAGGCGGGCGCCGATTACGTCGGCGCCGACGACATGGTCAAGAAGATCCAGGAGGGGTGGCTCGACTTCGATGTCACCCTGGCAACGCCCGACATGATGGGGCAGGTCGGCCGCCTCGGCAAGATCCTCGGGCCGCGCGGCCTGATGCCCAACCCACGAGCCGGGACCGTCACCTTTGATATCGCCAAGGGGGTCAGCGACATCCAGGGCGGCCGGATCGAGTACCGGGTCGACAAGACCGGCATCATCCACACCACGATTGGCAAGGCCTCCTATACCGAGGACCAGCTCAAGGAAAACTTCGCGGCGTTGATGGATGCGGTCGTTCGCGCCAAGCCCAGCTCCGCCAAGGGCCAGTACCTGAAGTCTGTCTACCTGGCCCCGACGATGGGCCCGAGCGTCCCGGTCGACCCCGCCGCGGCCGCCCGCCTCTCCTAGCGAGGAGGGTCAGCGTGGCGAAGAGCGCGGGGGATCCCGCCGTTGACATCTTTCTCCGCTCCTACACGCCCGAGGTGCGGGCGATCGCGCTGAAGACTCGGGAGGTGATCAGGACCGTCCTGCCCACGGTGACCGAGAAGGTCTACCCCAGCTGGAAGGTCATCCAGTACGGTGCCGGCGCCGACATGAAGTCAGTCTTCGCTGCCATCTCGCCGCAACGCGAGCGCGTCAACCTCGGCCTGGCCCACGGCGCCGACCTACCCGATCCGGAGGGACTGCTCGAGGGCACCGGTACGGGAATCAGGCATATCAAGATCTCGTCTCCCGAGGCGGCCGAGGCGCCCGCGGTCCGAGAGCTGGTGCAAGGCGCGCTGAAAGCGTTAAAGAACGGGGCCTGATATACTTCGCAGCCGCGACAACTGAATAGCCGAAGACCCCAGGTGCCGCGGGCTTAATTTCCTGGGTAGGCGAGAACGGTGCGAACGGCCTTCTTGCCTGGAATTGGACAAGGAGGTTTTTTTATTGGCCACGGCGACAAAGAAAGCATTAAAAGTCGACAAGAAGGCCTTGAAAGCCGCCACTGTCGGCACCATCACGAGCCGCCTGAAGGAGTCGTCGACGGCGGTCCTGGCGGACTACCGCGGGATGACCGTTGGGCAGATGTCAGACTTGCGGTCGAAGCTTCGTGACGGGGGCGTCGAGATGATGGTGGTCAAGAACACCCTGGCCCGGCGTGCCGCCGAGGCGGCCGGCTACGGCCAGCTGAAGCCCGAGCTGAGTGGCCCGATCGCCATAATCTTCGCCGGCGAGGACGTCTCCGCGCCCGCCCGCATCCTGAACGAATACATCCGCGCCAATCGCAAGATGGTGATCAAGAGTGGGCTCCTGGAGGGCCAGCTGATCAAGGCGGACGCTGTCGTCGAGCTGGCCGACCTCCCATCGCGCGAGGTCCTGCTCAGCCGGCTCTTGGGTGCGATGCAGGCGCCCCTCGGCAACCTGGCGAGTGTGCTCCAGGCCCCGCTTTCGCAGTTCGCCCGCACCCTCGATGCACTTCGCACACAGAAAGAAACCCAATCTCCGGCGGCTGCGCCGGCGGCAACTTAGGAGGACAACATGGCAAAGGTCAGCGTCGACGATTTCGTATCCGCGTTGAAGGAGTGGACCGTGGTGGACGTGATGAACGCCATCAAGGCCATCGAAACCGAGTTTGGCGTGACGGCGGCCGCCCCCGTGGCGGTCGCGGCGGCTGCCGGTGCGGGCGGTGGCGCTGCCCCGGCGGCGGAGGCCGAGCAGACCGAGTTCTCGGTTATCCTGACGGGCCCTGGCGACGCCAAGATCGGCGTCATCAAGGTCGTCCGGGAGATCACGGGCCTCGGCCTGAAGGAAGCCAAGGACCTGGTCGACCAGGCGCCCAAGCCGGTCAAGCAGGGCGTCAACCGCGAGGAGGCCGAAGGCGTCTTGAAGAAGCTCAAGGACGCCGGCGCCGCCGCCGAGATCAAATAAGAAAGCGGGGCCCTATGCCCCGCTTTTCCGGTTTCGACCGATCAGGCGTACTGGGCGGGTACGGTTCCGAGCCGTCCCGCCCGGTAGTCCTCGACCGCCTGGGCCAGTTCGGCCTGGGTGTTCATCACGAACGGCCCGTACCAGGCGACCGTCTCCCGGATCGGCAGCCCGCCGATGATCAGGACGTCGAGGTTCGGGCTACGGCTCTCCTGGGTCTCGTCGGCCTTGACGGTCAGCACGTCCCCGGGACCGAAGACCGCAAGCCGACCCATCCCGATCGGCCGGCGTTCGATGCCGACTCTGCCCCGGCCATTCAGAACATAGAGCAGGGCGTTGAACTCCGGGCGCCAGGGCAGCGACAGCGTCGCCCCGGGGTTGAGCGTCGCGTGGGCCATCGCCATCGGGGTGTGGGTCACGCCCGGTCCCGAATGTCCAGCCACCTCGCCCGCGATCACCCGGATCAGGGCACCGCCGTCCTGGGAAGACAGGAGGGCGACCTTGCCGGCGCGGATGTCCTGGTAGCGAGGCGCCGTCCACTTCATCGTCGCGGGCAGGTTGACCCAGAGCTGGAAGCCGTGGAAGAGCCCACCGCTGGCCACCAGGGCCTCGGGCGGGGTCTCGATATGGAGGATGCCGGCTCCGGCGGTCATCCACTGCGTGTCGCCGTTGGTGATCAGCCCGCCGCCGCCATTGGAATCGTGGTGCTGGAAGGCGCCATCGATGATGTAGGTGACGGTTTCGAAGCCGCGATGCGGATGCCAGGGGGTGCCCTTCGGCTCGCCGGGCGCGTACTCGACCTCGCCCATCTGGTCCAGGTGGACGAAGGGATCGAGAAGGCGCAGGTCGACGCCGGCGAAGGCGCGCCGCACCGGGAAGCCGTCACCTTCGAGGCCGCTCGGGGCGGTGGTTACCGATACGATCGGGCGCTCCGTCGCGCTGGTCAGTGCCGGGATACGGGGAAGGGTGAGGGGGTCGTCAACCGTGACAGCCGGCATGGGTTCCTCCTTCGAAAACAAGACCTACGCAGTCAAGAACACGAAGTTGCCGGTTGCTCTTCCCTTCGCGGGCGGCGAGTGCTAGACTGGCGGGCGATTAGTCTGACAAAGCTCATCACTCGACTCTGACCCGTACTCCGTCCCATGGGACCGGCCGTGGGAGCGCTCGCGAAGGAAGGGACTTCGCGGCGAGGCTCGGTGTGCGTTTGACACCTGAGCTACAACCGTGTTAGGATTGCCGTTCGGTGCTCCAAGGCGTGTTTTTCCGCGTCCCCAGAGGCACCAGCCCGCCTGTCCTTCATCCCTTCTTCATCTAAAGGAGAGTCCATGATCCAGCCTGCCTCAAACGGCTCTCGCGTCAGCTACGGCAAGATTCCGGAGATGTTGCCGGTCGCCGACCTGATCGAGACCCAGATCCGATCCTTCAACTGGTTCAAGCGCGAAGGCTTGCGCGAGTTGTTCGAAGAGATCAACCCGATCACCGACTACACGGGCAAGAACTACGAACTGAAGTTCCTGGATTACGAGTTCGGTCAGCCGAAGTTCGACAAGGAGGAGTGCCGCAACCGCGACATGACCTTCGCCGCTCCCCTCCGCATCAACACCCGGTTGACCATCCGGACCGGGGAGAACGCCGGTGAGATCAAGGAGTCGGAAGTCTTCATGGGCGACTTCCCGATCATGACCGAGGAAGGCACCTTCATCGTCAACGGGACCGAGCGGGTGGTCGTCTCCCAGCTGGTCCGCTCGCCAGGCATCTACTTCACCAGTGGCGAGGATCGCGCCTCCGGCCGGATGCTGTATGCCGCCAAGCTCATCCCCAACCGTGGCGCCTGGCTGGAGATCGAGACCTCCGGCAAGGACATCCTGACGGTCAAGATCGACCGCAAGCGGAAGATCCCGGTGACCACCCTGGTGCGGGCCCTCGGCTACGGCAGCAACAACGAGATCAAGGCGCTCTTCGCCGACGTGGACAACAACCCCGAGCACAAGTTCATCCAGTCGACCCTCGACAAGGACTCCTCGACCGACGTCAACGACGCCCTGGTCGAGATGTACAAGAAGATCCGCCCCGGTGACCCGCCGACGGTGGACAACGCGCGGGCGCTGATGACCGCGCTCTTCTTTAACCCGCGCCGCTTCGACCTCTCCCGGGTCGGCCGCTTCAAGCTGAATCGTCGCCTTGGGCTGGGCACGGACATGACCGTCCGGACGCTGTCGAACGACGACTTCATCGCCATCATCCGCAAGCTGATCGAGCTGAACAACGGCACCGGCGAGCCCGATGACATCGACCACCTGGGTAATCGCCGGGTGCGTGCCGTCGGCGAGCTCCTGCAGAACCAGTTCCGCATGGGCCTGATCCGGATGGAGCGCATCATCAAGGAGCGCATGACCATCTGCGACGCCGCGACGGTCACGGCCGCCAGCCTGATCAACGCCCGTCCCGTGGTCGCCGCCATCAAGGAGTTCTTCGGCTCCAGCCAGCTGTCCCAGTTCATGGACCAGACCAACCCGCTGGCCGAGCTGACCCACAAGCGGCGCCTCTCGGCCCTCGGGCCAGGCGGCCTCTCCCGCGAGCGCGCCGGGTTCGACGTGCGCGACGTCCACCACTCCCACTACGGCCGCATCTGCCCGATCGAGACCCCGGAGGGCCCGAACATCGGCCTGATCGGGTCCCTGGCCACCTTCGCGCGCGTCAACGAGTACGGCTTCATCGAGACGCCGTTCCGCCGAGTGTTCGCCACCATGCCCGCTGACAAGGCCCACCGCGACAAGCTGGTCGGCCGGACCATCCGGGAGGATGTGGTCGAGCCTTCGAACAAGCGCACCAAGCTCGCCCAGGCGGGCGCGGTCATCGACCGCGAGCTGGCCGACACCCTGGTCAAAGCCAAGGCCGGCGACGTGGCAATCAAGCCCTGGGTCAGTGACGAGGTTAACTTCCTGTCCGCGGACGAAGAGGATCACTACATCGTGGCCCAGGCCAATGCCCCGCTCGACGCCAAGAGCCAGTTCACCGAGGAGCGCACCACCGCCCGCACCAAGAACCTGTTCCTGGTGGCGGACATCAATCGCATCGAGTACATGGACGTGTCGCCCAAGCAGACCGTGAGCGTGGCGACGGCGTTGATCCCCTTCCTTGAGCACGACGACGCCAACCGGGCCCTGATGGGCTCCAACATGCAGCGCCAGGCGGTGCCGCTGGTCGTCACCGAGGCTCCGATCGTGGGCACCGGCATGGAAGGCGCGGCCGCCCGCGATTCGGGCGAGCTGATCATGGCGAAGACCGCCGGGACCGTGATCTCATGCGCGGCCCCGCCGCCGGTGGATTCGCCGGAATCCAAACTCGACAGCTTCAAGCGTGAGATGGGCATCCTGCTCAAGCCCGACGACGGGTCGCCGACGCAGTGGTACCCGATCCACAAGTTCCAGCGCTCCAACCAGGGCACCTGCCTCTCGCAGCGCGTCATCGTTCCCGCCGGCACGCATGTCGAGGCCGGCACGCCGCTGGCGGACGGCCCGGCGACCTCGGAAGGGGAGCTCGCGCTCGGCCGCAACATCCTGGTCGCCTTCATGCCATGGGAGGGCTACAACTACGAAGACGCGATCCTGATCTCCGAGTCGGTCGTCCGCGAGGACAAGTACACCTCGATCCACATCGAGGAGTACGAGATTGAGGCTCGGGACACCAAGCTGGGCCCGGAGGAGATCACCCGTGACATTCCGAATGTCAGCGATGAAACGCTGAAGAACCTCGACGAGCGCGGCATCGTCTACATCGGCGCCGAGGTCCACCCGGGCGACATCCTGGTCGGCAAGATCACGCCCAAGGGTGAGTCCGAGCTCTCCGCTGAAGAGCGGCTGCTTCGGGCCATCTTCGGTGAGAAGGCCCGCGAGGTTCGTGACTCCTCACTGCGCGTGCCGCATGGCGAGCGCGGCATCGTCGTCGATGTGAAAATCTTCAGCCGCGAGACCAAGGACGAGCTGGCCCCCGGCGTCAACCAGCTGGTTCGGGTCTACGTTGCCCAGAAGCGAAAGATCGCCCAGGGCGACAAGATGGCGGGGCGCCACGGCAACAAGGGCGTCATTGCCCGGATCCTGCCAAGCGAAGACATGCCCTACATGCC
The DNA here is from genome assembly GCA_036732165.1 of Candidatus Dormiibacterota bacterium. Taxonomy (GTDB): domain Bacteria; phylum Chloroflexota; class Dormibacteria; order CF-121; family CF-121; genus JALYYC01. Next base: position 2,154 of record DAINCX010000024.1, on the reverse strand, counting down.
GGACGGTACCCCGGTCGAGCTGGTGCTGAACCCGCTCGGCGTGCCGAGCCGCATGAACCTCGGCCAGGTGCTCGAGACGCACCTCGGTTGGGCGGCCCACGCGCTCGGGCTCAAGGTCGCCACGCCGGTGTTCGACGGCGCGTCGGAAGAGACGATCGAGGATGAGCTGGTTCGCGCCGGTCTCCCGAAGGGCGGCAAGATCACCCTTCGCGACGGGCGGACCGGTGACGCGTTCGACCACGAGGTGACCGTCGGCTACATCTATATGTTGAAGCTGGCCCACCTGGTGGAGGACAAGATCCACGCCCGCTCGACCGGCCCCTACTCGCTGGTCACCCAGCAGCCCCTCGGTGGGAAGGCCCAGTTCGGCGGCCAGCGCTTCGGTGAGATGGAGGTCTGGGCCCTCGAGGCCTACGGCGCCTCGCACATCCTGCAGGAGATCCTGACCGTCAAGTCCGACGACATCGTGGGCCGCGTCAAGGCCTACGAGGCGATCGTCAAGGGCGAGAACACGCTGGAAGCCGGCATCCCCGAATCGTTCCGAGTGCTGGTGAAGGAGCTCGAAGGCCTGGCGCTGGGCGTCGAGATCCAGTCCGACGGTGAGAAGCAGGTGATCCTGAGCGAGGACGACGGCTCCGAGATGCCGCTCGACCTCGGCATCAACCTCGAACGCGACGAGATCGACGAGTCCGATCAGTGGGCGACGGGTGCACCCCGCGCCGCGCAGAATCCCCTGGATTCCTTGAGGTAATCAATGACACTAAAACTGGAAAACTTCGACGCGCTGAAACTGTCCCTTGCATCCCCCGAGACCATCCTGTCGTGGTCGCATGGCGAGGTCACCAAGCCGGAGACGATCAACTACCGCACCCTCAAGCCGGAGCGCGACGGGCTCTTCTGTGAGCGGATCTTCGGCCCGCAGCGTGACTGGGAATGCCATTGCGGCAAGTACAAGCGGTACCGCTACAAGGGGATCATCTGCGACAAGTGCGGCGTGGAGGTCACGCGCTCCAAGGTTCGTCGCGAGCGGATGGGCCACATCAAGCTGGCCTCGCCGGTCAGCCACGTGTGGTACTTCAAGGGCATTCCGTCCCGGATGGGGCTGCTCCTGGATATGTCGCCGCGCAACCTGGAGAAGGTCCTCTACTTCGCCAACTACATCGTCACCAACATCGACGAGGAGGCCCGCAAGGAGTATCTCTCCAAGTCCTCACCCCAGCACAACGATCGCGTCGTCAAGCTCCAGGAGGAGCGCGACGTGGCGATCAAGGAGCTGAAGGACGATCTCGATCACCGGGTCAAGGCCAAGCAGGAAGACACCAAGGCCAAGATCAAGGCTGTCGAGGAGACGCTCGACGAGACCGTCGACGCCATGACCTCGCGCGCCAAGGAGCTGGTCGACAAGATCAAGGCGCAGAAGGGCAAGAAGGCCGCCACCAACTTCACCATTGGCGAGGGTGAGGACGAGCAGGTCATCATCGAGAAGGGGACCCTATTCGAGGATAAGCTTGCCCGCGAGCTCCCCAAGCAGGTGGAGAAGCGGATCGACCAGGTCCAGGCTTCCGTTAAGAAGCGGCAGCAGGAACTGAAGAGCAAGTCCGACGAGGAGATCGCCAAATGGCGCGAGGACTTCGAGCAGAAGGCGGGCGCCCTGGGCGATCGCTTCAAGAAGGACACGGAAGGCCTTTCGGGTGATATCGAGACCTCCAAGACCACGCTCGAGTCGCTGACCGTCAAGCAGCTGCTTTCCGACCAGGAGTACCGCGACTTCACCGAGAAGTTCGGCAAGGTCTTCAAGGCCGGCATCGGCGCGCAGGCCATCCATGACCTGCTCGCGCGGATCGACCTGACCCAGGAGGCCGGCATCCTGCGCGAGGAGTCGAAGTCGACCTCGGGCCAGAAGCGGCAGAAGGCCATCAAGCGGCTCAAGGTCGTCGAGGCCTTCCGCAAGTCGGGTGCCTCGGCCACCTGGATGGTGCTGAACAACCTGCCGGTCATCCCGCCGGAGCTGCGCCCCATGGTCCAGCTCGACGGTGGCCGGTTCGCGACCTCCGACCTCAACGACCTCTACCGCCGCGTCATCAACCGCAACAACCGGCTGAAGCGGCTCCTCGAGCTCGGCGCGCCCGAGATCATCGTGCGCAACGAGAAGCG